>CAUQIB010000010.1:0-71778 GCA_963518085.1 uncultured Veillonella sp. | reverse complement strand
GAGCGCCTGCCTTACAAGCAGGATGTCGGCAGTTCGATCCTGTCATCGTCCACCATAGCTAAGGACTATCCTTTGGGATGGTCCTTTTTCTTTTATGTAGCCTTTGGGTCGTCACTCGTTTTGCTATGTAGACTGTGGATCGTCTCTTGTTCCGCTATGTAGCCAGTGGCGTTTGTGTCTTACTATGATAAAGGAAAGACCGCAGCATATTCCTTCTCAAACTGATCCTACGGTAGGTTTGTTCAGGAATATGTTGCGGTCTTTTGTGTTTGCGTGATTTAGGTAGTAAGGAATGCCACAAGGCTACTACTCGTAACGGCGTTCCTCAGGGAATCGCTTGTGCGGTGTTACTTGTATATTTGCGCCGTGCATAGTTTGCTTCGGAATGTGTAGTAGCGTAAGGGTGTTTGCTGGAATTAATGGATGTGCTGAATCCTTAGAGTGGATACTACTCGGGCGTTGGTGCATACTTTAGATATATCGTTTGTGAGAAAAAGGAGACTAGAAGCTTATGCATTTGCTTAATCTATAGTCTCTTTTTTAGTGCGAATATTTAGAGATTAGATATAATTCTCATAATAGTTGGTATTCTTTATTAAATTAGAGAGATTATTATTTTCAATTATTTTAAAACTTGATTAAATTATTTGAGATGGATAAAAATGTTCAAATAAATGAACAGACGTGGGTGTAACAATGTAAATATAGTAATATACATTTTATATGGCTCATTAAAAAATATATATACTTGGCTATTTAATACGATTATTGGGGTTTAATCTAGTGGTTGTGAGAAAATTTATCTCCCATACTATTTCTATGAATAAAAGGAATGATTATATCAAAATTAGCATAAAATATGAAGAAAAGATGAACAAATATATTGCATGAGGGAAAATATAATGATAATATTTATTATATAAAGATATGAAATGTATATCTTGGTAAGTTTTTTGTGTAGGAGTGTATTATGAATAGCAAGACAAAAAAGCAAATGTTATCATTTGCGGCAGCCACAGGTGTCCTCTTCCAGTTGGGTGGCACAGCGCATGCTGTACAAGTTTTTGATTTAGGTGAGTTTGTGGTGCATGCACCAGCACGTGCAGCCGTAGAAGAAGTGGTTGCAACACCAGCTTCCGTAGAAGGTGTCTATGCAGGCGGTCAAGTAGCAAATAGCAATTTGATGGGTGCATTGGGTCGTCAAAATTTTGTGGATACGCCATTCAATGTTACGGGCTTCACAAATGAGTTGATGGAAAACAAACAAGCTACAGAAATTACAGATGTAGTGAAAAATGATGTGTCGGTAAAAGATTTATCCTTATCTGGAGCGAATAGTGCATGGACAGTTCGTGGTTTCAAAACAACACAACAAGATATGCAATTTAATGGTTTATACGGAATTGCACCTCGTTTCTACACAGGTACGGAAGGGTATGAGCGCGTAGAAATCATTAAAGGCCCAAGTGCTTTATTAGGTGGTATGGCTCCGAATGACACCGTGGGTGGTACGATTAACTTTGTACCTAAACGTGCGACAGATAAAGCTATTAATAAAGTGAAACTTTCCTATGGTAATGGTAGTGAATTTGCGCAACATGTAGATGTGGGACATCGTTTTGGTGATAATAACAAATATGGTGTTCGCCTTAATGTGTTGAATCGTAATGGTGATACATCTGTGACTGATGAAAGCCGTCATACTAGCGCTGTTGTGATTGGAGCTGACGTGCGTGGTGATAAATTCCGTGCAGCCTTAGATGCTGGATATGTATATCATGCAACAGAAAACCCACAATACCGTGTATTATTTGATAAAAAAGTAGTGGCTAAATTGAAAGTAGATACTCCTTTTACTCCGCCAACAGTAGATCAAGATATGAAATATGGTGCGGTAGATACATTTCGTCATACTACAGAGAAATATGGCGTGATTAGTGGTGAATATGATTTTAATAAAAATTGGACAGCCTATGCTGGTGTAGGTATGCGTTATACATCTATGGACTATAAATACAATGAGTTCAATGTAACGAACCTAGCCACAGGAGATGCGAATATTCGTTATCGCCATAACTACCAAATCAATAAAGCCTTGTCTGTTGAGGCAGGTGTACGTGGTAAAGTGGTGACAGGAGATGTAACACATTATATTGGTGTAGCTGCCTCTCGTCTTGAGCAACAAGTGTACATGAAAAACAATCAGCTGAATACGATTAATGGATTAAATTACTTGAAACAAACTGCGGATTGGGGAGTAGCAAAAGCTACATCTTGGGAGTCTCCACTTAACAATAAACAAGTATTAACAGGTGTTTCTTTCACAGATCGTATCGTTACAAAAGATGAAGCATGGCAATTCGTTCTAGGTGCACGTTATCAAAATGTAAGAAGTACAAGCTATGATAAGGAAGAGAAAACCTACAATGAACATGCAGTGAGTCCAGCTGTGGCTGTAGTTCACAAGTTTAATAACAAAGTATCTGTGTATGCCAACTATATGGAAGGTTTAAAATCTGGTGAGTTTGCTCCTGCAAAAACAAAAAATGAAGGAGAATTAATGGCGCCTGTGAAAACAAAACAAGTAGAAGTAGGTACCAAATTAGATTTAGGTAACTTTGCTGCTACCTTGAGTGCTTTCGAAGTGCGCAATCCTTCTTATACAACAGACTCAGCTACGAATGTGTACGCATTAACTAGCGAAGTGCGTGCTCGTGGTTTGGAATTAAATGTGTTCGGTGAACCTGTAAAAGGTACTCGCGTATTGGGTGGATTTATGTTGTTAGATTCCAAGTATACAAAAGATTCTAGTAGCGATGCATTAACAGGTAAAACTATGGCAGGTACACCACGTGTTAATGCAGTATTAGGGGTAGATCAAGATATCAAATCTGTGAAAGGCTTATCCGTATCTACACGCTTAAACTACATAGGACCAGCCTATGCTAATGATGCAAATACAATTAAATTGGGCGGATACACAACATGGGATTTAGGGGCTCGTTACACATGGAATAGTGGTCAAACACCGATGACATTCCGTGCCGATGTGTATAATGTATTGAATAAAAACTATTGGAATGCCTTAGATCGTAACGGTATTATCTTAGGTAAAGGCCGTACATTCATGTTGTCCTTAACGGCAAATCTATAATTTAAAATACTGGTGAAAGTAGTATTTCCCAAATGATAAAGAGCTGTAATGGAATACGGTATACCTGTATTGTGTTACAGCTTCTTTTTCCTATGCTTATGTAATAAAGTAGTTTTCAGTAAATATAAGAAAGGAGATACATGGTACGGAAAGATATGTCTTCATCCTATGCACCTCATAAGAATACGTCTTTCTTTGGAAAGTTCACAGGTCAAATGATAGTGGCTTTACTTATCTTAGGATTAGGTAGTTTCGTATTCTTATCGGTAGGGGCAAGGTCCATCTCACTAGAGATGATTTGGAATAGTATTTGGAGTGGCTCTGTGAATACAGATAGCATCGTCATTAATACAATTCGTATACCTCGATTGTTGGTGGCTTTCATCTGCGGTATTCATTTTGCTGTGGCAGGAGCGCTCATGCAAGGGATTACAAATAACCCGATGGCGAGTCCTTCTATTTTAGGGGTTAATGCAGGGGCTAGTTTTGGTCTGGCTATTGCTATGATTGCCTTCCCTATGGCAAGTTTAAATATGACTATATTATTTAGCTTTTTAGGGGCTGGATTGGCAACGGCTTGTATTTTATACTTAGCCAATCGAGGTATGGCGAAGGGATCTAAAGTATATTTAGCCTTGGCTGGTACTGCTATTAGCGCTATTTTTATGGCTATTACACAGGCCTTAGTTGTTTTCTTTGATGTAGCTCAAGATATGAGCTATTGGACAGCTGGTGGTATTGGTGGTGTTCGTATGGAGCAAGTGTTATTAGTAGCTCCTTGGACTCTTATCGGCGTGCTAATTGCCTTGGCCATTTCTAAACAAATTACCTTGCTTAGCTTAGGCGATGAAGTGGTAGTTGGTTTAGGTGGAAAGTTAACCCAGATTCGCCTCTTAGCAGGTCTTACTGTATTACTGTTAAGTGGATCTGCTGTAGCCATTGCAGGACCTATCGGCTTTGTGGGACTCATTGTGCCGCATATGGCTCGTTACATGGTAGGTCTCAGCTATGAAAAAGTCATTCCTTTTTCCGCTGTTTTAGGGGCCATTGTGGTCATCGTAGCAGATACGGTGGCACGTGTGGTGTCACCACCATTTGAAGTGCCTCTAGGAGCTGTGACAGCCATAGTGGGGGTTCCTTTCTTTCTCTATTTAGCGAATCGAAAGGAGGCTAACTAATGCATCAAGGTAGACGATTTGCCCTATGGGCCATTGGGTTGTTAATAGCGTTGGCAGTGATGTTTGTAGTCCATTTAGGGACGGGATTTTCTGAGTTCTCCTATATGGATTTAGTGCGTATTATCGCTGGTTATGGAACAGAATGGCAAGAGCGCATTGTTTTTGACTTCCGTATGGTTCGATCCGTGCTAGCTATTTGTATCGGTGCAGGTTTAGCTCTATCTGGAGCTATCTTTCAAACCATCACTCGTAATGAATTAGCCAGTCCCAGCGTGCTCGGTGTCAATGCAGGCGCTGGTGTAGCAGTAATGTTATACATCTATTTTGAGCCAGCTAATGCGATAACTACAATTTGGAAAGCACCTCTCTTTGCCATCATTGGCGGTGGATTGGCAGCGCTACTTATTTTCCGTATGTCGTATCGAAAAGGTCGTAGTTTGTCGCCGATGACGTTAATTTTGAATGGTATCGCTGTGTCTACAGGTATTCATGCAGTACAAATGGTGGCCATGGTGACCTTAAGTCCAGATAAATTTAATCAAATCAATACTTGGCTCATCGGTACGATTTTTGGAAATAGCTGGAACCATGTGATGGTCTTGGCACCGATTGTAGCGATTGGTGCGATAGCTTTATATTGCTACTCCACAAAATTAAATGTATTGAATTTGAATGAAGAAACCGCTATCGGTTTGGGGGCACGGATTACAAAGGAGCGTGTTACCTTCCTTTGCATTGCGGTAATTGTAGCCGCTTCTTGTGTCGCTGTAGGCGGTAGTATTGGTTTCATTGGGCTTATTGCGCCACATATTGCACGGCGCTTAGTAGGTGTGAACCATCGTTATTATTTACCAGTAACCCTATTACTAGGAGCTCTATTGTTACTTTCAGCAGACTGGTTAGGACAAGTCATCATTGCTCCAGATGAAATGTTAGTAGGCATTATCGTAGCATTGGTGGGGGCACCCTATTTTCTATATGTATTGGCACGGACGAGAGGATAAGATATGGCATTTGAATTACAACACGTTTCTACTGGGTACGAACATAAGATTATCAGTAAGGACGTAGATATTAGAATTCCCATGGAAAAGGTAACTGCCTTGATTGGCTCCAATGGTTGCGGTAAATCCACTCTGTTGAAAACGATTTGCCGAATCATTGCACCTAAAGGGGGCACTGTCATTTTAAATGGCGAGGATATTCATAAAAAGGATACAAAGGAATTGGCGAAACAGTTGGCGATTTTGCCGCAGAATCCGATGGCACCAGGGTCATTGACGGTACGTGATCTCATTAGTTATGGTCGTGCGCCCCACAAATCTGGTATTTTGCAACGTGAGAGCCAACGGGATCGTGACTTAATTGATTGGGCCATTGATGTAACGGATTTGCATAACTTTGCTCATACACCGATTCAGAATTTATCCGGTGGTCAACGCCAACGGGCTTGGATTGCTATGGCGATTGCGCAAGATACAGATATTCTATTCTTGGATGAACCTACTAGTTATTTAGATATTTCTCATCAAATGGATGTATTAGAATTAGTGGAACGATTGAACCAAGAATATAAGAAAACAGTGATCATGGTTATTCATGAATTGAATCAAGCGGCGCGTTATGCGGACCATATCATTGCTATGAAAGATGGTGATGTGCACTTCCAAGGAACACCGCATGAGGTATTAACAGAAGAAATGTTGAGCAAAATTTTTGGAGTAGACTCCATTATTTTGAATGACCCACGGACGAATCGTCCCTACTGTATTGCCTATACCCATGCATCGGTGGAAAAAGCGAAACAAGCAGGTGGTGCATTATGATGGGACGTCGTATTGGATCCTATCTCGGCTGGGCAGCTGCATTGGCGATTGTAGTAGGACTTGTGTATGGCTTAGTGAGTGGAACTTTCAGTGGCTGGGGCGCCCCTCGTTTAGGAGAAGGTTCCGTAGTGAAAGAAAAGCGGATCGACACCGATGAGGCTATTACGAAAGAAATGAATGCTCGCTTCAAGAAAGTGAAACAATCTGCAGAGAGGCTCATTACCAATGAAGATGGAAAAATGGTATTGCACCATAAATATGGTACTACTGTCATCCCTGATAAGCAGGACCGTATCGTGGTGATCCGTATGGAAGACCCTATGTATGCTTTAGGAGCACCTATGGTGGGGGCTTACAATCGGGATAACTTTTACTTGCACGATGAACTAGATGCGCAAGGTGTACAGCACATCAGTATTAACGAGGAAACGAAGACCATCAATTTAGAGCAAATTGAGGCGTTAAAACCAGATTTGATTATTATGCGTGATTCCTTCACTCGTAGTACCTTTGATGCATTGAGTAAAATTGCGCCCACCGCAGCTTTTGAATTGCAAAATGCGGAGCGAGCCTTACTGACCATCGGCATGGTGCTGCATCGTGAAAAACAAGCAGAAGCACGATTGCGTCAATACTATAATCATGTGAAAGAGGCTCGGATGGCCATCAAATCTCGTATTGGGGATAGTCCGCTGGCCTACATTCGGGTCATGAAAAAAGAAATACGCTTGTACCCGTACTCCTCCAGTGTGAATAGTCGATTCATTTTTGATTTGCTGAATATAACCCCGGATACAGAGTCTCTGGCGCTAGATGGTAAAAGTAACAATGCTGTTTCTCATGAAATGTTGCCAGATATCGATGCGAAATATCTGCTAGTAAGCTCTGCTTATGGGGCGAGCAGTCGCAGTACATCGAATCAAGTAGGAAAAGAATTACAAGATATACAGGCCATGGAAATTTGGCATACCATTCCAGCGGTACAAGAAGGACATGTACACGTGGTGACGAATCAGGTGTGGAGTTCCCATGGGATTATAGCCAAAGAACGGGCAATCGACGAACTTCGAGCTTGGTTAGCTCCATAAGATAGTCTGATATAGAGAAAGGAAAGAATGCGACATATTTCTCCGCAAACTGATACAGTGGTTAGGTTTGCTCCGGAACATGTCGCATTCTTTTGCGTTAATGGATTATATATCTTATGGAGCTAACTAGGGGCTCTCAGGGGAGGAGTCTTATTTCGCTATGTAGACTTATGACGATTTTATCCAAATATGATAAAGGGAAGAGCACGGCATGCCCCTCACAAACGGTATTTCATAATGTTTGTGAGGGGCACACCGTGCTCTTCTTGCGCCTAGATTATTTAGGCAGTAAAGGAACGCCACAAGGCTACTACTCGTAACTTCATTCCTTAGGAAAAAATATCGAAAAACAAACGATTTTTAAAGGCAATTAACCTCAAAGGGTCGGCTTCTCTATAAAAAGCAAAATCCCCACGGTACCCGGCCGTGGGGGGTTGTTGTTCATATGTGGAACTCATTAACTTTCTTTCTAAAGTATAGCATAGATATCATAAATTCACAAAAAAATATAGCTATAAAATTAGCGGTTTGCTAAAAAAGTGCTATAATGAAAACATAGAAAAGTCATCAACGTGAGTTGGGCTCATCTCTTCCTGAGACAGGAGGAGGTGATACTATGAGAAATTTTAATAAATGGGCTGTATTACTACAACTCTTAAAATTACTCCTAGAAATTTTTCGTTTCTTCAATAAGTAATGAAAAAGCCTAACGAATAAGGTCTGGCACACCTTAACACGTTAGGCAATTTCGATTTAATAGTTCTCGAGATGAGCCTAACGCCTCAGACACGTTGGTGGCTCTTCTTTTGTTACATTTAGTATAACACAGTTGTCTATAAAACACAAAGTATTACTGGAATACGATAGAGAATCGTATTCTAGCAGGTAATGCGTCGCCAAATTTGTTTGTTCCAGGTGCAAATGGCACGGTTGATATATAGGCTGCGACTGCATTTTGTTGGGCTGCGTTGGCATCGCCAGAAACTTGAACTGATGCGACTTGGCCGTTTTCGTATATATCGGCGGTTACGTAGACAGTACCAGATTGTCCAGGTGTTGGGTTAGCTGGTTGTATGTTGCCCAACGGATATGGACGGTTGACAACTGTGGTCCTAGCTTCTTCTTCGGCAGCACGAGCAGCTGCATCGGCCTCCGCTTTAGCACGGGCAGCTACTTCGGCAGCTTGGAGAGCTGCGTTAGACTGTGGTGATGTAATCGGTTGTTGTTTAGGCAAGGTACTTGGTTTTTGTTTTGGTACTTCTTGCTTTGGCTGTTCTGGTCGAGGTTCCGGTTTCATAGATTCTGGAATCTCAGGAACGGCTACCGCTTCTTGTGGTTCTGGTGGAGCGCTTTCCTCTTGCGGAGGTTGTTGTTCCGTAGGTTGTGGAGCTTCCGCCTGTTCCGGTGCACTTTCAGCCATGCTTACCTCATAGAAGGTTGTTGTGGTTTCATGGAATGGTTCCGTTACTTTATTGAAGATGGCAGACGCCACAGGGATGAGCGCGATATGACCCGCTAAGGAGATGTAGAGGGC
The DNA here is from genome assembly GCA_963518085.1 of uncultured Veillonella sp. Classification (GTDB taxonomy): domain Bacteria; phylum Bacillota; class Negativicutes; order Veillonellales; family Veillonellaceae; genus F0422. The sequence continues at coordinate 62,998 of CAUQIB010000010.1, read as the reverse complement.
GTATTTCCAAAATTTATCTTCCTTCACGGATTACCTCTTTTCTACGGCAATGGATAGTTTTTTCACTCCTGCTTGTTTCAAAGCATCGAATGTTTCAATGACAAATCCATAGTTGACGTCTTTATCACCGTTTAGAATGATTTGTAAATCAGGATTTCGTTGCAATTCAATTTGCACACGACGGATTAATTGTTCCTTGTCGAGATTTTCTTTGTTGAAAGCAATATTGCCATCCGCCATGACAGTGATATTCGCATGCTGATTCATATCGAGTTGAGCTGAGCTAGCTTGTGGTAATCCGACTTTGAAAGTATTTTGTTGTACCATAGTCATGGTGCTAATCATAAAGAATACAAGAAGGAAAAAGATGATGTCGATCATAGGGATGATCATTAACTTCGGCTCTTCTTGTACTTTCATACTCCGAAGATTCATTATGCATTCTCCTTTTTATGAGTGAAACGAACGATAGCTGCCATCATTTGTTCCATATCAGATACGATTAAGTTAACTTTACGAGAGAAAATAGCGTGCAACACAAGGGCTACTGTGGCAACACACAAACCAGCAGCAGTGGCTACCAATGCTTCCCCTACGCCGGATGTAATCGCCATCGGTTGACCGTTGGACAAATCAAGTACGCTGAAAGAATCAATCATACCTACTACAGTACCTAATAAGCCCAAGATAGGAGCCAAAGTAACAAAGGTACTCAATAAGTTCAAGCGGTCTTGTAATACATTGACAGTACGCATTGCTTGTGCTTTCAAAGAAGTTTTCACAGAAAATCCTTCTTCTTGAGCCGTTAAGCCTTCCACTACTAGTTGTGCTAATACGTTGTCAGAATGCTCTTTTGCGAAGGATAAGGCTTCAGCTGTTTTACCTTGAGCAAATTGAGTAGCCATAGTCTCTTCTACAAGGCGATTAGCACCAGCTACTTTGCGATACACTAACACACGATCAATCCCAATAGCGATGGTTAACACAGAAATAATAAGGAACAGGTACATCACCGGTCCGCCTTGTTGGAAAATAGATAACATTTGATTCATTAGAAACACACCTTTCTGTGAAAAATACACCAAACCTTACACATAAAGAAAGGCTACATATATAAAAGGGGAGAGTGTACAAAATTACCTCATATATAACGTAGCCTTACTTGTTAGTGATATATATTATCATTATATAAGCTATGAGAATACCTGTCAACTGAATTAGTATTCACATTTTAGATAGAATGATATAGGTTTTGTATGCTTAGTATCAGTATGTTTGAGTGTCATATAATTTTTTATAAAGTAGAAAAATTCATATACATGTCAACCGTTACAGGTAATTATTATCATAGTATTAAATGTGCAATAGTTTATATAAATAATTTTAGTAAGTAACGTAATATATAAAGTTCCAGCATGAAGCAGAGCGCAATGCAAAGATAGCCAGGTGCTGTATATAAACTAAAAGCTGCAACACAACATATTATTGCGTTACAGCTTTTATATTTATTTATTCGAAAATAATACACATTATGACAAACATATGTTATACTATTGATGAAGAGTAAAACGTGGTTTAGGTTCATCTCCGAAAGGGGGTGATGCTATGTCAGTATTTGAAATACTTTCCCTTGGGATTAATTTTCTAATGTTCATAGTAGCGATTATCACCTTATATGTAATGCTACGACGTAAGTAGTATTCTTATAAAAGAAACCGTGCCTAATGTAAAGAGAAGTATCTCATCACGTTAGGCACAACAAACATATTTTGATGAGCCTAACGCACCACACGTTTTGCTCTTCTTTATATATAGGATAGCATATTTTGCTAAAAAGGTAAATGTAATGATGTGGTAAAATATATATAGATTAGTGTGAGGTAAAAATTAAAAGATTTTTGCTACATAGAAGTTGGGAAATTATAGATAGATATATTGAGAGTATACACAATTTAATGAAATGGAAAACCGATGAAAGATAAACGAACGTTAACATATACAATTGAAAATCTAATAGCGGAGACGGTAGGAGAATGGCTAGACATCCATCAATTTCCACGAAAAACGATGAAAGAACTCTTTGGTGCAAAGGCTGTCCGATTAGATGGAAAAATCTGTACGGCAAAATCGGAACTTTCAGAGGGAATGGTATTACAAATTATCCCTCTAAAAGAGCGCATCGACCACGATCCGATAGAAATACCATTAGCCATAGCCTATGAAGATGAAGATATACTTATCGTAGACAAACCATCGGAAATCACGATCAACTCGAAAGGGCAAGTATCTTTAGCGAATGGAGTGGCTCACTATTTTAAAGCACATAAAATCTACGGAAAAGTGCGATTTTTAAATCGCTTAGACAGAGATACATCGGGCTTGGTGGTAGTCGCTAAGCACGGATTAGCGCAACATTACTACCAACTGCAGATGGATGATAATAGATTAGAGAAATGGTATCGTGCCACTGTGCAGGGGAAAGTAGAACAGTCGCATGATGTATTGGAGTTTCCACTGCGTAAGAGTGTAGACGGGATTCATCAAGAAGTGCACCCAGAGGGCACGATGACAAAAACGGAATATGAAGTTTTATCCTATGATGCAAGACAAGATACAACAGAAGTGCGTATTCGATTATGGACAGGTAAAACCCACCAAATTCGAGTGACCATGGCACACATAGGACATCCGCTTGTACATGATCCGTTGTATGCAGGTGCTGCTCAAGCAGTGGAATATAAGAATGGCGATTTGGGAATGAATGTTACACAAGTTCATACAAGTGTACAAAGCGATTCGGAAAATACAGTAAAAGTACAGGAACAAAATGCAGAAAAGACCTTTACTCTAAGGGCCTATCGTCTAGTGTGTTATAACATGCGAACAGGGCAGAAAGTTGTTGTAGAAGTATGAGAAAGAATAGGCTAATAGATTAGCTTGTAAGCAAATCTATGTAATAATATAAATGCTATACATGGCATAGAAAAACGCGAAAAAGCACGAAAACTAAAATCGTGTTCAAAATCGCGTTTTTTTTACGCGATAAAATTTAGAATCGTGCTTTTTTCGTTTTTTTTTGATATACTAAACATGAGGTGATTAGTATGAGAGAATCTACAGAGTTAGAATTTAAAGAAGAAATTAGCAAAACATTTTTAAAAACTGTAAGTGCTTTTGCAAATTATGGGACAGGAAAAATTATGTTTGGTGTCACTGATAAAGGCGAGTACAAAGGCATTCCAAACCCTGTACAGGCTTGCTTGGATATAGAGAATACAATTAATGATTCAATAGATCCTCAGCCAGACTATACATTAGAGGTTGATGAAGCTACAAATGTCATAGTTCTTACAGTACAAAAAGGTGAGGATACACCATATATATACAAAGGGAAAGCCTATCGAAGACATGATAGCGCCACAATTCCCGTTGATAGAGTGGCGTTTAGAAGATTGTGTATGGAAGGGATCAATACTACATTTGATGCACTAACTAGTCAGGAACAAACGTTAACCTTTTCTACTTTTGAAAGGTATTGCCAAGAAGAAATGGGAATCTCAAAACTTTCTGAAGATTTGTTGATTACCTTAGATTTATATGATCGAAAAGATGGATATACAAACGCAGCAGCTTTATTAGCAGATAAAAATCAATTTACAGGTGTTGATATTGCTATCTTTGGAGAAACCGAAAATATCATTTTAAATCGCTATCAGTATGAATATGAATCTATTTTAAGGCAACATGAAGAATCTTTGAAAGTATTTGCCCAATATTATGAATATGAAGAAATTCGAGGCTTCTATAGAGAACATATTGAGCGTATACCTAAGACTGCTTTTCGTGAAGCCGTAGCCAACGCATTAGTACATCGTGACTGGGACAGTCAACGTCACATTCAAATTTCAATGTACGATGAGTATATTCGGATTATATCACCAGGGACCCTGCCACCGAGTATGACAGAAAGGGATTATCTAGAGGCTAGCATATCAGAATTAAAGAATCCGATTATTGGGGATGTATTTTTTAGATTAAATTTAATTGAACGGTATGGAACTGGCGTGCAAAGAATTATCCGATCCTATGCTAATAGCAAGTCGAAGCCTACTTTTACAATTACTGCAAACTCCATAGAAATTATATTGCCAGTATTACGTAATACCTTAAAAGGTGTTAGTGATGATGGCGTCCATGTGTATGAGATGATTGCGAAGGGGTATAATACAACTAAAAAACTTGTTGAACGTACAGCGTATAGTAAATCAAAAGTATTGAAACATATACGAGAGTTGTTAGATACTCAATATATTGATCAAATAGGACAAGGTAGAGGAGTTTACTACAAAGTTCGAGCCTAATTTATTATTTCCCACACACCAAACACACCCATCCACTGTCAACGGTTTTGGAAATATCTACAAATCCAATAGCAGTGGCAGCACTAATGAGTTCTTGTTCTTCGCCCTCTTGGATACCACTCATGATGAAGATTCCCTTTGGTTCTAAACAACGATAGGCATCCTCTAATAAGCGTAACAAGATAGGTGTAATAATATTAGCTACGATGATGGAAGCGGTAGTAGTAATACCTTCTAGCAAATTATTCGTTTGTACTTGCACTACGGACCCTAGCTGGTTCATATCAACGTGGTGTTGTGCATTAGTGGTGGCTGTTTCATCTAGATCGAAAGCTGTGACAGATTGAGCGCCAAGGGCTCCTGCGGATAAGGCGATGATGCCAGACCCTGTGCCCACATCGAAGACGGTACTTTCAGAGGTCAAATGTTGAGACATAGCCTGAATAGCCAATCGTGTGGTTGGATGATCGCCAGTGCCAAAGGCAATGCCTGGTTCGATGCGAATGATGTGCTCCCCTTCACGAGGACTATAATCGGACCAATCTGGAATAATAGTAAGATTATCCGTCATAGGGATGGGTGGATATTGCGTTTTCCAATCGTCCCAGCTAGACTCGTCAGCCATAGTAATAGATAGATTGAGGGGACCGAAATCCATGGTGAAAGTACTTTGTAACTGCTGAAGTTCATTTTTGATGAGAGCATCTAATTCATCGATGGTATATAGGACGGGATCTATATAGGCTTTCACAGTCACATCAGAGGAATCATACAGTTCCTCTCGTTCAGGTTTGATAATTCCAAATCCATCGTCTGTGAGTTGGTCAAATTCGTAAGGATCTTCTGTGTAGACACCTTCTGCTCCTAGAGCAAGCAGAGTATCCGTGATAAGTTCAGACGCTTCGTGCGTCGTGGTCAATGTAATTTCCAGCCAAGCCATGGTGGTACCTCGTAAATAAAACGTAAATAGAAACGGTTAGTTATCACTAGTATACTATCACATCTGTAATACTTAGCCAAACTGCTTCTTGTTGGAACATCCAAAATATAGTACTATCTAATATAAAGGGAATGCTTTCATTTGCAAAAATAGCGATTTTTTCCATTGAAGAAAATTTCATTTGCAAAAAGTACGAAAATTTCCACTGAAATGTAGAACGTTATATTTCTTTTACTAGTGAGGGTCCTATGAAATATGAATCGCTGTATAAACTATATAGAAAATCTGAGGCGGACTGGAAGAAACGATATGAAGAACGGTTCCAACATGAGTTTACGGTACATTTGCCAATCGCTATCAAAGAATATAATCGAAAAGTATCATTTCCAGCGTTTTATTGTTATGCCCCTGAAATGATGAGTTTAGTATTGCGAATTTACAAGGAAACGGCTGAGTTTATTAAAGAACTTCAACTGATGCCTAATGTATTACTGAATTATCTTATGAATAGTTTTTTAGTAGATGAGATAAAATCCAGTAATGATATCGAGGGGGTGCGTAGTAGTCGGCGTGAAATCAAAGAGTCTTTGGAACAGTTTGATAGTAATCGACCTTTGCGTTTTCACAGTATTATTGAAAAGTATAAACAAGTATTACATGTCACTGATGAAGGTGTATCGATAAGGACTTGTGAAGAATTACGTACATTTTATGAATCTTTTTTGTGGTCGGAAATTGAAGAGAAGGATCGTCCTGATGGGCGGTTATTCCGAGCAGATAGTGTAGATGTAAAGACGGGAACGGATAAGATTATTCATCAAGGACTGTTTCCAGAGTCGACTATCGTTGATACGATGACAGAAGCGCTTCGTATACTTAATGATGATACTATTGAGGTGCCAATTCGCGTCGCTATTTACCATTATTTGTTTGGATATATTCACCCTTTTTATGATGGGAATGGGCGCACATCTAGGGTTATTTCCTCCCAATATATTTCAAGGGAATACCATCCGTTGATTGGACTTAGACTTTCCAAGGTGATAAAAGATAATCAGAAGAAATATTATGATGCATTTATCATCACTAATTCAGAATATAACCGTGGAGATTTAACATATTTTATTATTGAGTTTTTAACTCTGTTAGAAGCAACGATAAAAAATGCAAAAGAGTTATTAGTAACGAGAGTGAAGCGTTTACGTGAAGCGGAAAAAAAGTTAGAAAGATTTGTAGAAAAGAACCAAATTACAGACCAAGTGATACAAGATATTTATTTTGTAGCATTACAAGCGAGTATGTTTTCTCTTTTTTCAGGCGCTACCAAGGATGAAATTGTAGCAGTAATTGGTAAGAGCAAACGAACTCTAGATAGTAAATTAAAAGAAATACCATCTGACCATTTAGTGGTTACCAAAGTAGGAAAAGTGCTACATTTTAAATTAAATGTAGACATACTCAAGTCATGCTAGAGACTTACAAATTCATACTAATAATATAATAACAAAAGAAGGATAGCCGAGAATATCTCAGCTATCCTTTTTAGCATTCATAAATTATTTTTTCTTAAGTCGGTACGCAATGTACAAAGCGCCAACCCACACTGGAATGATGTAGATGGATGTACGCATAGAATCCATTGTTAACATAACCCCTACTGCCATTGCGATGAAAGCAAAGCAGAAGTAGTTGGTGAGTGGATATAAAATGGATTTGAACTTCAATTCATCAAGACGACCTTCGCGAGCGAAGCGCTTACGGAATTTAATGTGTGTTACTGGAATGATGAACCATGCGATAATCAACCCTGCTACGATAATAGCCAACAATTGCAAGAATACGTCACTAGCACTTGGGAAAATGTATGTTAAGAATACAACAATTAAAGCTAAAGCTGCACAGAACAAGGTAGAAATCAATGGTACCCCTGTAGCTGTTAAGTGTTTGAATATTTTTGGCGCATCACCAGATAATGCCATGCTGTGTAAAATACGAGAATTACTGTATAGCAAGCTATTGTATACAGATAAGGCTGCCACAACAACAACGAAGTTTAAGATATGGGCTGCTGCTGGAATGCCGATGTTCGTAAAGATTTGAACAAATGGACTCGCATGCGTACCTAGTTCGTTCCATGGAGATAATGCCATGATCACAGTCATAGTACCTACATAGAAGATCAAGATGCGAGCTAATAATTCGTTAATCGCTTTTGGCAATGTTTTTTCAGGATTTTCTGCTTCTCCAGCAGTGATACCAATGAGTTCCACCCCACCAAAAGAGAACATGACCACAGCGATGGAGGCGATGAACCCATAAGCGCCGTTTGGGAATAATCCACCGTGAATCCAAAGATTAGAGAAGTTTTGAGGGAATGCTCCCATATCTCCGAAGAAGATGAGAAAGATACCGAAACCAATCATGGCAATAATGGCAACTACTTTGATAAGAGAGGCGAAGAACTCCACTTCGCCATAAGCGCGTACGTTAATCAGGTTAATCGCTGTCACTAATGTAATACAAACAAGGGTAGTAATCCAATGTGGAATGCCTGGTAACCAGAAATCTAAGTATACTGAAATAGCAGCTAGTTCTGCCATGCTAGCTAGCATATATACAATCCAATAGTTCCAACCAGACAAGTAACCGGCGAAAGAAGACCAATATTTACTAGCAAAATGGGTAAATGATCCAGATACAGGCTCTCGGACGGACATTTCTCCTAGCATACGCATTAAAAAGAAAATAAAGATACCGGTTAATAAATAGGAGAAAATAACGCCTGGTCCTACTAATTGGATTGTCGGAGCGGATCCGTAGAATAAGCCTGTACCTACAGAAGCTCCTAATGCAATCATTTGCATATGACGACTTTTTAGTCCTCGATGCAATGATGTTTTTGATTCATTGTCTTTCATATTATATAACTCCCTTCCCATGTATGTTCTGAATCGATATACCTATTAGAATACCATAAACTATAGAATTTACCTAGTAAAATTTTAGCTTAGTAGAGAAGTAACGGAATATCTTTGACACTATGAGTATCACTCGCTTTTCGATACATAGCCTTATATTATGCATAATTTGCATATATAAATTTCAGTATATTCAAAGGAGTTTATAAAAGTTTGTAGAATTACTTAAACAATAGACTGTTTTCGGCTATAAAGGAGGACGATGTTCATGAAAGAATATACTAGTGATTTAATCAGAAACGTGGCGGTGGTCTCTCATGATGGGGCGGGTAAAACAGCATTGGTAGAGGCATTGTTATTGTCTTGTGGTGCTGTAGACTTTGTTGGCAAAGGTCAAGATAATAAACATATCATGGACTTTGAGCCAGAAGAAATTAAGCGGAATGTCACTATTCAATTAGGTATGGCTCCTTGCGAATGGAAAGGTCACAAAATTAACTTCATCGATACTCCGGGTTATTCTGAGTTTCATGGAGAAGTACGCTCTGCTTTACGTGCCGCAGATGGTATGCTTATGGTATTATCGGCTGGTACAGGCGTAGAAATCGATACTATTCGTGCCTGGGAATATGGCGTAGAATTGCAAATGCCTCGAATGGCTTTCATCAATAAAATGGATGTTGAAACAGCAGATTTCTTTGGTACCTTGGAAAAGATGCGTGAATTATTTGGTAAAGCGATCATGCCATTGCAAATTCCAATCGGTGAAGGACCTACTTTCAAGGGTGTGGTAGACGTAGCAAAACGGACTGCCTATGTCTATGAAAATGGCAAGATGACAGAAGTAGAGGTGCCAGCAGATCTATCTGATAAAGTAGAAGAAATTCGTGAAATGACTGTGGAAGCGGCGGCAGAAGGTAATGATACTTTATTAGAAAAATATTTAGATGGACAAGAATTGACCTTAGAAGAAATTCGTCAAGGTTTGCGTGAAGGTATGTTGACGGGCCGTGTATGCCCTGTAATGTGTGGTACTGCTTGGGGTCGTATAGGTATGGACCAAGTGCTAGACCGTATGATTCGCTACATGCCAGATGCTACGAAAAAAGTGATGACTGCTGTGGGTGTAGATTCCCAAGAGGAACATATCGTGGTGGCGGATAAACCGTTTACTGGTTTCGTATTTAAAACAATCTTAGACCCATTTGCAGGCAAACAAAGCTTTGTTCGTGTCTTCTCTGGGGAATTGAAAATAGGAGATAAACTCTACAATGTGACTCGTGATGTAGAAGAAAAATGGGGCAAAATGGTAACCTTAATTGGTAAACAACAAGTGCCAGTAGAGGTCGCAAAAGCTGGGGATATCGTAGTCATTCCTAAACTAGGAGAAACGAAAACAGGGGATACCTTTGGTACGGCGGAATTTAAAGTACAATATGCACCAATTCGATTCCCACAACCACTATATCGTGTAGCTATGGTACCTGAGAAAAAAGGAGAAGAAGAAAAATTAGCCAATGCTTTGGCACGTATTTCCGAAGAAGATCCGACTTGCGAAGTAGTAAAAGATGTGGAGGGTCGTCAAATGCAAGTGCGTTGCATGGGCGATGTGCATTTAGAACATATTTTACAAAAAATGGAGCGCAAATACGGAGTTCGTGCAAAATTAGAAACACCTTACATTCCATATCGTGAAACCATCCGTGGTACAGTGGAAGTAGAAGGTAAACATAAAAAGCAAAGTGGTGGTCACGGTCAATATGGCCATGTGAAACTTGGTATTGCTCCGCTATATGAAGGGGAGTTTGAGTTTATCGATAAAATTTTTGGCGGTGCTGTGCCACGTCAATACATTCCAGCTGTAGAAAAAGGTGTTCGTGAAACATTGGAAAAAGGCCTTTTGGCAGGGTATCCGATGATTGGCATCCAAGTGACATTATTAGATGGTTCTTATCATACAGTAGACTCCTCAGAGTTGGCGTTCAAAATGGCGGCGGCACAAGCCTTGAAAAAGGGTGTGCCTGATGCGAAACCAATTTTGTTAGAACCAGTGTATAACGTGAATGTTATCGGCCCAGAAGAATATATGGGTGATATCATGGGCGATTTGAATAGTCGCCGTGGTCGTGTACTTGGCATGGACCAAGGCGTGCGTGAAGGGATCACTGTAGTGAAAGCCCAAGTTCCATTGGTAGAAATGTTGGATTATGTAACAGTGTTGCGTTCCATGACACAAGGACAAGGTGTGTTTAATATGGAGTTTAATGGATACGAAGAAGTACCACATAAACAAGCTGAAACAATCATTGCACAATTTAAAGATCATGAAGAGTCGTAACTTGTGATGCTATGTAGTTGGTGACGCTTTTGTTGTAAGAGAAATGGAAAAGCGTGGCACACTCCTCCACAAACTGATCCTACGGTAGGTTTGCTCCGGAGTATGCCACGCTTGTCTGCGTTAGTATAATGTCATAAAGAAAAGGACGTCACCAACATTCTACACATAATGGCGTTCCTCAAGGAAAGGGAAGCCCATGGTATACTCCTTCTCAAACGGTATTTCATAATGTTTGTTCAGGAGCACGCCATGGGCTTCTTGGGTTTGTGTGAGTTAATCAGTAAGGGAACGCCACAAGGCTACTACGCATCATTGCGTTCCTTAGAGATATTTTTTTTGAGAAATATTAACAATACAAATGATTTTGCAGTATAATACTAATTGAAGAGTCATCGACGTGTTGTTGGGCTCATCTCTTCCTAATATGGGAGGAGGTGGTACTATGAAAAAATTTGGAAAAATCTATAGATTGATTTTAATTCTAAAATTAATAGTACAACTCATTGATTTGTTTAAATAATTAATGAGAAAGCCTAACGTAAAACGTAAGTATTGGTAGTACTTACACACGTTAGGCCATCAAATTTGCTAATTTCGAGATGAGCCTAACGCCCCAAACACGTTGTTGGCTCTTCTTTTATTGCTTCTAGTATAGCATAGTTTTTGAGAGAATAAAAGAGGAGGATAGAAATTGTGTTTGACCTTATATGGCTATGCTAGTATAGTAACAGTAGATAGATACGATTCATGTGAGGGTGCTATGAGGATGCACGGTTCGCAAGGTGTAATGATAAAGGAGTAACTCATGATTTATCAAAATATTGCTATAGATTATAAACAGTTTCACTATCCGAAGGCGGTGGAACGTGCTCTTACGTTTTTGAAATCGCATGATTTCATGACTTTTGAGGGAGGTCGTTACCCTATTGAGGGCGATTTGATGTATGCTAATGTGGATATTGTGAACACACGGGTCTATGAGGAAACGAAGATAGAAGGGCACAGGGATTACATGGATGTGCAGTTTCTAGTGACTGGGGAAGAGCAAATGGAAATTCTAATTCGTCAAACTTTGCCGGATGTGGTTGAGGCTTATGACGACAAGGATTGTTTCTTCTATGATCCTACGCAAGGTGGCACTGTGAAAATCGATGTGCGTCCTGGAGATTATTGTATTTTCTATCCTGGCGAGTTACATCGTACTTTGATTGCTCCTCATGAGGTGCAACAAATCCGTAAGGTGGTTGTGAAAATCCATAAGAGCTTGTTAACTGAGGAAGAATAATGAATGCATATGTCATGAAAGGCATGTTGCTCATTGCATTAGGTGCTGTTCTATGGGGCTTTTCTGGTATGTGCTCACAATTTGTGCAACAACAGCGTATGATGTCAGCGGAATGGGTGGTTGCCATGCGACTTGTCATTGCGGGTATCATTACAGTAGGTATTGCATTTTGCCAAGGGCGTACCTCTATTTTTAAAGTCTTTTCTGATTGGAAAGATACATTGCGGTTGATTATATTTGGGGTCTTTGGCATGTGGATGTGCCAATACACATATTTTAAAGCTATCGCCTATGCAGGGGCAGGGATTGCGACGGTGTTACAATATGTAGGACCTGCATTAATTATTTTATATATCTCTATTACACGGTTAATATTGCCGAGGATAGCGGAAGTAGTCAGTGTAGTACTCGCTACAGTGGGGACAATGATTATTGCTTTGCAAGGTGTGTGGGATATATCAGCCTTAGATGATACACTGCTGACCTGGGGGATGCTATCTGCTGTAGCCGTTGGTATTTATACGGTACAACCAGTACCGCTATTGAAAAAGTATGGGACAACCTCTATCGTGGGTTTTGGGATGCTCATCGGAGGAGCATTTGCATGGATTGCTACACAACCAAGCTCAGAGGGAATTGTGTGGGATGCATGGGCATACGGCGGGTTCTGGAGTATTATTATCTTTGGTACCGTAGTATCCTTTAATGCCTATTTAGAGGGAGTGAGACGTGTGGGAGCTGTAACGGGGTCCATACTTTCATCTATTGAACCTATATCGGCAGCGGTGTTGGCATGGTTACTATTGGGGAATCAGTTTTCTCAATGGGATATGATTGGTATGACCCTTATTATTGTCACCATTTTTATCTTAGCATGGGATAAGGGACGTGCTTAGGCTTTTAACATAGGACTTAGGCATGTCCTGTGATATAATAGTAATAGATGCTTGAAAAATATAGGCATGGCATATCCATGTAAGAACTTTCAAAATTATTACTAATATAGAATAGTAAGAGATAGATATAAAAAGGGTAGAAAGAGGTAATCCTATGATAGATACAGCACAAAATATTGTGGACCAAGTGCTAGAAGAAGTGCAAAATACGCCAGGCGTGGGAGTCGATAATCCGTTAGAAGTGGCCAATCAAGCGTTACAAGAAACCTTGACCAATAGTGTCATTCCTGAACTATATTGGGATGAAATTATGACTTGGGTTGCTAACAGTGGGTTAGATACAGTCTATTTAGACAGCCGTGACCGTGTAGGTGCATGGTGGGCTACCAAAGAATTGCGTTCCATGGGATATACCTTGAATTTTACAAAATGTGGTAAGGTACCTAGTGAATGGTTTCCTGACGGAGAACACTGGAAAGAAGCAGAAGTGGAAGCGAGGTATCGTCTGGTGGCAGCTTGGGAATCCTTAATAGCTAATGGTGCATTAGAAAAGAATGAGTCCCTATGAAAGTAACAAAAAATATATCATTATCTGTAGGGGCACTTAGTGTCCCTATCTTTATAGAATTATTTTTGCAAATGCTTCTGGGCAACGTGGATCAATTTATGCTCAGCCATTATGCAGAAACAGCGGTGGCTGCCGTAGCTAATGCGAATCAGATTATCAATATGATACTCTTTTTGCTCATTGTGATGAGTACAGCTACCACGATTTTAATCGCCCAATATTTAGGGGCTAGGCGTCCAGATAAAATTGATGAAGTGTATACCATCAGCATTGCATTTCATACCTTGTTTAGTATCATAGCAGGAGGTGGGGTCATCGTTTTTCACGAAACCCTGTGTCAGTTACTGGGTGTACCGCCTGAAATATTGAAAGAAACTAGCTTGTATATGAACATAGTGGCGGCCAGCATTCCTATTACAGGTATCTACACGACCTATGTAGCGGTGTTTAGAGGACACTCCTTGCCTCGCATCGCCATGTGGATTGCTCTCGTCATGAACGTGGTCCATATTCTCTTGAACTACGCACTCATCTATGGTTGGGGCCCAATCCCAAGCATGGGGGTCTTAGGGGTATCCTTGTCGACAGTCATTAGTAAGGCCTTGGGACTAGGTCTTATTATCTGGTGCCATCAATCTTTGTTGAGTGCTCGTCTGAAAGTAGAGTATCTGCGCCCATTCCGGTGGGAAACGCTACGACAATTACTGTTTATTTCCGTTCCCTCTGGTGGAGAAACTTTGTCATACCAACTGTCACAGACTGTCATCATGAAGATGGTGAATCTCATGGGGCTTGTGGTGATTACAACGAAAGTATATGTGTACATCATTGCTACCTTTTGTTATATGTATACCATTGCCTTGGCGAATGCGGCACAAATTGTAGTAGGTTTCCTGATAGGTGCCAAACGAGAAGACGAAGTATCTCGTCGTGTATGGCTCACAACAGCCGTAGGCATTTCTATTGGTGTGGGACTAAGCACCATCTTTTACTTTGCTTGTGAACCAGTGATGCGCCTTGTGACGGATAATCAGGAGATTATCGATTTGGCGAAAGCCGTTTTGTTCATCGAGATATTCTTGGAAATTGGTCGTGGTGCCAATATTGTGTTAGTGCAGTGCTTGCAAGCGGCAGGGGATATTCGCATTCCTGTATTTGTAGGAATCTTTGGCATGTGGGTGTTCGCAGTGTCCTTGTCCTATTACTTTGGTATCGTCTTGGGATGGGGACTCGTAGGCGTGTGGATTGCTATGGCTATTGATGAAATTATACGAGCGATGATATTTGTGTGGCGGTGGCAGTCAAACAAATGGAGAGGTCGTTCGCTCATATCGGTTTAAATTCCATATCGTGAAAGTAGGTGTAGAGCCCTCATGTATTCCGCAAAAACTGCCCTACGCGAAAGTTTTTGACAGAACACATGGGGGCTCCTTTGCGCTTATTAGAGAGGGGAATTTAAACAGATCTGACCGGTGGGCGACCTAGGAAAGAAGGAATGTGATTTTGAGCCCTGATTGAAGAGTGTGTGATTTTCTTGACTGAGGGTGTGTATATGATATACTGTAACTAAGGTATTACATGTATTACAAAAAGGAGGGAGATTTATGGCTACTACCATTTCTTTACGTTTATCTGAAGATGAGAGCCAAATGATTCAAGCGTATGTGGCTGCTAATAATTTGAATCTATCTTCTTTTATTCGTAATTTAGTACTAGACACGATTGAGGACGAATTACAAGTTAATGAGGAACGTATTTTAGCGGCAAGACGAGCACTTCGTGAGGAACCAGTATATGATCATGAAGAGGTTTGGAAGGAGCTTGGTATCTAGTGTTTTCGGTTAAATTTTCAGAACATGCTATAAAGCAAATTAAAAAGTTAGCCCCATCCATAGCAAGGATGATAAAACATTGGGTTTTGAAATATTTAGTAGGTACATTAGATCCTAGAATCCACGGAAAAATGCTAACAGGAAATCTTTCTGGGGTATGGCGATATAGAGTAGGTGACTATCGATTATTTGCGGAAATTAATGATACAGAAGTTACTATTTTTATAGTAGAAGTAGCACATAGACGTGAAGTATACAAAAACAAGTAACTCTCTTCCCGCTTATTTTCCTCAGTCTGTTTCAATTTTTATAGTTTCATCTCTGCTATTGTATCGGAAGCCCGCATGTATGCTGTCAAAACTTTCGCGGAGGGCAGTTTTTACAGCATACATGTGGGCGACACTATCCGAGCAACAAAATGAATATAAAAATTGAAACTGATCAAAAAATACTTTATAATGGAATCAACTTGGCATAGTCTAGGGCTATGCTTTTTTGTATTCTTATGATGGCGTGTCACATAGGAGGAAATATGAGTTTATATGAAAGTACGTTGGCGCGGATTGTGCCACGAAATAAAGAGATTGAACAAGCAATTGGGGAACAATGGAGTCAGGGAACTCCCTATGGTTCGTATGGTAAGTTAGCGACGATAGTAGAGCATTATGCAGCGGCGACGAACCAACCGAACCCAACGGCTCCAAAGCCTTGCATGATTATCGCTTGTGGTGACCATGGCGTAGCAAAAATTGGTGTGAGTGCATACCCACAAGAAGTGACTATACATATGACAACAAACTATTTGATTCCTAAGGGAGCGGCAGCGAATGCATTGTCTAATTATTGTGGAGCTCAAATTGAAGTCATCGATGTGGGCGTGGCTGGCGACTTATCGGCGGTACCAGGCTTACACCATTGTAAAGTGATGCCTCATGGTACAAACAACATGCTAGAGGAACCTGCGATGCCTCTTGACAAAGCTATCGAGGCCGTGGAGGTAGGAATTGCTTTCGTAGAAGAAAAAGTGAAAGAAGGATTCAATACATTTTTAATCGGTGAAATGGGCATTGGGAACACTACATCCAGTGCAGTCATAACAGCAAAATTCTCAGGACTTTCAGCAGATGAAGCAACGGGACGGGGCACCAATATTTCCGATGAACGATTGAAAGTGAAACAAAAGGTAGTTCATGATGCGTTGGTAAAATATGAGCATATCCCTAATACAGATGGATTAAGCGTTCTGTCTGCCGTAGGGGGATTAGAATTTGCTTGTCTAGTAGGTGTTATCTTAGGAGCAGCGGCGAATCATGCGTTGGTAGTCATTGATGGATTTAACACGACAGCTTGCGCTTTGATTGCACATGCTATGAATCCACATACTATGGATTATGTAATGGCATCCCATTTATCGGCGGAGAAAGCACATAAAGATGCGTTGAAAACGTTAGGCTTAGAAGCTTTTGTAGATCTTGGATTTTGCTTGGGCGAAGCTACCGGTGGATCTATGCAAATGCAAATGTTGAACTTAGCAGTAGAAATGTTTCATGAAGTTGCAGGAGGTGAACACCATGCGTAATTTTGTCATCGAACCATTGCACAAACCATCCATGGAGGAATGCCGTTTGCGCATTGACAACTTAACAAAACCGTTGTATTCCTTAGCGCGCTTGGAGGGAATTACAGAACGTATCGCAGGGATTCTGAAAGAAGAAAAACCTAATAACCTCCGCCATGCCGTTGTCATCGTAGGCGCCGATATCGCCGTAGATGGACCACAAAATAGAACTCATGGTGTGGAAAGTTTGAAAGCTATGGAACGATTAGCTTCTGGTCATTCAGCAACACATGGGGCGGCTAAGAAAATTGGTGCAGATGTATTCTTAGTGGACGCAGGATTAGAACTAGATACCAATCACATCGAGGGTATACGACAACATAAATTGGCAAAGGGCTCTAAGTTTTTCCGTATGCATGCAGCCTTGACACCTGACATCGTAGAACAAGGATTAGAGGTAGGATTTGCCTTGGCCGATGAATTGAGTGAAAAAGGCTACCAAACATTAGCTATAGGTACTGTCGGAGAAAGAAACTTACTTTCAGCATTAGCAGTGACTGCAGCTATTACGGGATATCCCATGGTAGAGTTATTGACAGAGAACAAGTGCACTTTGAGCATTCAAGAAAAGGCAAAACAGTTGACGGCGAGCTTAGCTGAACACCAATTGCCTAGTCAAGACGGTGTCCATGTGTTAGCCACAGTAGGGTCTCCAGATGTGGTGGTCTTAACAGGACTTATCCTAGGTGCGGCGAGTCACCGTATGGCAGTGGTATTCGATACAGCAGAAACAGGGGCGGCTGTACTCGCTGCAAAATGCATCGATGAGGCTGTTATGGATTACGTGTTCCCATCTGTCCATATGGGAGAACCAGTACAAAAAGCACAAATGAAATATTTAGGCATTCAGCCACATTTGTTCTACGGTTTTGAAATGGACGAAGCATTAGGCTCTACCATGGGACTATCTGTTCTTGATGCGGGTATGCATATGTTGAATGACATGAAAACATTCGGCGAAGCTGACGTAAACGTAGCCGTTGATGGACCGGGATCAGAACGACAAGACGGACGATAATACGTGCTAATTGTATGTTATAATATAGAAAAGGAGGGTATAGTATGAAAACATTCAATGAGATTCGTAACTTAATTACTCCAGTTCTAGAACTATATCACGTGAAATCGGCCTATGTATTTGGTTCGTATGCTCGTGGTGAAGCTAATGAAACTAGTGATGTAGATTTGTTTGTAGTTTTTGATAATGATGAGATTACTTTATTTGAAGTGGGTGGGCTCTTAGAAGCATTAAAAGAAGTATTACAAATGAATGTAGACTTGCTCACTGATGGAAATAAATTAACTAAACGTTTTCAAAAAAATCTTTTTAGAGATATGATTCATATATATGGGGATATCTATGAAGAACAAAGATATATTAGTTGATGTATTAGATTTAATGGATAGGTTAGATACGTCTGTTAGGTTATATAAAATCCGAGATATGGAAGACTTTTTGTGTAGAGATGAACTAGAGCAAGATGGTTTAGCTTATAAGATTCAAGTAATTGCCGAGAGCTTAGGTAAGGTCTCTGATGACTTTAAAGATAGACATACTGAAATTCCGTGGAAGAACATAAAAGGGATGCGAAATCAGTTATCTCATAATTATGGGCAAAATAATTATAGACTTATTTGGGTTACTTACAAGGAAAAGTTGCCAGAATTAAGGAATCAATTGATAGCTATATTGAAAGAAGAATATGGATATCTACATTCATAGTGTATTTGTAACAAATATCATTAAAGGTTGTAGTGAAATATACCAATTATATTTTGCTACAACCTTTTTGTATGGCCGATAAAACTTAGACATTTTTCTACATATAACGGTGGAAGTCCGATCTTGGATAGGTATCCATTGTATCGTAATAAGAAAATATCATAGGTCGTGCGCAGATTGAAAATTTTTTAAAAAATCTGTTGACAACCATCTAAATTTTTTGGTATCATAGACAAGCAGTCGCAAGAAAGAAAACCAAGGATTGCATACATGCGGAAATAGCTCAGCGGTAGAGCACCGCCTTGCCAAGGCGGGGGTCGCGAGTTCGAATCTCGTTTTCCGCTCCAGTTTGTTCATTCCTCGATAGCTCAGCAGGTAGAGCAATCGGCTGTTAACCGATCGGTCGTAGGTTCGAGTCCTACTCGAGGAGCCAACTTACTTTCGGTTAGTACACTATCATGACCCACTAGCTCAGTTGGCAGAGCACCTGACTTTTAATCAGGGTGTCCCGCGTTCGAGTCGCGGGTGGGTCACCACTTACAATATGGCCCGTTGGTCAAGCGGTTAAGACACCGCCCTTTCACGGCGGTATCGGGGGTTCGATTCCCCCACGGGTCACCATATGGACGATTAGCTCAGCTGGGAGAGCGCCTGCCTTACAAGCAGGATGTCGGCAGTTCGATCCTGTCATCGTCCACCACACTAGGAACTATCTTCGGATAGTTCCTTTTTTGCTAAAGAATGAGTTAGCACCCTTTCAAATCTCAATATAAATAGGTATAATAAAAGAAATAGACTTACATTTATGAATTGGAGGATTCCCTATGGACGGATTGATACAACTTTCATTACAATATGGACCTTACGTGGTCATTGTAGGCGTTATTTTGTTATTTTTACTATGTTGCTATTTCTTATTTCGAGATGGTAAAAGTAATAAAAAACATGTGCCACAACAGGTGCCAACGTATGAAGAGTATTACGAAGAGCGGAGACGAAACTTTCAGAATCCTTATGCCGTGAGAGAAGAAGAGCCTCAAGCGGATGAAACAGATCCTACAATCTGGGAAGAGATGAATCCTAGTGATTACACTATGCCAATCTCTACGGTAGATGCAACAGATTGGAATGAATCCCAAGGTGTTGTATCCAAAGAGTTAGTGCGTGCCGTTAGCGAGCAACCCTTGGAAGAAGCAGAGGATGCGACACGGATTATGCCGAGGATTACAGAAGAGTTAGTGAACGAGGAACAAGTCGCAGAAGAACCAGCCCTAGAAGAAGTGGAAGGATCAGAAACATCCCCTATCGTAGATAAAGCGGTGGCGCAATATGTTGCAGCTTTTGGAATTTTGAATCCAAAATCAGAAACGGCGGCGAAATATATTACGGAATACGTGTTCTCGCAATTAGGTACAGAATCAGAAGAGGAAATTGCTACCTTATTGGAAAATATTGCCGTTCAAGATGCATTGTTACAAGTACAAAAAGCATATGTGACGAACCCTACAGAATGGTTACGAGATATGCTAGCAGATACTTTCCGAGATGTGGTGAAACGGCCTCAATCTAGTACCTGGTACCTAGTAGCGGTGGATGCCTTGAAATGCTTAGTGAATATGCAAAAAGGTCATCTACAAGCGTTAGCATTAGCCTTGATTATGCAATATTCTAAAAACTCCAATAACTATTCCTTGGAGAATTTCCAACATTATGTGGAGAAGTATTTGGAACCATTACTCACCGAATTGCCAACTGGTGAAGACATGTATAAACAATTAGAATACTTGCGTTGTGCATCGCCTGCGGGGGAAGTGCGATTTGAGCAAATCTTACGAAATTCTTACCCATTAGTATTCGACTATCGTGGCTTTACCATGGAAGAATTGGAATATGTCATGCAAAATGCACCGGTACGTACATCCATTACTGTACCGAGCCTCAACTCGAACTTACTAAAATTGTCTGTGGTGGACGAATATATGTTGCCGAACTTATTCCAACGAGCAGGCATCACAGATCAAAATACACAACAGGCATTAACGGGGTTAGCCTTTAGTAGAGCCTTTGATTGGGATAATACATCCTTTGAGGACGTACTAGAACAGATTTCCCCAGTCTTGCTAAGCCTTTGCCAAACCTATAATCGTATCCCACTATGCCGACTCAACTTAACACTATTGGGACTTTATCTAGGTCGTAGCATGGTGAAAGCAACCATTCACGAAGACTTTGACATCTCTCCTTGGTTTGATTGATGGCTGACCATTTTTTATAAGGATATGAAGATGAATCGATATATAGACACAGGTGTTGATACGAACACCCAGGAGTTTAAAGAATTGGAGTTTGCTGTGTTCTGCATAGAAAATATAGCAAAAGAACTATCCGTAGATGGAACCGTGGCGTATGACATGCTAGCGGTGCAAACAGATATAGTGCAAAATTATATTATTCCTTGCTATGACGTGCTGCATACGCAGGGAAAAGAATACATTGTAAATGATTTGATTGACATGCTGAAAGCGAAGGGGGTTAGCCTATGAAGGTATATCATGGATCCTATGTAGCGGTGCCACATCCTGACCTAACACATTCTCGAGAGAATGTAGATTTTGGAAAAGGCTTTTACACAACGCCTATCTATGAGCAAGCTGAACAATGGGCGAAGCGTTTTCGTAAACAGAATAAGGCTGGAATTGTGTCTGAATATTCGTTTGATGACAGTTCTCTTTCAGATGTAAAGGTGTTAACCTTTGAAAGCTATTCAGAAGAGTGGTTAGATTTCATTTTGCAATGTCGTACCTGTAAAGATGCAACGGATTGCAATATAGTGCTAGGCGGCGTTGCTAATGATCGAGTGTTTAACACGGTGGAATTGTATTTTGATGGTTTGATTGATAAAGCGGAAGCTATTAAACGATTGTTGTATGAAAAGGCTAATTTACAAATTGCATTTAGAACTGAAAAAGCGTTGTCGAAGTTGGTGTTTGAAAGAAGTGTGGAAGTATGAGAGCACATCCAGTTTTACTACAGAAAAAGTACGCTAGAATTGCAACTTTGTTAGCCGAAAGGTTATCCGTGACAACTATACGTGCCTTGGAAGTGTTTTACCATTCAGATACCTATGAATTGATGCGAGAAGGCGTCGCAGATATGCACTGTAGGTCGGAACTATATTTGGTGGATGAAATCCTCGATGAGTTGCAGGATGTAAAAATAATATAATAGGGAGTACAAGAAGTTCATCCAATACAGATATGACATCTGGTTGGGTGAACTTTTTTTATTGATAACAGGGTATCTTGTAGGAATCTAATTAGTTATTTTGCTTATAAAATATATAAGATTTATTAATTAATGGGGGGGGGGTAAAACAAATTAAGATGAAGCTAAGATGAAGGAGAATGATTCTCTTCATCTTCTCTTCATAAAAGAAGAAAAAGTGAGTTAAATACCTGAATAAAATGCGGTTTTATGCGATTTTTTAAGTGAAAAAGACTATAAATGTCTAGTAATTTAGTGTATAATAAGAGCTAATGAATAAAATATTTATGTTAGTGTATGCTACGTTATGTAAAGACATGATAATGTATCAACTTATAAAGTGAGATATCATTCATCTACGATTCGTAACGAATAGCATAGTATGAAACAAAGGAAAAATTCTCTGATCCAGTGAGTTTGCAAAACAGTGAACACAAGTGTTGGAGTTGAAGGATAGTTATGTGTATGGAGGTCGTATGAAATCGAGCCAAATATTTTTAGAATGTGAACGCTTTCTGAAACGAGCATTAAAAGACAAAGGTCGCTATACCAAAGGGGCGGTTATCGCTTTCTTGATTACAGGGGGCATTGGGGTTAGTGTGCCTATGACAGCGGATGCGGTTGTACCTACTAATTTATTGTGGCAGGCATTTGATTCTTTAGGGTTGAGCGGTTCTTATAGTGGTACTACAAGCGCACAAAAAAATGCAAGCATTCTTAACTCTAAAGTGAAAGATTCGAATATTACATTCAGAGACTTATATGCCCTGTTATATCATGGTCCATTGGCTACTGCCAGTACTCAAACTGAAACAGGGCTAACAATTAACCAAGGATATGTGACATACCAAGGCAGTAATGTTACGGGTGGTGAGGATACCACTATAACAGGAGCTGGGGCAATAGCATTAGGAGGTCACGCTCAAGCTGTTGGGGAAGGCACGCTTGCGTTGGGAGAATTCTCTCGTGCAGCAGGTTCTGATGCCATGGCATTTGGACTTAACTCAACTGCTACAGCAACTGAAGCTGTATCGGTTGGTCATAATGCACGTTCTAAATCTGATTATTCCCTAGCCTTAGGTAGTAACTCCGCAGCATTAGGTCAAGGTTCCAATGCGGTTGGTTACAATACAAATGCAGGTAGTACGGCTTCCTTAGCTCTTGGTTACAATACATTCGCTAATGCAAGTACTGCGGGCTCAGAGGTATTAGCATCAGCTATTGCTACGAACTCTTCTCGTTTATCAGCTGATACAATGGATAAGTTGGGAATTTTTAAATTTGCAGAAGCAAGTGATAAAGCAGCGGAGGTTGCATTGGCCTCAGCGCGAATGAATCTAACGACGCCAACTACTAAAATTAAGGAATTAGAAGATGCATATAAAATCGCGCATGAAAATTATACAAACGCTAAAACAGCGTTAGAAAGTAAGCAAGATTATAAAGACTTACTTAATGACACAGATAACACAAAGCTGAAAACTGCTTTAGATTCATCGGGTACTGGCGGTATTGGCAAATTTTTGAATGATAACTTCAATAATAATAAAACGTTGAATGACGCAGTTAAATCCACTGTCACTACAGCAGTGACGACAAAAGGTAGTAACTCCTTAGCTATTGGTAACTTAACCGTAGCTGAAGGTGATGCTAGTATTGCGCAAGGTGTAGCAACTGTTGCAAGGGCTGATGGCAGTATTGCTTTAGGTGCAGCTGCACAGGTGACTAAAAATGCGAACCAATCCATTGCGATTGGTGTAGGAGCTCAATCTCATGATGCACAATCTATCGCTATGGGCGTACAATCCTCTACTTTTGGTACGGGTGACGTTTCCATTGGTAATAGATCAGAGGTATTAGGGGATAACTCTGTAGGTATTGGTTACCATTCTTCTGTATTATCCGATAATGGCACTGCCGTTGGTAAGTCTACAAAAATTGGAACAGGTTCAGTGAACTCACTATCCATGGGTTTTGCTACTACCGTGGGAAAAAATGCTACAGATAGTGTTGCTTTAGGTTCAGAAGCGAATGTATCTGATGGAAGTAAAGAATCTGTAGCTATTGGTAAGTCTGCAAAAACATTAGCTGAAAAGAGTGTTACATTAGGGGCTAATGCAATGGTTAATACATCAGCTTCTAAAAGTATCGCCATCGGTAATAGCAGTTTAACCTATGCAGCTAGTTCTATTGTTATTGGTGATAGTGCTAACGTAAGTACAGGCGGTGCGCGTTCTATTTCCATCGGTAATGCATCTAATGTGGTAGGTGCTGATAGCTTGGCATTAGGTACAAGTGCTAAAGCGAAAGCTACTGATACCATTGCTATTGGTAATAAAGCAAGTGCTAATAATAATCAAAGCATTGTTATTGGTAAAGGGGCATCTGCAAATCGAGAGAACTCTATCGTATTAGGTACAAATTCCACAGATTATTATCGTGGTATGGCGCCTAAATTAAAACCAGGGGCTAATCCGTATACTCCTTATACAGATCCAACACTTGTCTATGAATATGATAGCAATGGAAATGTTGTGTCTGAAATGCAAGAAGGGGCTAATGTGATGGCTTTCTTGCCTCGTGGCACAGATATGGGTGAAGAACTAAAATATCTAGATAGAGCTAATGTAGGCGTTGTTTCTGTTGGTGGTGGTGAAAAAACTGTTAAAGATGATAACAATCAAGATAGAACAGTTCGTGTATTACGCCGTATCACTAACGTGGCACCAGGTGCGCTAGATACAGATGCAGTTACAGTAGCCCAATTACGTGCATGGCGTGAAACTGACCCTCACTTCTTATCGGTCAATAATGCAGAAAAGGCAAATGAATTATCTACGGCAACAGCAGGTTGGAATGAAGATGGCACCGATTTTGAGGTTCGTAACTCTAACTATCAAAATGATCAAGCCTTAGGAATGAATAGCATGGCCTTAGGCAAATATGCGAAAGCTGGTAAAAAAGCACTTTCAGCAATTGCCATTGGTGCTGGCTCTGGAGCGTATGGAGAATATTCAATCGGTCTTGGCTCCGCTGTATATGCTGGCGGGAAACAATCCATTGCAATGGGCTCCATGGCAAAATCTCGTGGACAGAACTCTCTAGCTATGGGATTAAGTGCTGAGGCTGTTGGCAAAGATGCTATGTCAGTAGGCGCTTTGTCTAATGCAAGAGCAGAGGGAGCATTAGCGATAGGTGGTAACTCCGATGCGAGAAAAATGGAGTCTATTGCCTTCGGACGTACAGCCTATGCAAATGCTACAAGTGGTATTGCGATTGGTAAGGCTGCAAAAATTGGGCTAGATATAGACAAAGATGGTAACGATATTCCAGATAGTACTTGGACAGGAACGCGTACAATTGCCATCGGTGAAACTTCACAAGCAAGACGAGACAATGATATTGCTATCGGTTACAATTCCGTTACAAAAGGTGGAACAGCACTTTCCATAGGCTCAGAGGCTAAAAACTATGGACAAAATTCAATTGCTATTGGTCCTGAAGCAAAAGTTAATCCTACAGGGAATGACACAAAAAATACCAATAGTATTGCTATCGGTCGTCAAGCAGAGGTTACAAAAAAAGAAGCGGTTGCAATAGGTTCCAGCGCTAAGGTAGAGGCTGAAAATGGCGTGGCTATTGGTAAAAGTGCCACTGGTTCTGGCACTAATTCTGTAGCACTTGGTAAATCTGCGACTAGCGCGGCTACTAGTGGTATTGCTATCGGTGATGGTGCTACTGCAAAAGCGGATGCCAATGATAAAGCTACTACTTGGAATGGCACTTGGAGTGGTAATAATACAGTGGCTATTGGTACGGGAGCCAATGCAAAACGTGACCAAGATGTGGCAATTGGTAGATCGGCTTCTGCAAAAGGTGGAGATGCGGTAGCACTTGGTTCTGGCGCGTATACATTGGGTGAAAACTCTATTGCAATTGGTTCTAATGCAAGAGTAGATGATAATAGTACTGCAACTGATGATGTAAAAGTTCGTGCAAATAGTATTGCGATTGGGCGAGAATCATATACAAATAAAAAAGAAACCATTGCTATGGGTACAAGTACTCGTGTTACAGCTAAAGAAAGCGTTGCTATTGGTCAAGGCGTTAACATCAAAGATGGTGCCATTGATGGTGTTGCCTTAGGTAAAGAAGCTGCGATTAAAGAAAACGCAACATACGGAGTTGCTATCGGTCAAGGTGCTACTATCAATACAAGTGCGACTTACGGCACAGCTATCGGTCAAGGAGCGACAATCAATCCTAATGCAACCTATGCGACAGCTATCGGTCAGGGAGCCACAGTTGCATCTACTGAAGGGGCTGCATTAGGTAAAGGTGCTAAGGCATCGGGAGCAAAAACTCTGGCATTAGGTTCTGGAGCGACTGCAACTGAAGCAGGTTCCGTAGCACTTGGTTCTGAATCTGTAGCAGGGGCAGCAGCAGGCATACAAGGATGGGATCCAGCTGCAAATCGCGTGAATAATTATGCAAATGCTGTACCTGGAGCAGCAGCCTCTCTGTCTGGCTTGGGTTCTGTTTCTGTAGGTGCGAGTGGTAAAGAACGACAAATTACAAATTTATCAGCAGGCTCAAATGATACAGATGCGGTAAATGTAGCTCAATTGAAAGCAGTGAATTTGCAAATTGCTGGTAATACCACAGCAACAGCAGGTGCTGACGTACGTTTGTATAACCAAACATTAAATGTAGTAGGAGACGGTACCTACCTAACATCGAATGCGGCTGGTAATACAATCACTATGGATTTGACGCAGTCTACAAAAAATAAAATCGCTGGGATATTTGTTACTAGCTTTACGGGTGATAAAGGGGATACAGTAACACCAACGGCAACTAGTAACACCGTGAATGTAACAGGTAAAAAGTTCACAAATGATTCTAATCCTAACTCTATATGGGATGATAGTGGAGTTCGCTATGAAACTGGTAATGTAGGGACTTACACTAAAGGAAATAACATTGCCATTGGATTACGCCCTGAATTAAAATCTAAAAGCTTTACTGCTTATAAATATGATGGTAATAATCAAACAACAACGGCAGGCCCATCCATTTCCTACAGTGGCATCGACATGAATAGTAAGCCAATCACGAACCTTCAAGCAGGGCAAAACGCTAATGATGCCGTGAATAAATCGCAATTAGATGCTATCACTTGGAATTTAGGAGCTAAGGGCGCTGATGGTAATATCAATCGAGTGGTACCTAGTAATGATGCGAATAAACGTATTGACCTAGTAGGAGCAGGTGGCATTTCCGTAACGGCTGATGGTAGCACAGTAACGATTAGTGGTAGTAAAATTCTAGATTCTATGCCAGTAGTGTATACAGATGCACAAGGTAATCGTGTGTATAAACATACAGATGGTAAGTTCTATAAGACAGAAAATCCAGAGGCTGGAAGAGATACGGCTGTCACCGATGTTCAAGCCCGTTTAGTAAATACAGCACCTGGAGAGGGTAAAACAGCGACCACAGAAGCCACTGTATTCAATAATGTTAAATCTGTTATTGAAAAACAAGGTGTAACTAATAATGAAACTCCAACGTTTACAGACCGCTTAACTGTGGCAGCTACGAACAATCCGAATGCGGCTGTTAATGTAAAAGATTTGAATAGCACTGCGGCAGATTTAAAAAACAGAGAACTACATATTACGCCACTTGATTACACTCCTAATGCACAAGGAGATGTTATTTTATCCTATTCCGATGGTAATGGAAGCGTTGTATCAGGTACAACAGCGACTATTAAAGGAGTAGCTGCAAAATCAGATTTAGATACCGTAAAAGGCCAAGTGGAACATACGATTGCCCTTGGAGATGGAACGACGACGGGTTCTACTACAGCTAAATCTTTAAAAGACGGTAACGTGAAATTCAATATCAAGAGTGCTAATGGGTACATTACCACAGCAGCTGCTGGGGATGATGTAACATTGACTTTCAACGATAGCGGATTGGCGAAAAAAACGGATGAATGGAACCTTGCGGTGAATGGCACAAAGGTTGTTCCAACGAATAAATTGGTGAATCTTGTAAATGGTGATAACATCACGATTGCTAAGCAGAGTAATGGTTCCGTGAAAGTAAGCGCTATAGGATTGGCAAAAGAAGACTTATCTAATATTACGAATGCAGGCAAGAAGATTATCACTGGCTTAGGACCAACAATCAATGCAGGTGATGGTATTACAGTGACAGCTGGCACACCAGATGCTACTACAGGCAAACAATCCTATACAATTGCAGCAAGTAAACAAGTGGAATCTGTTACTAAAGCAGAAGCTGAAACTGGTGATGAAAATATCGCTACTGTTTCTATGGTGTCCGGAACAGATCAATCTGCCAATGCTCGTTATGGCGTAGGCGTATCCAAGAAAAAAGTAGCCGAAATCGCTCAAGGTGCAGTGGATGTAAAACCTGCTGATGGCTCAGATAATGTTCATGTAACACCAG
Source organism: uncultured Veillonella sp. (assembly GCA_963518085.1). Taxonomy (GTDB): domain Bacteria; phylum Bacillota; class Negativicutes; order Veillonellales; family Veillonellaceae; genus F0422. Next base: position 34,772 of record CAUQIB010000010.1, on the reverse strand, counting down.
ACACAACAACAGCTGGTAAAACCGTTTACAAAGTAGCCGTAGATAAAACAAAATTAGCAGTTGGTACGAATACAACGGTAGGTGGTACGGGTACAGAAGCTGACCCATATAAAGTTAATGTGGCGGGCGATCTTACTCAGATTACTTCCGTCACAAATGCTGCAGGTAATGGTAAAGTAACCTTCGGTGCGAATGGCGTAACTACTTTCACAAGTGGTGCAACGGCAGGTGATAAACCTGTTAGCATCGATGGTAAACAAGGCTATGTGACTGGCTTACAAAATACAACTTGGGATGTAACAAATCCTGTCTACGTAAGCGGCCGTGCAGCCACAGAAGATCAATTGAAAGCACTGACTACGGAATTGAATAAAAAATCTAGTACAGATTATCGATTAGTTCCAAATCCAGATACTGATGATCATGCATATACGGTGGATAATGCTGGTGAGATTAATCTAACGGTACAAGATGCGAATGGTACATTGAAAGATACTGTTACTTTGAAAGACGTTGCATCTAAAAAGGCGTTAGATGCATTAGTGGGCCGTGGTATTACATTAGGTGGGGATAATAACTCTGCCACTGATAAACAAACATTAGCTAACGATGTGAAATTCAATATCACAGGTGATACTAACTATATTACAACTACCGCTAGTGGATCTAATGTAAAACTTACATTCAATGATGCTGGATTGGCGAAAAAAGCTGATGAATGGAAATTAGCTGTGAATGGTACAGTGGTAGATCCGACTGATAAAAAAGTAAACCTTGTGAATGGCGATAATATTTCTATTACTAAGGAATCTAATGGAGATGTTAAGGTAAGTGCTACAGGACTAGCAAAAGAAGACTTGTCTAATATCACGGATGCTGGTAAGAAAAATATCACCGCTCTAGGAACAGAAATTACCGCAGGTGAACGTATTACAGTAGGAAATCCTACCGTAGATGCTACTACTGGCAAGAAAACATATACTATTTCTGCAGATAAACAAGTAGAATCTGTTGTAAAAGCAACGTTAGCAGATGCTACTGACGAAAACATTGCAGAAGTAAGTTTAGTGACGGGTGATCAAGATGCAGCGAATACAAAATATGGCGTAGCTGTATCTAAAAAGGCAGTAGAGAATATTGCTAAAGGCAAGGATATTTCTATTGAAAATAAAGAGTATGAAGTAACTGGCACTGAAGGTAAGGTTGAATTAACATACGTAGATGGTAATGGTAATACTGTTGCAGACCGTAAAGCAACGATCAAAGGCGTAGCGAAAAACGACTTGTCCAACATTACCGATGGTGGTAAAACTATTATCCAAGATGAAGCTAAAAAAGCGGTAAAAGTTATCGATGGTAAAAATACTACTGTCCGAGAAGGTACGGAAGGTGTTGCTAAAACATACGCAGTAGACGTTAAAGGCGATGTAACTGAGATTACATCTGTCACAAATACAACAGGCTCTGGCAAAGTTAGCTTTGCTGGTGATGGCATTGTGAAAGTAGATGGAGATAAAGCAGTATCCATTGACGGTAAAAAAGGTAAAATTACTGGTCTACAAAATACAACGTTAGATGTAGCAGGTTTTGGCACCTCTAATCGTGCAGCTACGGAAGAACAATTAAAAGCGGTAAAAGACATTGCTGATACAGCATCTAAAACAGACTTCCGCTTGATTGCGAATCCGGAGGCAAATAGTAATGGTGTATATAAACCAAATGATGGAACTATTTCCTTGAAAGTGAAAGATACTAAGGATCCTAACAGTGTTGCTGAAACGGTTACTATTAACGATGTGGCATCTAAGGAAGTATTAGATGCAGTCAAAGCAAATCAATGGGATTTGGCTGTTAAATCCGGCACTACTATTACAAATGTAACTCCGCAACCTGGTGAGAATGCAACGGATAACAAACGAATTGCTATCGAAGGTAAAAATGGTGTTAACGTAGAAAATAATAACGGTGTAATTACAATCAGTGCACCAAAAGGTGTGGATAATGACACAATCACAACTGTTACGTCTACTGATGGTACTGTTACTGTTGATACTGTAGGTGGAAATACTTATGCGTACGATGTGAAAGTCAATGCGAAAAAATTGGGAGAAGCACAAGCCTTAATCTTCGTAGATAACAACGGAACGCAAGTATTTAAACAACCAGATGGTACGTTCAAATATGCGAATGGTGATACTTACGCAGGTGATGTACACACGAAAGTGAATACACAAGCACCACAACGTGTAGACAACGTAGGTTCTGCTATCGATACAGTTGTGGTGAAAGATGCGACAAATCAACCAAAACCAGATGCAACGTATTTAGAAAAACTAGAAGTTGCAGCGAAAGACCCAGTAACAGGTAAATCTGCAGTTAACGTATCTGACCTTAAACAAGCGTCTGATGCAAGCATTGCTAAAGCAGTAAAAGATGCGGCAGGTAATGAACTTCACATCAAACCAACAACAGATACAGAAAAATACACTGTTGATACTAATGGTGATGTGACATTAACATACGTAAATGGTAATGGTGACACAGTAACTAATACAAAAGCAGTCATCTCTGGTGTAGCTAAAAATGACTTATCCAATATTACAGATGCTGGTAAAAAAGTAATCACTGGTTTAGGTACAGAAATTACCGCAGGTGAACGTATTACAGTAGGAAATCCTACCGTAGATGCTACTACTGGCAAGAAAACATATACTATTTCTGCAGATAAACAAGTAGAATCTGTTGTAAAAGCAACGTTAGCAGATGCTACTGACGAAAACATTGCAGAAGTAAGTTTAGTGACGGGTGATCAAGATGCAGCGAATACAAAATATGGCGTAGCTGTATCTAAAAAGGCAGTAGAGAATATTGCTAAAGGCAAGGATATTTCTATTGAAAATAAAGAGTATGAAGTAACTGGCACTGAAGGTAAGGTTGAATTAACATACGTAGATGGTAATGGTAATACTGTTGCAGACCGTAAAGCAACAATTAAAGGCGTTGCGAAAAATGATTTATCCAACATTACCGATGCAGGTAAAAAAGTAATTACTGGCTTAGGTACAAAAATTGAAGCTGGTGAAGGCATTTCTGTTGGAACACCAACTACAGACCCTACAACAGGCCAAACTACATATACTATTTCTGCTGCTAAAACTAAATTAGTGGATGGTACCAATACAACTGTTGCAGGCAAAGGTACAGAAACTGAACCATATAAAGTCAATGTTGCGGGTAATTTAGGTAACATCATATCTATTACAAATGAAGCTGGTTCTGGTAAAGTAACATTCGATAACAATGGTGTTGTCAAAGTAGATGGAGATCATCCAGTATCTATCGATGGCAAACAAGGTTATGTAACTGGCTTACAAAATACTGAATGGACTGTAGGTACTACACAACCAGTGTCTGGACGTGCAGCTACAGAAGATCAATTGAAACACGTTAGCGATGCTGTTACCGGCAAAGCAGATAAAACTGCATTGTGGGACTTGGCTGTTAAATCTGGCACTACTATTACGAATGTAACTCCACAACCTGGTGAGAATGCAACGGATAACAAACGAATTGCTATCGAAGGTAAAGACGGTGTTAACGTAGAAAATAATAACGGTGTGATTACAATCAGTGCACCAAAAGGTGTGGATAATGACACAATCACAACTGTTACGTCTACTGATGGTACTGTTACTGTTGATACTGTAGGTGGAAATACTTATGCGTACGATGTGAAAGTCAATGCGAAAAAATTGGGAGAAGCACAAGCCTTAATCTTCGTAGATAACAACGGAACGCAAGTATTTAAACAACCAGATGGTACGTTCAAATATGCGAATGGTGATACTTACGCAGGTGATGTACACACGAAAGTGAATACACAAGCACCACAACGTGTAGACAACGTAGGTTCTGCTATCGATACAGTTGTGGTGAAAGATGCGACAAATCAACCAAAACCAGATGCAACGTATTTAGAAAAACTAGAAGTTGCAGCGAAAGACCCAGTAACAGGTAAATCTGCAGTTAACGTATCTGACCTTAAACAAGCGTCTGATGCAAGCATTGCTAAAGCAGTAAAAGATGCGGCAGGTAATGAACTTCACATCAAACCAACAACAGATACAGAAAAATACACTGTTGATACTAATGGTGATGTGACATTAACATACGTAAATGGTAATGGTGACACAGTAACTAATACAAAAGCAGTCATCTCTGGTGTAGCTAAAAATGACTTATCCAATATTACAGATGCTGGTAAAAAAGTAATCACTGGTTTAGGTACAGAAATTACCGCAGGTGAACGTATTACAGTAGGAAATCCTACCGTAGATGCTACTACTGGCAAGAAAACATATACTATTTCTGCAGATAAACAAGTAGAATCTGTTGTAAAAGCAACGTTAGCAGATGCTACTGACGAAAACATTGCAGAAGTAAGTTTAGTGACGGGTGATCAAGATGCAGCGAATACAAAATATGGCGTAGCTGTATCTAAAAAAGCCGTGGCTAATATTGCTAAAGATGCAGTAGAAGTAAAAGCTGGAGATGGCGCAGATAATGTTACTGTAGATAAAGATACAAATACAGCTGGTAAAACGATTTACAAAGTTTCCGTAGCTAAAACAAAATTAGCAGCTGGTACAAATACAACTGTTGCAGGTAAAGGTACAGAAGCTGAACCATATAAAGTCAATGTAGCTGGTAATCTTACTGAGATTACATCCATTACAAATACAACAGGCACTGGTAAAGTAAGCTTTGCTGGTGATGGCATTGTGAAAGTAGATGGAGATAAAGCAGTATCCATTGACGGTAAAAAAGGTAAAATTACTGGTCTACAAAATACAACGTTAGATGTAGCAGGTTTTGGCACCTCTAATCGTGCAGCTACGGAAGAGCAATTAAAAGCGGTAAAAGACATTGCTGATGCGGCGTCTACAACAGACTTCCGCTTGATTGCGAATCCAGAGTCAAACAGTAATGGTGTATATAAACCAAATGATGGAACGATTGCTTTAAAAGTTAAGGATACTAAACAACCTAATAGTACTCCTGAAACGATTACTATCAATGATGTGGCATCTAAACAAGTATTAGATGAAGTGAAAGCAAATCAATGGGATTTGGCAGTTAAATCTGGCACTACTATTACGAATGTAACTCCACAACCTGGTGAGAATGCAACGGATAACAAACGAATTGCTATCGAAGGTAAAGACGGTGTTAACGTAGAAAATAATAACGGTGTGATTACAATCAGTGCACCAAAAGGTGTGGATAATGACACAATCACAACTGTTACGTCTACTGATGGTACTGTTACTGTTGATACTGTAGGTGGAAATGCACATGCGTATGATGTGAAAGTAAATGCTCAAAAATTGGGAGAAGCGCAAGCGTTAATCTTCGTAGATAACGATGGCAACCAAGTATTTAAACAACCAGATGGTACTTTCAAAAAAGCAGATGGTACAAAGTATACTGGTGATGTTCATACGAAAGTGAATACAGCAGCACCACAACGTGTAGATAACGTAGGTTCTGCAATTGCGACCACAGATGTTCCAGAGGGCACAGGAACTAAACAAAATCCATCCTTCTTAGAACGTTTAGCAGAAGCGGCGAAAGCAGATAAGTATCCAAATGCGGCGGTTAATGTATCTGACCTTAAACAAACATCTGATGCAGTGATTGGGAAAGTGACAGATACAGGCATGAAATACGGTGCTAACCTTCCTGCCACAGCTGGTGGAAATAGTGTTGTAACTAATAAACTTGGATCTACTGTGAACATCGTAGGTACTGCAGATGTAAGGAATGCAACAGAAGCAGATAAACAATACGATGGCAACAACGTAGTAACATCTATTTCTCAAGATCCAGCGACTGGCAATACAACAGTAACTGTGAAGTTGAATAAAGATTTAACATCAAAATCCTTAACAACCAATACCGTCACTGTAAAAGGTGAAGATGGCAAAGACGGTCAACCAGGCAAAGATGCTGTGGTAACGGTCGGTGAAAAAGGTGAACCAGGTACAGCGGGCAAAGATGGTAAACCAGGTTCTGACGGCGTTATTGGCGTGAATGGTAAAGATGGTGCTTCTGTTGTTATTAAAGGTAAAGACGGATCTATCGGCTTAACTGGACCGAAAGGTGCGGACGGACAGCCAGGTAAATCCATCGATATCTCTGTTAAACCAGGCTACAACAATGGTGATGTACTTGGTAAAGACGGCGTCAATGGTGCTGATGGTATCACTCGTATCGTTTACAAAGATGGCGATAAAGAACATCAAGTAGCAACCATGGACGACGGTATGAAGTATGGCGGCGATAACTATGTAGCAGCAACAGCGACAGCAGCTGAACAAAATGTGATTGCTAAGAAATTGAACAACCGGTTAGATATCCTTGGCGGTGCAACAGGTACATTGACTGATAACAACATCGGCGTGAATGCTGATGGTGGTGTGTTGAAAGTTAAATTAGCCGAATCTTTAACAGGTATCAATTCCATTGCTGGTAAAGGTGGTACAAACCCATTAACTATTTCCAATGGTGGTACAACGTTAACGATTAACCCTGGTACAAAAACTACTGGTGAAGGCGGTATCGAGACAGTAACTCCAGGTAATATCTCTGTTGGTGGTGCAACCATTACTAATGTGGCTAAAGGTGAAGGTGATTCTGACGCTGTTAATGTAAAACAATTGAAAGATGAAGTTGGTAAAGCGAAAACAACTGTAACGGTTAATAATAACAATGCAGATACAAACAAAAATCTTTCCTTAACGACAACTTCAGCAGCTGATGGACATACTAACTATGACGTTCGTTTGGCGGATACAGTAACTCTAGGCACTGATGCTACTAAACAAGTGACAATGGATGGAACAGCAGGCACTGTAACAGCAGGCTCCGGTAACAACATTGTGAAAGTTGACGGCTCTAAAGGTCAATTAACAGCAGCAGGCGTTGTAGTAGGCAACCAAACGGTAAATCCAACAGCGGCGACTCCAACTCCTGGTGTAACTCCAGCAGCTGAAACAGGTAACTATGTAACAGGTCTTGGTAACACAACATGGACTATCAATAACCCAACCTATGTATCTGGTCGTGCGGCGACAGAAGATCAATTGAAACACGTTAGCGATGCTGTTACCGGCAAAGCAGATAAAACTGCATTGTGGGACTTGGCTGTTAAATCTGGCACTACTATTACGAATGTAACTCCACAACCTGGTGAGAATGCAACGGATAACAAACGAATTGCTATCGAAGGCACTGGTGGCGTTACTGTTAGCCAAGAAAATGGTGTGATCAAAATCGGCGCCGAAAAAGGTGTGGATAATGACACAATCACAACTGTTACATCTACGGATGGTACTGTTACTGTTGATACTGTAGGTGGAAATGCACATGCGTACGATGTGAAGATAAATGCTCAAAAATTGGGAGAAGCGCAAGCGTTAATCTTCGTAGATAACGATGGAAACCAAGTATTTAAACAACCAGATGGTACTTTCAAAAAAGCAGATGGCACAGCGTATACTGGTCATGTTCATACAAAAGTAAATACAGCGACTCCACAACGTGTAGACAATGTAGGTTCTGCTATCGATACAGCTGTAGTAAAAGATGCAGCTGGGGCAGTTAAAAATAATGCAACGTATTTGGAAAAATTAGATAAAGCCAATACAGAGACACCAAATGCAGCGGTGAACGTATCTGACCTCAAAAAGAACTCTGAGGCAGTGATTGGAAAAGTGACAGATACAGGCATGAAATATGGTGCTAACCTTCCTGCCACAGCTGGTGGAAATAGTGTTGTAACTAACAAACTTGGAACTACTGTGAGCATCGTAGGCACAGCAGACGTAACGAATGCAACAGAAGCAGATAAACAATACGATGGCAACAACGTAGTAACATCCATTGCTCAAGATCCAGCGACTGGTAATACAACAGTAACCGTGAAGTTGAATAAAGATTTAACATCTAAATCCTTAACAACCAATACAGTCACTGTAAATGGTGAACCTGGTAAAGATGGTCAAGCTGGTAAAGATGCTGTAGTGACTGTCGGTGAAAAAGGTGAACCAGGTAAAGATGGTTCTAACGGTACTATCGGTATCAATGGTAAAGACGGCTCTGCAGTTGTCATCAACGGCAAGGACGGCTCTATTGGATTGACTGGACCGAAAGGTGAAAATGGTAATAGTGTTGTCATCAATGGTAAAGATGGTAAAATCGGAGCCAAAGGTGAAGACGGTAAATCTGTTGTCATCAACGGTAAAGATGGCACAATCGGCTTGACTGGTCCTAAGGGGGCAGATGGTGCACCAGGCAAATCCATTAATATTGGCATGAAAGATGGCTATAATGGTGCAGATGGAGCTGATGGTGTTCCAGGAGTTCGTGGCGAAAAAGGTGTTGACGGTCAAGACGGCATCACTCGTATCGTATACACAGAAGGCGGTAAAGAACATCAAGTAGCTACTATGGATGATGGTTTACGCTTTACAGGTAATAACTCTGATACTGTGAATAAACATCGTTTGAATACATTGGTGAACATCGTTGGTGAAGGTGTTGCGAAAGAACAAGTAGATGGATTCCAATCTGCAAGTGGCAATATTCTTGTTGCAGCGGATGGCAAATCTACATTGACTGTGAAAATGAACAAAAACCTTGCTAATATTAACAGCATCACAAATGGTGCAAACTCTGGCAAAGTGGAGTTCCAAGACAATGGAGTAACTACTTTCAGTAGCGGCAACAACGGCACTGGTGGTACAGACAAAGTTGTGACTATCAACGGTAAAGACGGCACAGTTAATGCAGCGACTAACGTAACAGCAGCAGGGGTTACAGTAGGTAAACAATCTGTCACTCCAAGTACAACTGGTGTAGCTCCTACAACTGGTGCAACACCGACAGAAGGCAACTTTGTAACTGGTCTTGAAAATAAGGACTGGAATGTGGCAAGTCCTAGCTATGTATCTGGTCGTGCAGCAACGGAAGATCAACTGAAAAAAATCTCCGAAGCAATTTCCGCTAAATCTGGCAGCGACTATCGTTTAGTGGCTAATAAGGAAGATGGAACTAATGGTAAATACAAACCGACTGCTGATGGGGATATTAACTTAACAGTAGAAGACCCTACAGATGCAACGAATGCGAAAACAGTGACAATCGCAGATGTAGCTAAAAAATCTGACTTAGATATTGTGAAAGGTCAAGTAGGAAATAAAATTTCTCTTGGCGATGATACAACTGGCACAACAACTGCTAAATCCTTAACAGCAGGTGATGTGAAGTTCAACATCAAGGGCGATACACACTACATCAGTACAGCAGCTAATGGCGATGATGTAACGGTATCCTTGAACACGAAACAAGTGGCACAAGACCAAGCCTTGATTTACGTAGATAACACTGGTAACCAAGTATTTAAACAACCAGATGGCACTTTCAAAGATGCAGATGGTAATAAGTATGATGGTGATGTTCATACGAAAGTAAACACGCCAGATCCTAAACGTGTAGACAACGTAGGTTCTGCTATTGATACAGCTGTAGTAAAAGATGCAGCTGGGGTAGTTAAAAACGATGCAACGTATTGGGAAAAATTAGATAAAGCCAATACAGAGACACCAAATGCAGCGGTGAACGTATCTGACCTCAAAAAGAACTCTGAGGCAGTGATTGGAAAAGTGACAGATACAGGCATGAAATATGGTGCTAACCTTCCTGCCACAGCTGGTGGAAATAGTGTTGTAACTAACAAACTTGGAACTACTGTGAGCATCGTAGGCACAGCAGACGTAACGAATGCAACAGAAGCAGATAAACAATACGATGGCAACAACGTAGTAACATCTATTGCTCAAGATCCAGCGACTGGTAATACAACAGTAACTGTGAAGTTGAATAAAGATTTAACATCTAAATCCTTAACGACTAACACAATCACTGTAAAAGGTGAAGATGGTAAAGACGGTCAACCAGGCAAAGATGCAGTGGTGACTGTCGGTGAAAAAGGCGAACCAGGTACACCGGGCAAAGATGGTAAACCAGGTTCTGACGGCGTTATCGGCGTGAATGGTAAAGACGGTGCTTCTGTTGTCATTAAAGGTAAAGACGGATCTATCGGCTTAACTGGAGCTAGAGGGGCTGATGGACAGCCAGGTAAATCCATCGATATCTCTGTTAAACCAGGCTACAACAATGGCGATGTGCTTGGTAAAGACGGCGTCAATGGTGCTGATGGTATCACTCGTATCGTTTACAAAGATGGCGATAAAGAACATCAAGTAGCAACCATGGACGACGGTATGAAGTATGGCGGCGATAACTATGTAGCAGCAACAGCGACAGCAGCTGAACAAAATGTGATTGCTAAGAAATTGAACAACCGGTTAGATATCCTTGGCGGTGCAACAGGTACATTGACTGATAACAACATCGGCGTGAATGCTGATGGTGGTGTGTTGAAAGTTAAATTAGCCGAATCTTTAACAGGTATCAATTCCATTGCTGGTAAAGGTGGTACAAACCCATTAACTATTTCCAATGGTGGTACAACGTTAACGATTAACCCTGGTACAACTAGCAAGGATGCAGAAGGTCATGATGTAACCACACCAGGTAATATCTCTGTTGGTGGCGTACAAATTAAAGGCGTAGCTAATGGTACAGAGGATACAGATGCTGTGAACCTAAGCCAATTAAAAGCAGTTGTGGCAGCGAATGGTTCTACTGAAAAAGTGAAAGCTTCTGCAGAGGATAATAACATTGCTACTGTGACACAAAGCAATAATACAGCGTACGGTTTACCTAACAATGAATACGTAGTGTCTGTAACGAAAGAATCCGTAGCGGATGTTGCTAAAGATACAGTGGTTGTGGAATCTGGCTCTACGAATGTAACTGTAACGCCAGATAAAACAGCAACCGGTAAGGTGACTTACAAAGTAGCTGTGAAAGAAAGCAACTTGTCGAATGGTACGAACACAACAGTGTCCGGCACAGGTATACAAGATGACCCGTACAAAGTGAATGTGGAAGGTGCTATCACTAAGATTACTTCCATCACTAACGAAGCTGGTAATGGCAAAGTTGAGTTCAAAGCTGATGGTGTGACTACTTTCAGTAGTGGTAATAATGGTACTGGTGGTACAGATATTCCTGTTACTATCAACGGCAAAACTGGTACAGTCCAAGCCGGTGGTATTACGATGGGTAAACAATATGCGACTCCGACTGCTGATGGTCAACCGCCAGCAGGTACGATAACAGGACCGGCAGCTAATTTCATCACTGGTCTTGGTAACACGGACTGGAGCATGGAAAACCCTGTGTATGTAACTGGTCGTGCTGCAACAGAAGATCAGTTGAAAGCGATTACGACAGCGGTGAACAAGAAATCCGATACAGATTATCGATTGATTCCAAATCCTGATACAGGTGATGGTGCGTATACAGTGGATAACGCTGGTGAAGTGACGCTAGCAGTGAAAGACGATCATACAGGCGTGACAAGTGATATTACATTGAAAAATATTGCGTCCAAAGAAACTGTAGATAAAGGTATGCAATACGGTGCGAACCTTCCAGCCACAGCTGGTGGAAATAGTGTTGTAACTAACAAACTTGGAACTACTGTGAGCATCGTAGGCACAGCAGACGTAACGAATGCAACAGAAGCAGATAAACAATACGATGGCAACAACGTAGTAACATCCATTGCTCAAGATCCAGCGACTGGTAATACAACAGTAACCGTGAAGTTGAATAAAGATTTAACATCTAAATCCTTAACAACCAATACAGTCACTGTAAAAGGTGAACCTGGCAAAGATGGTCAAGCTGGTAAAGATGCTGTAGTGACTGTCGGTGAAAAAGGCGAACCAGGTAAAGATGGTTCTAACGGTACTATCGGTATCAATGGTAAAGACGGATCTGCAGTTGTCATCAACGGCAAGGACGGCTCTATTGGATTGACTGGCCCTAAAGGTGAAAATGGTAATAGCGTTGTCATCAATGGTAAAGATGGTAAAATCGGTGCCAAAGGTGAAGACGGTAAATCTGTTGTCATCAACGGTAAAGATGGCACAATTGGCTTGACTGGTCCTAAGGGGGCAGATGGTGCACCAGGCAAATCCATTAATATTGGCATGAAAGATGGCTATAATGGTGCAGATGGAGCTGATGGTGTTCCAGGAGTTCGTGGCGAAAAAGGTGTTGACGGTCAAGACGGCATCACTCGTATCGTATACACAGAAGGCGGTAAAGAACATCAAGTAGCTACTATGGATGATGGTTTACGCTTTACAGGTAATAACTCTGACACTGTGAATAAACATCGTTTGAATACATTGGTGAACATCGTTGGTGAAGGTGTGACGAAAGAACAAGTAGATGGATTCCAATCTGCAAGTGGTAATATTCTTGTTGCAGCGGATGGCAAATCTACATTGACTCTGAAAATGAACAAAAACCTTGCTAACATCAACAGCATCACTAATGGTACAAACTCTGGAAAAGTGGAGTTCCAAGACAATGGAGTAACTACTTTCAGTGGCGGTAACAACGGCACTGGTGGTACAGACAAAGTTGTGACTATCAACGGTAAAGACGGCACAGTTAATGCAGCGACTAACGTAACAGCAGCAGGGGTTACAGTAGGTAAACAATCTGTCACTCCAAGTACAACTGGTGTAGCTCCTACAACTGGTGCAACACCGACAGAAGGCAACTTTGTAACTGGTCTTGAAAATAAGGACTGGAATGTGGCAAGTCCTAGCTATGTATCTGGTCGTGCAGCAACGGAAGATCAACTGAAAAAAATCTCCGAAGCAATTTCCGCTAAATCTGGCAGCGACTATCGTTTAGTGGCTAATAAGGAAGATGGAACTAATGGTAAATACAAACCGACTGCTGATGGGGATATTAACTTAACAGTAGAAGACCCTACAGATGCAACGAATGCGAAAACAGTGACAATCGCAGATGTAGCTAAAAAATCTGACTTAGATATTGTGAAAGGTCAAGTAGGAAATAAAATTTCTCTTGGCGATGATACAACTGGCACAACAACTGCTAAATCCTTAACAGCAGGTGATGTGAAGTTCAACATCAAGGGCGATACACACTACATCAGTACAGCAGCTAATGGCGATGATGTAACGGTATCCTTGAACACGAAACAAGTGGCACAAGACCAAGCCTTGATTTACGTAGATAACACTGGTAACCAAGTATTTAAACAACCAGATGGCACTTTCAAAAATGCAGATGGTACAAGGTATACTGGTGATGTTCATACAAAAGTGAATACACTAGATCCTAAACGTGTAGACAACGTAGGTTCTGCGATTGCCAATATGGACGTTCCAGCAGGTACAGGAACTAAACAAAATCCAACTTTCTTAGAACGTTTGAAAGAAGCGGCGAAAGATGGTAACCATCCAAATGCAGCGGTTAACGTATCCGACCTTAAACAAACAGCTGATTCAGTGATTGGAAAAGTAACAGATACAGGCATGAAATACGGCGCTAACCTTCCTGTTACAGCTGGTGGAGAAAAGGTTGTTACAAACAAACTTGGCACTACTGTACATATCTTAGGCTCTTCCAATGCTACATCTGATGAAGGTTACAACGATGAAAACGTGGTAACTACTATCGGTCAAGATGCAACAACTGGCGACACAACAGTAACTGTGAAATTGAAAAAGGATTTAAAATCTGAATCCTTAACAACAAACACAGTAATTGTGAAAGGTGAACCAGGTGGCGATGGTCAAACCAAAGACGCAGTCATCACAGTTGGTGAAAAAGGTGAACCAGGTGCTGACGGACAACCAGGCAAAGCTGGTTCTGACGGTACTATCGGCGTGAACGGTAAAGACGGTGCTTCTGTTGTTATCAAAGGTAAAGACGGATCTATCGGTTTAACTGGACCTAGAGGGGCTGACGGACAACCAGGCAAATCCATTAATATTGGTGTAAAACCTGGCTATGATCATGACAATGATGATGGCACTCCAGATGTACGTGGTAAAAACGGCGTAGACGGTTCTGATGGTAAGGACGGTATCAATCGTATTGTCTATACAACGAAAGTTATCGACCCTAATACAAACACAGAAAAAGAAGTAGAACACCAAGTAGCAACCATGGATGACGGTATGAAGTATGGTGGCGACAACTATGTAGCAGCTACCACTACAGTAGCTGAACAAAACGTAATCGCTAAGAAATTGAACAACCGTCTAGACATCGTTGGCGGTGCAGCTAAAGACAAATTGACTGACAACAACATCGGCGTGAATGCCAAAGATGGTAAGTTGAAAGTTCAATTAGCTAGCGACTTAACAAGCATCAACTCGATTACGAATGCAACAGGTAATGGCAAAGTTGAGTTACAAGGCGATGGGGTCACAACTTTCAGTAGTGGGGCGACGGCTGGCGATAAAACAGTAAGTATCGACGGCAAAGCAGGCAAAGTGACTGTTGGAACTGGCGGTAACCCTGTGGTTGTTGATGGTTCTATCGGAGATATCACTGGTTTGACGAATACAACATTAACTGCAGCTGACTTCGCGACAAAAGGTCGTGCGGCGACAGAAGAACAATTGAAACTAATCCAAGGTCAATTGGGTACTGGTAAATTATCCTTCGGTGCTAACCTTCCTGCGAAAACTGGTGGTAAAAATGTTGTTGAAAATGCGTTAGGCTCTACTGTAAACATTGTGGGTACAGCTAATGTAACGGCAGACGATAACTACGATGGCAACAACGTGGTGACAACTGTTGAAAAAGGTACTGACGGCAATAGCACAGTGACAATCAAGTTGAACAAAGATTTAACATCTAAATCTGTAACAACGAATACAGTCACTGTAAAAGGTGAAGACGGCAAAGACGGTCAACCAGGCAAAGATGCGGTAGTGACTGTCGGTGAAAAAGGTGAACCAGGAGCCGAAGGCAAACCAGGTAAACCAGGTTCTGACGGCGTTATCGGTGTTAATGGTAAAGACGGCTCTGCAGTTGTCATCAACGGTAAAGACGGTACAATCGGCTTAACTGGTCCGAAAGGGGCAGATGGACAACCAGGGAAATCCATTAATATTGGCATGAAAGATGGCTACAATGGTCAAGATGGTGCTGATGGCGTTCCAGGAGTTCGTGGCGAAAAAGGTGTTGACGGTCAAGACGGCATCACTCGTATCGTATACACAGAAGGTGGTAAAGAACATCAAGTAGCTACTATGGACGACGGCTTACAATTTACTGGTAATAACTCTGACACTGTGAATAAACATCGATTGAACACACTGGTGAATATCGTTGGTGAAGGGGTTGCGAAAGATCAAGTAGATGGATTCCAATCTGCAAGTGGAAACATCTTAGTTGCAGCTAATGGTACAACAACATTGACTGTAAAAATGAACAAAAACCTTGCTAACATCAACAGTATCACAAATGGTGCAAACTCTGGCAAAGTGGAGTTCAAAGACAATGGAGTGACTACTTTCAGTAGCGGTAACAATGGTACTGACGGTACAGATATTCCTGTTACCATCAACGGTAAAACTGGTACAGTTCAAGCTGGTGGCATTACGATTGGTAAACAATCCGTCACTCCAGGTACAACTGGGGTAGCTCCTACAACAGGTGGTGTAGCTGAAACTGGTAACTATGTAACTGGTCTTGGTAACACAGCTTGGAATGTGGACAACCCAACCTATGTCTCTGGTCGTGCAGCCACAGAAGATCAATTGAAATCTGCTACGACAGGATTAGTAGATAAAGGTTTAGTATTTGATGCTAATACTGGTGGAGCTAAAACAAATAAACTTGGCTCTAAAGTGAAAATCCAAGGTACTGCGGAAGTTCCTGCTGATGCTACAGATGCAGATAAAAACTATGATGGTAAAAACGTATTAACATCTATCGAACAAGATGCTAACGGCAATACAACAGTCACTGTGAAATTGAACAAAGATTTAACATCTAAATCCTTAACAACCAATACAGTCACTGTAAAAGGTGAAGATGGCAAAGACGGTCAACCAGGCAAAGAGGCTGTGGTAACGGTCGGTGAAAAAGGTGAACCAGGTACACCGGGCAAAGATGGTAAACCAGGTTCTGACGGCGTTATCGGCGTGAATGGTAAAGACGGATCTGCAGTTGTCATCAACGGTAAAGACGGCTCTATCGGCATGAATGGTAAAGATGGTGCAAACGGTCTTACTATGAAAGGCGACAAAGGTGCAGTTGGTTTAGACGGTACAGATGGTGCTAATGGTAAAGACGGTATGACTCGTATCGTATATGAAACGAAACATACAGATCCTAAAACAGGTACAGAAACTACTGTTAAACATCAAGTAGCTACTATGGATGACGGTCAAAAATACAGCGGCGATAACTACGAAGCAGCGACTGCAACCAAAGCGGAATCGAATGTCATCAACAAAAAACTAAACGAACGTTTAGAAATCATTGGTGGTGCAGCTAAAGACAAATTGACTGACAACAACATCGGCGTGAATGCGAAAGATGGTAAGTTGAAAGTTCAATTAGCTAGCGACCTAACAAGCATCAACTCCATCACTAATAAAGAAGGCAATGGTAAAGTTGAGTTCGGTGCAGATGGAGTGACTACTTTCAGTAGTGGTGCTACAGCTGGCGATAAAACAGTAAACATTGACGGCAAAGCAGGCAAAGTGACTGTTGGAACTGGCGGTAACCCTGTGGTTGTTGATGGTTCTATCGGAGATATCACAGGTTTAACGAACAAAACATTAGATGCAGCAGACTTCGCAACAAAAGGTCGTGCGGCGACAGAAGAACAATTGAAAGTTATTCAAAACCAAGTGGCAGGCGGGAAATTATTCTTCGGTGCTAATCTTGGTGTGAACGGTGGTGCGAACACTGTAGATAATAAACTTGGATCTACTGTGAACATTGTAGGTACAGCTAATGTAACAGCAGACGATAACTACGATGGCAACAACGTAGTGACAACTGTTGAAAAAGGTACAGATGGCAATAGTACCGTGACCATCAAGTTGAATAAAGATTTAACATCTAAATCTTTAACGACTAACACAATCACTGTAAAAGGTGAAGACGGCAAAGATGGTCAACCAGGCAAAGATGCAGTCGTGACTGTCGGTGAAAAAGGTGAACCAGGTACACCGGGCAAAGATGGCAAACCAGGTTCTGACGGCGTTATCGGCGTGAATGGTAAAGACGGCTCTGCAGTTGTCATCAACGGTAAAGACGGCTCTATCGGATTGACTGGCCCGAAAGGTGAAAACGGCAATAGCGTTGTCATCAATGGTAAAGATGGTAAAATCGGAGCCAAAGGTGAAGACGGTAAATCTGTTGTCATCAACGGTAAAGACGGTACAATCGGCTTAACTGGTCCTAAAGGAGCAGACGGTGCACCAGGTAAATCTTTAGATATTGGCATGAAAGATGGCTACAATGGTCAAGATGGAGCTGATGGTGTCCCAGGGGTTCGTGGCGAAAAAGGTGTTGACGGCAAAGACGGCATCACTCGTATCGTATACACTACGAAAGAAGTTGACCCAGTAACGAAAACTGAAAAAGTAGTAGAACATCAAGTAGCTACGATGGACGACGGCTTACGTTTCACTGGTAATAATTCTGACACTGTGAATAAACATCGCTTGAACACATTGGTGAACATCGTTGGTGAAGGTGTGACGAAGGAAACGGCTAAAACATTTGAGTCCGCTACTGGTAATATCTTAGTAGAAGCAGACGGTAAAGATGCGTTGACACTTCGTTTGAATAAACATCTGAACTTAACGAATACTGGTTCTATGACAGTGGGTAACTCTGTGGTGAACAATGCAGGGTTAGCTGTGAAAGACGGTGCTAACGAATCCAAAGTAACTAGCACAGGTGCTACTTTCACAGATGGTGCAAACACAACTAGTGTGGCACCGACAGTGGTTCGTGTAAATGGCACGAATGGTGCAGATGGTGCAACAGGTGGTGTAGTGATTGGTAAACAATCCGTCACTCCAGGTACAACTGGGGTAGCTCCTACAACAGGTGGTGTAGCTGAAACTGGTAACTATGTAACTGGTCTTGGTAACACAACATGGACTGTAGACAATCCAACTTATGTATCTGGTCGTGCAGCGACAGAAGATCAGTTGAAAACTGTATCCGATGCAGCGAAAGCAGTAGCAAATAACACAATCCAATTCGGTGCGGACAATGCGTCTAAAACGGATACACAAGCCTTGAATAAAGAAGGTGGTATCGCTTTCAATATCACTGGTGGCGCAGATAAAACTAAATTGTCTGATAACAATATCGGTGTGAATGCGAATGGCTCTACTGTGGAAGTGAAATTGGCGAAAGAATTGAAAGGCTTAACAAGCGCTGAATTTACGAATGCTGATGGCAAAACGACAAAAGTGGAAGGTGGCAAGGTAACGACTGGTGACACCGTTCTTAGCACAACAGGCTTAGCTGTAGGTGACCAAACTGCAGGCACATTTGTGACTAAAGCTGGTACCGTTGTGAAAGACGGCGACGTGACGACTTCTACGATAGCAGGTGAAACTGTATATCGTGATGGAGACAAATCGACCACAGTTAATACATCTGGTATCACGATCGAAAACGGTGATAAAACTGTATCCTTAACAAACAATGGCCTAGATAACGGCGGAAACAGAATTGTGAACGTAGCAAAAGGTGTAAACGATACAGACGCTGTTAACGTAGCACAATTGCATGACGAAATCGGTAAGTCTAAGACAACTGTTTCTGTGAATGGTGAAGACAAAGATGCAAACAAAAATCTTTCCTTAACTGTTACTACAGAAACTGATGGACATACTAACTATGACATTCGTTTAGCTGACAAAGTAACATTAGGCACTGACACTACTAAACAAGTCACAATGGATGGCACAGCAGGCACTATCACAGCTGGCACTGGCAACAATGTTGTATCTGTAGATGGTACGAAAGCACAAGTAACAGTAGGTACTGGCGATAACATTGTGAAAGTGGATGGTACAAATGCTAGTGTAACAGCTGGTACGGGCACTAATACTGTGAAAGTAGATGGTTCTAAAGGTCAAGTGGTAGCCTCTGGCGTGACAGTAGGTAAACAATCTGTGACACCAAGTGCAGATGGTACAACACCGGCGGCAAATGCAACAGCGACAGAAGGTAACTTCGTCACTGGTTTAGATAATAAAACTTGGGATGTAACAAATCCAAGCTTTGTATCTGGTAGAGCAGCTACGGAAGATCAATTGAAATCTGCTACGACTGGTTTAGTTGATAAAGGATTAGTCTTTGATGCAAACACTGGCGGAGCGAAAACAAATAAACTTGGCTCCAAAGTAACAATTAAAGGTACGGCGCCAATTCCTGCGAACGATGCATCGGAAGCAGATAAAAACTACGATGGCAACAACGTATTAACATCTATTGATCAAGATGCTGATGGCAATAGCACGGTAACTATCAAGTTGAATAAAGATTTAACATCTAAATCTTTAACAACTAATACCGTCACTGTAAAAGGTGAACCAGGTAAAGACGGTAAACCGGGTACAGATGCAGTTGTTACTGTAGGTGAAAAAGGCGAACCAGGTGTAGACGGCAAGCCAGGTAGAGATGGTTCTAACGGTACTATCGGCGTGAACGGTAAAGACGGATCTGCAGTTGTGATCAATGGTAAAGATGGATCTATTGGATTGAACGGTAAAGATGGCAAAAACGGTCTTTCCATCAAAGGCGACAAAGGTGCAGTTGGTGTAGACGGCACAGATGGCGCTAATGGTAAAGATGGTATGACTCGTATCGTATATGAAACGAAACATCCGGATCCTAACAATGCTGGTAAAGAAATCACATTGAAACATCAAGTAGCTACGATGGATGATGGATTACGCTTCACTGGTAATAATTCAGATACTGAAAATAAACAGAAACTGAACACATTAGTGAATATCGTTGGTGAAGGTGTCACTAAGGAAGTGGCTAAAACATTTACATCTGCTAAGGGTAATATCTCAGTAGAAGCAGATGGCAACTCCACATTGACCGTGAAGTTGAATAAAGACCTTGGTAACATCAGCAGTATTACTAATGCAGCGGGTAATGGCAAAGTTGAGTTCAAAGCCAATGGTGAAACTACTTTCAGTGGTGGCGCAACAGGTGATAAAGTTGTTACTATCAATGGTAAAGAAGGTACTGTTAATGCAACGACTTCTGTAACAGCAGGAAATGTTGTAGTAGGTAAACAATCTGTCACACCAAGTACAAATGGCGTGGCTCCTACAACAGGAGCAACACCAACAGAAGGTAATTTCGTAACCGGTCTTGGTAACACAACATGGACTGTCAATAACCCAACCTATGTATCCGGTCGTGCAGCGACGGAAGATCAGTTGAAAGTGGTTAGCGATCGTTTAGCAGGCGGTCGTAAGTTCACAGGCGATAACAAAGATGTGACGGCTGTGGTTGGCCTTGGCGAAGTATTGAATATCAATGGTGGCGCAGATGCGGCTAAGTTGACAGACAAGAATATCGGCGTCATTGCTAAAGAAGCTGAGAAAAACGCAGATGGAACAATCAAAACACCGGCGTCTATGACTGTTAAGTTGGCGAAAAACGTTCACATGGGTGATGGTTCTACTGATTACACGGGTGTATTTAAACCTACTTTCATCGACAAAGATGGCAAAGAAAAACCTGTGATGGATGAGAAAACAGGTAAGCCTGTGGAATTACCTACGACGGTAACACATGATGGATATGGCAGTGAATACACTGTATATCGTCCTGGTAAAGATGGTAAACCTGAACCAGCGATTACGACGAATGTGACACCATTGGGTGTGGTGATTGAATCCAACAATTCCAATGGCAAAGCGAACCCCCCTGTGACGTTGACCGCGAATGGCTTAGATAACGGAGGTAACCGCATTATTAACGTGGCGCCTGGTATTAACGGTACTGACGGTGTCAACGTAGATCAGTTGAAACAGATGGCTGGTAATGTGTTGAATCAAGCTAGCGGTGAAGCTCATAAAGCGGGTGCTAGAGCAGCAGCTTTAGCGGCGTTGAAACCATTGCAATATGACCCATTAGAGCC
Source organism: uncultured Veillonella sp. (assembly GCA_963518085.1). Classification (GTDB taxonomy): domain Bacteria; phylum Bacillota; class Negativicutes; order Veillonellales; family Veillonellaceae; genus F0422. Next base: position 13,588 of record CAUQIB010000010.1, on the reverse strand, counting down.
AACACAAATCATGGCAGGTATTGGTAATTATCGTAGTGAAACTGCCGCGGCTATTGGATTAGCTCATTATACACAAGAAGCAACTATGTTCCATGTAGGTGTTACATTAGGTCAAAGTGAGAACATGATTAATGCGGGTGTCACTCATAAATTTGGCTGGAGCCCAGAAGAAAAAGCAATTCCTGAACGTTATAAAGCGGGCCCAATCTCCTCTGTTTATGTAATGCAAGATGAAGTATCTGCATTGAAACAAGAAAATGAACGCACGAAGGAAGCGTACGAAAAAGTATTGGTAGATAATGCTAATATCAAAGCAGAAAACCAAGAAATGAAGGAATCTTATAATAAAATGGCTCATGATAATGAAGAGATGAAAGCTCAAATTAGCATGTTGATGAAGGCTATGGGAATGAAATAAGTCCTGAAGATGTAACTTCCTCAGAAGATGCAATAAGCCCCTACCCTTCCGGGTCGAAAGACTCGGAAGCGGTAGGGGCTTTTTATTATTCTCTGTATAAAACAGACTTAATAGTACCTCTTATTAAAGGGCAAAAAACCGGGGCAATACAGAGTATCGCCCCGGTAAAAACTTTACAGTTTATTGTCTTATATTAATTATATTATACAGTTTTATACTAATTGTTAACTATATCACTAAAAAATTGAAAGGCAGACGTAACCTTATTTTAAAACGAAAAATCCTCGATGGTTTCGAGATCCACTAGCTCTACTTCTTTTCCGTGGAATTGGATGATTCGTTCATCCTGCAACCGGCCTAATTCACGGCTGAGGGCGGTGCGACTCACGTTGAGGACATCCGCCATTTCTTGCCGATTATGTGGCAAGGTGAGGATGTTCTTTTTTTGTACCCGTCGAATGTCCATAAAATAGGCAAAAATTTTTTCTCGCATTCCTTTGAGGGATAGGTAATGCACTTTGCGGGTCAGCTGCATCGCCTTTTCAGATAGGTCATGCATGAGGTTTGTAAGCAACTGGATTTGACAGGATTGGCAGTCTGGGAATGCTTTTGTGAAAGTCTCGATTGGTAAAAATAAAACGATCGCATCTTTTGTGGCTTCAATGGTAGCTGGCCATAGGGGATGATTACTAAAGAGCAAGGCTTCTCCGAACATAGAGGACGGCTGTAGCTCCGTTACAATGGTGCGTTGTCCCAGCATGTTTTCGCGTGTTAGTAAGGCGCGCCCTTCTAATAAGATGCCAATACCTTCCATGGGTTCACCAGCGATGGCGATAAAAGAATTTTTTTTGAAACTTTGTACTTTCACATTCGCTTGCGATAAGAAAAGCGACAAATTATCTGGTGCAATATGTGCACACAGTGGGGATTGTTGAATCCTGTGTATGTATGTTTCTAACGCCGGATGTAATGTCGACATGAGGCCTCCGTTAAATTAAAGAGTGTGCTTTACCGATTTCCTTGATTTGTTCTATGGTGAGCTTAGTATATTTTGCAATCATGTCTAAGGATAGTTTATCTTCCAACATGCCAAGAACTACTTCGGCTTTGCCTTCAGCTTTGCCTTCAGCTCTGCCTTCAGCTTTGCCTTCAGCTCTGCCTTCGGCTTTGCCTTCAGCTCTACCTTTAGCCATGCCTTCTTTCCATTGGCGTTTTAATTCCATTTCGAGTGTCATATATTCTAACCTCCATTCTTTCGAATGTCGCACTTTATCAACGACGGAGTCCATTTCCGTTACTAAATCATCTGAAGATGTTTTACCATCTACATAATCTAAAAGACATTGTAAGGGTTTTGAAATATCGTCTTCCGTACCTTTAGTACTCAAGAATAGTTTTGTGGTTCCATCGTTTAATTCTATGCTGTAATTTTCTAAACAAATATTTCTGAAAGTATACTTATGAAGATTGCCACTAAATAGAGGAAACGTACATATAAATATAATATATGTATCATTTAATTCGGTGTAATCCTGTCCTTTTTCAATGTTGTGTAAATCGATAATACTTTGGTAGTACCTGACTCGTTTTACTAATTCTTCCATATTCTTACTAGTTTGCATTTCCACATTAAAGACAGTACCGTCCTCATCATTGACGTACACATCAAGTCGAATGCCTTTACTATCTGGGTTCATATGCAGTGACTTTTCTTCTTCGAGATAGGTGATATCTTTAATCTGGATATCTAGCAGACGTTCTATTGTTGCTTTACAAATACGCTTATTACGCATTACCTTTTGAAACATAAAGTTATCTTGAATGGTCAGTTCTTCAAAGGGTTTGATATGCATAGAATCACCTCCGGCTTTTATCCAAATTATACCATATATTTTAGATATATAACATTGCTCTTTCTTATATCTTCAACACAAAAGACACTACCGCTTCTGGGTCTTTCGATCCGGAATGGGAGGGACGTATTTACTCACATTACTATATCAATCCATGGACACGACCAATTTCTATAATTTGCTCTATAGTTAGCTTAGTATACTTCGCAATCAATTCTAAAGACCAGTTATCCTCTAACATGCCAAGAACTATTTCGGCTTTAGCTTCAGCTTTACCTTCGGCTATAGCTTCAGCTTTACTTTCGGCTATAGCTTCAGCTCTACCTGCAGCTCGGCCTTCTTTTCTGCATCGTATTTTTTCAACTTCAAATCTCATATACTTTCCTCTTCATTTCTCAAAATGTTTCTAAAGTGTAGCCAAGGATACGTTTTTTCTGCTTTCAGTATACTATACTACATGTATAGATAACAAGGCATTGCTAGGCAGTCCTTAAGTGGCTTTCACTATGAAAGTGAGTGTCTAGTGAGATATCTAAGGTAATACAAAAGTATGTTGTAGTATACATGTTAAGGGCAAAGTTCCCAAGGAGGTTATTATGAGTATGTTCTGTTTCCAATGTGAACAAACAGCGCAACCAAATGGTTGTACAGTGCAAGGTGTGTGTGGTAAAACAGCACCAGTTGCAAATTTACAAGATGAATTAACAGCAGCGTTGATCGGGTTAGCTCGTGCCATGCAAGCAACAGAAGTGACGTTAGAAAACGTACAATTATTAAAACGTGGTTTATTCATGTGCGTAACAAACGTAAACTTCTCCGAAGATCGTGTACAAGAGTTCATCGATGTGATTAACAACGCTCACAACAAATTAGATGCGAACATTCCTAACTTTGATTGGGAAGAATTGTGGAAAGGTCATGAAGATATCGTTTCCTTGCGTTCCACATTATTATTAGGTATGCGCGGTATGGCTGCGTATGCATGGCATGCAGCAGTATTGGGCTACAATGATCCAGAAGTTGACGCTTGGTTCGTAAAAGGCCTTGTTGAAATGGCAAAAGACCACAGCGCAGAAGAATGGTTAGGCCTATTGATGGAATTCGGTGGCATCAACCTTGCTTGCATGGCGTTGTTAGATAAAGCCAACACAACTACATACGGTACTCCAGTGCCAACAACTGTACCTTTGACAGTAGAACCAGGTCCTTTCATCGTGGTAACAGGCCATGACTTACACGACCTTAAAATGTTGTTGGAACAAACTGATGGCAAAGGTGTTAACATCTATACACATGGTGAAATGCTTCCATGTCATGCGTACCCTGAATTGAAAAAACATCCTCAATTGAAAGGTAACTTCGGTACTGCATGGCAAAACCAACAAAAAGAATTTGATGGTGTTCCAGGTGCATTCTTGTTCACAACAAACTGCATTATGCCACCAAAACAAACATATATCAAAAACATCTTCACAACTGACATGGTTGGTTTCGATGGCTGTGGTCACGTGGAACACAAGGAAGATGGCACAAAAGATTTCTCTGCAGTCATCGAACGCGCTATTGAATTAGGCGGTTACAAAGAGCCACAACACTTCACAGGTATCAACGGCGGTACAGAAGTGACAACTGGTTTCGGTCATGGTACAGTACTAGGCGTAGCTGATAAAGTAATCGAAGCGGTGAAAGCTGGCGCGATTAAACACTTCTTCTTGGTAGGCGGTTGCGACGGTGCAAAAGTAGGCCGTAACTACTACACTGATTTCGTAAAACAAACTCCAGAAGATACAATGGTATTGACATTGGCATGTGGTAAATATCGTTTCAACGACCTTAACATCGGTGAAATTGGTGGCTTACCTCGTATCCTAGACATGGGTCAATGTAACGATGCGTACTCTGCAATCCAAGTGGCTGTAGCATTAGCAGGCGCTTTCGAGTGTGACGTAAACGAATTACCATTGACATTGGTATTGTCCTGGTACGAACAAAAAGCGGTATGTATCCTATTAACATTGTTGTCCTTAGGCATCCGCAACATCTACATTGGACCATCCTTGCCAAAATTCTTGTCCAACACAGTACTTGGCATCTTAGTTGAAAAATTCAACTTACATCCAATTACAACACCAGAAGAAGATATGAAAGCGATCCTAGGCTAAATCGTCTCTTGTGACGCTATGCAGTCTTGTGGCGTTCTGGATTAGCATAAGGGAAGAGCACGGTATACCCCCTCACAAACGGTATTTCATAATGTTTGTTCGGGGGCACACCGTGCTCTTCTTGCGTTTTCGTAATTTGGTCAGTAAGGAACGCCACAAAAGGCTGCTACGTCTAACTGCGTTCCTCTGGGGATTGGAAGAGCTCGGTATACCCCTCACAAACGGTATTTCATAATGAATCGTCACTTATTAGCTTATGCAGCCTTGTGGCGGTATTAACTAAATAGGATAAAGGGAAGAGCACGGTATACCCCCTCACAAACGGTATTTCATAATGTTTGTTCGGGGGCACACCGTGCTCTTCTTGTGTTTTCGTAATTTGGTCAGTAAGGAACGCCACAAAGGCTGCTACGCCTAACTGCGTTCCTCTGGGGGATAGTTGCATTTGTTTTACATTTGTAATACAATCTGTGCTATAAGGAGGTATGCTATCATGGCTAAAACTGCAAATATTAATGTTCGTATTGAACCAGAGGTCAAACGGAGAGCCGAGGATCTATTTAATAGTTTTGGGATTTCTGTTACTGATGCTATTAATATTTTTTTACACAAGTCTATTATGGAAGGAGGTTTTCCTTTCATTATTAAACAACCAAGATATAACGCTGAAACGGAAGCGGCTATACATGAAGCACGTGACATTATGTCTGGTAATATTCAAGCAAAAATATATGGTTCTACGAAAGAACTTTTTGATGAGTTAGAAGTGGAGGATTAACTTTTATGTTAAAAATCCAGGTATCGACAAAGTTTCGGAAGGATGTTAAAAGAATAAAAAAACTAGGATACAATCTTTCATTATTACAGGATACCTTAGACAAACTATGTACTAAGGAGCCGCTTGCACCTAAATACAAAGATCATGCACTTACTGGTTTATATAAAGGTTTTAGAGAATGCCATATTTAACCAGATTGGCTTTTAATTTATGCGATAGATGAGGATAAACTTATTCTTGTAGCATCGAGAACAGGGAGCCATAGTGATTTATTTGATATGTAGTTCGTCTCTTGTGATGCTATGCAGTCTTGTGGGGGTGTTAACTAAATAAGATAAAGAGAAGACCGCAACATACTCCTTCTCAAACTGATCCTACGGTAGGTTTGTTCAGGAGCATGTTGCGGTCTTCTATGTTAGTGTAATGTAGGTAGAGTAAAGGGCTCACAAAAGGCTGCTACGCCTAACTGCGTTCCTCGGGGAAAGGGCGCTTGTGGTGGTGTCATTTGCAAACTTGTGCTTTGCTTAGTTTGCTATTCGGAATGATACTATGTTACACAATCTACCTGATGAGTTATTACTAGTCTAGGAAGTTAGCTCATTGATTTGCTCAAGGATATATATAAAATATTATTGATAATGCACATCTATATGAAAGAAAGATGAACTAACTTGCTATTTTTACATCTGCTATGCGTTTTTGTTATAATCGGGGGGGTGAGAAGGATATTGATAATGAAGAATATAAATACAAGATTAATGGAAAAACATACTCGATTCTACACGACATGAAAATAATAAATCAAGATATGGGGCTATGTACACAGTGAGGGTATGTAATTATGCATATCGCCATACGATGCGGTTGGTAGGTGCTGATAAGTTAAGGGTCTAAAACCTATATAGAATTGGTATGATTATAACAAATTGATTGCATTCTACAGTGTTATTGTATATAATTTAAACAGAATATAAGCGGAGTGTATACCTACTCATGAAATCTTGGATAATATTTTGAGTTTATTTGGATTTGTATGCATTCAATACTGAGTCTTGTAACAAAATTTTAAATCATATAGTAAGTCTACCTATAACTTTCAAAAAGACAGTTAAAGTTATAGTTTTTTGTGTTTGTAGGAATGAGAAATGATTCATGAATCATTCATGAGTGTAAATAGATTCGTATCGAAAGGTGAGGAAGTCAATGGCATTGAATCGCATTTATAAAGTTGTGTGGAGTAAAACGAAGGGCTGCTACGTGGTTGTATCAGAACTGGCAAAACGTGTGGGTCGCAATAAGGCAAAAGCCATTGTGATTAGTTCTGCGGCTATGGCTATGGCGGTGAGTCCAGTGTTAATAAGTACAGTAGGTGCCACTTTGAATCAGCCTGGCACAGGTGATGGTAATGGTGTAGCTTGGGGTGAAAACTCAACGGGTACGGGTTCTGCAGCCGTGGCTATTGGTAGGGATGCTAATGCAAGTGCTTATCAGAGCGTAGCTATTGGTAAGGGTGCTATTTCTAGTAATAATAGTACAGTAGCTCTTGGACAAGATGCAAGAGCTACTGCTTCTGGGGCCAGTGCATTAAGCGTAGCTGCTACGGCAAGTGGGAATAATGCCGTGGCAATAGCCTATAATAGTAATGCCTCTGGAACGAGAGCGACTGCTATAGGGGAAGAATCTAATGCAAGCAGTGAAGATGGTATCGCCTTGGGTTATAAAACAAGAGCAACATCAGGTTCTGCTGTAGCTATCGGCAGGGAAGTTGTTTCTAGTGGTGATAGTGCAGTAGCTCTTGGTAAACTCTCAAAAGCGACTGGTCGTGGAAGTTTGGCATTAGCTACTGAGGCAAATGCTACAGGTAACGATAGTTATGCCATTGGATGGCGTAGTGATGCGAGTGCCGAGAGTACAATGGCGTTTGGTCACTCTAGTAAAGCCAAAAAAAATTATGATATTGCCTTTGGCAGAGGAGCTGAAACTCGAGATCAAGGCTCAGGTCATAGTATTGCCATCGGTTATGGTGCAAGTGCTGCTAGTAATCGGGGTGGCTTGGATTCTAATACTACATCAACAGGAACACTAAATAGTGCTGGTGGTGTGGCTATCGGCACAGGTGCCTATACAGGTATTAATCGGGGTGATACGGCCATTAACTCTTCCGTAGCTGTTGGTGCCGGTGCTGGTGCTGGTTATCGTGGTCTTGGTGCTGATGGACTGCCGACAGGAAACGGAACGGACCCAGATGATAATGCCACAGTATTGGTGAAAGCCTTTGGTGGTACGACTAGTACAGTGGATTACTTTAAAAATACGGGAAGTGCCAATGGTGATGGATTCTTTTCCTATCAAAATGTAGATATTAATGAAGCCACAGCGCTAGGTCGTAATACTCGTGCTATCGGTGACCAATCCGTAGCAATTGGGGCGCAATCTATAGCGGGTCAGGGCTCTATTGTTATCGGCGGTAATGATATTCAAGCCTACGATGGAAAGAAATACTTTAAAGCGGCTAACCCTACAAGTGGAGCTGCGACTACTGTTAATGATTTCAATGCTGAGACAACTCCAGGAACAGGAAAAAAGAATCAACCTATTACAATTAGTGCCAAATATGCGGAACTTGTTGGTGCAGCGTTAGATAATTCTTATCGTGCGAGCTATGGTCAAGATGGTTCCACTGTAATCGGTATGCAGGCCCATTCTACCACCCCATTAGGTGTGGCGATTGGTACAAACTCTATCGTTAGAAAAGGTGCCTTTGGTGCTACAGCGATCGGTTCTGGTGCATCTGTATTAGCGAATGCAGAGGCTGCAGTAGCCATCGGTATGGGATCCGAAGCACAAGGTAACTATGCCGTAGCTGCCGGTACAGCAGCGCGTGCTAAAGAATCTGCTGTGGCTGCAGGTTATAAAGCAGATGCTGGTGTATCCGCTGTATCTGTTGGTGATGAGTCCAAAGCGGTTCAATCTTCTGTAGCTGTAGGTCAATTGGCTCAATCATTACAAGTCGCAGATATAGCAATAGGTCAAGGGGCGATTGCCAAGGGTGAGCAAGGTGCCATTGCGGTAGGTCTTGGTACACAGGCTCAAGGGGATTCTTCCATCATGATTGGTGGTTCGGAAATCACTAAAGTAGCGGCGCAACCTGTTGAGTATCAAAAAGAAAAGAAAGATAAAGATGGTCACACCGTTATCAAAACAACAACTAAGGTAGAACATATTGGTGGTGAAGATGTAAATCGTACGATTCGTTCTGTAGAAATGGAAGGAGCTAATGGTACCATTCAAGATGCGTATGGAGAATTGACAAATGGTGCAACTCTTGATACGAAGACGTTGAATTATTCTTTACCAGTGAATAAAAATGGTCATGGTTCTATTTCTATGGGTATACACTCCTTATCGACAGGTGATTTAGGTACTGCGATTGGTACTGGTGCTCGTGTAACGAAATTAGGCGGTGTAGCACTAGGCACAGGGGCTATATCCGAGTTACAAAATGGGGTGGCTATCGGTACGGGTTCTAAAGCAGATGCAAGCTCTATTGGTACTCGTCAAACAGATATTTCCTATGATAAAGAAGGTAAAATTGTACCTTTTGATAGCAAAAAAGTAGCCTACACGTTCTATTGGGCAGGTGGTACGAATACTTCCGAAGGCGACGTGGTATCCTTTGGTACACCTGGTGCAGAACGGCAGTTGAAAAACGTAGCGGCTGGTCGTATTGCCGATGATTCAACAGATGCGATCAACGGATCTCAGTTGAACTCTGTTACAAAACGTATGTCCAGTGGTTGGGCTGTAGAAGCGGAAAAAGATAAGGATAGCTCCGGTGTATTGAAATTAAATGGTGCTGTTGCTACAGCGGGCACTGAAGTTTATTCTGAAGACGGTAAAACAACGGATCGAGTAAATAAAGGTACAGCTACAGGACAAGTAGACAAAGTGCGTCTTAACGATGAAGTAAAATTCCGTGTGGGAGATAACCTGGTATTGCACCAACAAGATGGATCTAGACCAGTGTATGAAGATCCAGATAATCCAAATCGTAAAACAGGAGCACGTGTAACGTCTAAATTCACATACTCCTTAAATCCAGAATTAACAAACTTAAAGAGTGCGACGTTTAAAAATGATGCAGGAGATACAACTGTTATCAATGGAAATGGCGTCACTGTTACTCCAGTGACTGCAGGTAAAGAAGCGGTATCCTTAACTACAACTGGCTTGAATAATGGTGGCAATGCGATTTCTAATGTAGCAAGTAATTTACCGAGTACAAAAAATAGTGATGCTGCAACAGGTCCAAGCAATGCTACAACATCTCAAGAGGCACCAAATACAACTGACAAAGCTGGAAATAACTACGTAAGCCCTAATAATGCAGCCACTGTAGGTGACGTATTAAATGCAGGCTGGAACTTGCAAGGTAATAACACAGCTGTAGATTTCGTAAAACCATATGATACTGTTAACTTCATTGATGGTGAGGGTACAACAGCAACAGTGGCAAGTACAGATGGTAAAATATCCACTGTGAAATACAGCGTAAACCTTGGTGATGGCTTGAAAAAAGACGATGCTACCAATAAGATCACTGTGAATGCAGCGGATAAATCTTTAACCGTAGATACTAACGGCGTTAAGGTTAACCCAGCTGATAAATCCTTAGAAGTAACTGATGCTGGCTTAAAAGTAAAAACAGATGGCACTACGATTACAACTGACAATACTAATGGATTAAAAGTTGTCACTGGTGAAATTGAATCTGTTACTACTGGTGCTAACCCTGGTACTGTGAAAGTAAAAGATGGGGACACTGGCAAAATTGCTACTGTAGATTCTGTGGTAAATGCTGTGAATAGTGCGGCTTTCACATTGAAAGCAAGTGCTAGTGGTGGTACAAGAAACACAGGAAGTAGCGTTACTGAAGCTGGTGAATCCATTAAAGCGGGCAGCACAGTAGAAATGATCGCTGGTAAAAACCTAGATGTAAAACATGATACAAGCGGTAAAATCACATTTGCTACGGTAGATACTCCTTCTTTCACCACTGTACAAGTAGGTGGCGATGAAGGTCCTAAATTCTCTAAAACAGCTGATGGAAATATCAGTGTTTCTGATAAAGATGGTACAAACCCAGTAAAAATTACGAATGTAAAAGATGGTGATATCTCTGCGGACTCTAAAGATGCTATTAATGGTAGTCAGTTCCATGGACTTGCTAAAAATACGATTAAATTAGCAGGTCAAAATGGAACAAATGCAGCAACTGAAACAAATGGACAAAATTTAGATCAAACAGGTGGAATCAAGTTTACTATTAAATCTAGCGATGGAACATTGTTGGATGTAGCTGCATCTGGTGATACCATCACATTAACTCCAAAAACTGGTACGATTACAACAACAGATGGTGTGCCAACAGCAACTACAACGAATGGTAAATTAGTGACTGCTGACCAATTGGTGACTGCTTTAACAGAAATGGGCTGGAAAGCTACAGCAGGTAAAGACGGCACTGGTACTGTTACTGGTACAGCTTCGGAATTAATCAAAGCTGGAGAAACAGTAACGTTCAAAGCTGGCGATAATTTAGCGATTAAACAAGATGGTAAAAACTTTATCTATTCCTTGAAAACAGAATTAACAAGCTTAACAAGCGGTGAGTTCAAAAATACTGCTGGAGATAAAACTGTAATTAATGGTGATGGAGTAACGATCACACCAGTTACTAATGGTAAATCACCAGTATCTTTAACTAATACTGGATTGAATAATGGTGGCAATGCAATTTCTAATGTAGCAAGCAATTTACCAAGTACAAAAAATAGCGATGTTACAACAGGTCCAAGCAATGCTACAACATCTCAAGAGGCACCAAATACAACAAATAAAGATGGAAATAACTACGTAAGTCCTAATAATGCAGCCACTGTAGGTGACGTATTAAATGCAGGCTGGAACTTGCAAGGTAATAACACAGCTGTAGATTTCGTAAAACCATACGATACTGTTAACTTCATTGATGGTGAGGGTACAACAGCAACAGTGGCAACTACAGATGGTAAAACATCTACTGTGAAATACAGCGTAAACCTTGGCGATGGCTTGAAAAAAGACGATGCTACCAATAAGATCACTGTGAACCCAGCAGACAAATCCTTAGAAGTCACTTCTGATGGTGTGAAAGTTAAAAAAGCTGATGAGTCCCTAGAAGTTACTAATGATGGCCTTAAAGTGAAAACAGATGGGACAACAATTACTACGGGAAATAATGGCTTACAAGTTAACACAGGTACAATCAATACAAGTACAACAGGTACAGTAACACCAAATACTGGTGACGATAATAAAGTGGCTACAGTTGCTAATGTTGCTAATGCTATTAATAATGCAGCATGGACAGCTACATCTGCAGCAACAGCAGCCGGTGAATTAGGTGCTACGGCTACAAATCAGCTTGTTAAAGCTGGCGATACAGTGACATTTGAAGCAGATAAGAATATTAAAATTACCCAAAATGCTGGTAAGTTCACATTTGCTACAAAAGATAATGTATCTTTCAATACAGTACAAGTAGGTGGGGATCAAGGTCCTAAATTCAGTAAAACTGATGCTGGAGATATTAAAGTATCTGGTCCTAATGACACAGATCCAGTAAAAATTACGAATGTAAAAGATGGTGATATCTCTGCGGATTCTAAAGATGCTATTAATGGTAGTCAGTTCCATGGACTTGCTAAAAATACAATAAAATTAGCAGGCCAAAATGGAGAAATAGCTTCTGGTGAAACAGATGGACAAGCATTAGACAAACAAGGTGGCATTAAGTTCACTGTCAAATCCAGCGATGGTAGCTTGTTGGATGTCACAGCAGCAGGAGATACCATCACATTAACTCCAAAAACTGGCAAGATTACAACAACAGATGGAGTACCAACAGCGAATACAGAGGGTGGTAAATTAGTCACTGCTGACCAATTGGTGACCGCTTTAACAGAAATGGGCTGGAAAGCCACAGCGGGTAACGACGGCACTGGTACAGTTACTGGCAATGCGTTAGAACTAATCAAGGCTGGGGAAACAGTAACTTTCAAAGCTGGCGATAACCTTGCGGTAAAGCAAGATGGTAAAAACTTTATCTATTCCTTGAAAACAGAATTAACTGGATTAACAAGTGCTGAGTTTAAAGATGGTAAGAACAATAAAGTAAACATCACTCCAGAAGGTATTACGATTACAAAACCAGCAGATCCAACAGCAGGTACACCTGAAAATATCGTGATATTGAACCAAAATGGTTTAAATAATGGAGGCAATGCGATTTCTAATGTGAAATCTAACCTTCCTGACACTAAAAATAGCGATACTGCCAATACAGAAGCAGCGCCAAGTAATGCGACGAAATCTCAAGCAGTACCAAATACAACGAATACAACTGGCGATAACTATGTAAATCCAAATAATGGCGCTACCGTATCCGATGTATTGAATGCAGGCTGGAATTTGCAAGGTAATGGTCAAGCAGTAGATTTTGTAAAAGCCTATGACACTGTAAACTTTATCAATGGTGACGGTACAACAGCAACAGTGGAAAGTACAGATGGTAAAACATCTACTGTAAAATACAGCGTAAATCTTGGCAATGGCTTACAAAAGGATGACACTGGAAATACAATTTCTGTAAAACCAGCAGATTCTTCATTAGTAGTTGATGGAAATGGTGTGAAGGTTAACACTGGTACGATTAACAATGTTACAACAGGAGATAAACCTGGCACAGTAACACCGAACACAGGTGATGATACTAAACTCGCTACAGTAACTACAGTGGTAAATGCTATCAATAATGCAGCATGGACAGCTACATCTGCAGCAACAGCAGCCGGTGAATTAGGTGCTACGGCTACAAATCAGCTTGTTAAAGCTGGCGATACAGTGACATTTGAAGCAGATAAGAATATTAAAATTACCCAAAATGCTGGTAAGTTCACATTTGCTACAAAAGATAATGTATCTTTCAATACAGTACAAGTAGGTGGGGATCAAGGTCCTAAATTCAGTAAAACTGATGCTGGAGATATTAAAGTATCTGGTCCTAATGACACAGATCCAGTAAAAATTACGAATGTACAAGATGGTGAAGTTAGTAGTACATCTAAAGATGCTATTAATGGTAGCCAATTCCATGCAGTAGCTAAGAACACGATTAAATTAGCAGGTCAGAACGGAACAGATACTGCTACAGAAACAAATGGGCAAAATTTAGATCAAACAGGTGGAATCAAGTTTACTATTAAATCTAGCGATGGAACATTGTTGGATGTAGCTGCATCTGGTGATACCATCACATTAACTCCAAAAACTGGTA
>CAUQIB010000009.1:0-74858 GCA_963518085.1 uncultured Veillonella sp. | reverse complement strand
TTAATTACGCCTATATTTAATTATTTTTTATGACAAATTAATTTGTGCTTGACAGTGTGACGGTTGGTCACACCTTTTTTCTTATTTTGTTGTTGTTTCCTCATCTTCGCTAGGGGCTAACATGGAGTAGAAGGCCCATAGTAGGATGAACCAGAATGGTGTAAACATGAGGGCGATACGTGTGTCACTTTGTAATGCTAGTACGACCAAGATGAATACAAAGAACGCTAGGATTAGGTAGTTCATGAATGGGTACAGTGGCATTTTGAAAGTAGATTGTTTCGCCAATTCTGGTTGTTGTTTCCGATATTTGAGGTGGCATATGATTATGATGGCCCAAATATAGATAAAGCAGAATGTGGAGATGGACGTAATCATGATGAATACGCTTTCAGGCATGACATAATTTAAAACTACGGTAAATAGTAAGGCCGCAGCGGAGAATAGTGTTGCCTGATAGGGTACGGCATGGTTCGTCAATCGTTTCATTCGGCTCGGCGCATGTCCACGTTTGGATAATGCGTAGATCATACGGCTAGTGGAAAAAATACCAGAGTTGGTAGCAGATGCCGCCGATGTGAGAACAACGAAATTTACGATGCTCGCAGCGGCTAGTATGCCTACGGCATTAAACACAGCCACGAAGGGACTAGAATTTGGGTCTACTGCAATCCATGGGTAAATACTCATGATGATGGCAAGAGATCCGATATAGAATAGAATGATTCGCAATGGAATATTGTTGATGGCCATGGGGATAACTTTTTTTGGATTTTCTGTTTCCCCAGCTGTGAGGCCTACTAACTCAATGCCTGTGAAAGCAAAAACTACCATTTGGAAGGAAAGTATGAAACCCATGGTTCCATTTGGGAACCAACCGCCATAATTCCATAAGTTAGAAAAGGCTGCAGAACCAGCATTGGTAGTAAATCCTGTAAGAATCATGATAAGACCAATAATGATGAGAGATACAATGGCTATTACTTTAATTAAAGCGAACCAGAACTCCATTTCACCAAAATGTTTCACGGCTGTTAAGTTCATAACTAGTAAGACTGCTAGTACAACGAGGGCTGGTATCCATTGAGGCATCCACGGTATCCAGTATTGCATATACAAACCGACTGCTGTTAAGTCAGCCATAGCTAGTGAAAGCCAACAGAACCAGTAAGTCCAACCTGTAATGAAGGCGGCCCGATCACCTAAGTACTCTTCTACAAAGTCGATAAAAGAATGGTGATCTAAATTGGAAAGCAATAACTCTCCTAATGCACGCATCATAAAGAAACAAATAATACCTGTAATCAGATACGTGAGGAGGATGGAAGGGCCCGCTAAACTAATAGATCGCCCAGAGCCAAGGAATAAACCTGTGCCGATGGCACCACCGATGGCTAATAATTGAACGTGGCGATTTTTAAGACCACGCTTTAACTCTTGTTGCGAGTCCGTCATAGTAAAACCTCCTTAATACAATATAAACTTTTATATTTGATAATAGTAAACTATTTTCTATAGAATGTCAATTAATACTAGTAAAATAGTATGGTTATACAGTGAAATGGCTTTCACGGGATTCTAAGAAATACCTATGAAAGCCGAACAACTATGTGTAATATTTTCGAGTATACTTAAAACATATTCACATAAATGTATATGTTGTTTCTCAAGACTAGAGAGGATGGTATACATCTGGTGTGATAGGATGCAGATAGTTTTATGAAAACTATCTAAGAGTATGCAATCTTGAATGCCTTTATTGATGAGAATTATAGGAAGAAACTAATACAGTATAGATGTGGATAGCAAATTATACCAAATGATTATGTAAGTCTTCTAGAATACATTGAGCCACGTTTTCAGGTGTGCCAGTATTTACAACTTGTACTTGTCGAAATCCTGCGTACAAAGGAGCCCGTTCTGTGTACAATTGTTGCAGTCGTTCTATACCACCCGAGGAAAGAACACGGCCCGTTGTATCTAGTTCTTCTAAGGGACGATAGATTTCATAGATACGCCCATTTTGGCGAAGGGGAGCAAGGTTCTTTGGGATGGTGACGGCACCGCCACCTGTAGAGATAATGAGCCCTGTTTGTTTGCCTACATCTTCGATGATTTTAGACTCTATAGCACGGAATGCTGGCTCACCATGAGTTAAAATATAATCTCTAATGGATCCGACTTCGTCCGTAATGCGATTGTCGATGTCTACTAGCGGTCGTCCTGTTAGGTTTGCTAAGGTTTCGCCAATGGTAGTTTTACCAGACCCAGGCATGCCGATAAGAACAATGTTTTCTTGGTCTCGGCGGAATTGCTTGTATAGATCTGAAAGGATACTTTCATCATAGGTGCGATGTAAAAATAAAGCGCTCGCTGCAATGGCTTGGGCTAGCAAGAAGATGAGCCCATTCACATGAGGGATGCCTAGGGAGTCCGCCTCTAACAAAATTCCTGTACGATGGGGATTGTACACCAAGTCGATAACGCCTTCTAAGCGCTTAAAAGGTGCCAATTGAATGCTTTGGTTGGGACAGTGCGGATACATGCCTACAGGTGTACAGTTGATAATAACCTGAGCTGTGTCGTGAAAGTGGTGGATACTTTCATAGGTAGGTTCTGCATGGCGACTGATATGAGTAATAGATTTAGCCCCCAATCGATCTAAGGCGACGTGAACCGTTTGGGAGGACGCACCGTCCCCAAGGATGATACAATGTTTATCCTTGACATCAATGTGTGACCAAGAAAGGGTGGCTAAGAATCCGTCATAGTCGGTATTCGTGCCATACCAAGTTCCATCTGCTTGGCGCACCATGGTGTTCACGCAGCCGATGGCTTTTGCAATGTCGCTAAGGTGGTCGCAAGCGTGCATGGCATCTACTTTGTAAGGAATGGTGATATTCACCCCTTGCAAATCAGGACGTTGCAAGAAGGATTGTACATCCTCTGGTTCTATTTCAAAGATGGTATATTGTGGATTCCCTAAAGCACTGTGAATCATGGGGGAGTAGGTATGGCCTAAGGTGCGGCCTAATAATCCAAACATTTATACCTCCAAGGTACGACGACTGAAATGAAGGAATACATGTGGGTCATGTTCCAATACAAAATCTAAGAGAACAAGAGCTGTCAAAGCTTCTACTACAGGTACGGCACGGAGCGCTACGCAAGGGTCATGGCGACCTTGAATTTGCAACACTTCTGCACTGTTGTTACTGAGGGACACAGAGTGCTGCTCATGATAAATAGACGGTGTCGGCTTGATACCTACCTGCATGACAAGGGGCATACCATTGGTGATGCCACCTTGGATGCCACCGCTATTATTCTTCTCTGTGCGAATACCTTCATCGGTGATGATGAAAGGATCGTTTTGTTCGCTCCCACGGGAGGTGCAGCCAGGGAAACCAGATCCAAAGGAAATACCTTTCACCGCAGGCATACCAAAGAGTGTAGCACCTAAGCGATTTTCAATACCGTCATAATTGGGATTCCCCATGCCAACAGGTAAACCGGTAGCGAATACTTCAACGATACCTCCAGTGGAATCGCCAGATGTTTTTAACTCCAAGACGAGTTGTTCTGCTGCATGGCGTTGCACACGGTCTAGCATAGGAATGACTTCTGTGCTGATATTAGCGAGCTTGTCCATAGGTGGATTGGCATAATCCACAGGTACATCTTGGATAGTACCTACTTGTGCTAAATGGGCTCGCACGTGAATGCCGATGGATTCCAACAGTTGTATGGCAATGCCACCAGCTACGCATACAGGGGCGGTAATACGAGCAGAGAAATGACCGCCTCCACGCATATCCACATACTCACCATAGCGCATGCGAGCGGTGTAATCCGCATGAGATGGGCGTGGTATATCTCGTAGATTATTGTAATCGCCACTTCGTTGTGATGTATTTTGAATTGTGAAAGCCAAAGGAGACCCACTCAATCTGCCTTCTACAATGCCTGCTTGAAACTCAGGGATATCTGCTTCTTTTCGTTGTGTTTGTAATTGATGCTGCCCTGGAGCGCGTCTATTCAGGAAGGCTTGCAAAGCTTCTAGGTTGACCAGAAAACCGCAAGGCAGTCCGTCCACAACTCCGCCAATAGCTTGACCGTGAGAGGCTCCGAAGGCGGAGACTTTCACAGTACGACCGAAATAGGATGCCATAATTACTCCTTTTTGTGTGATAGATAAAATATAGTGGGTATATGACTACATATTAGTAGATAGGATTATAAATAGCATAGTAATGTGTTACGACTAAAAAGTTCATATAAAAAATTCATATAAAAAATTCATATAAAAAATTCATATAAAAAATTCATATAAAAAATTCATATATAATATCACTTTTGGATAGTAGATAAGTTGGAATAAGATACATCGTTTGTTATAGGATATCAACTCATCTACGACTCTTATACGCTATGTGTGTCTCCGCCCAATTGGTTCCAATCTGTAAAGAAATGAGGGTATGATTTACTAATGGCTTCGCTGTCCTTCAGAATCATCGGAGATGTGGCGATGAGTGCGTTTAAAGCACCAGCCATGACGAGGCGATGGTCATTCACACAGTCTGCGGTGCCACCGGTAAGAGTGCCAGTTCCTGTGATATATAGATTATCCTCTTCGATGCGAACGGTACCACCAGAATCATGAACGAGCTGCGCAACAGCTTCTAAACGATCTGATTCTTTTAAGCGTAGGCGGGCTCCATTGATGAAAGAAGATTCACCTTCGATGGAGCAAGCCAAGCTAGATAAGATAGGCAATAAATCTGGCATTTGCTCTAGATTCACATGGATTGGTTGATATGCTTTGCCAGTAACTGTGACAGTAGTACCATTCCAAGTACAAGTGACACCAGCACTTTCCAAAATGGAAAGAATCCGTTTATCGGCTTGCACAGAATCAGGGCGCAATCCTGTGACGGAGATAGATTGTCCTGTCATAGCGGCCGCTACTAACCAAATAGCACCATTGGACCAATCTCCTTCAATGGGGTATTGTTCGTTTCCGTGGAAGCGTTGATTTTCTTCGATGGTAAAACGTGGATGCCCTTCTTCGGTAGTGCCTTCTGTTACGTGTACACCAAAGTCTTTCATGGTTTCTATGGTTAATGTCACATAGTCTTTCGATTGTAAGGAACTTGTACAATTCACGGTGGTGTACCCCAGTTGTGGTGCGGCTAGAAGAAGACCGGAGAAGAATTGAGAACTTACGGTCCCCGTCATGGAGAAGATACCACCTTGTAATCGCCCTGTCATGGTAAAAGGGGGGGCGTCTTGTGAAAAGGACACGCCATGGTCTTTCATTTCGCTGAGCAATGGTTCTAGCGGTCGTTCTGGTAAACGTCCTTTGGCATCGACTTTCACAGAGTCGCAAATAGAAGAGGACACCGGTAAAAGCAAGCGTAAGGTTGTGCCTGATTCGTGGGGTAATACTTGACCTATACTAGGAGCAGGATTAGGTGTTACATGAGCCACACCATGTTCATAGGTGATGGTGGCACCTAAAGCACGCAAGGAATCCATAGTGGCATCAATATCCTTAGAAGAGTGAGAAATTACAATTGTGCTAGGACTCGTAGCAAGGGCAGCTGCGATGAGTGCCCGATGGGCATGAGCCTTAGCCGGTATGGATGGGATTGTGCCGGATAAGGGCACATTAGAAACGTGTTGCATAGGAGTCCTTTCTGTTATTTTGTCATAGCAAGATACAGGGATAATTACAAGTATGACTATCAAAAGGTAATTTTTGTTATCTATATGAGATATACACTATTGGTGTTATTGTCATAAAATACAATACGTACTAAGTTCGTCGAAGGTTACTCGTTTTAGTACTGACGTACCGTACCCAGTAGGAACAACGATGGTGATGGAAGAGCCAGATGCTTTTTTGTCATGACTGGCTTCTTCTAATATCATATTTTTTGAAATCGTCGTTGTGGTTGGTAATTGATGGGATACTAATAAGTCTTCAATCATAGGAATTATGATAGGATCAAGCTCTTTATGTGCTACAGCACCTCTTGCCATGATGAGTAAGCCCAATGCCACCGCATTGCCGTGGGAGATGGTGAAAGCACTACCATGTTCGATGCCATGTCCAAAGGTATGACCTAGGTTCAAGGTCGCACGAAGACCATTTTCCTTTTCATCGACTTCTACTACATAGGCTTTGATACGCACGCATTGCGAGATAATGGAGTCAATATCTTCAGGATACTGTAAGAGCGGTCGTTCACGAAGTTGATCTAACAACTCCGGATGTCCTAAGAAACCGTATTTAATGATTTCGCCGCATCCGTTGATCCATTCTTCCTTCGGTAAGGTAGATAGTGTTTCTGGATCGCAGAGCACAAGGATAGGCTGTTTGAAGGCACCCCATAAATTTTTACCGCACTCAAGGTTAACCGCTGTTTTGCCTCCTACAGAGGAATCGACAGCAGCTAACAAGGACGTAGGTATTTGTACATAGTCGATACCCCGTAAGTAGGTGGCAGCAGCGAACCCAGCAAGGTCGCCGACGACGCCACCACCTAACGCGATGATTAGGTCTTTACGAGTTAATTTTGCCTTTCCTAATGTTTCTACTAGGTCCATGAGGCGATGGCCGTTCTTTTCACTTTCACCATGAGGAAAGGTGTAAGTATGAACGGTGTAGCCAGCCTGCTTTAGAGAAACTGACACCGTGGAGGCATAGAGGGGACCCACATTATCGTCGGAGACAATCATGACGGAACAAGTAGGTTTGATCGATTGCAAGTGCTCAGCTATGCGAGGTAAGCTATTCCGTTCGATAATCACATCGTAAGCAGTGGAGGCTTGAATATGAATCGTATCCATAGGTGTAACCTATTTATGACCTAATGCATCACGTAAAGTGAACACTTGGTTTGCCAATGTAGCGAATTGCTCTGGACGTAACGATTGAGGACCATCACATAATGCTTTTTCAGGATTGTTGTGCACTTCAATCATTAAACCATCTGCACCGCCACCAACGGAAGCCAAAGAAAGGGATGGAACTACACGGCTCATGCCAGCTGCATGGCTAGGATCCATGATGATTGGTAAGTGAGATAACTCGTGCATCATTGGAATAGCAGTGACATCCAATGTATTACGAGTGCGAGTTTCGAAAGTGCGGATACCGCGTTCGCAAAGGACGATTTGTTCATTCCCTTCGCTCATGATGTATTCTGCAGCCATTAACCATTCTTCGTAGGTTGCGCATAAACCACGTTTTAATAAGATTGGTTTACGTAATTTACCTACTTCTTTTAAAAGGTTGAAGTTTTGCATATTACGAGCGCCGATTTGTAGCATATCTACATTGTCGAAGTATTCCAATTGGGAAATATCCATGACTTCTGATACAATCGGTAGACCAGTTTCTTTTTTAGCTGCTTCTAATAAAGCTAAACCACTTGGTCCCATGCCTTGGAAAGAGTAGGGAGACGTACGAGGTTTGAAAGCGCCACCACGAAGAATGCCAGCGCCTGCCGCCTTCACAGCTTTCGCTACTTCAATGACTTGTTCTGGTGTTTCTACAGAGCAAGGGCCTGCGATGATAGCGAAGTGACCGCCACCAATTTTAGCATCACCTACAGTGACCACAGTGTCTTGTGGGTGGAATTTACGATTTGCTTTTTTGAAAGGTTCTTGAATGCGGATAACTTTTTCTACGTATGGAAGTGATTCAATAACGCGTAAGTCAACACGAGATGTATCGCCTATCAAACCGATGATATCTTGTTGTTCGCCATGTACTGGATGTAAAGTAACGCCTGTGGCTACTAATAACTGACGTAGTTCTGCAATTTGTGCTTCAGTTGCTGTAGTGTGTAATCGAATAATCATAATGTCCTCCTAAATTAAATCCTGAGTATGTAGGTATTCGTGAGTGGTGGTATAGGAAGATATACAAAAAGGGCTACCCGCCTATACCTAGTACGGGTAGCCCTTACCACTATTTAAAGCCACTCAGTGATGATACCTAAATTAGCGTAGCTCAAATAGTTCTTTACCCGTAGTTTGGATAAAGAACCAAAAAAACGTATTTGCTTTTGCTGTAGCTAAACTGTTATCGTTCATCATTGTAGTGACTCCTTTCTTTCAATAGTTGCGTTTAGTATACTCCTTTTATTTAAGTTTGGCAAGAAAAAAATTCAAATTGGGCTCAAATACAAAAAATAGATTCTCAACAACGTTGAGAATCCAGTCATATACTTCTTTTTGGACCGTATCTCCTCGTTACTATTTTACACTGCTAACTTTAACGATAATTTTTATCAATTATATATAATTAGCATAAGTGGTAGTTTCATATACAAAGTATGCATGACAACTTATTTATAGGCATACAAGTATGTACGAAGTACACATAACGATGTATAATGATAGTATATTTATTGATATCTATTGTTGATTGTGGAGGTTTTTATGAAAATTACACGCCATATATCAGCCGTAATGGCCGCATTAGTAGTAACAGGAATGTTTTAGTCTGTAATGGCTACAGATTATACTAAGTCGAGTGATAAAGCAGAAAACTTAATTGGTTTATCGTTGGGCAATCAAAAGCAAACAGAACCTGAGGTTAAGCATATAGAAGACACGTTAACCGTAAATGTACATGGTAAAAGCTTGATGGACACAGGTAAATCTAAAAATGTAACAGGGATTTATACTGTATTTGGATCTCAATTGACTATAGATAAAGATCTTATTGTACGATTAAAAAATGATGCACCAGCAGATAAAAAAGATTTGGGCCATTATTATATGAGTGCTGTCTATGCTGGTCTTGGTGGTAAGGTGCCACATCATAACGATAATCCTGACAGAGACTATGGTGATAGCAATATTCATGTGAAAGGCAATGTAGATATTGACGCTGTGGGGGTAGGATTGCAAGCTAATCACCGAGGTCATATTATCGTTGATGGCGGTGGTCGTATTATAACCTATCCTCTTACAACGTCAGATACCTATTCGGTTGTGGCAGAAGAGGGCGATGTTTATGTGAATGCAGGAGCCGATGGTAAACACCCAGGTATGAAGGATTTAGTAGCTGTTGGTAATGTGGGGTTAATTAATAAAGATTATGGTGAGAATCCAAATATTAATGAAGCGCCAGCAAATATCGGACTAGCTTTTACAACCTCTAACTCTAGTCTTACTGGTGCTGTGTTAAATGAATATGCTGAAAGTAATAAAAATCCGCATAATTCTGGTGCCGATATATATTTACAAAATGGTGCTACTTGGAATAATGAATGGATTGGTAAGGAACGACCTACACCAAGAAAACCACGTCCATCAGGAGATGATGCAGCATACTTATATAAAGGCAGTAAAGTTCGTAATCTTGTAGGTGGTGCAAATCCAACTGCAGCAGGTATGATTCATCCTATCGATGCTCGTCCTATTACGATTCAAAACTATAGCGGTTTTGTAAATGCTAATTATAAAACAGGTGTGCCAGCGAGCGAAGCTGGCAATGGACAAATCATTATCCAACATGCTGCTGATCATAGCCACATCACTGTACAAGGTGATAGTACTAAGAATTTGACTGATGATGCAAGTTATCGTGCAGAAATGAAAGTGTTAGCCACTAAATTACAATATACTGGGAATGATAAGAAACTAGCTGCTGCCGTTCAAGTTAATGAAGGTATTACAAGACCGGCTGCTATGATTGAACTTGGTACAAATGCATTTGATGCACAAGGTAATCTTGTTGTTGCTGATACGGCGACTGTAACACATGCTAGTGAATCTTCATTGGTAAGTGGTACGAAATCGGCTCTTACATCTACAGCGATGGCTTGGCGTAATACTACGAACGATTTACAACGTCGTTTAGGAGATCTTCGTTTGGCTACTATGCATGATGGTATATGGGCTAAATACATCGGAGGCAAATCTAAAGTGACAGATGGTGCCGATGCTCATATGAGATATAATGGTGTACAAATTGGTTATGATCATAAGGTATCCAATGGTTGGACTTTTGGTGGTGCTTTAGATTACAGTACATCTAGTAACTCTTATGGTGTTGGCAACGGAGATAGTAAAATCGGTGGCATTGGGTTATATGGTACAAAACAACAAGATGATGGACGTTATTTAGATATCATCATTCGTGGAAACCGCTTGTCCAATAATTACAAACTTCACTCACTAGGGGGACATCAATTGAATGGGGATTATCATACATTTGGTACCTCTTTCAGTGCTGAATACGGTAAACGTATTAAGAAACAAAACGGTTTCTACATGGATCCTAGTGTAGAATTCATTGCAGGTCGTTTAAACGGCGTATCCTATGATGCTAATGTTGTTGGTGGTAGCTCTATGCATGTGAAAGCTGACGCTGTTAACTCTGCTGTAGGTCGATTGGGATTTGGTCTTGGAAGAGAAACGCAAACATCCAACATCTTTGCAAAACTCGCATTGGCTCATGAATTCTCTGGTAAGGTGAATACAACATATTCAGCACTAGGTAATCCAACAGTACATACAGAACTTGATTTGAAAGATACATGGCTTGATGCTGAAATTGGAGGCTCCTGGAGCGTTCGTCCAAGTACATATGTATATGGTACATTTACTAGAAATTTTGGTGCTACTATAGACAATACATGGCGTATTGATGCGGGAGTACGACATAACTTCTAATTAAATCTTGCACTAATAGTCCTTATAGCGTATGCTGTAAGGACTATTAGTATGTAAGGAGGTCAGTATGATAAAAGTCTTATTCATCTGTCATGGTAATATTTGTCGCTCTACGATGGCAGAGTTTTATATGAAGCATATCGTTAACAAGGCGGGTTTAACGAATTCTATTTATATTGAGTCCGCAGCTACATCTCGTGAGGAGATAGGAAACGATACCCATTATGGAACTAAACAAAAGTTAGATGAAATGGATATTCCTTACACTCGTCGCAAGGCCCGCCAAGTGACGATGGATGATTACCGTAATTTTGATTACCTTATTATCATGGATGAAAACAATGCACGTAACTTGAGTTTCATTATCGATGATGATGTTGACCATAAGGTGTATAAGGCTATGGCCTTTGTTGGAGAAAGTCGAGACGTAAAAGACCCTTGGTATACGGGAAACTTTGACGAAACCTATGATGATATAAGTCGTAGCTGCGATGCTTTATTAGAGTTGATTAAAGAGCAATTATTAGAAAAAATATAATGTAATAAGCCCCCAATGTTATCTGAATTAGATATAACATGGGGGATTTTCGTTTTTTATGGAAATTCAAATTGGGCTCAAAATTGGGCTCAAATGCAAAAACTGGATTCTCAACAACGTTGAGAATCCAGTTATATCAATGGTGCGCCTAGCAGGAATCGAACCTGCGCACCCGGTTCCGGAGTTTTAGAAACGTTTTTTATTGTCTTAATAGAGTTAGTTAAGATATAAAAATCGCATAATTACTAGGCGTGCACCATTGAATGAAGTGAATTTAAAGTTGGTTCTTACCTTACGATATATAATTTTTAATGTAGTTTTGGGTTAAAATTGGGCTCATTTTATATAAAACAGGTAATACTATAGTTCTCTTTTTATAAAACGATCTGCCCCCACAAATAATTTAACAGTATAATTAGTGTAATTAAAAGGGAAAATTGTAAGTTGATAAGTGTGGTCGCCATTTACCCATTCTGCTTGCCTTGTATTACGTTCATAACTACCAGATATTTTTGGCTCACCATAGTTATTTTTTAATGTTTGATACATGGAATCATAAACTTCGTTTGCATATCGTAAGCTATCTATATTAAAATTGTTAGTCATATATATAATGTGATCTGTTTTATCAAGGGTTACACCAACTAATTGAGTTACATTAGCACCAGCTTTAATAGTGTCCCAGCTAGAATATTCTCTAGAAATAGAAAAGAAATTATAATAATTTGATATTTTCCAACCAGTAACATTAGAAAAGTTTTGTTCTAAGTCATGTTTAGACATTCCAGTATACATAGTATATATTACTTCAGGATTAGCGCTAATAGATTTTGCCTCTTTAACTGCGTTAAAGGCGTCAATTTGCGCATAAGAGAGTAGTGTGATACATAATGCCATACAGGCTACTGAAAAGCGCTTTAAAGGGGTTTTTAGTTTGTTCATGATATATACCTCATTTCAAATACTAAGGGCAAAATTGAGTAAAAAATTATTCGTCATCCATTTCAATGCCACGATTTTTTAGGAAGCGTTTTAGATTAAACTTAGAATCGTATTCATCAGTGTTTGTACAATTATCGTCAACCATATCCTCAAACGCAGTTTCTTCATCGTTAGTGCTTAAACAATAACTACAACCTATTTTTTTTCGCTCCTTGGGATCTTTTTGAAGCCATTCTTCGATTTCTTTTTGTAAATCAGGATTACGAACAGCATGCAGTTTACAGCCTCTTTTTTCAGGCAAGATATATAAACGAATGATTTCATCACACTCTGGTAGTACCAAAGCTAGAATATTATGATCAGTAGCGGGTCTAGCGATAGGGGAGTGAAGCCAGGCACCTTTATGGCTGGATTTTAATAATTGATATAACAAAGGATAACCATCGTAATATTGGTCAGTATTTTTAGGAAAACACCAAGTATTATAGTTATATATATCCTCTAATGATTGAACTGGTAAATCGTTTAAATGTCTGTAAAAGAATGTTGTTAATTCACTATTTTTTTCAGGAATAAGTAACATAAAGTTGGAATATTCACGATGTTCATTACTATTTGCTGCTATTTCTTTGTTTTTGAGAAAAATAGGGTTTTTGATGAGTCCGGCAATACCTAAAAAACTTTCTGTACCACTAGTAGTAGGAATGTTTTCTATATGCACTTCTTCACCAGTGACAACCTCTCGAAAATAAAAGTAACTACGAACTGAAGATTCGATTAGTTGTGTTAATGGAACATTAAAATATTGGGCAAGTCTCGTCACTAAATCAATTCTAGGATAGGAGATACCTTTTTCATAGAAAGAGATTTGAGATTTTGTCAAGTTAAGTATTTTCCCTAATTCTACTTGTGTTAGGTTATAGTCCTTACGTAATCTTTTTAAGTTTATAGAAAATTTTGTATCTCTCATTATAATCCTCTTGAAATATTTTTAAATATAGTATATAATTTCAATAAAGACAGTTTTACTAAACTTTCCTATAAAATTGGAAATAAAGGAGAGGGTTGACGATTGATGTCTTTATTTAATAAATTGTCTTAATTATGAAATGTTCTATTATATTATATCACTTATGTGTATTTTACAGAAAGGATGATTTTTATGAAGAAAACGGATTATTCTACGGAGAACTTGTATATCACAGTAGCGGAAGCTGCTGAAAAGTTTTTCTGTGGGCGTATTACAGAAGCTGCCTTATATCGGTTAGCACGTGATGGACAATTACCAACGATTAAAGTAGGTCGTAGGATCTTAATTGATGCTCATAAAATGGAGGCCATGTATGCCTTATAATAAAAAAAGAGCCCATTTCAGTTGGCGCTGAAATAGGCTTAACAAGAAATAATTGTCGGCCCGACAATAATAACTCCTTGCATATTTCATTATATATGCTAGCAATGTAGGTATGCAAGGAGAAATTTCTTGCATACCTTTTTTAGGGTATGCCAAAGTCCAAGGGATTGGTGTACCCTTTTTTAATTGCCCTCTAATTTTGCCCCACCGGTATAGGTACCGGTTTATATGACCGGTAGAGGAAAGGGGATAGGTATGAGTACAGGTACAAGGTATTAGGTAATGGTAGATTAGGAGCTATACAATGAAAAATAATAACGAAGCAGTGCATCCAAGTAAAATTAAAGAAATGAAAAAATATCTTGATGATTATATGAGAATTAAAGGTAGAGCATTACGTGAAAAGAATACATATTTCTGTGTTCTTCATGATGAGAAGAATCCCTCTTTAAAATCTTTTTGGTCTCATAATGATCCAAGTACTGGAGTTAGAAAAGCGAAATGTTTTTCTTGTGGCGCTTTATTTGATGTTTATGATTTAGTAGCTGCATTAGAAGGTGTGAATGGATTCAAAGAACAATACTACCGACTATGTGAAGTATTGGGTGAAAATATCACAACTGATGAGGAAAAAGAAATGTCAATGAAAACAAGTAAACAAAAATTAACTCTAAAAGAAGTGGAAGTATATCTTTCAAAGTGTAATCAGATGGCTGGGATTCCGTTTTGGAAGGAACGAGGTATAACAGAAAAAACTATTTTAGAATATGGATTGACATATGACGAAGGGAAGAAGGCTCTTGTGATTCCATTTGGAAAAGAAGGATATGTTCAAAGATATTTACAGCATAGTTCATACCGCTACATTAAATCTTTAGGATTACGAGACTACTTCAGATCACATAATATGAATAGAAAGCTTCCTATTATTCTCACAGAAGGTGAAATAGATGCTTTATCTATTATAGAAGTTGGATACCCTAATGTGATTTCATTGGGCTCTATAGTGAACTTAATAAATGTTTATGAAGGAATTGTAGCAACTACAGATTTAGATGTTATCATAGCGGTTGATTTGGATGCTGCTGGTGAAAAATGGAAGCAGGATTTAATTGATATGTGCGTAACAATGGGGTGGAGAAAGCCTATTAATTTATGGGATTGTATGAGACAACCTATTGATACATCGTGTAAAGATATTAATGATTATTTAATAAATCATCGTTCTATTCTAGAGGATTGTTTGGGTGGATTAAAACAGTTATACGGAGGAAGTCATGAAGAGATTGACGGATGAAGAGTTACAGCAAAAGATACAGAAGCGGAAAGAAGAATTGGATTCCCTCCTCTCTATGGAGAAGGAGAGAATCCAAGCCCGTAGAAGCAAACTCGGTGCTTATCTTGAGGAACGTTATGGTATAACAACGATTAAAGAATTGGAATCGTTGTTATACGAAACTATGAAACGATGGGAGGAGTAGCTTCTACGGTACGAACCATACTACTTGTACGTACAAAGCTACCGCATTGTAAGTAAAGTAGGATGGTTCGTCTCCGACGGGCGGGAGAACCCTGCACCCCTTGAGGCAAACTAACAATGGATAAACAAAGAAAAAGTTACCGACTAAATATTAGGCTGACAGAGGATGAATGGCATATTATCAATGAACTAGCCTATAGAACAGGAATGACTCTTTCAGCCTATGTAATTAAGTCGATATTAGAAAGCAAAATTACAATCAATGAAATGGATACGCAAGCACTTTTGAAACCTTTGCTAGGTTTACAAAGGCATTATAATACGATCCGGCATTGGATGATTGAACATAATTATTCTAATCCTATATTGAGTGATTCCTACAAACAGGAGTTAGAAACCTTATGGCAGTTATTAGCGCAGGCAAAGGTTCCCATAGCGCAGCGGGATCTATAAAATATGTACAGTTTGAAAAGAAAAGTACAAAGCCCAGAATTGTCTATTCAGAAGGCATTGAATGTAGTCCATACTATAAAGATGCCATACAAGATTTTAAATGTGTAAGAGACACATTTCAGAAACATAGCGGACGTGAGGCACATCATATGGTGCTATCTTTTTCAGAGGATGAGGAGCAAAGGTATACCCAAGAAGAGCTATTTTTGAAAGCAGTTGATATTGCTAAAAATACATTTCCTAATTATCAAGTGTGGTTAGGTATGCATGATGATACTGACCATTTGCATGTGCATATGGTAATCAATTCAGTAAATCTAGAAGATGGAAAGAAAATGCAGATTGCTGGTCGGAAAGGCATGCATGAAATTATGGAAAAAGTACAAAACAGATGCAATGAATTAGGTCTTGATCAGATTCTACCAGTTGGAGAACATATTCAAGAAGAAGGACGTGTAGTCACACATAATATTGCAGAGTATAAACTGATAGAGCGAGGAGAATCGTGGAAATTAGAAATGGCAAAAGATATTTTTGAGACGTTACATGAATCTACAGGGAAGGACGAGTTTATTGTGGGATGTAATGAGCGAGGTATTCAATGCCATTGGGAAGAGACTAGAAAACATGTGACTTTTTCATATATGGATGATCCTAAAAAGAAAGCTCGTGGTAGTAATCTATCCAAAACTTTTACTCTATCGGATTTAGAATCGAAAGAAAGTATGGAAAGAGTGTTTTTCCAGAATAGGGAATGTAATGATGTGTTATTTGAAGAATATATAAAGTTTCAACAAGAAGAGGCCAAGACTGTAATGAAAAAGAATATTTCGTTAAATAAATTTAAACGTTCCGAGATAAAGGGAATGCAGAGGTAAATTATGAACATGAATGAAGTAAGAAGAAGACCAAGTAGAAATATAAGAACTCAATCTGAAAGTACCAATAAGGTAATAGAAACTTCTAATGTGACTCAAGAAGAGGCGAAAGTTGAAGAGAACTCAGTGAACTTAGAAACAAATGACAATGAGTTTTTCAATCAAGTTATAAAAAGTGGTGTAGAAGCTATAAAAAATGAACAAGCCCAAAGAGAACTAATATATAACAGTTTACTTATAGGTGAAGCTATTTCAGGAAAGATAGATAAAGTATCATCAACGCTGAATGTTGTAAAAAATGATCTGCCTATACAGCAAAAATGGAGACAAGCCACTTCTAAAAATATAGCGGAGCTTGAAGATAAGATATCTGAAATACCAAAAGAGGTTGAAGGAAATGTAATGTTCGAGATTCGTAGGATATTTAATAACATAGAAGAATTAGGAAATAAATATGGTCGTGTCCAACGTGAACAGTTAGAAAACAGTATTAAAGAAGTCAATTCTGTAATTAACAAAGGAAAAGAGGCACTTGAGTTTTGGTCATTAGGGAAGAAAATTGTTCTATGTATCCTTTTGGGGATGCTGTCATTTCAGATTTATTATAACTATAAAATGACAGCAAAATTAGAAAATCTTAATGAGCAAGTGGGCTTAATTCATAGTGTATACAAAGGTGAAAGCAAATATTGGTTTGATGCCAATGATCAGATTACCTATGTTGAATCTATTAAGTCTCATCAGGAAAGAAATAAAAAATAACAAAAAATAACTATTTTTGTAAATAATAGGATTGATAATATGGCAAAAGGAAATGGCGAAGGATCACTTCGGTATTTAGAAGATAGTGATCGGTATCAATATAGAGTTTCCTACAAAAATAAAGATGGTAAAACATGTAGGAAATCATTTTATGCGCCGAAGGCATCTCAGGCAAAGAAAAAGGCACGTGAATGGTTGGACTTTTATGAAGATACTAATAAAGGTGAGGATATAAATCCACCTCTTGATGAATGGATTTATACATGGCTAAACTTGTATATGAGAAATACAGTACGACCATCAACACTAGAAAAGTATACGAGTTGCCTAACACCAGTCTGTAATGCTTTTTCAGGGATTAGGCTTAGTAAAATAGAACCAATTGCACTACAACAGTTTTTTCAACAACAGTTGTTCAATGGTGGACAACAAGGACAAGGATTATCGACACTTACTGTGAGGAATCAACGTAGATATTTGTCTTCATGCTTTGATATGGCTATACGTTTAGGGCTAACCAATAAAAATCCAGTTAAGTTAACTCTACCCCCTAAAGTTGAAAAAAAGGAAATTTATCCTTTATCTGAAACAGAGGTAAAGACAGTGTTAGAGATTGCATTGAATGATGTAGAAGCTGCGAAAGAAAAAGGAAATATCGGAGAAACCATGTCTGCGCAGGATCTTTATATAGATGTTATGATTGCAGTATATACAGGAATGCGATTGGGTGAGATTATGGCTTTAAAGTGGAACGACTTAAGTGTTTCTACCTCTTTCTTATCGGTTCAACGTTCTAAATCTGATGTGAAAGGGCAAGCAGTTACAAGCCCTAAAACAGGAAAGGGTAGAAAAGTACAAATCGGAAGTGCATTACTAGAAGCATTATTGGAACATAAAAAACTACAGCAGGAATATAAAAAGATACTAGGCAATCTTTACAAAGATGATGGATGGATTATAGGTGGATTGTTTGGTGATGGTTATAATAAACGACATTATAGCTCTAGAAAATTCCAACAATTAGTAAAAAAGGCACAAATTGTAAGACATATTCGCTTTCATGATTTAAGGCATACACATGCTACATTGTTGCTCTTATCTGGCATTAATCCAAAAGTAGTTCAAGAACGATTAGGACATGCAAGTATAGATATGACATTAGATACGTATTCACATTTGACATTAGCTAATCAAGGAAGTGCAGTTCAGGCGCTTGATACGCTGATAGATAATTCTAAAGACCTATAACAGTCTATGAATGTAGATCAGAAATATGTACTCTTTAAGAAATTTATATAAAAGAAGAACGAATTTAAAAACACCCTAGATAAGCCCTCTAACGTATTAGAAACCTTGATTTTATCTAGGGTGTTTAATATAATGAGAATATAAGTTATCTATTAAAAAGGAGAGAGGATATGAAAAAATTATCTATTTTATTAGCAGCTGTCATTTTAGCGGTGGCAGCACTTATTTCTGGATGTGGATCAAGTGTTGCTGATGAATTTGTGGGAACATGGGCTTCCGAAAAAGATAGCAATGGATTTTTTATTACCATAGAAAAGACAGGTGATAAAACATTTACAATGAATCATTATTTCTTTTTTGATAACAATGTAAATTCAAATAAAAAATATTTTGGAGAGTTAAAGGATAACACATTAACTATTAATAATGGATTTTATAACTTAAAAGATAGTAAATTAATAGATGAACATAATTCCTATTTTAAAAAAATAGACAAAAAAGCATTTTCTAAGGAAGAGATATTTCAACTGCATGAAAAGAATAAATAAAAAGGCCTACTAATACAATCAATCCAATATCATTTAAAAAAGGAGAGAGGATATGAAAAAATTATCTATTTTACTAGCAGTCGTTATTTTAGGAGTTACTGCACTTATTGCAGGTTGTGGATCATCTAGTGTGGGTGATGAATTTGTTGGAACATGGGAACATAAAACTGATAAACCAATCCAAACATCGTATATTACTATTGAAAAAAAAGGAGATAAAACTTTTGTTGTAAATCAATATGTTATTGATTATAAGGGAGCTTTAAGTAAACCAGATACTCGTGTTACTGATCTGAAAGACAAAATATTAGTAACACAGGAAGGAAGAATTATCGAAATTAACAATGGTGATTTAACATATCATTACAAAGAGTATTTATATAAAAAAATAGATAAAAAAGTTTTGAATTACGATGAATTATCTAATAAAATCAAATAAGATTGAAGAAAGGCTTCCGTTTTGGAAGCCTTTTTATTATATGTAAATTTAGGATGGGTTATATTTCGACTAGTTCTTATTTTTTCTACCTTTAATCCGAAAAAATATGCATTCAAAGAGGTGAAGTTAGAAATCAAAATTGGGCTCAAAACTCGCTTCAAATTGGGCTCAAATTGGGCTCAAAATTGCGCTCAAATGCAAAAAATGGATTCTCAACAATGGTGAGAATCCAATCATATCAATGGTGCGCCTAGCAGGAATCGAACCTGCGCACCCGGTTCCGGAGACCGGCGCTCTATCCCCTGAGCTATAGGCGCTTGTATACCGTTAAAGTATACCATGAAATACTAGGTAGCACAATAGGATGGAGGGATTAAAGATTGATTTAAAGAAGTGCATCTCGTACTTTCATAAGAAGTGTACCTAAATGATTTTCTCCGACTCCATTGTAGACCCCCCAAAAGGTGTCTCCCCAAGTATTGCATTCTATGATTTTACTTTGCCCTGTACATTGTAGACACTCTTTTAATACTGGGTCAGAAAATTTTATACGCAACAGTTCCTCCATTATGCTTAGTCGAATGTCAAACCAATCTGGACGAACGAGTTTGATACGTTGCCCCATACCACGAGCTTTATAGGAAAGTTGTATTTTTGCAAATCTTGCATGTACGGTAGGATCTAAAGATTTTTGTGCTTGGTAGGCAGCTTCTAAACAACAATAGGTGTGTCCTTTATAATTGATGGGTATAGCGTAAAGATTTGATAAGAATTTAAAAGGACCTCTAAAGCGTGTTATTGTATCAGGCATATGATCCATTTCTTGGATTGAGCGATATTCGAATCGCTTAGGTTGTTTTGTTAATCGACTTTTAGTAGCTTCTAAAGGGTATAATAAAGAGCATATCGTAGAAACCAACATAGTAATGTAAGTGGTACCTCTAGACACATAGATAGCAAGTCTTAGGGCATCTCCATAATTATCACTTTCTAACAAAATGGCAAAGGTATAAAGCAGTATATCATATAGTGAAATAGTTGGATTACCTGTATCTGAAAGTAGTATATCATGCACAGATGGTATAGAAATGGAATGGGCATCTAATACGACTCTTAAGCTTTCTATTGATGAATGACTTTGTAATTGTACGAGGTAATCTAATAAAACACTTAGTAAGACTTTACAATCTGGTGTTGCAATATCTGTTATCTCAAAATAGTTTAGTACGGTATCTTTTAAACTCTTTCTTAAAGATGTATCAGGAGAATTCTCTAGTGAAAGACTCAGAACCATGATATAAGACAAGAGTATATCCTGCGGGGAGCCTTTATGGATGAGTTCTTCTAACGCATGTAAATGACTGTTTTCTGCCATAGGGGAGTGTGAAAATAGTACTTTCTCTATATCAAGAGTAGGAAGTATTTCTTCAGTTAAATGACTTTGCCCTGTGAACCAGGCTATATTAGTAGATCTTGGGGGCCTTTTTAGAAAGCGAGAACTGATTACATTTCCAAGGATGATGGGGGCAATACGCATGGGAATCTCCTTTTAAGTTATATCTAGTAGTATATTAGTAACATTGTAACGTGAATCAAGCCATATAATCAAATATATATTTGTAATAATGTATTGAAACAATTAATGCTGTATCATACTCTCATATACAAGGACATCTCACTTGTGTTATAATATACTAATTCGCATGATACATATACAAGATTTTAAAGGAGGACCCTTTTATATATGCAAATTAAATTTGAAGATTTACACATTAGCGAATCCATTTTACGAGCTTTAAACGACATGGGATTTGAAGAACCAACACCGATTCAACGTGAAGCCATTCCAGTGGCAAAGTCTGGTCAAGATATGATTGGGCAAGCGCAAACTGGTACAGGTAAAACAGCTGCCTTTGGTATCCCAGCGCTAGAGCAAGTGGATCCAACAATCCAAGATCCACAAGTATTGATTCTTTCACCGACTCGTGAATTAGCAATCCAAGTGGCGGAAGAGTTAAATAAAATGGCGCAACATACAAACATTCAAGCCTTGCCAATCTATGGTGGACAAGATATTGGACGTCAATTCCGTATGTTGAAAAAACATCCACAAGTGATTGTAGCTACACCTGGTCGTTTAATGGACCACATGGAACGCAAATCTATTACTTTTGACCAAGTGAAAGTGGTGATTCTTGATGAAGCGGATGAAATGTTAAACATGGGCTTCGTAGATGACATCAATAAAATTTTGACAGCCGTCCCAGAAGAGCGTCAAACATTATTGTTCTCTGCTACTATGCCAAAAGCAATCCAAGAGTTAGCGGAAACATATTTAACAGAGCCAACATTGATCCGTATGAAACCGACACAAGTCACAATGGATTTAATCGAGCAATATTACATTGAAGTGCAAGATCGCCAAAAATTTGATGTATTATGCCGTTTGCTAGATATCCAAGCTCCAGAATTGGCTATCGTGTTCGGTCGTACAAAACGCCGTGTAGACGAAGTAACAGAAGCGTTGAAAAAACGTGGCTATATGGCAGAAGGCATTCATGGTGATTTGTCCCAACAAAAACGTGACTCTGTCATCCGTCAATTCCGTGAAGGTACAATCGATATCTTAGTGGCGACAGACGTAGCGGCTCGTGGATTAGATATTAGTGGCGTCACACATGTATATAACTATGATTTGCCACAAGATCCTGAAAGCTATGTGCACCGTGTTGGTCGTACAGGTCGTGCAGGTAAAGCAGGCGTAGCGATGACATTTGTGATTCCTCGTGAAATTGAGCATTTACATGCTATTGAACGTTTGACAAAACGTAAAATTGCTCGTCGTAAAGCACCATCCTTAGGAGAAGTATTAGAAGGTCAACAAAAAATTGCCGTAGAAAAATTAATTGCTTTAGCAGATAATCGTGAAGAATTAGCAAGCTATCGTTCTAGTGCTGAAGAGTTGTTGAACGATATCGACTCTGTTACATTATTGGCGGCAGCGTTAAAATTGTTGACAAAAGAGCCAGACACAACACCTGTTAGCATTACTGAAGAAGCACCTCTTCGTGCTCGTCGTCGCCGTGACGGTGGACGTCGTGATGGCCGTCGCCGTGATGATCGTCGTAGAGATGGTCGACGTCGTGATGACCGTCGTGATGGAGATAGAAGACGCTCTAGTCGCGATCGTAATCAACGTTCCAATGGTGGAGAACGTCGTTCCCGTGATGGACAGAAACAACAAAAACACCAAGGTAGCGGTTTCAAACCATACTTTAAAGATTAATTTCCTCAAGAGACGATATTTAAAATTAATTAATTGTGATTATTGTTTGGGAATGAACTTTCTGATATAATATAAACAGAGTAATAGTGTTTTAATCTCACAGTTATGCTTCCAAGTGGAAAGGATGTGCTTTATGGATATTGCACAAAAATTGCGAGAAGAAGGTTATAAAGTAACGCCACAGCGTATTGCCATTTATAATGTTCTTTACGCAGAAAACAACCATCCCACTGCGGAAATGATCTACCAAAGTTTGCGGGAAGACCATCCAAGTATGAGCTTGGCGACTGTATATAAAACGATGGAGATCTTTGAACGCATTGGTATAGTTCGTGTCTTAGACTTGGGCGATGATTGTAGCCGATATGATTGGGATACAAGGAATCATCCACACGTACGTTGTACAATGTGTAATCGTATTAACGATTTACATGATGTACAAGTGAATTGTCTAAGAGAAGAAGTGGCACGCCACAGTGAATATGAAATCACAGGACTTCATGTGTCTTTTGAAGGCATTTGTCCAGAATGTTTGCGTAAAAGCTCACATTAATTAGTAATCTAAAAGAAATAGGGGATAATTGCTTGCATAAACAATTATTCCCTATTTTTGTATCTATATGGTGATATGTATGACATGCTATACTTTAAGGAGGGGATTGTCGATATATAATAAGCTCACTTGACTACGATATGAACAGTTTTATTTAGATGCCACTCATTAGTTATACGTTTTGTAGCTGAAAAAATACAAGAGTTAATATTATACACAATAAGGAGATATAGTTTAATATAAAAGAAACCGCAGTATTATGCGGTTCTTTTTTTATTCGGCAGATAAACGGCAAAAAATATAAAAATTAGTCGAAAATTCGTTGTATTTCTGTTCGAGCATTCTCCCTCATTTCATCGGAGTAGTGTATATATGTTTTTATCACTGTATCTACTGTATCACCCAATAGGGATGCTACCGTTTTAATATCTACACCACTGGATAAGAGTTTAGTTGCGTATGTGTGCCTAAAATCATGGGGACTATGCTTGT
This sequence comes from uncultured Veillonella sp., assembly GCA_963518085.1. Classification (GTDB taxonomy): domain Bacteria; phylum Bacillota; class Negativicutes; order Veillonellales; family Veillonellaceae; genus F0422. Next base: position 51,187 of record CAUQIB010000009.1, on the reverse strand, counting down.
TGATGTGCATTCTTATATGGACATACAATATTGATGGTGAGTTGATAGGAATTATCCTATCATGTGTAGAATGTTGTTTATATTCTTGTAGAGTGGTCACTAATGCCATAGGTATAGGTAATATACGTTTGCTATTCTTTGTTTTAAGTGGTCCGAAACCGCTTTTATTCTTGGATCCAATTCTTACCCATTGCTTATTGATGGATATTGTCATATTATCCAAATCTACATCATTCCATGTCAAGCCTAACAATTCGCCTGCACGAATGCCCGTGTAATACAGAATTTTAATAGCTACGTGATATCGTGACAATGGATCTGAATTGTTTAAATACATTTCTATTTCTTCTATATTTACTATCCGTTTTCTTGTCATTTTAGGCTTGTAAGTAATGGAATTGTTAACAGGGTTGCGGGGCAATAAATCATAGTGCGATATGGCGTGGGACAAGATAGTTTTGAGACATGTCAACGGGTAATGCTTGGATGGTGTAGGCAAGGGCATTTCTTGTACCATAGAATGAATGATAGAAGGGGTAATTTCTGACACCTTAACATTATGGATGGGGTGCAGGTGCTTTATCGCATTTCTATAGGCTATTATTGAATTAGGTCGCAATTTATCTTTCATATCATCAAAGTACAAACGAGTAAACTCAATGAACGTCATATTTGCCAATTCTTCATTATTGGTCAGCAGTAGATTCTCTTTGATATCTTTCACAATCACATCGCCATAATCTTTCGCTTGCCTTTTGGTGGTGAATCCTTGTTTGCTTTTTTGACGCCATTTGCCATAGCGGTCTTTGTAGCTAACGATAACCTGCCACCCTTTATCTTTTTGGCGTGTAGAAATGGAATAACTAGCCATGATTGCTCCTTTCAGTGGTTATTGCAGAAAATGCAAATACCATGTATTGGAAATATTCCAATAGTTGAATTACTTAAAACATATGTTCTTTGTGGTGGTAAAAAATAAAAGCCTACTGGCTGAAAGTCTTTAGATCCGTAAACTCTAACGGTATTCCGTATTCAGTTGCAAGGGTGGTATTGGTGAGACAGTCGCAGAAGTTGATACACTCATCGGGTATGAGTAATTCCACGGCGAATGTATTGGCTTCCCTTTCAATTCTATCCACGTTGGTATGGGTGTAGTGGTGCAGGTATGGCACATTGCGGTTAGGGTGCAGGAATATATGCCCTAATTCGTGGGCGACTATAAACGGCACATGGTGATCTGGTGTAGATGAATTGACGCAAATACACCGTATGCGGTTACTGTAAATGCAATAACCGCCTATGTTACCTAACTCACAATATATAATTTGAATATCCATCTCTCTAGCTAGTCGGATAGGGTCACGAGTACCGTATTTCTTGACTAGCTTTTTTATTATATCTTTAATCAAACGACATCTTCCTTAAAGTTGTAAAGTGTGGATTCTAAACCCGTCGATTTCGATGGGTTTAAAAGGGGTCGATTTCGCCCCCTTTAAAAAGCCCATTTTGTTGAGGTCAACAAATTCGTAAGAATGGGCTATTTTCGGCACATCTTTAGTTGTTATTGTGTACATCGATAAATAGCTGACAGCAACGATTGGCTATTCCAATTAATTATTTCATGGGCTACATTTTGCAAATTCGTAGGCATATTGGTATTTCCACGAGGTTTAATGGCAATAATTTTCTTGCCCATTCTTACAGCTTCATCAATTTCGTGTTGAATCCAATAACTGTGATTAGTGTACATACCAGCAATGATAATTACTACACTTGCATGACGTATTTGTTCTGTAAGTTGTTCTTTCAATTTTTTTGTGTTGTTTGCGTCTAGTGGGTCATGTTCTGGTACACTATAATTGTGGTATACTAAATATGATGCATCTAACCAAATTTTAATAGTATAGTAATCTTTGCTATACTTCCATGCATGGCTAATAAAAATATTAATCATGTAAATTCCTTTCATCGGAGGTGAGTATATGAAAAAAAAGTTTGTTAAAAAGCCAGTAGTAATTGAGGCGTATCAAACAGATAAAGAAATGGTTATTCAAACATTAGAGGGACCAATGCATGCTAGTGTTGGAGATTGGATCATTACAGGTATACGAGGGGAACAATACCCATGTAAGCCTGATGTATTCGATAGAACCTATGAGGAAGTTCCACAAGATACAGAACTTACTGCTTACATTTAGAACCGCTATTGATGTTAGCCCAATTTATATTTTCATGGGAAATAATCGATTCGCAACGTTCAACTAACAGAATAAATCTATCTTCATCGGATAGGTTTTTATATACACCTGCTTTGTATAAGTAGGTGTATTTTTCATTTTTAAGTAGTTCTGCTGTTTTTCTGTATTCAATCCAATTCTCATGAAAGTTGTGTAATCCATGCAAAGCGACAATTATGACAAGTATGGAGGATAGGGATATAGTAACAATACGGAGGCAGTCATATAAGCCACTGTAATAGGTAGCAATCGTGATACAACAGCCGATGCCTAATTCTATCCATTTATAGCGATTAAAATATTTCTTATTGGTAGAACTCTTAGCACTATACCATTTAATTTGGTCATTTAATCGTTCATTAATATATGTAGAAGTATCCATATTATTCCCTATATTTCTTAGGCGTGAATTTCTCCTTGGCTTTCAATTTAGTAATACGTAAGGTAGATTCTAAAGACGCACGGAGCAACTCCCTTGTTTCTTCATCCATTTCAGTATCGCCGTTGTAGAAAGCAAGACCCGTTTCAGAATCCAAATCATTCATAAGCAGTTCGAGCCGTTTTTGGATGTCCCTTTCGTCACGTTCGGAAAGGGTAGGCTTGAATACAGGCGCACCTAATAAAAAATCTGTGGTTACATTAAATATAGTGGCTATTTTTAATAGTGTAGAGTTATCTATTTCACGCTTGTTGTGTTCCCACAGAGAAATAGCGGGAGCCGTAACACCGAGTTTATCTGCTAACTCTTGTGCGGTCATATTATATTTATTTCTTAGTGCACGGAGTTTGTCACCAGTAGAGTTCATTATGTTCACCTCATGTAAATATATCGTATTAAAATTATAACAATTTGTTATGTAAAAAAGTAATAACAATTTGTTATTTTTATGGTTGACTTAATAACAAAGTGTTAGTATAATAAAATCATAAGATAACAAAATGTTAAGGAGGTGATAGATTGAAAATGAAATTATCGGATTTGCGAACACGGTATAAATTAACCCAACAGGATATGGCAAAGGCTATAGGGTTATCACAACCACTATATGCAATGAAAGAGGGTGGCAAAAGAAAGTTTACACCAGATGAAATGACAAAAATATTTACTTTCTTCAAAAAAAGAAATGCAAGACTAAATATGCAGGATATATTTTTTTAAAGAAAATAATAACAAATTGTTAAGTATAAGGAGCAGAAACATGACAAACATGGAAACCAAAAAAGCTATATACACAGAAGAGTTTTACAACACATTAAATTTGATGATTAACGCAGAAGATTTTGAAACATTTAGTTGTAAAAGCACTCATATCTCATTTGTATTACAAGTGTTGAGAGAAGTTTACAGTAAAAATGAGTGGGATGGATTTTATGAAAAGGCAATAGATGGAATGGCACAAGTTGCAAGAAGATTGATTCATGGAGCGTAAAGATTAAGGAGCAGAAATGCAGAAGTGTTGAGTAAAATACAGAAGTGTTGAGTAAAAAATAAGGAGTATAAATATGGCACTGATTGGATTAACAAAAGAACAAAATGAAGAATTACGAAGAATGTACATCAAGTCTATGGAGAATGTGGAAGGGCTGGCACATATGGCAAGTATTGATATCGAGGCTGAACCACAACTAAAGGAATTAGGACTTATTGCTTTCACTCAAGCACGAACATATTTAGAGTTAGGGGATTTTGAACAAGATCCAAGATTACCAAAATAAGGAGCAGAAATATGAACAAATTAGTAAAGTTTGAAGAACGGAAAGTAGTAGATGGATTCACATTTCAAAAAGGATGGTGGGGAGAGTTCTCCCCTACGGGTGAATTAATAACTGTATATGCGTATCCAAGGGTAGAAGTTAATGAATACGATTGGTCGTATTCTTGGAGGCAAGCAAGAATCTTCTATCCATTTGATGGTGGATTCGTTGGAGATCTGGAACTACTTGAAAAATTGCCTGATTTGGTTGTTGCGGATTTTTGTGATGTAGCCGAGCAAGAGATGTTAGACCAAAAAGAAACATTCCTTGAGTATTATGGAGAGTAATATGGAGAAACGAACATATACAGCCGAGGAAGTGATGGAAATGCTCCATTGTTCCAAAAGTACATTAATGAATTACAAGTATAAAGGGGTACTAGTACCAATTAAAGGCGTAAAACCTATGGTATACAGTGCCAAGAATGTACAGGCTTTCATTGATGGGGGTGAAGAGTTCACTCCTTGGGAGTTTGAAAATTTAAAACGTGAGAACAATCGACTACGAGAAGAAAACCGCCGATTGAAAGCGAAGTTCTTCAAAGTTCAGAATGTTATCACGGTTGAGGCAGGTGATTTAATAGAACAGCTTGCCTACTAACAACAGTATATAGAAATCAAGAGGTGATTGAAATGAACGGAAGTACAAACAAGCCACGGAGCGAGTTTGAAAGTTCGCTAAGAGGCATAATTCTAACGCAAGACCAATTCTCAGATAGATTGTGTATTAGCAAGAGGGCATTTCTGAAATATCTATATGGTGAGTTATATCCACCATGTGATGTGATAGCAAAAGCTGTAGAAGAGTTTAACGTACATTCTATGGTGCTATATCACCTAACCAATCAATGCCCTATAGCAAGGGTATATATGAAGAAATTAAAGGAGGTTATGAAGTGAAAAAACGTAAAATTGTAAAAAAAAGAACCCACATCCGATGGGATAGGGTTATAGCAGTGGCAATGATTCCAGTAGTTCTAGCAGGTATATATTTTGCAGTAGCACGAGAACCAATTCAATATGAAGATACTACGGTGTTAGTACAAGAGGGCGATACCTTATGGGGGATTGCTAAGGATGCCGTAGGCGAAAAGGTGGATGTGCGTGAGACCATCCGAGATATTATCACTGAGAATAATTTAGACAATGCAAACATTCAACCAGGCATGACTTTGAAAGTAAAGGCGGTGAAACATTGAAAGGAAAACACAAATATGTTGCAAATGTGATTGCCTGCGTTCCTTTACTAGTTAAAGTGAGGGCAGACGATACGGAAGAGGCGATAGAAAAGATTAGAAAGAAAGTACATAAACAGCTTGATGTGGAAATAGACAAGATAGCATTTAGAACATTAGGAAAATTGGATTAACAGTGAAAGGAGGTGAGTATATGAAACGATATATTGTTGATGGATCAGTAAAAATACCTTTCAATATTGTTGTAACTGGCAATGATGATGAAGAAGTATGGGAAAACATCGTTGAAAGGCTTGATAGTTTGTACAATTGCGAAACGTCAGAATATACAGTTGATTTTATTACAAGGGAATAAAAAAAGACCCTCAAAACTGAGGGCCTAAGCTCCTAAATAAGGAGCAGAAATATGACTAAAGTCATTATACCACATTTTAAATTAAAACACTAGGAGGAAGAGACAGGATGAAATTATACGAGTTAGCAGAGAATTATCAAGAAGTAGCTAGCATGATGGAGCAGGTCGAGATGGGGTCGGAAGATTGGCAAATGATCCAAGACACACTAGAGGCCATTGATGGTGAGTTCGATGTAAAGGTGCAGAATATTTGTGCATTAGTAAAAGAATACAAGTACAACGTGGAAATGGTAAAGGCGGAAAAGAAACGGCTTGATGAAGTGGCAAAGGGCTATGACAATAAGGCTCAATGGTTGGAATCATATTTACAAGAACAGTTAGCTAAAACGGGCAACCTAAAAAGTACTATGTTATATGGTCCACATAAATTGACATATCGCAAGGGCGTATCTACAGAGGTAACAGATGTAAATGCCTTACCTATTGAGTTCTTGAAAACAAAGGTAGAGGCGGATAAAACAGCTATCAAGAAAGCATTGCAAGAGGGTATCGAAGTAACTGGGGCGAGACTGGTTGATACTACAAGTTTAAAGGTAACCATTGGAAAGGATGATAAATAGATGGGAACAACAAGTATCTATAGTGCATTGAATTATATTCAATCGAACTTGAAAGCACCAAAAGGGCAATTCAATTCATTCGGTAAATACCATTACCGCAGTTGCGAGGATATTTTAGAGGGGGTCAAACCTCATTTACAAGAAACAAAAACATGTTTAGTCATTAGTGATGAAATCGTCACAATTGGCGAACATAACTACATCAAGGCAACAGCTACGTTATATAGTGCTGATGGTGGAGCGGTGGCGAATAGTGCATTTGCTAAAGAACCACTAGAAAAGAAAGGCATGGATCCATCACAAATCACTGGGGCTACATCAAGCTATGCACGCAAATATGCGTTGAATGGGTTATTCTGCATAGATGATACCAAGGACGCAGATACAGACGCTTATACGGCTAATACAACGCAAACAAAGGCTAAGGGAAAAGCACCCGAAACAAACACAATCAGAGAAAAGCGAGTCAAAGAAGAGTATTTGAAATCAATTACGCAACAAATGGGGATTAAACAAATCAATCCTAAATTAATATCGGAATACATCAACAAGACTTTCAAAAAGAAAACTTCTAATGAGTTAACAGAGGATGAATTGAAAGCCTTATATGATTGGGTCGTAGCGTATGAAGTGGCAAGTTGATAGCTTGCAGATTGTCAAAACTCCAGTGGGTGCCATGTTGATGGTACCTGCAGGGGTTGAGGTATTAAACCAAATATAGCAGGACAAGAAATACAACATAGAACTCAAGCTACATCGAGAAAGACGGTCACTGACTGCGAACAGCTATTGTTGGGTGTTATGCCAAAAGATAGCAGAGGAACTTTCAAAGAATGGAACATATACGAGCCGCGAAGATGTATATAGGCAAGCAATAAAGGGGAGCCATGCTTTCACCCCTATGCCTATCAAGGCGGAGGCAGTAGAGCGATTTACCGAAATATGGGAATCTAACGGGATAGGTTGGATTGTTGAGGATGTAGGAAATAGCAAGTTAAATGGTTACAAGGTTATACATGCCTATTATGGTAGTAGTACCTATGATACGGAAGAAATGGCAAGGCTTATTGATTGCTTAGTATCTGAGGCTACTGCATTAGGAATAGAAACAAAGACAAAGGAAGAGGTAGAAAGCCTATTAGAAGAATGGGAGGCGATGGATGAATAAGAGCAAGGCGGATGATGAACGATTATATAAAAGAACAAGGAAATGGGCGATAGAACGTGATGAGGGCTTGTGCGTATTATGCAAAGCACCTGCTACGGAAGTACATCATATTCTATTTAGATCTAGAGGAGGAGATAGTCGCTTATCTAATCTAGCATGCCTATGTAGAGAATGCCACAACTTGGCACATGGTAGTTACCATCAGGAAGTTTATAAGACATTAAAGGAGCGAATCAAATGAAACGAGATCAATTAATTAAATTCATGATTGCACAACGAATTAAAATGTATAAAAAAAACCAATCTTATAAATATGAAGAACGAATTGACGAATTACAATCGGTAATTGAAATGATTGATGGATTGGCGAGTTTAGAGGAAGAGGACGATACGCAAGGCATTTCATTGGATCGACTCATGGAAATATTGCTGAACAGCAAAAACGACGAAGATACAGAAGAATAAACAGGGTGCATTTATGAATTATATGGCGGAACTTAATGCATTTGATGATTGGGTCGATGAAAACGAGAGTCTATCACCTACAGCACGTTTGCTTTACATTCAATTATTGCAAAGGTGCAACAAGGCTAGATGGATTCAACCTTTTACAGTATCTTTATCACGGCTTGCATTCAAGACAGGCTTATCAATTTCAGGTGTTCAAAAAGCGAGAAATCAGTTGAAACAATATGGGTTGATTGATTGGAAATCAAGAAGTGGCCAACAATCTGCTGAGTATACAATTATTTCACTTGTTAGTACTGAGTACCAACAAACGTACCAACAACAGGAACAACAACAGTACCAACAAGTGGAACAACAACCGTACCAACAACCGTACCACATAGAAAGACATAAGACTAAAGACATAAATACTACTTCTAACGAAGTAGTATATGTGGAACAACCAAAAGATGATCCAAAACCAAAACGGAAATCTAAGACCAAACCATTTGTCAAACCTACGATTGAAGAAATCCGAGGATACATTGATGAAAAGGGTGTATCTGTAGACGCAGAAAAGTTCTACCATTTTTACGAAAGTAAAGGGTGGATGGTTGGCAAGAACAAAATGAAGAGTTGGACATCTGCTATTCAAACATGGGCGAGAGGAAGTGACAAGAATCAACGTACAAGCACTAATGGAGCGACTAAACCTAAACAGGATAAATATGCCGACCTCTATCTATGATGAAAACGAGCTTAGAACATATTTACAGGGTGACAAGGTGGAATTGGTAGAGGGAGCAACTGACAGACCACTATTCGACTTGAGGGCTAACCAATATATTGAAAGTAAACGGATGTGCAACAAGTGTACTGGTGGTGAGGGTTGCCGAACCAAAGGCATAATGACACGCATGCATGAAGATGGCGAATTGTATGTGCTGAAATGTGGGCTATATGGATCGTGGCGAAACCAAAAGGACATGGAGAAAGTGATGTTACGAGCAAGTATTCCTACAGCCTATGAAGAAACCACCTTAGAAAACTACGAAAAACGCACCTTAGAGAGCGAGAAAGCACATGCCTATATGATTACACTAGCTAATGATGAAACCACGCAAGGAGCGTACATATTCGGTGCTAGTGGGTTAGGAAAAACACATCTAGCCGTTGGATTACTCAAAAAGAAGATGGAGCAAGGCAAAACTGGTGTATTTGTGGTAGTACCTGAATTAATGGAAAGCCTGCGGAGGTGCTTCCGAGATGGTGGCGATGATTTTGAGATATTACAAGCACTCTACAATGTAGATTGCCTAGTATTGGATGATCTAGGAGCAGAAAAGGCTACAGAGTGGGTAGCTGAACGGCTATATCTAGTTATCAACCAACGGTATTTGAGTAACCACATGACGGTGATTACCAGTAACTGTAATCCACAAGAAATCGAGGAACGATTGGGGGAGCAGGGCAAGCGAATCACATCGAGGGTACTGGAAATGTGCAAAATCATCCAGTTAAAAGGTGAAGATTACAGATTGTTGAAAGCGAAAGGAGAACGGTAATGAGTGACAATGTAAAGAATCCATCATATTACAACCGAGGAAAAATTGAAGTATGGGAATTTATTGAGGATCAAGGATTGGATTACCATACAGGGAATGCGGTCAAGTATATTGCTAGAGCAGGATTCAAAGACCCATCGAAAGAGGTGGAGGATTTGCAAAAGGCAGTGGCATTTTTGGAACGAAAGATTAGGCTTTTGAGTTTGACAACCATTGAGTCTGAAACAGGAATGGGAGCCGAAGAATTTATACAATCACTCACATGGGAGCAAAAAGAGTATTTAGATGGACAATATAAATTCAGAGAAGAGATGTTGGTACATTTCATTGATAAACACAACAAACATAAAACAGAAAAAACAAAACAAGATTGCTTAAATTGGTTTTATTGTTTATTGGATTACATCAATTTATTGAGAGCCCCACGATTATTCGATAAAGCACGTGAGTTAAAACAAAAAATGAAAGATGCTGAAATCTTTTAAAACAAAAGGAGCAGAAATATGGCGAAAAAACAAACATGCATTGATTGTGGCAAACAGTTCTTGCCGAAGTACAACCACATTGAACGGTGCGAGGAATGCGAACGGATCCACCGTAAACAGAATTTGACGATTGGCCAAGTGTTGATTTTGCAAGGAATGGAGCAGAAAATCGAGGAACAGCGAGTGCGAGATGGCTATTACCCTTTTACACATACATGCGTAGTGTGTGGGAAGAAATTTGGGAATAATAGAAGTAATTCAACGACTTGCAGTGACAAATGTAGGAGAAAGAATCGATATGCAAAGGCGGTCGCACGGAAACAGACACAGAGCATGCAGGCTCATGTATAAGACATTCGATAGCAAGTACTGGAGGCGAATCAGTGAACACAGAACGTAAAATCAAGACAGAATTATATTGCGATAACTTTCAAAATTACAAACGGTATGGGATCCCAAAGGCACAATTAGTGATTGCAGATATTCCCTACAATTTAGGTAATAATGCGTATGCGAGTAATCCGATGTGGTACAACGGTGGAGATAACAAGAATGGCGAAAGCAAATTAGCAGGTAAGGCATTCTTCAATACAGACCACAATTTCAATATTGCCGAGTACTTCCATTTCTGTAATCGGTTATTGAAGAAAGAGCCAAAAGAAAAGAAGAAAGCACCATGCATGATTATATTTTGTAGCTTTCAACAGATGCCGATGATTATTGAATATGCCAAAAAACATGGATTTAAAAACTACATTCCGTTATTCTTCATCAAAAATTATTCATCGCAAGTATTAAAGGCTGACATGCGACCAGTAGGGGCGACAGAATATGCATTGATACTCTACCGTGACAAATTGCCGAAGTTTAATAACAACAAGAAAATGATATTTGATTGGATGGAATGGAAACGAGATAACAAGAAAGACGTGCCAAAAGTACACCCTACTCAAAAGCCTACAAATGTAATTAAGCGATTGATTGAGTTATTTACAGACGAGGGCGATGTGGTGATAGATCCAGTCGCAGGGAGTGGGGTTACACTCCGATGTGCTAGAGAATTAGGACGTAGCAGTTATGGGTTCGAGGTATCGAAAGAATTTTACAATAAAGCAGTGAATGAGATGTTGGCCGTTAATGAGTGGCAAGAACCGTTATTTTAAGGAGTGGAAACATGAGAGAAAATATAGTACAACAACATGATAGAATCATTGGCGAATGTGTTACAGAATTGAATGACATGTTATATCACGTACACGCATACATTCCTAAGGTGATTATGGAATTGGACATAGAAGAGGCGAAAGAGTGGGCTGAAGAAAATGATGAGGAAGAAAGACCGCCAATAGTGTATTCGGATTTGGTGGAAGAATCCATAACAGCAAATTTACAGCTTGCAAGCCAAATAATCTTTTATATTCAAAGTACGCAATATGCATGGGGAGATAAGAAAACAGTGAGACGGCTTATGCTAGTCGAGAGCTTATTAACATGTTGCATTAATCAGTTGGATCACAATGTAGATATTGAACAATATTCAAGGGTATTCCTTATGCAGTTGAGATATATCCGTGAGATGGTAACACATCATATTAATGTGTTGTGGGGGTGATAATGTGAATGTAACATTCACCATGCTATTAAAATTGACAGGGTTACAGAAAAAATTATTATACGATTGCACGGGAAGATGGGCAGGATATTTAAGAAGTAAAAAGCCTAAGAAACGAATTATCGGAGTAGATAAAGCGGTTGATTTAGTAATTATGGGATTAGTTAGAAAGAGCAAGGGACCATGACAAAATGGGAAAAAGTCAGCTAGACGAATGGATTCGAAATGATATGAGTTTGATTATTAGAGAAAACGACAGGCTATTCAATTATTATATTAAGCCGAATGTTAAGAAGAGACGAAACTATGGGGCGAGAAAGGCTCATAAAGTGTTTATACTGGGCATGTTGAAAAGGGAACGCAATGCAAAGAAAATGTAGATCCTGTGGTGCACTATTCACTGTAGGTGGTGAGTGCCAAGAACGATGCCAACTATGTATTGATGGAGTGCCAAGGCAAGGGCGGATGGTGTTAGGCTATACGCCATCACCTAAGGTGGAGGAAGTCGAAGAGCAACTGATAGAGGTTGAGGAAGAATATACACCGCCTAAGTATTGGGAAACGTGCGTTGAATGTGGCAAATTCTTTGGGACAAATAACAAGAAAGGTATTTTGTGTTCAGAAGAATGCAGAAAGATTAGAAATAGAAGAAATTCCGCCAATAATTGGAGGAAGAATAAGAATAAGCGAGAACAAACAAAGAAATGTGAATATTGTGGCAAACAATTCACAACGTATAGAGCTAATCAGAGGTATTGCACAAGAGAATGTAATAATAGAGGAAGAAAACACAAAATAAGGAGTTAATAGGAGCAATGAAGATTAATAAATTGAAGTTAGATGAATTTAGCATGAATGCATTATATGTATCGAAACAAGCATTTAATGTGGCGGTAAAATGTGGCTATGATGATATGGATAAAAAAGCAAAGGCCTATGCGGCATATATGATTTTCAAAGAGATTTATTATGTAGTACCAGTGCTGGACAGTGAATTAGATTATTTGTATAACATAATGGTCTATAATTCTTTACGATTATTGCTAGAGAGTATGTGCATTGATAAGAAACAATATCATGCAGAAGTATTAGATGCATGCGAGGATTCTAGCAAAGCATGGGAAGCATTTTATCGAATGAAATATATACTTGATAATTTAGATAGTCAATTATTCAGTAAATAAGGAGTAGTATTGATGAAAGTAAAAATTAAGAAAACACATCCAAACGGAAAGATTCCAACATATGCAACAGATGGATCTGGTGCATTCGATTTCTACAGTGCGGAAGATGTATTTATTTCAGAAACAGAAGTACGTACTATCAATTTAGGTGTAGCAATGGAGATACCGCAAGGGCATGTTATGTTGTTATTCCCACGCTCTAGCATCGGCAAAAAAACATGGCTAAGAATGGCAAATAGTGTAGGGGTCATAGATAGTGACTACCGAGGTACAATTCATGCGTTATATGAAAATGTACTTGGTGGCGATACTATTTTAATTGGACAAAGAATAGCACAAGGAATTATCGTACCTGTTCCGAAAGTGGAATTTGAAGAAGTAGAAGAATTATCTACTACTGAACGTGGCGAAGGTGGATTTGGTAGTACTGGAGTATAACCATGACAGAATATGAAATAGCAGAATTAAAAGAAGAAGTCTTAGATTTAATCATGACGATGGTATATTGGCCAGGCAACAATGATGAAGAGTTTTGGGAGATAAAGTATAAGACATTGCCATTACTCAAACAGTTAAAGCCCGTACTCAACAATGATGAGTTTGAAGAATTATACGACATGTACGAGCAAGCGATTATATATGTGCAGGGGGAATAGGTGAAACGCAGATACTTAAATAGCAGGAACAAGCAGAATGTGCTGTTGCTAGCATGTATGAACCAAGAGGCAAAGAACATGGTAGAATCATTCAACCTTGAAGGTGAATGGAAACGTAAGGCAAATACGATTGCTACGTTTGCGGAAAAGCTGATGTACCACGTAATTGAACATCTTGACGAAGAGCAACGCAAACAGTTAACAAGGTTAGTTAGTCATTATGAAGTTAAGACAGTACAGACATCTGCCTACACAAAGAAAGAGGAAGAGGAAAGCGATGACTATTTAAACACATTCGCAGAATATGCCATAGGTGGTGCATGTACTAATTGTGAAAGGGAGGATTACAAGAAATGTGATCTGAGGACAGCACTAATACATGCGGGCATGCCTGTATATGATGAATGTGCCGAGGATTGCCCATATAAGGTGCAGGCATGAAGAATACACTACGGATAGATTGCGATTTTGTATACCTGAATGATTATATAGATAGTGAACGTACTAATAGAATAATAGCCTCTAGCATTAAGAAGAAACTAACGAAGGAAGTCAAGGAACAGTGTTTATATGCGAATTGCAACAAGCCAAAACGTAAGGTAGATATGACATTTAGATGGCACGTAAAAGGTAGACAGGATAGCGACAATATAGCGTTTGCCAAGAAGTATGTGCTTGATGGAATGGTGAAAGCGGGAGTGCTAGAAAATGATAACCCTAAATGGGTTAGGCATTTAAAAGATTATATCTATCGAGATGTGAAGAAACCAAATTTAGATTATGTAGAAGTATCATGGGAGGAAATAGAAGATGAATAGTGTTCAATTAATGGGCAGATTAGCAAAAGATGTTGAGTTACGTTATACGGCTAATGGTAAGCCAGTAGCAACGTTCACAGTAGCTGCCACAAATACATACAAAGAACAGAATGGCGAGGCTAAAGAATTTACCGCATTTGTTAATTGTGTAGTGTGGGGACATCAGGCAGAATATTTCAGCCAATTCCAAAAGGGCGATAGGGTATTTGTACAAGGCAGATTACAAACACGGTCATATGAGGCACAGGACGGCTCAAAACGGTATGTTACAGAAGTAGTAGCAGATTTCTGTACAGGTTATGCAAAAACACCACAGCCACAGGGGCAAGGCAATTTTGATATGATGGTCAATACAGAACCACGAGAGGAATTACCATTTTAATAATTAGGGAGATATGACAAAACCACCCTATCTGATGATGGGGTGGTATTCGTGCGTGTTGTAGTAAAGGAGACAGATATTGATAAGCAAGAAAGAGCAAAGAGCATGGTCAAAAGAACGATTGAGTAAATTAACCCAAATTAGAGAAGAGGGCAAATGGGCTAGCTATCAAATTGAAAAGTTAAAACGAGAGATGGGGCCAAGGGAGTTAAGTGGATCTAGTTTAAGCGGAGATGGTGGCGGAGGAAATAGACCGCCAACAATAGAACAGTTATTAAAATACGAGGCATATACAAATTATTTAGAGACATTACAATTACAGTCAATCGATGAAGAACGTAATATAGTGATGTTAATTGATAGGATTGAGGATGTTACATTACGGATAATTTTAAAACGATTATATATAAGTGGTCAGCGATTACGGCACATATACAAGCGAATAACGCCGTCATATGAAACGGCTAAAAATTGGCATGCACAAGCATTAGAGGAATTTTATATCAAAGCACACGAAATTTGACCCACGAATCCACCTAAATCCACCTAAATCCACCTATTGACTGTGATATAATATAAAATGTAATAAGTGGGAACAGTTGGCACAGTTGGCACTCATAAATTACACTTCCTTTCAGTAAAATATATATTCAATCGAAAGTAGCATTATCCATTAGCTGGGATAGTGCTATTTTGTATTAAAAAACCTCCTATTATACGAATATCTAAAGAATACAGATTGACATAATCAATAATGTATAGTATAATATAAGTATAGAAAGGAGGTGAACATGTGATAGAAGTAAAAAAAGATACGTTGGAATGTATAGCGTTGATACTAACAATAATCAATCTGTTATTTAAGCCAACAAAAAAGCTCTACAAAATCATTAAGAAAGCCTCGAAGCGATTAATGAAAAAGTAGAGCAAAATAACTGTAAAGAGGGCGAAAGCCCTCGATACAGTTTCATTCTATCACATATATTTTATGAAAACAATAACAATAATTACGGCTGTAATTTATGTGGCAACTCTTATCGCCATTATACTAATGGATGAGGGAGTGCAGTGGCTAGATTGGGCGTATGGTGTAGCAGGTGGATATATTGCGACAAAACTATACTATACTTTAAAGGGACGAAACAATGCCTAGAGGTGGAGCACGACTAGGTGCAGGTAGACCGTTAACGGGTGGAGAACTAAGAAAGCAACGCCAATTAAGGGCTACAGAAGAAGAATGGCAAATCATTAGAGAGTTTTCTCAAATCTTAAAAAAAGATAAAGAACGAGCCAAACGGATGTTAGAAACAGAATAAGTAATAAGGACGCTTAGAAATGGGCGTCCTTTTGTATTGCATGAAAGGTGGTGAGGGTTTGACAAACATAGCATGTAGCAAGAAACAATGCTTGAATAATAGGGGTGGTGTATGCACGGCTAGCGACATCGTATATGATGGCCGTTGTCAGACTTTCACAACACCTAATGATAGTATGCGTGCAGATGTGCATATGGTACACCGTGTGCATGGAAAGATAAAGTCAAAGAAAGGGCAGATATTACGATGAATATTGTAGAGTTAAGCATTCATGATCTAGTGCCGTATGAAAATAATCCACGGAATAATATAGAGGCTGTGGAGTATGTGGCAAATAGTATCGAGAAATTCGGATTCAAAGTACCAATCGTGGTAGATACAAATAATGTGATTGTCGCAGGGCATACACGATATATGGCTAGTAAAAAGTTAGGACTTGAAACGGTGCCGTGTATTGTAGCGGATGATTTGACCGAGGAACAAATTAAGGCATTCCGTTTGGCTGACAATAAAGTATCAGAGATTGCCACATGGGACGATGAATTGTTGGCGATTGAGTTAAGCGATATTGTCGATATAGACATGTCAGGCTTTGGATTTGTTGATTTATCAGATGTGGTCACAGAAAGTGATGATACATATACTACCGATATTAATATTCCTCAATATGAACCTACTGGGGAGAACGTAGCATTGGGTGCTTGCCTTGATGACAGTAAAACAGAGTCACTACTCATGGAGATAGAGAACAGTAATTTATCTTCCGAAGAAAAAGATTTTTTGCGAAAAGCTGCACAACGTCACAACGTATTTAATTACAAAAATATTGCTAATTACTATGCGAATGCAAGTGAAGAAATGCAAGAACTTATGGAGCGGTCAGCTTTAGTCATTATTGACTATGAGGATGCAATTCGTAATGGGTATGTACAATTATCGAGTAGCTTAGAGGCCATATTAGGTGAGGACAATGAATGAGAAATTTGCAGTATTTATATTAAGTCATGGGCGACCAAACAACGTAATTACACTTAATACACTCAAAAAATGTGGATACACTGGAGATTGGTATATCGTGATAGATAATGAGGACGATACAGCCGAGGAATATTACAAAAACTTTGGTCGAGAACGAGTGATTATGTTTGACAAGTTAGCAGTAGCACAAACATTTGATACTGCTGATACGTTTGAAGATAGACGTACTATCGTATATGCAAGAAACGCTTGTTTTGATATTGCCAAAAAGTTAGGTATCAAATATTTCTTAGAGTTAGACGATGACTATACAGGATTTATGCACCGCTATATTGAGGGTGACAAATTAAGAAGTGTATCAACCAAAAACCTAGATAAGATATTCGACATGATGATTAAATTCATGAATGATACAGGTGCAATCACGGTGGCGTTTGCACAAGGTGGTGACTTAATAGGCGGAGCGACTAATAAGAATTTCCACAAGAAAGTGCTAAGAAAAGCAATGAACAGCTTTTTCTGTGACGTAGACAAGCCGTTTCAATTTGTAGGGCGAGTGAATGAGGATGTAAACACATACACCTTATTAGGGCAACAAGGTAAACTGATTATGAGTATTAGCGAGTTTATACTGAACCAAAAGCAAACACAATCTAATGCAGGAGGAATGACATCTACATACTTAGATAATGGGACGTATGTAAAGTCGTTCTATAGTGTGATGTATTCTCCATCATGTGTACGTGTAGCTACGATGGGTGATAAACACATGAGGTTACATCATCAAGTGAATTGGGAAACCTGTACACCTAAGATATTGAATGAGAAACATAAGAAGGGGGGCGAACGCAGTGGCAAAGATGGGGCGACCGCCTAAGAAGATAGACCAACAACAATTCGAGGGGATGTGCCAAATACAGGCTACTCAAGAAGAAATATGCCTAGTATTGGGTATAACGGATAAGACGTTAAATACATGGTGCCGTAAAACATATGGCACAACATTTTCCGAAATTTTTAAACAAAAGCGAGAACTTGGAAAGATTAGCTTGCGAAGAAAACAATGGAAACTAGCAGAAAAGAACGCAACGATGGCTATATTTCTTGGCAAACAGTATTTAGGCCAACGAGATTATAGCGAGGTCGAGGTAAAAGCTGATATCAACAATCCATTTGATGGAGTTAGTACCGAGGACATTAAGAAGTTGATAGGCGATGAATAAGGCGAATATATTACATCAAGCACGTTTAGAATTGGCTAGACGTGATTTCTTTTATTTCTGCAACCTTATGGCAGGCGATTTTTACAAAAAAGATAGGCAGTACCTTGTGGATCTATGCAAAGAGTTACAACAGTTCTATGAAGATAAGCAAGCCAAGGTATTAATCATGAACATGCCGCCCCGTCATGGGAAAAGTCGGAGTGCTCAGATGTTGGTTAAGTGGATACTAGGAATACATCCGCACGAGAAGATTATGACAGGGAGTTACAATACAACCCTATCGACAACCTTTGCAAAGAACGTTAGAAATGATATTCAGATGATTAAGGCAGACAAAGATGTAATCGTATATAGCGATATATTTCCTAATACACGCATAAAACGTGGTGATGGCAGTATGGACATGTGGAGTTTAGAGGGCGGATACAACAGTTATCTTGCTACATCTCCGAGTGGTACTGCTACAGGCTTTGGTGCTAGCTTGCTGATACTTGATGACATTATTAAGAATGCAGAAGAGGCTTATAACGAGAACGTAAAGGCTAAGCATTGGGATTGGTTCACTAATACTATGCTTTCACGGTTAGAAGAGGGCGGTAAGATAATAATCATCATGACACGGTGGGCCAGTGATGACTTAGCAGGGCGAGCGATGGAACACTTTGGAGAACGTGCCAAGGTGATTACAATGAAAGCTCTACAGGACGATGGCACGATGTTATGTGATGAAGTATTAAGCCATGATTCATACCGTGATAAAGTATCTGCTATGGGTGAAGATATAGCCAGTGCGAACTATCAACAAATACCTATCGACCTCAAGGGGTGCTTGTATAGTGGGTTTAAAACATACGATACATTACCACCGTTTGAGAGCATTAAGAGCTATACTGATACCGCAGACCAAGGGGCGGATTACTTATGTAGTATCACGTATGGTGTATATAAGAACGAGGCATACATACTTGATGTAATATACACCAAAGAATCAATGGAGATTACCGAGCCACAAGTGGCAATGACAATCTACGAGTACAATGTGGCGATTGCTGATATTGAAAGTAATAATGGTGGCCGTGGATTTGCCCGAAGTGTAAGGCGAAGATTGGAGGAAGATTACAACAGTAACCGTACAAAGATAGTGGCGTTCCATCAATCGAAGAACAAGGAAAGCCGTATATTATCGCAAGCCACATGGGTTATGGATCACATTTATATGCCTACAGATTGGCAAGAGAGATGGAAAGACTTCGCCAAGGCAATACTACGCTTTCAACGAGAAGGTAAGAACGAACATGATGATGCACCAGACGCATTGACAGGGGTTGCAGAAAAGATTAATGCACCTACATTGCGTAGTGGTCGAGTGAACTTATATTAAGGGGTGAGATAATGGCAGATAGAGCAGTAGAGCAAACTGTCAAAATAGATGAATATACACTGCTCCGAGATGCGTATCATGGTAATGGTATATTCAGCTATGGTAAGGGTATACAACAGCATGCAAGGGAGAGTATAGATAATTATATTAAACGTCAATCCTTGGCGTATTATTGGAATTATACAAGGCCAGTAGTGGATGCTACTGTAGATCCGATTTTCAAAGATGAAATCAAACGAGAATACAAGGATAATGCGTTATTCAATTTATTCTTGGAAAATGCAGACCATGCAGGAACACGGTTACAAGAGTACATGAGACGTGTTGCGGTTATGGCTAAATTGTATGGCGTTGTATATGTGTTAGTAAACAATGGCGAAAGTGTGGCCACTACTAAACATGAAGATATTGCAAGTGGAAATTATCCTTTTATAACGGAGATATTGCCTAATGATGTGATGTCGTGGAAGTTAGATGAGAATGGAGCAATTAGCGAATTTGTATTCCGCCAAGTCGGAGAGTTTACAGAGGCAGGGAAACAATACATCTACCACAGATGGGATAGGGAGACATGGTCAACACATAAGACGCAAACCATGAATAATGACGATGTGATACATCAAGGCGTACATGGTTTAGGTGTAGTACCTATCGTACAGTGGTTCGGACGTGCTACACCGCCTAATGTGATTAAACCTCCGAGCGAGTTCATAAGTATTGCACAAACGAATTATTCACTCTATCAATTATGCTCATGGCATACTCAATTATTGGTAGACCAAGCGTTTAGTATTCTGACATTCCCCGATGATGGGAATATGATGGATAATTTGACGATAGGGACGGATAATTTATTGGCATATCCTGCGGAGAGTGCCAAAGCCCCCGCATTCATTTCTCCCGATGCGTCACCTGCTAATATGCTAACTGACCAAATGGATAGACACATTCAAGAAATCTATCGAATGAGTGGCATGGATAGTGTGGTAGGAGTACAAGCGTCAAAGAGTGGCGTTGCTAAACAGTGGGATTTTCAACGAATCAATCAACGATTGGCAGACTTTGCCGTACAATGTGAGAGTGCAGAACGTAAGATAGTACAATTATTTGAATTATGGACAGGTGAAACGACTGATTTTACTTGTGAATATCCACGAGATTTTAGCATTAATGATGTAACGGAATCATTAGGACAGGCACAATCTGCAATCGATTTGAACCTTGGATCCAATGCATTTACGGTAGAGGTGGCTAAGAAAGTACTAGAGGCGTACATGCCTAATATCGAACCCGACATATACGATACTATCGTGAAAGAGGTCGAAGAAAGCACGGCTCAAGCTAAGCAAGATAGCGAGTACAGTAACTTATTAAATCATGCTAGTATGTTGCAAGCATTAGGCGGAAATGACGATGACGATGGACAAGACGAGTCAGAAAATAGACACCTTAATTAGTGGCTTTAAAAGTGTAGTTGCTTATCTGCTGACACAAGGATTTGATGTAGATAGTGCGATAGAACAAGCCTATCAGTTGTACCCAGTCATGGATGGAATGAAAGAGTCAATCATTGATGATATGGTGAAAGCCTTTACAAGTGGATACATCAATGCAGGTGTTGCCGTAGGGGTCGATACTGGTAGCATTCCATATACTAGTGAATCCATATCTACCGCTATGCAAAAGGCGTGGGCGAAAGACAAATTGAACTTATCTCATCGGTTACATTCAAGAGGTAGTGCCGTAAGAAAAGAGGTAGGTGATATACTCAAGGCCACTATAGGTAAGGGCAACACCAACAAGAAGATAGCAACAGAGCTATTCAATAGAGGTGTGATTGATACCGCAGAATTGCCACAATTTATGGAACAAGTCGCCAAACTTCCTATTGATACTAGTGCAGAGGAAAAACGAAAGTTATTACGCAAAGTACAAAGGCAAGTAAGCAAACGGACTACCGCAGGGCTTAGGGCAGGTTACAGTGAAGTAATTAAAGCCGTAGAGAGTGACAATGAAAACAAGCTAGCGAAAGCGATTGAGATTGCTACCGAAGAAAAGACACGATACCATGCTGAGAGGATAGCACGTACAGAGACCGCAAGGGCGTATGCAGATGGTCAAGTATCTAGGTACAAAGACGATGATGACATAGTGGCGTTTCAATGGAAATTAGGCACTAGGCATCCAGTATTTGATATTTGCGACTTTTACGCTAACGCAGACCTATATGGCATGGGTAAGGGTGTTTACCCTAAAGACAAAGTACCAACGTTGCCAGCACATCCGCATTGTATGTGTAGGCTTAAGCCTATCATTGATGGTATGATTGATAATTCAACACCTAAGGAGAATATCGAACAGGGTGGCATGGATCTGCTGAAATCTTTATCAGTGAAAGAGCAAGAACGATTGTTAGGCGTACACGGTCGAGTAGCAGTACTGGATGGCAAGGCACGATGGCAATACCACTTGCGAGGATGGGATAATGGAAAGTTTGAGGTAAGGACGCCGAAAAGAGACTACAAACGCTTGAAAGAGGGCGTAAAAGATATTAAGGTTAAGCGGAATAATGTTGTTGATATAGCACAATTAGATGAAACTTTACTCAAAGATAGCAACTTTAAACTTTTAACGAAAAATCTTGTGTTAACAGATAAGAGTATGATCCATATCAAAGAAAGACATCCTAACGATTATGAAGATGTAATAAAAGAGATATCTAATATGGTACAAGACCCTGATTCTATTATGATTGGCAATAAACCTTATACTTTAGTATATATGGCAAGGAATAGCAAAGGACATATGTATCAAGTGGTTATAAGGTTAAAAGATGAAGATATGAACGATGAATTTCAAAATTCAATAATTACATTGAATAGGGTTAACGAAAAAAGGTATAAACGATATAAAAAGTCAAGGAAAATTATTTACAAAAAGGAGGAAAAAGATGTATAATGTGTATGTATATACAAAGTCTTCTCGAGGTAGAAAATTTGTGGCATCTACACAACTAGAAATAGGATTGAGATGTGGGGTAAGCGACACCCACCGAGAAGCATGAAAACCACTTACTTAGGTAGGTGGTTTTTTCATGCGTAATTTTAAGGAGGCACAATGATGGGATACATTGCATTCATGCTATACGCCACATGGGGTGTAGCATTCATAACATCGTTGATGTTGTTATATGCTTGCGTGGTCGAATGGAAAGAAACACGAGCAGAGGTCAAGCAACGTCAAGAAGATTGTCTATACACACATGAAGAGATAATTAACAAATTAAAAAAATATAATCGGTAATTAGCACTCTAGGCATTAGCCTATGGGTGCTTTTATATTGCCGTTTTGGTATTGTTAGGCGAAAAACAACAAGACAGAAAGCGTGAGGTGTGGCTCACGAAAAACAAGCGAATCGTGAATTTTAGAAAAGGAGTTAAGCGATGACAAAAGAAGAATTAAAAGCACTAGGACTGAATGAAGAACAAGCGGATGCAGTGGTTGCAGATTATGGCAAGAATTATGTGAGTAAAACACAATTCAACAACCAATTGCAGGATTTGAAAGACGCAAAGAAAACAGTGCAAGAGTTAACGGATATGCAAGCCGACTTAAAAAGTAAATTAGAGGGCTTTACATCTGCTGGTGCGAATAGTGGTGCTGATATTGCCAAGTTACAAAATGATTTGAAGAAATTACAGCAACAGTACGAGGACGCAGAGAAAGCAAGACAAGAAGAACAGGATAAGCGGGTGCAGTCCGAGATTATGACACAAGTTGTCGATGCGTTGAGTAAACATAACGCAGTGGAACCGAACACTCTAGCACAATTAATCATTCCAAAAGTAACCGTAGGTGAAGATGGGGCATATTCTTATACAGATGATAAGGGTAATGCACATTCTATCGCTGATGGTACGAAAGCATGGCTTGACGGCAATGCGTGGGCTGTTAAAAGCACGCAAAAAGCAGGTAGTGGTCACAATCGAGGTAATAATGACGGTGGCCAACCAGTGGGGTTAAGAGCGTCAATTGCGAATGCGATTGGGGTTCAAGAGTAATTAATGTAAAGGAGAACAAACATGGCGGTAACATTATTGGAAGCAAAAAAGAACGTGCAAGATGATTTGCAGATTGGGATTATTGATGAATTTAGAAAATCCAATTTCTTGTGGGATACATTAACATTCGATGATGTGGTATCTCCTACAGGTGGTGGGGCTACGTTGACGTATGCATACACACGTTTATTGACACAACCTACAGCGTCCTTCCGTGAAATCAATCACGAGTACACACCACAAGAAGTGACACGCCAAAAATTCACTGCTGATTTGGCAGTATTTGGTGGAGCGTTTGAAATCGACCGTATCATTGCTAATATGGGTGGTATTGTTGATGAGGTGCAATTGCAGTTACAACAAAAAATTAAGGCAGCGTCCGCATTATTTAACGATACCGTTATCAATGGTGATTCTGCATTAGGTACACATGCTTTTGATGGTTTAGAAAAAGCATTAAAAGGATCTTCTACAGAGATTAATGCAACAGGTCAAGCGATTGACTTATCTACGTCTGATAAAGTGACAGAGAATGCCGTTAAATTCTTAGACCAATTAGACGAATTTTTATCTGCTTTAGATGGTCGCCCAGGTGCATTAATGGGCAACTCCAAATTAATCAACAAAATTAAAGCAGTCGCCCGCCGTACATCTATGTATACGCAAACTGCTGACGCATTTGGTCGCCAAGTATCTACTTATGACGGCATTCCATTGATTGACTTAGGAGCAAAAGCAGGCACTAATGATGATGTAGTAGCAACCAAAGCAGGAGATGGCACAACATCTTTATATGCGGTACGTTTTGGCTTAGACGGATTCCATGCTATTTCCATGGCAGGACAAGCACCAGTACGAACATATTTGCCAGACTTCAAAACAGCTGGAGCTGTAAAACGTGGCGAGGTAGAGATGACAGCAGGCGTTGTATTGAAAGCAACAAAATCCGCAGGCGTATTACGAAACATCAAAGTTAAGTAGGAGGTATATCATGGCTAAAGTATATGCACCATTACAAGATTACAATGGCATTTCTGCGTCTGTTACATTCGTAAATGGCGTTGGTGAGACTGACAACGAAAACTTGTTAGAGTGGTTTGAGGAAAAGGGCTACACAGTAGAGCGTGACGAAAAACCGAAACGTGCAAAGAAAGCCAAAGATGAGACTGAGGAAATATCCGATGGAGCAACTGAGGAAGTAGCCGAAGAAGCAACTGAGGAAGTAGCCGAAGAAGTAGCTGAGGGCAATGAGTAACGGAAATGCAATATTTCAAAAACGATTACGTCAAGCAATAAAGGCCAGTACAATTGAGGTGCAAGATGAGGCACAGACCAATCATAGGTTTATCAGTCGTACAGGGCAATTAGAGCGTTCTATTGACGTAAAGTTCAATGAAAATAGCGGTATCGTTTATATTGATTCGCAATCAGCACCACATGGGCCGTTTGTACATGAGGGGACGGCTCCGCATAGTATATTCCCTAAAAATAAAAAAGCATTGAGATGGGCACCACAAGGAGGCGGTGCCTTTCAATTTGCAAGGGCAGTACATCATCCCGGCACTAAATCTGATCCATTCTTATTTAATGCCTTGAAAAATAAAAAGGATGATATACGCAATATCTTTGCGAAGTATACAAAGGTGGCGTTGAAAGAGGTGATTAGTAGTGAACTCAGAGACGAGTACAATTACACCATTAACTTTAAATAAGGACATATACGAAAGCATACGACTAGGTGATGAGTTAGTAGGGCGTGAAGTCTCCGAGGACATTATGACGAAAGCCTATGAGTGGTTATTCTATTTTGCAAGCAAATTAGGAGTAGAACGAAAGGATATCGCCTACTCATTTATTGTGCGTGAATTACTAACCATGTATGCGTATCGTGAGGTTTGTATCAAAAAAGGATATGGTGCAATCGGTACACCATACCGAGGACAGAATGGAGACGACCATTATACAAATAAATCCAAGACGTATGACGCACGTATTAAGCAGTTAGAGTCAAAACTCACTGCCGAAGATTTAACAGGCGATACTACAAGCGGGAAACGGTCAAATTACCGCACGATTCGCATTTTTAGGGGGTAACATGTGGCTTGAAACTTTGAGAGCCCTTAAAGGGGCAATAAACGAGGTTAATTCAAATGTTGAAGTAAGCCTTGGGGCAATTCCACCACAACATTTGAATGTGGGAATTGGTGGCCATGTAGTCCTTATGCGTGGTGATGAGTCATTGGGGAATGCCAAGGATACACGGACACTAGATGTGACGGTATATCTTGAGGCATGGGTTCGTGAAGATAGCCCTAAATTAGAAGATGGGTATACAATCCTATCCGAGTTAGAAACAACGGTAGACAAAGCACTCACTCATTTACGAGAGAGGGTAACAAAATTAGATGAACACTATTGTGTGTTAGATGACAAATATCAATTGATGAATCTAGTTGTTGAAAGACGTATTGGCGATGCTGATAGTGTACGACCGCTGGTAGGTAGTCAATATACGATACGGTGCAAGCTATATTCATTAATTGATGATTTAGATATTTGGTAATTAAACAAAGGAGAACAACATGGCTGATGAAGCAGTAACAGCAGTAACAGGAGTAACAACAAAGAAAAAAGCGTTAGCACCTACTAAGGCACAAGTAATGCCTACAGTGGGCAAGAATTATTTTATTTATGTTAATACAGGCACTAACGAAACGACTGGTGCAGAATGGTTGCTAGTTGGTGGCCAACGTGGTGGTACATTATCACGTAAGGCAGATTCTATTGATGCATCTCATAAAGGTAGTGGTGGATGGAAATCCACATTGCAAGGTTTGAAAGAGTGGTCAATTGATTTAGATACATTGGTAATGCCAAACGATGAGGGATTGCAAGTAATCAATCAAGCGTTTCTTGATGACCAACAAATCAATTTAAAATTTGAGTATCCCGATAAGTCCTACGTGACTGGATGGGCATCTATTACAGAATTATCCTTAGAGGCTCCACATGACGATGTAGCAACTTATAAAGGCTCATTGAATGGCGTGGGTCCGTTATCTGAATTGAAACAACCATAAGGAGAAATTGAATGAAAGTATTATCTTGTAACTATTTTGGCAATAACGAAACAATCTATTTCAACGTTAAGCGATTGGCGGAGTTAGAAACAGCGATTAATAAGCCTATTATGAGTATGATGTCAACAGGCAATCTATCGTTGTTCGATATGATTCAGGTATACACCATTGGCATGCAACATATCGACAATGGCAGACGTACGCAAGGCTTTTATGAAGAAAATATTCAAGAGTTGATTGATTCCGAAGAATATGAGTTAACCGATTTTATTCAAACTGCTGTAAAAGTATTGCTTGCTAGTGGTGTGTTTGGTAAAAAAGCCTACTACAGTGCATTTCCTAATGAGGTAACGCCTACGGTAGAAAAGAAAATCGCTGAGGAAGAGGAAGAAACAAAAAACTAGAGGGGGGAGATAACGCTCCCCTATCTATATTTGAATGGATAGAACGAGTCAAGCCAATTTGTTACGGATATTTACGAATGACACCGAGGGAACTAGATGAACTAGTTCCCTTTGATTTCGTGGATCTAGTCGAGGCACATAAGATGGCTACAAAGACGCAGGACGTAAAAGACGCCTATTATGCGTGCATGATTACGAACGTACAAATTGCAAAAGGTAAGCACATCAAGGTTCAAGATGTGGTGGAAACGTTCCATCCAGTAACACGAATAGACAGGAAACGAGAAGAACAGCGATTCATTGAAGAATGGACAACCGCAGGGGGTGAGATTTAATGCGTGAAGAAATAAAAGTCATAATTGGTGGCAATAGTGAGGGTGCTCAACAAGCCATAGCAGAAGTAGGCAATAAGGCTGAAAATGTGCTAGGTAAACGCATGGGGTCGATAGTCTCAAAAGCCTTTAGTGCGTTACCAATGGCGGGCATGGTCGCAGGTGTTGCATTGGTAGGTCAAGAGGTGCTAGATCTAGGTGCAAAGGCCACTGCTGTTAGTGACAAGTTCGCATCTATCAAGGCGCGGATTGATTTAATCAATGATGGCTCACAATCCACGGCTAGCATTATGGATAAGGTATATCAAGCCTCCGAACGGTCGAGGGGTTCATATACTGACATGTTGGACAGTGTGGCCAAGTTGAATATGTTGGCGAAAGACACGTTCACATCTAATGACGAGGCGATTCGATTCGTTGAACAGTTGAATATGCAGTTCAAGCTATCGGGTGCAGGAGTGGCAGAGGTATCATCTGCTATGACACAGTTAACGCAAGCAATGGCTGCAGGTCGTTTGCAAGGTGATGAGTTCAATTCCATCATGGAGAATGCTCCGATGTTGGCTCAAGCTATTTCACAAGAAATGGGCGTTCCTATTGGTCAGTTGAAACAGTTAGGTTCAGAGGGTGCTATTACTGCTGATGTTATTAAGTCAGCATTATTTAATAGTGCAGATGAAACGCAAGCGAAGTTCGCTCAAATGCCTATGACGTTCCAAGAGGTAGGGCAACAATTATCCAATGCGATGTTCAAAGCGTTTCAACCTGTCATGGAAGAACTTTCATCTATGACTGCTAGCGAAGACTTTAAAACGGCGATAGATGGGATTGGTGTTGCAATACAGGTAATGGCGACCGTTGCCACAATTGCAATTGCAGGATTGAAAGTAGCCTTTGCAGGTATTAAGGCGGTAGTTAGTGGGGTGGTACTAGCAATTCAAAATTCAGCCAATATGTGGAAAGGCATATTCACAGCACCATCGATTGCTATTAGAACTTATGGGGTATTGGTAGTAGGATTGATGGGGTATTTCGTCGGTGTACGGATTGCATCTATGGCATTTTCATCTAGTTTGACGGTACAGAAAGTCGCAACGATGGCAGTTACTGTTGCTATTAGAGCATATCAAGGAGCGGTGACATTGTGTAATACAGTCATGACAGCTTTTAGAGCGAGAGTAATTGCTGGAGCAATTGCAACAGGTACAGCGTCTACAGCTATGGCATTTGCTAGAGGTGTGATGATGGCGTTGCGTGGCAGTATCAACTTAACAACAATTGCTCAAAAGGCTTTCAATATGGTATTAAAGGCAAATCCGATAGGTATTGTAGTTGCATTGTTGAGTGCTTTAGCGGCCGCTTTTATTGGTCCGAAGATTGCTACTGAGGGATTAGGGGCGACCATGAGTAGCATATGGAATAGCATTGTGCATACCGTTACATGGGCAATTAATCAGATTATACGATTCATCAATATGCTAACAAGTGCATTGAATAGTGTTGGCGGAGTCATTAGCAAAGTACTCAATGTAGACATTGGTAAGTTTGGCGAGATTAGTGAAATATCCGCAGACGATGCTGAGGGATTTGCCAACAAGACGCAAGAAGTATTTGGCAATATG
This sequence comes from uncultured Veillonella sp., assembly GCA_963518085.1. Taxonomy (GTDB): domain Bacteria; phylum Bacillota; class Negativicutes; order Veillonellales; family Veillonellaceae; genus F0422. The sequence continues at coordinate 22,311 of CAUQIB010000009.1, read as the reverse complement.
GCTAGTGCTTTTACTGGTGGTGACATATCTAGCGACACATCTAGTACTACATCTAATACAGCAACAGAAAGCGGTGGCGGAGGTGGTGGCGGTGGCGGTGGATCCGCAGGCGGTGGAGCAGATAACTCCTTGCAACAAGCCATCGATGAGGCTAAGCGAGCTCATGAACAAATGACGGATTCATACCGCCAAATGTTTGGCACCAAGGTTGATGAAGTCGAGGCATGGCGAAAGAAAGAACTTGAGGAATTGGAGAAATCTAAGGCACAGAATGCGAATTATAACGAAGATTTGAACATGCTCAACCAAATGTATGCTACAAAGCGAGAGCAAGCATTGCATGAAGAGGCTAAGCGAGTTCGTGAAATCAAGAATAGCATTCGAGATATGGATGTGGCTTTTAATATTAAAATTGCCACCACTGATTCCACTGGATCTGTTTCACCGTTCGAGAAATTGAACCAAGAACACGCAGAAGCTATGCGAGAGATTACAGACCGATACCAAAAGATGAGTGATGATTTTGCTGAAAAGACGGATAGAGATAAGAAAGTATGGCTTGATTCGTTGAAAGAACAAAATATAGCTTATGAATTATCGGAAGATGGCAGGATTACGTATTCTGAACGGAAACGTCAAGAAGAGTTGGCACAGTTGGAGTTATTCAACAAGAAACGTGCTGAGATTGCAAGAACTGGTGCAGAAACAGAGTTTGCGATTCAAGAGGCGTTACGAACACAGAATTTTGACGCATTACAAACGGCACTCACTGATGAATACGTGGCTCAAGAGAATTCATATGAAATGAAAAAAGACTTGATGAACCAATATATTGAGGCCGTGAAAGAATCGTATTTCTCCCTTGATGAATTGATGAATAATTCGCTCATGGCAGGTGTTGGCACATTAAAAGATAGTATTAGCGGATTATTACAAGGCACGATGACGTTAACACAAGCATTGCAAAACTTAGGTAAGGCAATGATTAAATCCGTCATGGATTATGTAACACAATGGGCGTCTGCTCAATTGAAACAAATGATTTTAGGTAAATCATTGCAAGCACAGCAGACAACTGCAAGTATTGCGTCCGCTCAATCTCAAATACCAGTGTGGTCGCAGTTAGCACAACAAATGTCGATGGCTACGTTTGGTGCTAGTGCAACCGCAGGCATGACAGCTTATACAACGGCAACCGCAGGAATGGCAGGAATGAGTTCATTCGGTGGGGGCAGTATCTTTAGCGGTCGGATGGATTTCAGTGGCGGACAGATTCAACCTAAAATGAAGATGGCCACAGGTGGACTTGCTTATGGTCGTACCTTTGCAGAAATAGGCGAGGGTCAGTACCCCGAGGCCGTATTGCCGTTATCTGATACTGTATTCAGCCGATTAGGTGAGGGCATTCGTGAGAATGGTGGCGGTAGCAATATTACACTCAATGTGAGTGCAATTGACGCTCATTCATTTGGTAGTTGGCTAGAACATACAGGCGGTAAGGTATTGCGTCAGTTTACAGCAAATACCGAACGTGAATTCGGTACAGAAGTAGGGGTGTGGTGATGGAGAAGTTGAAGATATTCCCACAGATTACATCGTTAGCATGGAAATCAACGAAAATGCAAAAATGGAATACTGTGACAAAAACGGCTGGTAGTGGTAAGGCAAGAACAATGACTACATGGCAGTTACCGCAATGGACAATCAACACATCATTTGCTCACTTAACGGATGACCAATATAAGCAGGTGATGGGATTTTTTGCGACCGTCAAAGGTGGGTTCGAGCCGTTCTTATGGTTGGATCCAGAGGATAACAAGGAAAAAGGTATCACGCTAGGTACTGGGGCGACAAGAGAATGGCAAGCACTCCGCCGATGGGGCGATTATTTAGAACCTATCAATCACATTACCGATGTAAAGCTATACGTCAATGGACAAGAAAGACCGTGCGAAGTAGATAACGGTAAGATTCGTTTGCATGTAGACGATGAAATACCGCAAGACGCAACAATAACAGCTGACTATACGTACTATTGGAAAGTTAGACTTTCGGGCGATTCGTTTACAGCTGAACTGGTGTACAAGAATATCATGAAGTCAAAAGAAATGAAGTTGGTGACGGTACGATGAAAGATGTTAGTAATGTATTAGAAACACATTTGAACAATACAAAGCAATTCATGTCATGTGATTTGTATGATATCCGCTTGAAGAGTGGCGTATCGTACTATTACGCAGACACTGACAAAGATGTTGCCTATGGTGGCAAGGTGTACCGAGTTGATGGGCCAATTATCACAAGAACTCAAATCAAAACTAGTTCAAAAGTTAGCGTAGACAAATTGACTTTGACTATCCACTCAGCACCTAATGACACTATAGGCGGAGTACCTATCATGACAGTAGCCCACAATGGTGGCTTTGATGGTGCTACAGTTCGCCTTATTCGTGTATTCTTTGGTGATGGTGGCACGGTCATTGATGGCTTGAACTTATTCCAAGGCCAAGCAGAAGTAAAGAGTGGCGGAGGGTTGACTTTACAATTAGAGGTGAAATCAGTCGTGCAAAAGCTCAATACTGAATGGCCAAACCGTAGATATTACCCTCAATGTCCGTACACCTTATATGATGGCGAATGTGGTGTTAACATTAAGGATTACCGCAAGAGAGCGGTAGTAATGCAAGTTCCAGACCATAACACGGTGGTGTTGAATATTACTCATAACAATGGGTATTACACCGCAGGAGGTATGGAATGGATAAGCGGAGCACTAGTAGGACAGACAACGCAGGTAATGAAAGACGATGGATCGAGAATTTATTTTATAACTCCATCAGAGGCTCAACCGTCTGTAGGTGATGAGGTTTACATCTACCCTGGTTGTGACAAAACTCCTGCCTCTTGCAAGAATAAGTTCAATAATTTCAGTAGAAATAGGGCAACACCTTATGTGCCATTAAAGGAGACAGTACGATGAATAGTGGTGAGTTGATAGCACAAACGGTACTTACATGGATAGGTACTCCATATGCAAATAATGCGATGGCAAAAGGGCAAGGTGTTGATTGTGCGATGTTGGTCATAGGCGTATTAGAAGAATGTGGATTGTTACAACCTAATCAAATTAAGGTAGAGCATTATTCTAATGAGTGGCATTTGCACAGGAATGAAGAGAAGTTTATAAAGCATTTGGAATTATTTGCTTATGAGGTTGATGCAGATGACATACAAGTAGGTGATTTCGTGTTATACCAGTATGGACGTTGTATAAGCCATGGGTCTATTTACGTTGGGAATAATATGGTGGCACATGCATATGTAGATATGGGTGTTATTCTATCAAGAATAGATGATACGTTATTCTATGATAGTCAAGGAAAGCACCGCATGCGTAAGGTTTATAGATACAAGGAGATTGCATAATGGGTGGTTTATTTGGTCGTGGTGGAGGCATAACTACAAGAGCGGATAGAATTGCAGACTTTCAAATTAATAGTGCAAGTTATGGTGAGGTCGTTCCTGTAGTATTAGGCACTACACGACTAAGTGGCAACATTATCCAGTGGGAAGATTTCACGGCTCATGAACATCGTACATCACAACGAGTGGGTAAAGGTGGGCGAAAAAAGGCTACTAGCATTTCATATACATACACAGTGGCGGTGGCAATAGGATTATGCGAAGGACCAATCAATGGAATTGGCAAGGTATGGATCAATAAGGAGGTTTACCAATACCCTAATGACAAGATAGGCTTAACGGCTTATTTGGGTACAGTAGGACAAACACCATGGCCGTATGTAGTGAGTAAGCACCCCGATAGGGCATTGCCTTATAGTGGTTTATGCTATATGGCAGGTGTTGTTGATATGGGCGATAGAGCAAGTTTACCTACATTCAATTTTGAGGTACAAGGGCAATTGCTCAATACTGGTGATGGCGTTGATGTCAATCCAGCTGATTATATTGTTCATGTGCTTAAATCGGTAGGCATTGAGGAAACCGCCATTGATGGTATAGATAATTTCAGAGAGTACTGCAAGCAAGCGGACATTCTGATTAGTTCGCCATCCGAAACCAAGACGCAGAAAGCACAGCAAATCGTATCAGATATTGCTGACATCTGTAATTGCTATCTATTTTGGTCGAACGATAGACTTAAAATCGTACCATTAGCAGACAAGCCAATTAAATCGTGGAATCCACATTCACAAATTCAATATGATCTAACCGAAGATGATTTCCTAAGCGGTAGCGATGGGCGACTAGTCGAGTATAAACGCAAGTCGAACAGTGAAAGTTATAATACGGCTACAGTTGAATTTATCAATCGTGCTAATTCTTACGAGAAAGAGGCGGTCACATTCGAGGTGTTGGCAGATGTACAACGAAATGGCATGAAACCTGCTCCAAGTTATTCCGCTCATTACATCTATACGAAAGCAAGGGCAATGTATTTAGCGGAACAGCTAGCCATGAAACGATTATATGAACGCAATCAATATTCGTTTAAATTGGATTGGGCATTTTGTCGATTAGAGCCGGGCGATTTAGTGACATTAACGGAAAGTACATGCGGATTGCATAAGCAAATTGTGGTAATTACTGACGTACAAGAGGCACAAGATGGTGAATTACAAATCACGGCGATTGGTAAGCCACCTGGCATGTATGCACCGACTAAGTATGATGTGCATGAGAACGAGCGACCGTTTGTAGATTACAATAAGCCTGCTCAATCAATACTGGATGCTACATTCATTCAACCGCCTGCTGATGTTGTTGGGCAAGGGCAAGAATTATGGGTTGGAGTTTCCACGCCACAAGAATGGGGTGGGTGCGAAGTATGGATGAGTGATGATCCAACGGCAAACTTCCAATCTATGGGAATGCTAAATACTACTGCAAGGATAGGCAAGTTAGTAAGTCCACTATCTGCTGATAGCAATTCATGCATTGTCCGTATGGTCAATGGTACGTTAAAGAGTGGTACACATATTGACGCAGAACGAGGAAATACCATTTGCTACATCAATGGCGAATGTCTATCTTACGAAACGGCTACGCTCAATACAGATGGCACTGTAACGTTGAATAATCTTGTTAGAGGTCAGTTCAATACACCTATAGGTAGTCATAGTGCAGGGGATAAGCTAAGCCGTCTTGACGAGGCTTTTATGCGTATTCCGTACCGAAAGCAAGATGTAGGAAAGAAGATTTATGCCAAGTTTACATCGCTCAATAATCTAGGTGGCCAACAAGAGGATATTTCACGAGTTAAGCAATACGAGTACACCATCCAAGAGTATTTCATCCCAGAGGTTAGCGAGTTTACTTTATCTAACAAGTACCGCCAATTAGGTGGCAAAGCGATTGCTTACGACTTGGTGGCCAAGTTTATTCCTCCTAACCTTAAAACATTATCTACGGTGGTGGCATGGTATCGAGAGCAAGGCACAAACGAATGGATCTATGGCGGTGATGGCAACGGTCAAATTGTCATTAGTCAATGTGAAGTAGGCAAAACTTATGATGTGAAATTGCAAGTCAAAGATATCAATGGGAACTATTCCGAGGGTATCGTTAAATCGTTACAAATTGCATTGAAAAGCGATAAGCCGAATACACCCGATGGGTTCACGATTCGATTTGCTGAACAAGCGATTTATAATTGGCGAGAAGTGACCAATGCAGATGTAGACTTTTACGAAGTCCGATTGAACAACGCAACAGGTAACGACGATGGGTTATTGGCAAAGAGTAGCAACACTACCGCCTCTAGTTTGTTACAAAATAGGCAAGGCACGGTGTATTTATATGCTCATAATCCAGTGAAAGGATACTCCGCACCTGCCATGTTGGAATACAACGTACCTAAGCCAATAACACCTACAGATGTAACAATTAAAACTACCATGAATGGGTTAGTCGTTACATATTCTCCTATTCCTAGTGGGTTACATCATGCCAATATTTATGTGAATGAACAACGATACCAATCCACAGCGAATACTATCTTTATACCGATAGAGGCAGGCGTTCATAAGGTCAAAGTCGCTTATGTAGATATATTCGGCGAGGGTGATACAAGTGACGAGCAATTAGCCACAGTCAAGGCGGAAATACCACCCGAATTGATGAAAGTACAGAATGACGCAATAGCTAATATCGATGCAAGGACGAAAGAATTAGATAAGACAGTACAAGCCATTGATAACAAGGTAGTTCAGACAGTGACAAATGAAGTAACTGGAATGAGTAGCCGTATTACCGCCTTAGATAACTTAATCAATCAGAAAGTACAAGATGTGAATAACAATGTTAATTCACAAATAACGCAATTAACCAATAGTATTGACTTGAAAGTTCAAAATGGTATTAATTCTATCAGTGGCGATACACTTGTTAGTCGTATCAACTTATCGTCAGAGGGCACACGAATTGACGGCAAATTACTCCATGTAACAGGTCAAGCATTATTTGATGATAACATCATTACAAGCAAGATGTTACAGGCTAGTGCCGTTACGGCTGATAAAATCAAGGTAGATTCTCTAAGTTCTATCACTGCCAATGTAGGCACGTTAACAGGTGGCACAATTACGGGTAGTACAATTGTAGGTACTACTATTCAAAATACCAGTGGCACATTCAGTGTATCAAGCGAGGGTGTAATCAAGGGTGCGACTATAGACGCTCAATCGTTTAGGAAGTCGGGGTTTGAGATTACAGCTTTAAGGGTCGAAAATTATACATTGAAACATAATACCCCTCTACCTGTTCCAGAAGGATTTAATTTTGAAGATTGTAGATATATTGTTTTTAATATTCAAAAATGGGTTACGGCGAGATACACAAAACACAAAAGGGACCGTTATGGCAATGAATATGGGGTTGTTGAATTTAATCCTAGTGATGAAAATATTCTTTTCCCGGGTATACAACATAAAAGCAAAGGAACCATGCGGATTGAAGGTAGAGATAAATGGGAAGACACAACGATTAGATGTGGGGTGACTAAAGATAGAATTGTATTTGCTTTTCAAGTTTATGAAAGTCCCCTATCATATTGGCAAGAGAGCGGTAAAACATATCAAGAAGGATTCTTAAATATTATGTGCATTGCAGCGAAGGGGTAAACCATGCACTATCTATTCAACAATAACGGCGAATGCGTTATCACCGCACAATCACCAATCGAACCAATCGAGGGATACACTCATGTTGAAAGCACGGAAGTATATAACCCATGGGAAATACGACTGATTGACGGCAAGATAACCAAACAAGAGCCACCAAAAGAAGAACCAAAGGAAGAACCGCCACATGAAGAACCAACGGAAGATAGTCCAAAACTGACACCGTCATTAGAGGAACTATCAAATAGTGTGGCAGGATTATATGAATTATTAGCTAACGTTATTCCTCCGAGTGAGGAAGAAAGCGAGGGCAAACATGAGTAATGCAAAAGCAGTTTATGATTATGTGAAAGGAAAATGGACAATGAAAGTACAAGAATTTATGATTCCAATTTATGGTTATTTAGTATCCGTAGGAAAATATGCATTAACAAAGAAAGACCGCAAAGAGGGTCAAAAAGTAATTCCAGTAGCCTACATTGAGGCAGTAGCTGAATGGATTGCTAAAGGAGTAGAAGACGAACAATAAGGATTGATGATAGAGGTCGGCTCAAGTAGTCGACCTTTTATCGTACAAAGAAAGAGGTAATGGATGTACAGCGGATTAGTACAAGCAAATATTGAACTCTATACAGGCATTGACAATGTGGTTGAGTTAACATTGAACGATGATACAAGCACGGTCAAATTTGATGGTGGTACATTTACAGCAGTATTTAAGCGACACGTAGACGATAGAACGCCAGTGTTAAAGGCTAGTATGACGGCTACAGGGAATACAGCAGTATTGACCTTAACCGCAGAGCAGATGAAAGCAGTAGGACGAATACCATCACATGGGGCAGTATTGTATTACGATATCGTGCAAGAAGTCGATGGCCAAACCAATGGCATTGCTTTTGGTCGTGCCTACGTAAGGGGTGGCATTCGATGAATAGAGTAACGATACGGTATAACAAGCCCTATAGGGTCGTTGTCAATCCACGTGATGATGAGGTGGAATTGATTAACGAGGAAGATGGGGGAAATGGATCCATGTGCAAACCTGCATTAGAAGATAGAGATTTCTTGATGATTTACATATTAGAACGAGGTAATTGAAATGAATATAGTAGAACGCATTACATTGGTAGTGAAAGAGATTGGTAAAGACATTAAGGCATTGAAAGGTCGAGTATCAACATTAGAAACAAGCGGTACAGGCGGTACGGTTGATGAATCAGTGATTACAACCAAGGTGAATGAAGAAATCGCCAAAGTAGTGGGCGGTGCTCCTGCTACGTTCGATACGTTAAAGGAGATTTCGGACTACATCGAAACAGACAAAAGTGGGGCTAGTGCTATGGCAACATCTATCAATAATAGAGTACGTTTTGATGAACAACAAACATTGACAGCAGACCAACAATCCAATGTATTGAATTCATTAGGGTTGACGGATACAGACTTTGTATCAGCGTACAACACAGCGGTGAATGGTTAGGGTGTAGGCTATGGGAATTATTGAAGCGATAAAACAGCTAGCAATAACAATCGGTGCAGATGTCAAGGCTTTACGCAACGAAAAAGCCAATAAAAGTGATGTCGAACAGTTAAAACAAAAGGTAATTCAAATACAAGATAATGCTCATCAAGGACAAACACCGCCCGTAAATATAGGCGAAGTTAGGGTATTTAATGTTATTTGGGGAGTAGCTGTTGCTGGTGCAAATGGCGATGGTCGTGGCTATTTGGAGTGGAATCCGAGTACAGGGGTAGGTAAACTTCACCTTGATATACGTATGACACGTGATAGTGGAGATGGAGGGGTAATCTGCACATTGCCGAACGATGCTCCCGTACCTATTAAATTATTAGAAACAGCTGTAGATACTAACAATAACAGCATTTACGTAGAGCCTAACAGTCATGCTATTAAAGGATGGGGAGTACAAGGCAACAATCGTAGATATATGTTTGATATATTAGGATTTTGGAGATTACCATAATGGGTAGAATAAATTTAGGTAATAAATGAAATGAATAGCATGAATTATGGCATATTAGAGATTGTCACGTTGGTTAGTGGCATATTTGCCATTGCAAAGATGGTTGTATGGTTGTATGACAGCAAAGTATCAACCGAACGTGAGATGGAGTTACAGAAAGTCAAAAACGACTTTCTACTCAAACAAGATGAGTTGCAATCACGGCTTGAGGTGCAAACTCACAACGCAGAGCATACGGTTAAGATGAACACATTAGCTATGCAACATATGACGGAAACCATGGCTGATTTAAAAGAAACGATACGTGACACGCAAGAAAAGATGATTACATTATCAAAGGAGCAGGCAAGTATTAAGGCATCGGTAAAATCTGCACATTACCGTATAGACGAATTAAGGGAGAAAGGGGGTATGTACAGTGAATAGAAATACTGACATGGTGGTGGCAACAGGATTGACGGTAGCACTATTCATGGCCATCTATTTCCGTATGAATGAATTGGCTACTAACATTGCTAGTGGATTGATTGGCTATATCGGTGGTGCAGTAGCAAAAGGAGGGTTATATAAATGAAAGTAGGCAAGTATTTTGATGATTACGAGTTCGCTTGTAATTGTGACAGGCATAATGTGGTGGATGGTCACAACGTATTAGACCATGTTATTGATAAACGATTGGTTGATGTATTGGACAATATACGAGAAACAGTAGGACGACCAGTACATATTACTAGTGGCTATCGTTGTCCTGAACATAATGCGGATGTAGGGGGAGTGCCAAACTCTCAACATACGTTGGGGACTGCTAGTGATATTTATGTGGATGGCATGGGCGTAGATGAATTAGCAGATATTGCCATTGATTGCGGAGCAATGGGCGTAGGTCGATACTATAACCAAGGGTTCGTACATGTTGATGTGCGAGATTACAGAGCGAATTGGGATGACCAATAAGGGGGATACTATGAGAATTGACAAAACAATATTTGATAAAGGCGTAGAGTTAGCAAAAGCACATGCGGATCTAGCTTTAAAAGAAATGGACACAACGGCTATCGAGGAATGGGTACGTCATGAATTGGATAGAGTGACCAAACCGCTTGAAGAAGAAATTAAAACCACCAAATCATGGTGGGTGAAGTTACGAAACCGTATGTACATCAATGTGATCCAACAGAGTGCAGGGGCAATCGTTGCCAATATCGAAAAAGAAATCAAAAAAATATAAAAATTGAATAACAAAAAGAGGACATCCGAAGTGTTATCAGCACTAGATGTCCTCTTTTTGAAAGGAGGTGAATCCTTGAAGTATTTTCTAAAATATTAGAAACTCATTAAATTTGATGCCAGTTTTTGCGAGAAACTGATACAAATTCATGACTTAATAGAAATACTAATTCACCTATTTTGTTAATAGCTATTAATGCTATTATACAATATTCGTGAATTAGTTACAATACAAAGCCTATTGATCTAGATATATCAACGGTTAATAGGCTTTTTTATTATGTAAATTTCTTGACTTTTGGGCTACAAAATGATATGCTATAAGAGTAGTAAGGATACTACAAATCGTAGGCAAGTACAGAAAGGAGATAGACATGAGTAAAATGACAAACGAGCAATTTCAAATATTCCTTGATATGGTGATTCAGATTTTGAAAGATAGTAAAACAACAGAAGAAGCCATTGAAAAGATTAAGAAATTAAAAAAATAGAAGCCACACTATAAATAGTATGACTTCAAGCAAATTTGTAGAAAGGGTGCTTGCCCACCCTTCCTCTATACTATAGCATAGGGGAGGGGAAAAGCACAATGGATAATATGGAAAAGAAAAAGATGGGGCGACCAACGGATAACCCAAAAAGTAAACCGATACATGTAAGATTAGATGAAAAAACAAATACCATAATAGATACATATATGGATCGATATAAAGTAAGTAGAGCCGAGGCAATTCGAGCAGGTATACAGGAGTTAGAAAAGTATTTGCAATAAAGTTTTACGGCAGAAAAACGGCAAAAAGGAATTGTCATATATTGGTAGTTAAGCAATAAAAATCGAAGTTTAAAATTATGGCCAACACGATATTTTGGCAGATTTTGGTAGATTGTTGTAAAAGTCGATTAGTGCACGGTATAGTAAGGAGTTATACATGAGTCAATTAACAATTGGATGTCATTTATCCATTAGCAAAGGATATTTACATATGGGAAAAGAGGCACTGTCTATTGGTGCCAATACATTTCAATATTTTACGAGAAATCCTCGTGGTGGTAAGGCACGTGCCTTTGACGAAGCAGATATGAAAGCCTTAGATGCGTTTCTGAAAGAACATCAATTTGGCAAATTATTAGGACATGCGCCATATACGTTAAATGCTTGTGCAGCCGATCCAGGACTTCGTGAGTTTGCGAAAAATTCTATGCGTGAAGATTTAGAGCGATTGGAATATTTACCAGGCCATTTATATAACTTTCACCCGGGTAGCCATGTGAAACAAGGTGTAGACCAAGGCATTGAATATATTGTGGACATGTTAAACGAAGTGATTTTCCCAGGTATGAAAACTACAGTTTTACTAGAAGCTATGGCAGGGAAAGGTACGGAAGTAGGTCGTAATTTTGAAGAGTTAGCACGTATTATTGATGGAGTAAAGCACAAAGAATACATTGGCATTTGCGTGGATACTTGCCATATTCATGAAGGTGGATACGATATCATTGAAAATTTAGACGGTGTGTTGGAGGAGTTTGATCATTTTGTAGGCTTGGATAGAATCCATGCGGTGCATTTGAACGATTCCAAAAATCCTAGAGGCGCACATAAAGATCGTCATGAAAAAATTGGAGAAGGGCATATAGGTATTGAAGCCATTGCTAACTTTATTACCCACCCAAAATTACGTCATCTACCATTCTATTTAGAAACACCAAATGAGTTAGATGGATATGCAAAAGAAATTTCTATCTTACGGGAGATTTATGCAAACGAGGTGTAAGTATGCGCATACTACATACAGCAGACTGGCATTTGGGACGACTATTTTATAATGAACATTTAACAACAGACCAAGCTCATGTGCTGGAACACCAATTCTTTCCTTTGTTGAAAGAGGAACAGATTGATTTAGTAGTACTCAGTGGGGATGTCTTTGACCGCTCCGTACCACCTATTGAGGCTATTGAGTTGTGGGACTCTGTACTCCATCGATTAGCCTTTACAGAGAAGATTCCCATGGTAGCTATTTCAGGTAATCACGACAGTGGACCACGGCTTGCCATGGGACGTAGTGCTTGGGAGACACATGGTATACATTTGTTAGGGCATACCCACCAAGGCATGCAACCCATAACAGTTCAAGATGAACATGGGCCACTTGATGTGTGGGCATTACCCTATGGGGAAGTGCGAGACGTACAGACAGAACTGAATCGAGTAGGTATTGCGGATGAAAACATAGAGCCTACAGTAAATGTCCTATCTAGTAAACCTAGCAAGAAACGTCGAGTCAAATGTGAGTCAGCAGATTTATTTGCCTCTTTGAGTGATGAAGATATTACGATTCCAGACAATTCTTCGTATAAAGATAATACTGATAATTCTAGCATCAATACTGTGGAAAATGATATACGTGTAGATACAAACAAATACAACATGACCATTGCAGATGCGTACCAACAGTGGGCATCCTATGCGACGACTCAGTCACAAGGTCACCGTACTCTTTGTATGGCTCATGCTTTTGTAGTAGGTGGTGCTGAAAGTGAATCGGAACGCCCTTTGTTAGTGGGTGGTTCAGAACAAGTGCCGACCACGGTATTTAAAGACTTCCACTACACGGCATTAGGACATTTACATAAACCGCAACGAATTGGGGCGGACCATATTCGCTATAGTGGTTCTTTGTTGACGTATTCCTTTGATGAAGTGGGCTATAGTAAAAGTTTCACTATCGTTGATATGGATGGTAAAGGGGCAACGACCATCAGTGAAATTCCTATTGTAGGGCGTCGACAGTTTGTAAGCCTTACCGGTTATTTTGATGATTTACTAGCTAATGAAAGTCTCCACTCACAGCATCATAATGATTATGTGGAAATACGATTATTAGATACGGCACCTGTAGTGGATGGGATGCGGCGCTTGCGAAAAGTATTTCCTTATTGCATGCGATTAGAATTGGTAGGTCGCATGGAAGTAGTGCGAGATGCAACGGGTGCTAAACGATTCAAGGAATTAAATGAGCGAGATTTATTTGCGCAATTTGCCAAGGAAGCTCGTAATGAAGAACTTTCACAAGAAGAATTAGACTATATGGAAGGTTTGTGGCATCGTGTATTAAGGGAGGAAGAAATATGAGACCCTTGCGACTAGAAATGACTGCCTTTGGTCCCTATCCGAAGGAAGTGATCCTTGATTTTGCTGTGCTAGCCAATCAATCTATGTTTTTGATTACAGGCCCTACGGGAGCAGGTAAAACAAGCATATTGGATGCCATTGTGTATGCTCTGTATGGTCAAACGAGTGGTGGCCTTCGTGATGGATCAGATATGCGCAGTGATTATGCAGATGCTACTATACCTACATCCGTGATGTTTGAGTTTCAAGTAGGCGACCACCGGTATCGGCTGGAACGAACGCCGAAGCAAGAATTGCAGAAGAAGCGTGGTACTGGTACAAGAACGGTATTGGCTACAGCTACTATCAGTGAATGGATCGATGAAGATTGGAAGTTGCTCACTACGAAAGCCCAAGAAATTCGTGATTATGTACAACAGATTATAGGATTTCGAGTGGATCAATTTTTACAAGTTGTCCTATTACCACAAGGTGATTTTAGAAAATTATTAGTGGCACCCACATCAGAACGGGAAGTGTTATTGCATACGATTTTTAAAACTTCAGTGTATAAACGCATGCAAGACCTACTGAAAGAAGAACTGGCAAAGGCTACTGTAGGGATTCAAGATACATTGCAAAAGGTTGAGTTTTTGCTGAGTACCTATACAGTAGATACATTACAGGACTTAGTATTGTTGGTGGAAGAAGAGCGTAAGTGCTTAATTGAGCGTGAAGGGGAACGCAAGGAGAAGCAACACCAATATGAATCCCTACAAGCGGCCTATATAGAGTATGAAAGTTACGCCAATTTATTAGCGCGCAAGAAGCAGTATAGTCAGGCTTTAGTTAGTCATAAAGAGGGGGAAAAAGAACATATTGCATTAGGGGAGGCTATTGACCGTTGGGAACGGTTGGAAAAAATTCGCATTCCTCTGAATCAATATGAGAAGTTACAAAGCACTTTCAATACAAATAAAGAAAAGCTGGACATATTAGAAACATCTTTGCAATCTGTAGCTGTATTGTTACAAAGTTTGGATTGTAAGCGTGACAAGCTAGAAATGCAAGCGAACACGTATGCAAAGCAACAAGAGCAATATCACCAATTGCAGGCCTTGCAACAAGAAGTGGAACGGTATAGTGAACTCTTGGAGAAACGGACTGCATTAGAGATGGACCAATCGCAAAAGGTACAGCAACAAGGTGAAGTACAGGAGATATTGGCAACAAGTCAAATTAATATAGAAATGCAGCACCAGTCCTTAGGAGAAATGAATTTAGAGTTACAAAGTTATACTTCATTAGGTGAAGAAAAATTATGTACCAGTGAACTGCGGAGTTGGTGGGATTCCCTAAAGGGGATTATCAACAAACTCGAAATGGCTTGGGATGCTAGAACTCTTCATAGTCAACAGTTAGATAAGGAACGTCAGGTCTGTAAGACTCGTGAAGGATTATATCATTACAATGAACAATTGTTGCGACAACACCAAGCCTATGAAGTGAGTTTGCAACTAGAAGATGATGAGCCTTGTCCTGTATGTGGTTCCCTCGACCATCCACAGTTAGCACAAGCTCCATCGGAAGAGATTGTACGTGAAACGGTAGATAGACTTCGCCGAGAGTTCCAAGTTAGTCAAACACAGGTGGCAACGATAGAAACTAAGTTAGATCACAGTGAAGAAGAAGTAGAACGATATAGTAAAGAATGGAATCGTCTATGCGAGACCTACCCAAATGTTATAGAAGATGCTCAAAGAGAATCTATACTGCACTTGGGTCAGATGCTAGGAATAACTATAAAAGTCAAGGAAATAGACATGGTAGCTGAACGCCTCCAATGGTGGCAGAAAACCGTGGATATAGAAATAATAGACCAAACTTTCAAAGAGATACAAAAAGAGTTAGTGAATGCAGAAAAGGATAAAATAGAGTTAGAAACAAAACTCAGTACATTGCAAACAGAATTGCAAGCAGAAGAAGCTAACTTTCATGCCAAACAACTAGAACTGACCACCTTAACAGGTCAAATAGAAACGATGAGTCAAGATGTTCAGCATATAACAACAGAAATACATCGTATTGAAAAGAGTATAACCCCTTTCACAGTGGATACGTATATGATGGAACTGAAAAAATTGTCTGATGCTTTGAAGCGATATGAAGCGGACCGTAAAGCGGTAGAGGAAGAACGACAAATGAGTCAAACAAAACAGGCTGGACTCACTGCAGAAGTAGATGCCTTCAGAGAACAACAAGTGCGGATGGCACTAGATATAGAAAGTTTGGGCAAGGATATTGAAGAAGTGTTAGTAGCGGAATCTCTTACCATGGATACCTTTAAACAGGAATCTCATGTATTTGATGAATTGCCAGCATGGAAAGAAACCTTTAGTGTCTATCACAATGAATCGTTGCGATTGACGTCTCTCTTAGAAGAAGTGCAACAGGACTTGGCTGCTTATAGGAAGGTACCGGAAGAAATGCCGAAGGAGTTAGTGGAGTCATTACAACAAGAATTGAAAGACCTAGGGGAGGTCATTGGAATCTTAAAATCGCAAGTAACAGCCAAAGAAAAAACTATCCAAGAGATTTCGGAGTTAGAAGCGACTACCAAAGAGTTGTCGGACCGTCGAACTTTTATCTTTGGTTTGGCAGATTTAGCGAATGGCGGTGATTCTGGCATTAAGGGTGTCAGCTTTGAGCGCTATGTTCTCGGTGCTATCCTGGAAGAAGTGTTGAGTGCGGCGAACTTACGACTTCATGATATGAGTCGTGGTCGTTATCGACTAGAACGGTCATTAGAGGAAGGGGGACGTGGTGCCCGAGGTTTGGACATCGCTGTATTTGATGCTTATACAGGGGCGAGTCGTCCTGCCAATACGTTGTCTGGTGGAGAAACTTTCTTGGCATCCTTAGGGCTTGCCATGGGCTTGGCGGATGTCATCCAATCCTATGCAGGGGGTATTCATCTAGATACGATGTTCATTGATGAAGGCTTTGGTACTTTGGATCCAGATACACTAGATGTGGCAATGGAAACTTTGGTGGCATTGCAAGCCCAAGGTCGGTTGGTGGGGATTATATCCCATGTACCGGAATTACAACAACAAATTGGTGCACATTTGGTGGTGGCAAAAACCGATGAAGGGAGCAGGGCCTACTTTCAAGTACAGTGATTGTATTCCCTTGGTACCTATGTTAGAATAATACTGTTATTTACTAGGAATTCAGGAGGAAGTATGAAATTTAGCTTTGCTCATAATAATATTAATGTGAAAGATTTGGATAAAAGTTTATCCTTTTACAAAGAAGCATTGGGATTAGAAGAAGTAGACCATATTGATGGAGATGATGGCTCTTTTAAAATTGTTTATCTTGGAGATGGCACCAATCCACACCGATTAGAATTAACATGGTTACGTGATTGGGATCGCCCATACAATTTAGGTGACAATGAGTTCCATGTGGCATTCTATGTAGATGATTATGAAGGTGCTTTGGCAAAACATAAGGCTATGAATTGTGTAGCCTATGAAAATGAAGCGATGGGTATCTATTTTATCGCTGATCCAGATGGATATTGGACTGAAATTATACCAGCAGGAGCCTATTAATATGGAGCATATGTTAACTCGCCTACAATGGTTGGTAGGGGAAGAAAAAATTAAAACTTTGCAAGGTAAGAAAGTCCTGCTATTTGGATGCGGTGGTGTTGGCTCTTTTGCGTTAGAAGCGTTAGTGCGTTCAGGTGTTGGTCATATTGTCATTGTTGATGGCGACCAAGTAACAGTGAGTAATATTAATCGCCAACTTATTGCGTTGCCAAGCACGGTAGGTCAACGCAAGGTAGAGATGGCAAAAGAGCGAGCCTTAGCAATCAATCCTAATCTCCATATTGAAGCCTATGATATGGTGTATACTGGTGAAAGTCATCCAAATTTTATCACCGATATTAACCCGGATTTTGTGATTGATGCCATTGATATGGTAAGTGCTAAACTATCAATCATCGAAACGTGTTATAATAGTCATATACCATGTATATCTTCTATGGGCACAGGTAACAAAATGTGGCCAGACCAATTGAAGATTACAGATATTAGTAAGACCCATACATGCCCATTGGCAAAGGTGATGCGTAAAGAATTACGTCGTCGTGGTATTAAAAAGCAAACTGTATTATTTTCAACAGAACAACCGATGACACCGAACCGAGATGACGATTCTAGAAGTCCAGGTTCCTGCGGTTTTGTTCCGTCTGTAGCAGGATTGCATTTAGCGGGTCACGTGATTAGAACTTTTTTGGAGGTACAGTAATGAAAAAAGCAATTATTCATATGGAATACGGTGACATTGTTATCGAATTATTTGAAAACGAAGCTCCTGGCACAGTAGCTAACTTTGTAAAATTAATCAAAGAAGGTTTCTACGATACTTTGAAATTCCATCGTGTCATCCCTGGTTTCGTAGCACAAGGTGGTTGCCCAATGGGTACTGGCGTAGGTGGCCCTGGTTACACAATTCCTTGCGAAACTAAAGGCAACCCACATAAACATGTTCGTGGCGCTTTATCCATGGCTCATCGTGGGCCTAACACTGGAGGTAGCCAATTCTTTATCGTTTATGAACCACAACCTCATTTAGATGGCGTTCACACTGTATTCGGACAAGTTATCGAAGGTATGGATGTAGTGGATAAAATCCAACAAGGTGACCGTATGCAAACTGTTGAGGTAGTAGTAGACTAATGGCAGGAATCAAACGCTATCGTATTGAGCATCCTGAATGGTTACAAGTGAAAAAAGATGGGAATTTTTCCTATGGATATGATCAAGAATGGTATACAGATGCGTGGAAACGCTTGGCTGGTTGTGGACCGACCACGGCGACACAGGTGATTTCCTATGTGCTTTTCCGTGATGGTCATTTATCTGTGGAGACGGCTGTAGACGGAGACCAAGCCTTGGAACGGATGAATCAGGTATGGGAATACGTGCGCCCTCGCTATGGTGGTGGACTCTATAAAAGTACTTGGTGGGAACAAGGTGTCAACCAATATATGGCAGATAGCAATCTGTCATATACAGTGGAACGATTGCCGATTTTTCCTCTGAAAGGAAGCCCTTATACGGCAGAGGAAGTAACAGCCTTTATCCAACGTGGTTTGGAACAAGATTGCCCTGTTGCATTTTTGAATCGTCATCGTGGGCAGGAAGAAGGTCTATCTACATGGCATTGGGTTCCTATCGTATCCATGCAAGTCAACAATGATGACACACGATGTGTTGTCTATGATGAAGGTATGGAGCGAACGTTTTCCCTACGCCGTTGGTTACGAGATAATTTGCTGGGTGGAGCTTTTTTATACATCCAGTCACAATGTGAGGAGTAAGATATGACACAATGGATTAAAGAAATGCAATCCCCTCATCTTGCGTTATGCGCAGAAGTGGATGAAATTTTATATTCTGGAAAATCCGACTTTCAAACAATTGAAGTCGCTCATAGCTTAGAATACGGTAATATGCTTGTTTTGGATGGTGTGTTTCAAACGTCGGAACGAGAAGAATTTGTGTATCATGAAATGATGAGCCATATTCCATTGTTCCTTCATACAAATCCTAAACACGTATTGATCGTCGGTGGCGGTGATGGTGGCGTGGCTAGGGAATGTGTACGCCATAGCTGTGTAGAAACAGTGACAATGGTTGAAATCGATGGTAAAGTAGTGGAATTGGCAAAACAGTACTTGCCTTCTATTGCTGATGCAATGATTCGTCAAGATCCAAAATTGACAGTAACTATTGGTGATGGTATTGGTCATGTAGCGGAAAAAGAAAATTACTATGATGTGATTATCGTAGACTGCTCTGATCCAATTGGTCCTGGTGAAGGTTTATTTACAGAAGAATTTTACAAAAATACCTATCGTGCATTGAAGGAAGACGGTTTGTTTGTACAACAAACAGAATCTCCAGTGATGCACCAACAATTAGTATCTGACGTGTTCTACTATGTGAATAAACATTTTCCTGTAACACGTCTATATACAGCATTTATTCCGTTGTACCCGACAGGTATGCATTGCTTTACTATGGGCTCAAAAAAATATGACCCATTAGAGTGGGATCCAAACCGTGCTCAAGATTTTACAACTAAATACTATAACTATGGCATCCAAAAATCTGCATTCGTATTGCCAACTTTTGTGAAACAATATTTACAAGAAAGAATTGCAGAATAGTCTTTATACATAGAAACGCTATAGATGGGTAATAATAAACTAGCACTTTTTTATGAAAGTGCTAGTTTTGTATATGGATTTTATAATTGATCAGAATCTAGTATTCAAAATAATAGGTATTTTATAGTACTTTTATTATGAATAGATACATTAAAATATAGGAATTAAGTGCCAATAAATTAGAAGGAACTATGAGGATTGAAAATAATATTTGTGATATATAGTATTGATATTCCTACTGAATAGGTATACAATAAGAACAATATTGAAATTATAGTCAATTATATATGAAAAAAATCTGTTTCAGGTGAATTAGTGAGAAGGAGATTAGTATGAAACGATATGATTTATTAGTTATCGGATTTGGTAAAGCTGGCAAAACATTAGCGGCCACATTTGGCAAAGAAGGAAAACAAGTAGCATTAATTGAACAAGATTCAGCTATGTATGGTGGCACATGCATCAATATCGGATGTATCCCTACAAAAACAATGATCGTAGGCGCTGATAAAGGTAAAAGCTACGAAGCAGCCAAAGCGACTCGCGATACAGTCGTAGGCAAGTTGAATGCTAAAAACTTAAACATGTTAACCTCTAATCCTAATGTAACAGTTTACACTGGTCATGGTAAATTTACTTCCAATAAAGAAGTAGAAGTAACAACAGCAGATGGTGTGGAAACATTGACTGCTGAGATTATCATCATCAATACAGGGGCTACTAATGTAGTGCTTCCAATCCCAGGTCTATCTACATCTAAATTTGTGTACAACAGCACTGAGTTACAAGCTCTTCCTACATTGCCAAAACGGTTAGGTATCATTGGTTGCGGTAACATCGGTATTGAGTTTGCTAACCTATATGCACGTTTAGGTGCTGAAGTGACTGCTTTTGAAAGTGGTGACAGAATCTTAAAACGTGAAGATGCAGATGTAGCTGCGTTGGCGCAACAATACTTAGAAGAAGATGGTGTTCAATTCCATTTCAATGCTGTTACCAAGGAAATTAAAAATGTAGGGGATACTGTAGTAGTGGTGACTGAAAGTGGAGAAGAGTTTGTATTCGATGCCTTGTTGCATGCTACAGGTCGTAAAGCGAATACAGAAGGTCTTGGATTAGAACATACAGACATCCAAGTGCGCCCTAATGGATCTATCGTTACGGATGATACATTAATGACATCTGTTCCTAATGTATTTGCCGTAGGTGATGTAAATGGGGGCCCGCAATTTACATATGTGTCTTTAGATGACTTCCGCATTGTAAATCGTGTATTACACGGTGATGAAAGTTATAAGTTAGGTAATCGTACACATGTGCCATATTCTACTTTCATCACGCCTGCTTTATCCCATGTAGGCTTACATGAAGAAGAGGCGAAGGCACAATACCCAAATGCTGTGACAGCGGTATTACCGGTGAACAATATGCCACGTCATGCAGTCAACCAAGATCCACGTGGGGTATTTAAATTAACAATTAATAAGGATACTGGTTTAATCCTAGGTGCTACTTTATTTGGTAAAAATTCCGAAGAGTTAATTAACATCATTAAAATGGCAATGGATAATAACATCAAGTATACATACTTGCGTGACCAAATCTTTACACATCCAACAATGGGTGAAAACTTGAATGATTTAGCTAAGTTAATTTAATTTAATAAAGAGCTTACTAATGATATTAAGATAGTAGTAGTATATTAGGTGTTACGTAATCCCTTAGTGTATTAAAAATATATACGGCAAAAGGGGAATAGTAAAATAGTCCAAAATAACTAGAGGAATGTTGATAGCAAATAATCGACATTCCTCTAATTTTGTATATAGTAAGTAAAACATACAGAGCTAAACTATAGACTATCTTAATAATCTATTATGGTTGATAGCGAGGAATATCTATAGATGAGATGAATGTTGAAAATATACTTTGAATTAGCAGGTAACAAAAGAAAAATACAAGTATATAAGAGAAAATGATGATAGAAATGTAAGTGGAAATAAAAAGAGTACTCCATGATAAAAGTAGAAAATAAAATATTAAAAAGGGGTTTACAAGCAATAGTTTATTTGATATACTTTAAAAACATCAGCGATGCTCATGTAATGAACTGAGTGTTAATCATGAGATAGTAGAACAGTTAAAAAGTTTTTAAAAAGTGGTTGACACAAAAAACATTAACTGATATACTGAATATCGTTGTAAGGCACGAAAGTGCTAAACAGAATAAATATCCTGTGGTGGGTATGGTGAAGCGGTTAACACGGCGGATTGTGGCTCCGTTATGCATGGGTTCGATCCCCATTACTCACCCCACAACACAGGGGTGTAGCCAAGCGGTAAGGCATCGGACTTTGACTCCGACATGCGATGGTTCGAACCCATCCACCCCTGCCATTTTATGACCCACTAGCTCAGTTGGCAGAGCACCTGACTTTTAATCAGGGTGTCCCGCGTTCGAGTCGCGGGTGGGTCACCATTTACTATTTTATATAGTATAAGGATATTGATGATCTTTGAAAACTGAACAATATAAGGTAATTACTTCGAAAGAAGTAAACATAAGCCAGAGTGCGGGTTTCACATAGT
>CAUQIB010000008.1:0-102085 GCA_963518085.1 uncultured Veillonella sp. | reverse complement strand
AATAATGTTGGAAGTGACACCGTAGTGGTGTCACCCCAACATTTATTATAGAGCCAGAAAATACTATAAAGTGCTTTCATATTAATTAGTATAAACAGGATCATAATCAGCAGGCACCGGAGCAACGATACTCACAAAGACAATATCTTCCGTTCCAGTATTTTTTGCACCATGACATTCACCCTTTTTAGATACTATAACTTGCCCCTTTGTAAAAGGCACCTCAGTATCCGGCGTTGGATAAAATACCCCTGTTCCTTGCAATACAACCCATATATCATCAGAATTATGATGATAATGCTTTGGTAAGGTTTGACCAGGTTTAATAACCCAAACTGAACCACCTGTGGAATCAGTTTGATAAAATGGCGTCCTAACAGCCTTCTCCAAACTTTCAACTTTCACAAGTTCCATATCAAAAATACGTTGATTACTTATAACACTCTCACCTTTCATCGATTAACAACTAACGAGTTCCAGAAGCATATTCACCCATATTTACATCAAGCACTGCTCTCACCGGTTGAACTAGGGAATCCTCATACTGCAATGTCCATTGCACATTTGAATCCAATTCCCCATTCTCTAGGCCGCTAATAGTATCACCATCACCAACAGGATTGTCATTTTCTAAAATAAAATACAACATATTATATGCATGAATAACTACATCATCAGGATTCATGCCATGAAAGTGATACTGCACATCAGGCAAGAATAAGGTGCTCATCCCCACCGAGTCAACCATCATATCGTCTGTACCTTGAATGTTAATGAATTATATCCTGCTTCGGATTTAATTCGGTCGAATTCGACTGAATTAAAATTTAGATTATAAACCTCCTCTCACCTTATACAAAATAAATAATATATTATTACCTAAATTATACAATAAATCTGGCTCTCTAGTAAATATTACATCATCTAAGATGAGCAGATAGGGCAGATATATTAACCGTTATATCCTTTAATTTTTAATGCTTCTACTAAACGACGCAATGCCACCATGTACGCAGCCAATCTTGGGTATACTTTAAACTCTTCTTGCATAGCCCATACTTCTTCAAAGCTTTTCTTCATGTTTTTCGCTAATTTTTCATTTACTTCTTCTTCAGACCAGTAGAAACCAGCTTTGTTTTGTACCCATTCATAGTAGGATACTACTACGCCACCACCGTTTGCCAATACGTCTGGCAATACAGGAATGCCTTTTTCAAAGAAGTATAAGTCAGCGTCTTTGGTTAATGGTCCGTTTGCACCTTCTAAGATTAACTTAGCTTTTACATCTTTCATATTCGCTTCGTTTACTTGGTTTTCTAATGCCGCTAAGTATAACACATCTACATCCAATAACAATAAGTCTGGATTAGGGATACGTGTCATACCTGGCTCTTCGTAGCCTTCCAAAGAACGGCCATGCGAGTTTGCATATTCGTAC
Organism: uncultured Veillonella sp.; assembly: GCA_963518085.1. GTDB lineage: Bacteria > Bacillota > Negativicutes > Veillonellales > Veillonellaceae > F0422. The sequence goes on along the minus strand of CAUQIB010000008.1, from coordinate 100,647 downwards.
GCTTTTTCTACATCGATGCCATTTGCATTGTACAGAGAACCATGTACGTCACCGATAGCAACGATTTTAGCTCCTTCACGGTGCATCAACAAAGCGCCAACGGAACCGACATTACCAAACCCTTGTACTGCAATGGTTAAATCTTTAATAGATTTACCTTGTTTTTCCAAATAGGAAAGTAATGTAAACATACAGCCACGACCAGTCGCTTCATTACGACCTAAAGAACCACCGATTGCTAATGGTTTACCTGTTACGATACCTGGTGTCCATTGACCTGTTAAAGCGCTGTATTCATCGACAATCCAAGACATGATTTGTGGGTTTGTGTTCACGTCAGGCGCTGGCACATCTCGTTCTACCCCAATGATAGGAGCAATTTTACGAACGAAACCACGTGTCAATCGTTCTAACTCTCTTTCACTTAATTTTTTAGGATCTACCTTAATACCACCTTTACCACCGCCATATGGTAAATGAGCAATGGCATTTTTGATGGTCATCCAAGCACCTAATGCACGTACTTCATTTTCGTCTGCATCAGGGTGAAAGCGCAATCCACCTTTAGATGCGCCAAGAACGGAGCTATGTTGGCAACGGTAGCCAGTAAATACTTCTACATGTCCATCATCCATTTGCACTGGAATAGCCACGTTCATTTCACGTTCAGGGTGACGCAATACTTCATAGTCATTGCGTGGGATACCTAATGTATCCGCTGCCAAGTCTAATGTTTGCAGCATATTTTCGTAAGGGTTGTAATTTGCCATAATACCACCTCGTTTTGAATATAAAAAGAATATGTATACCCTAATAGTATCACAACTATTCCCATATGACTATAGGGTTTCAAAAAATTCCTACTTAATTTATAGGTAAATTAAAACTTTAAAAACACTATCGCAAAAAAAAGAAACTGATTCCATCATCAATCAGATAGAATCAGCTGTTCTTTCGTATTGAAAAATTGTCGACAACTCAAGTATCCTGCTATCGCAATAGCAATGGATATGGTTGAAAAAGACATAAAGATAACAATAATCTGGTATTTAATGGCCTCCATAGGGCTCATGCCTGCCAAGATTAAGCCCGTCATCATCCCCGGCAAAGACACAATACCCAATGTTTTCGCACTATCGATGGTCGGTTGCAAACTAAAGATAAGAGCTGCTCGCAAGATGGCTTTACAAGCTTGCATAGGCGTAGCCCCTAAAGCTAACTTAATCTGAATCTCTTGTTGACGACTCTTAAAGCTAGTTGTAATTTGGCGGAAACATAGTCCTACCGCCACCATAGCGCCCGACATGACCATGCCACCTACGGGAATCATCTGATAGGGAGTAAAGGATAAGACATTTGCACTCAACAATACCACTAAAGTAATGATGGCACCAATGCCAATACTAATACCTGCAATCCACGATGCACGCCGGATTCCTACGCCACGTTTACCCCCATTGATAGCGGCACTGATCAGCATCACCAGTAATACACCACCCGTAAAGAGCGGATGGTCTGCACCAAAGATGAAATGGAGCACATAGCCTACCACCACTAGTTGCACTACTGCTCGCAAGGCACTATGTAAGATTTCTACCTCTAATCGCATTTTCTGCTGATAGGATACGATGACAGCCATGGCGATGAGTTCTGTTGCCATCAACAAGGACTCATTCGATAAAGCATTAAAGCTCCCCATGTAGCACCTCACAATCTGCAATATGACCATCTTTCACGGTGATACGACGTTGCCCCATACGAACACTTTGGTCTAGATTATGGGTCACCTGTAACAAGGTTAAGCCTTCTTTATGCAACTGCATAAGACCTTGTTCTACCCACTCCGTATTTTCTGTGTCCAAGGCAGACGTCACCTCATCTAATAGCAATACCTCAGGGGCAAACAGCAAACTACGAATCAAGCAAATTCGTTGCATTTCACCACCTGATAACTCTGTATTAGACTTCTCTAACAACTGTAGATCCATATGAAACAAATCGAATAGGTCTTTGATTCTTATTTCGTCAACAGCACGACCTCGCATGGTGAAAGGAAAGGCTAGATTCCCTCGCACCGTTTGTCCAAACAAGTAGGGTTGTTGGAAACAGTACGCCACTCGTTGGCGATACTCCGTCGGTGCATAGCTTTCTACAGGTCTACCATGAAAGAAAATCGTACCTCCCGTAGGAGATATCAAGGAGCTAGCCAATTTCAGAATTGTACTTTTACCACTCCCCGATGGACCTATTATGGTGATGCTTTCACCTTGTTGAACCTCAAAAGAAATATCCCCTAAAATCTGACGACCATGAAGCATTAAAGAGATATGTTCAAAACGTAATAGTGACATAATGCACGCTTATTATAAAAATTATAAATCAATAACTAGTTCCACCGGGCAATGGTCAGAACCAAAGATATCCGCATGAATCTTCGCCTCTTGGATTTTATCAGCAATGCTATTCGATACAAGGAAGTAGTCAATTCTCCATCCTACGTTCCGTTCACGAGCTTTGCCCATGTAAGACCACCAGCTGTAAGCATCTACCGCATCAGGGTATAAATAGCGGAAGGAATCTGTAAATCCTGCGGCTAGTAGTTCTGTCATTTTTTCACGTTCTTCATCACTAAAACCAGCATTTTTACGATTGGTTTTAGGGTTTTTCAAGTCGATTTCTTGGTGCGCTACGTTTAAATCTCCACATAGGATGACTGGTTTTTTCGCATCCAATGCCAGTAAATACTCACGGAATGCCACTTCCCATTCCATACGGTACTCTAAGCGAGCTAGCTCACGTTGGCTATTTGGTGTATAACATGTGACTAAGTAGAACTTTTCATATTCCGCAGTGATAACACGACCTTCTTGGTCATGTTCCTCAAGGCCGATGCCATTCACTACGGAAATTGGTTTTTCTTTTGTGAAAATAGCCGTACCGCTATAGCCTTTTTTTACCGCACTATTCCAATATTGTTCATGATTTGGTAAAACCATTTCAATTTGCTCTGGCTGTAATTTAGTTTCTTGTAAGCAGAACATATCCGCATCTAATGCATCGAATGCATCCATAAATCCTTTTGTCATGGCTGCACGCAAGCCGTTGACATTCCAAGATATTAATTTCATTGTTAGTACCTCATATTGTCTGTTAATAAAAAATATATATTGATTATATCATATATTTTCGATATGTGTTTATACATATTAAGAATCGTTCTATACAAGAAATAGGGGCAATACGACATATGCCGATTTGCCCCTTAATGCACCTATTTATTGTAAATGAATTTTTTCTCTCCAATTCGCGATGTGTGTCAATTCTTCTGAAAGTACCTCTTTACCCACACGGATTTGACGAGCTACGCACTCTGGTGCTGTACCGCTGTAGTTGCTACGTCCCGCTACGCACGCTTCGATAGTGATGGCATCAAGGATATCCGCTTCAAAATGATGTGAAATCGCTTTGAAATCATCTACGGATAGATCCAACAACACGCAATCTTTCTCGATGCAGTGTTGTACCGCTGCTCCTACAATGGCATGGGCTTCACGGAACGGTACCCCTTTTTTTGCCAAGTAGTCCGCCATATCCGTAGCGTTGGAGAAATCATCATTCAATACCGATTTTGTATGGTCTCCATTGACTTTCATATGACGTAACATATCCGCCGTAATCGAGATAGCGAAATGCAAAGTATCGATGGTGTCGAAAACGCCTTCTTTATCTTCTTGCATATCCTTGTTGTACGTCATTGGCAGGCCTTTCATGGTTGTAAGAAGTCCCATCAAATGTCCGTAAATACGACCTGTTTTACCACGTACGAGTTCACATACGTCTGGATTTTTCTTTTGTGGCATAATGCTGGAACCTGTGCAGTGTGCATCATCTAGTTCGATGAACCCAAATTCTGTACTAGACCAAAGGATTAATTCTTCGCTTAACCGGCTTAAATGCATCATCACTTTCGCCCCAAAGCTGAGAAATTCTAGTACATAGTCACGATCGCTAACAGCATCCATACTGTTTTCATAAATAGAATCGAAGTGTAACAATTCCTTCGTCATGTGTTGATCGATAGGATAGGTCGTGCCCGCCAAAGCGCCTGCCCCTAATGGCATCACATTGGCATGTTTAAAGATCAACGGCAAGTTATCGAAGTCGCGGCTCATCATAGAAAAATATGCCATCATGTGATGACTAAATAACACCGGTTGTGCCCGTTGTAAATGAGTATATCCAGGGATAATCACCTCTTTGTATGTCTCTGCCACTTCTAAGAAAGCTTGTTGCAAATTCACAAGCTCCTCACCCATGTATACCACCGCCTTGCGGATGTACATATGCAAATCCACCGCTACTTGGTCATTACGGCTACGTCCTGTGTGTAACCGTCCACCTGCCTCACCGATGGCATCGGTTAAGCGTTTTTCAATGTTCATATGGATATCTTCTAATGCCACTGAGAACTCGAAGTCTCCCTCATCAATTTGCTTTTCAATCTCCTGTAAGCCTGCTACTATGGCATTCTTATCATCCTGAGAAATGATGTGTTGCTCTGCTAACATTGTCGCATGAGCAATGCTGCCTGCCACATCTTCTTTATACATGCGGGAGTCAAAGGAAATAGAGGACGTGAAGTCCTCTACTGCCTTATCCGTCCCTTTGGTAAAGCGTCCGCCCCAAAGTTTCGCCATTATTTTAAACCTGCTTTCTCTTTCATTAATGCATTGATTGTTAAAGGCAATCCGAATAAGTTGATGAAACCTTCTGCATCGGCTTGGTTATATACATCATCTTCTTCAAATGTTACAAATTCTTGGTTATACAAGGAATATGGAGATGTAGATCCGGCGCTGATAATATTACCTTTGTATAATTTCAATGTGACTTGACCTGTGACTGTTTGTTGTGTGCTGTCCACGAAGGCTTGCAAAGCGCTCATCAATGGAGCAAACCACATACCATCATACACAAGTTCTCCGTATTTATTCGCCACTAATTCTTTGTAATGGTAGGTAGCTCTGTCTAGGCAAAGGTATTCCAATTCTCTGTGCGCATACATGATGATGGCTCCGCCAGGATTTTCATAGACACCACGAGATTTCATACCTACTAACCGGTTTTCTACGATATCCACAATACCGATACCATTAGCAGCACCGATTTCGTTCAATGTTTGTAAGATGGTAAGTGGAGACATGGCTTGACCATTCACTGCCACTGGCACACCTTCTTTAAAGTCGATAGTCACCATAGTTGGCGCATCTGGCGCTTCTTCTGGAGATTTGCTAACTAAATATACATCATTTTTAGGGGCATTCTTAGGATCTTCTAAATCGCCACCTTCATGGGATAAATGCCATACGTTTTGGTCCATAGAGTAGGGATGTTTTTTTGTTGCCACTACTGGAATATCGTGTTTCGCTGCGTATTCCATGCAATCTTCCCGGGATTTCAATTCCCATTCACGCCATGGAGCGATGATTTTTGTATTTGGTGAAAGTGCTTTGATTGTCAATTCAAACCGCACTTGGTCATTCCCTTTACCTGTAGCACCATGAGCGATGGCATCCGCTCCTTCTTGTGCAGCAATTTCCACTAATTTTTTTGCAATCAATGGTCTTGCGAAGGAAGTGCCTAATAAGTATTTACCTTCGTACACAGCACCAGCTTTTACCACAGGCCAAATATAATCGGATACAAACTCTTCTTGCGCATCAATGATGTACGCTTTTGTAGCACCAGATTTGATAGCTTTTTTCTCTACGGCATTATAATCTTCTGGTTGACCTAAGTTCACGCATACAGCGATGACTTCTGCGCCATAGTTTTCTTTTAACCAAGGAATAATAACGGATGTGTCCAAACCACCGGAGTAAGCTAATACTACTTTGTTAATGTTGCTCATAATTGACCTCTTTCTTTGTGTAAATAACTGCTGTGCAGTACCTGTTTTTATCTTATGAACGTATTATACAACCTAATGCATAATAATGCAAGTATTTTTTATAAAAATTCTTTTGTATGCATTTTTATTCTATCTTATGCCAGTTTATAGGCAATACCTATAACCTGTAACCGCATCACTCTTCTATGACTACATCATACTTTCCACTAATATACATTACCAAACGAACGCACTCTGCTCAAGTCTAGTCGGATGATTCAATATTCCTACACAATGTTAATAGCCAACAAATCTTTCTACTGTTATAATCCATTCCTCCTATTGTTGATACACCTTAGATATGATATGATGAAGCCATGAAAACACTTTTAAAACTCATCCTTGTGCTCGCTTTGGCAGCTGGTGGTTTATATTGGTTCGCTGGGTATACTCCAGGAGGCAGTTCCACCCCTACGCAACATGTAGCACAAACCACAAAAGAACAAACTATCGAACAAGGAGAAGATCAACTTTCCAGAATCGACCGCATTAAACGTCTCTTTCATTTCAAAGAAGCTGTAGAGGAGGCCATGGATAAACGGGTGCCACTAGAGCATCGCGTTCGCAGCGAAGACATTAGTCCTATTGTGAAACAAGCATTAGTGGCTACAGAAGATAAACGTTTTTATGATCATGGAGCGGTGGATTTCTTTAGCATTGGTCGAGCCTTGTATACCAATACCATAGCTGGACAAACCGTGGAGGGTGGTAGTACCATTACACAACAATTGGTGAAAAATTTATTCTTATCCTCCAAACGTATCATGTCTCGTAAGGTGGAAGAAGTATTTCTCGCTTATTTAATGGAGCACTACTACAGCAAAGATGAAATCATCACTATGTATTTGAACACCATTTATTATGGAACTGACTATTATGGCATCAAAGCCGCCTCGGAAGGATACTTCAACACAGACCCTAAAGAGTTAAATGTGAGCCAAGCTGCCGTCCTAGCAGGCATTCCGCAGGCACCATCTTACTATAATCCTATCAGCGATATTAATGCTACTAAACAGCGACAACGAACAGTGCTGACTCTCATGGCACAGCAAGGCATTATCTCCTATGCAGATATCGACAAAGCCTATTACAAACGTCTTGCTGCCCCGAAAAAAGAGTAGAGTCACTAAGTAAACTCTCTACCACGATCTACCGATGTTGATATACGAAAGTTTCCCACTATTTTTATTGGCGCGTATAAAAGAAACTACAACAAACCACAATTCAACCAAAAATAGAGGAACGTTGAACAAACCGTATCAACGTTCCTCTATTTCATTTCTTAGTTATTATTTACAATCTCTAACTGTAAATATATCATCTATACTCGCAATTACTCGACGTAAATATCTTACTAGTCGCAGAGTATTCTAATTCTTTCCATTTATCGTCCCAAATTACCTACTGGCACATAGATACTACCACTGGACATAGGGGCGATGGTACCTTGATCATAAATCAATACGATATCATGATTTTCACGGGCGAAGAAACTATTCGGTTTCCCTGCTGTAACATCTGTATAGATAGCTTTTTTACCTTCTTTCGGTAATTGTTGTAATCCTGATGTGATTGTTTCTTGTGATAATCCACCAAAGTCACTTAAAGACAAGATGCGACCTGTAGTGGTATTAAAAGTAAATCCCTTTTCTACATTTACTCCATGGGATGCATTGTCTTCAATCGTATAAGACGTGATGGTGACAGAGAAAATACCATTTCCATCAGCTTTGACATCATAACTCATGTATAGATTTTGTTTTTCTCCATCTACTGCTTTTTCATTTACTTTGTGCACTTGTTTACGAAGTGCTTCCACATAGTCTGTAATCGTTTTATTTATCGCTTTTGTCACATAAGGGCTTACAGATTGTACTCGTGGATATGTCAGGTCCATATGGTTTTCTTTCACCATTTCCGGTTTTACCGTCACTTGCAAACGATCTGTAAATGCTTTTGCTGCTGGCGCAACGATTTGTTTCTTATCTTGTCTAGCTTTCATCGTTGCCTCACGAATGATGCGATTTGTTTCCGGTGATGCGGTTGTAGAAATGTGTTCTCCTACAGCAACAGGCGTTACTTTTACTACTGTCACATCCGTCGCATGTAGTCCCAATGGTAAGCACGTAGCCATTAATAATGCGCCAAATAGTTTTCTTTTCATAATACTTCTCCTTATTACAATTAGTATCTCTCTATATATACATCAAGTACATGAACCGTGTATGAATACTTTCATTATACCCCTATAAATAGACTTATGTATACAAAATTTACTATATTTTTTATTGAAAGTCCTTGAGAATACTGATACAATGAATAAGATAGTAGTGTATTTTAAGGAGGTATAACTATGAAGCATGATTTTATGAGTCATGATATTAGCTTACCGGAATTAACAGTCAGAGGCATGCTACTAGGTGCAATTATTACATTAATTTTCACTGCATCTAACGTATACCTAGGACTAAAAGTAGGTTTGACTTTTTCATCCTCCATTCCGGCTGCTGTAATATCTATGGCAATCTTACGCTTCTTCAAGGATTCTAACGTTCTTGAAAACAACATGGTACAAACACAAGCATCTGCTGCTGGTACCTTATCTGCAGTCATCTTCGTATTGCCAGGTCTATTAATGATCGGTTATTGGCAAAACTTTGACTTATTAGAAACTTTGTTATTATCTGCCTGTGGTGGCTGCCTTGGGGTATTATTTACCATTCCATTGCGCCGCGCTATGGTTATGAACAGCGACTTACCATATCCAGAAGGTCGTGCTGCTGCTGAAATCTTAAAAGTAGGCTCTAGCGTTCCTGGGGAAACAGTAAAACAATCTGGGGGTATGAAAGAAATCGTATCCGGTGGTGCTTTAGCTGGTATTATTAGTTTTGTAACACAAGGTTTACGCGTGTTCGGTGAGTCCAAATCTTTCTGGTTTCCAGTGGGGGCTGGTGCTACACAAATTCCATTTGGTTTCTCCTCTGCCTTATTAGGCGCAGGATTCCTAATTGGTATTGCCAGTGGTATTGCCATCTTAGTAGGCATGATTATTGCTTGGGGTGGTTTCGTACCATACTTAACAAACCATCTACCAAACCCAGATAATTTAGAAGCTATCAAATTCTCTAGCACTGTATGGAAAACTAAAGTTCGTTTCATCGGTGCTGGTACTATCGGCGTAGCAGCAATTTGGACATTATTAACATTGCTTAAACCAATTGTAGAAGGCATTAAACTATCTATCAAATCTATGACGGCTAGTGCTGAATATCGCGACACACATCGTATGGATACAGATATGAAACCATCTACTATCGCAGTTGTTTTTGCATTAATTATTATTGGTTTAATCATCTGCTTCTACTCTTTCGTATCCGCTCTTCCAATGTCTGCAGGTCTTGCTTGGACACTTGTGATTGCTGGTATCGTAGTGGCATTATTAATCGGATTCTTCGTAGCTGCTGCTTGTGGTTACATGGCTGGTTTGATTGGTACGTCTGCAAGTCCAATCTCTGGTATCGGTATCATCGGTATCATCGTATCTTCTCTAGTAGTATTTGCTATTGGTTCTGCCAATAACTTATTATCTACTCCTGAAGGCGTAAAATTCTCCACTGCTTTGGCTATTTTCATGACATCTGTAGTCATCTCCATTGCAGCCATTTCCAATGATAACTTACAAGACTTGAAAACTGGTCAATTAGTAGGTGCAACACCTTGGAAACAACAGATTGCACTATTAATCGGTTCCCTTGCTGGTGCCGTTGCCATTGCTCCAGTTCTTGACTTGTTATACCATGCCTATGGTTTCACAGGTGCAATGCCTCGTGAAGGAATGGACCCTGCCCAAGCATTATCTGCACCACAAGCTACATTGATGCGTCAAATCGCAGAAGGTATTTTCAATGCTAATATGGATTGGACTTACATCTTCTATGGTATCCTTGTTGGTATTGCAGCTATCGTTGTAAATTTAATTTTAAAATCTACAACAAAATCCTTAACATTACCACCACTTGCAATTGGCATGGGTATCTATTTACCACCTACTTTGGAAATGCCTCTTGTAATGGGTGCAATCATTGGTTACTTCGTAAATCGTTACATCACAAAACGTGCTAAAGAACGTGCTGGTGCTTATGCAGATGCAGACGTAGAACAATCTAACCGTCGTGGTGTCTTGTTCGCTTCTGGCTTAATTGTTGGTGAAAGTATCATCGGTGTTATTATCGCCGGTGTTATCGCCTTCTCCGTAAGTACAGGTGGTAGCGAAGCTCCTCTTCAATTAGCATTCACTGAGGCTAAATCCTATGGTGATATTTCTGAATGGTTAGGCTTTGCAGCATACATCTTTACTGCTATTTGCTTGATTCGTATCGTTATCGCTTCTAAATTCAACAAAGCAGAAGCTGAAGCAATCGAAAATATGAATAAATAAAACACTACACATATCACAAAAGAGGCTATAACCATAGGGTTATAGCCTCTTTTTTATGATTCTCTATACTAAATATTGGGGCTACTCTTATAAGAGTAGCCCCAATATTTTTAGCAATAAAATAGGTTCTATACTATATTTTATGAATTCTTTTTACCATATTTATAGATCCATACTATTCCATAGATACATCCAATAACAGTAGCAATCATACCACCAATGGATACATCCCAAAGGAATGCTAACCCTACACCGAGGGTAGTAGCTATGGTAGCTACTATCATACTGATAAGTAGCATAGCTTTCACAGTTCGAGATAACATATACGCTGTCGCTGGTGGTCCAATCATACAGCCAGTTACCAAAATAGCCCCTACAGTCTGAAACGAAGATACTGTTGTTAAAGATGTCAATGTCATAAGCCCATAAGACACCGCCATAGGCATTGCTTGATACACTTTAGCACATACAGGATCAAAGGTTATCAGAATTAATTCCTTCTTAAAGAGTGCAATGCACACTGCATTGAGGACACACACTAAAATCGCAATCCATAACAACATAGGTCCTAAATCATAGGCATCTATAGTGAATCGTTGGAAAGTAGCAAACGCTAAATCACCTAGAACCGCTGTATCTACATCTAAGTGGACATGTTTTCCAAATAAGGTAACTAGTACAATGGCTAAGGCAAATAAAAAGGGAAATACGATACCAATAGCGGAATCTGGCCGAATGTAGCGACGTTGTTGCATCCATTCCACTGCATACACAGTGCCTACGCCCATGGCTGTAGCACCAATGATAAGCCAAGGAGAATTTAAATCTTTTGTTACCAAAAAGGCTAATACAATGCCTAAAAAAACAGTATGTGTTATAGCATCTACCATCATAGATAAACGGCGTAATACCAAGAATGTACCTATGAGGCTACAACTGATACCAGTGACTGTAGCAATCCCCCAAATTTCTAATATATGGCTCATACAAAACACCTCCTAACAAGGCGTTTACCTGTGGCCAATGCTAAGCTTAATAAAATCATACTAGTCATAACTATGATAATCATAGGTCCTGTAGGAAGATTTCCCCATAGTGCGCTCACAAAGGTCCCCATAAAGGCTACCATACCACCGCTAATACCAGCAATCACTACCAAGGTACGCAAGGAATGTGTCCACTGACGGCCAATCATGGCTGGTCCAATCAGCAAGGAACTAATTAATACAACTCCTACTGTTCGTATTCCAATCACAATAGCTACTATAAGAGCCGCACGATAAAAAAATCGTACTTTTGACACTGGGATACCCATCAACTGCGCCTCGATAGGGTCAAATACAGTAAGGCTCAATTCTTTCCAAAGTACAATGACCCCCCCTATAATGCAGGTACCACAAATGATCATCACCCAAATATCACTTTGCATCATGGTCACAGCCTGTCCAAAGATAAACGTATTCAAGCCTGCCTGTCCAGCATTTTCCATGGTTTTCACGCGAGTCAATAACACTGTCCCAAATCCAAAGAAAGCCGCTAAAATCGTAGCTAGTGCAGCATCAAAATGAACTCCTTTTTGGGATGTTTTGTGCATAATCCATTCTGATAAACAAGCTGTGCATATGGCACCTAGTAATAATACGGTCGTATCTTTCACACCTGTTAACAGAAATCCCGCCACTACTCCAGGTAGTGTAGAATGAGCTGCGCCATCCCCTAACAGGCTTTCTTGGCGTAATACTGCAAAGGTTCCTATCACACCACACACTAGGCCTAATATAACAGTTCCCAATGCGACAATTTGAAATGTATATTGTTGTAATAATTCCATAAAGCCTCCTAGTATGAAAATGTCTCATCTAGGAGATGGGAGCCTACTACATCTTGAACTGGTCCCATACCCACCAATCTACGATTGATGCAAAGAACTTGATCAAAATAAGCTTCTAAGGTCTGTAAATTATGGTGCACAATGAGCAAAGTTTTGCCTGCTGCTTGCATTTCTTTCATGATCTTCACTAGCACAGATTCTGTAGTCTTATCAATACCTTTGAAAGGTTCATCTAGCAAGTATACCTCTTGGTTTTCCACCAAGGCACGGGCTAGGAATACACGCTGTTGCTGTCCCCCTGACAATTGTGATATAGACCGTTGTGCATAGTCTAACATACCTACCGTCTGTAAGGCTTTGGTCGCCTCTTCTCGTTCACGTTTCCCTGGCCGTTTAAACCATCCCAGTCTGCGGTAGGTGCCCATCAATACCACCTCAAACACAGTGATAGGATACTCCCAATCTACTGCTGAGGTTTGCGGTACATAGGAAATATGGTTATAAATACTATTTGTTTTCGTTCCTCCATAGGCAGAAACTGTTTTAGCATCTAATGTTAAATCAATCATTCCTTCTAATACCGGCACCAGTCCTAATATAGCTTTCACTAAAGTAGATTTACCAGCACCATTGGGGCCAACCATGGCCGTCATCGTTCCTTTTTCAATCTGAAAGGATACATCTTTCAGCACTACTGTATCATCATAGGCTACTGAAAGATGATCTACTTTCAGAATACACTTGTTATCATTCATCATTTAAGAGCTCCTACAATCGTATCAATATTAGCTTTGACCATACCAATATAAGTGCCGCCTTCTGTGTTTGGAGAGCCTAAGGAATCAGAGTATAGTTCGCCTCCGATAGCCACGTCCCAACCTTTAGCTTTACATGCTTCTTGTACAGCTTCAATTGTTTTATGAGGAACAGAAGATTCTACGAAGATAGCTTTGATTTTATGATCTACAATAAATTGTACCAAGTCATTCATATCTTTAGTACCAGCCTCTGTCTCTGTACTAATGCCTTGTAAGCCTTTTACCTCAAAGCCATAAGCACGGGCAAAGTAATGGAATGCATCATGAGCCGTTACTAATATGCGAGATTGTTCAGGAATTTCTTTTGTTCTATCTTTAATATATTGATCTGCTGCCTCTAATTCTTTCATATATGCTTCGTAATTAGCAACATAATCTTTTTCATGGCTAGGATCTTTCTCTACCAATGTATCTTTGACCACTTTGGCAGCTAATTTCCAGTTTTGTACATCAAACCAAATATGAGGGTCTTTTGCACCTGGGCCTTCTTCCTTAAAAGCTAATATAGTAGATGGATCCATATCTTTCGACACTTCCACTACAGTTTTATTAGATTTTTTCAATTCTTGGAATACTTGTCCCATTTTACCTTCCAAATGGATACCATTCAAGAATATAATATCACCTTTTTGTAGTGTAGATACATCACCTGCGCTAGCTTGGTATAAATGTGGATCCACTCCAGGACCCATCAAACCTTGCACTGTTACATGGTCACCACCAATTTTTTGTACTAAATCTGTAATCATTGTTGTAGTAGTTACTACTTGTAATGGCTTACCATCTTGTACCGTATCCGCTTGTTTTCCACAGCCTGCAATAGCCATGATACAAACGGCAAACACAATGAACAACCGCCAAATTTTAAATTCTTTCATAGTCTTTCCTCCTTTTCTAATACGTGTGGGATTTCCAGTACTATCCCTAAATTAAAAATTACATGAGTCTTACTTACTTATACTATACCACAATTGATATTATCTCTCAATATAAATTTTTAAACATATATTTCAAAGAATGAAAGAATTAGCTATTACCTCTATTATCATTTAAACTTTTAATAATGGATATCAAAATTATATCCATTGTAGACACTGTAGAGATTCTATTTTTTAATTTACAATATCGTAAACACCGTCACTTCTCTAGCGCAGTTCACTCGCACTGGAAACCAATGTCCCGACCCTCGACTCACATAGGCAAATAAACCTTCTTCTTCGTAGAGTCCTTTCCAGTACGGCTTATACACCGGCACTAGGTTTATGCCCCACAAGTTGATCTGTCCACCATGAGTATGCCCAGATAAGGTTAAGGAAATGTGTCTTCGAAATGCTTCTGGAATATAGTTTGGATGATGGGCTAGCAAAATAGGATATGCATTATCAGGCATACCTTTCATAGCTTTATCCAACAAGCGTACATTTTCCTCTTGCACATCATCTTTAAAGTGGTAATCCATGCCCACTAGGTACACAGGACGAGGTCCCCCTAATATTAGTTGATGACTGTTGCGATACATGTGCATCTTCGTTTGACTTAATCGGTTCCATACACGTTCTACATCGACGCGGTACTCGTGGTTCCCCAAAATATAATCGATACCATCTGGAAAGTCTTTTACACGACTATCTAAATAATCCGCCACTTCATCAAGATATCCTAGTTCATCGATTAAATCTCCCGTAATGACCAATCGATTAGGCTGTTCACTGGCAATGGCATCCACCATTTCTTCCAGCTTGTCCATGCCGATAAATGGCCCTAAATGAATGTCGCTAAGTTGTCCAATCTTATACCCTTTCAGCACCTCAGGTCTATCTTTCAGTGAAAGCTGTAACTTACGCAATTGTAATTCACTATTCCCCTGAAAAGCCGCTACTGATCCTGTGACACCTACTACAGCAGGTACCACTACAGCCGTACGTTTGAAGAAATTCCTACGACCTATATGCAAAGGGTCATCCTCATGCACAGTTCTATTGGCTAGGTGTAATATTCCATAACATATTCCGAATACAGCCAATATAAGACAGGTAGCAACCAGTGCTACTACTAATCCATTTAGCTCTAGTAACACAGGTCGCACTAAGCTTGGTAGGATTCCTTCATGGATACCGTACATCATTCGTTGCAATAGAATCGTACCTATGGCAAGGGCCAATCCCAGTCCACATCCGTAGATACAACCTTTTCGTTTACTCAGTCCTCTAAATAGGGCTACCAAATATCCTGTTATAGCTCCAAAGATAAACATTGCAAGTACTAGAATACCTGCTAATATATATATTCTCATCTATATCACTCCTCGGTATAGATTAACAAAGATCAATGAACTTACCATGAGGACCCGCCCAAGGTAACACGTGAAAGGCTTCTTTACGACAGAGAATCCAATCGTCCTTTAAAGGGATAATCTGACCTTGTGCTACAGCTTGTTGCACCGCTTCATCACCTTCCAAGATGATTACATTAGATGAATCTATTGCCACTTCTGTAGCTTCCCCTCGATAGCCTTTCATAGTCCATTTACGATGACTAAAGATATGAGTCACTTCCTTTACCATAGGTCGATCCATGATGACCGTAACACCAATGGATTGTAACCGCTCGATTAGTTCCGCTTTACGACTCTCTGCTGTACCACCTTCTACACTTGGAAATTCCCACATTCCTTGGAGCAAGCCTTCTTTAGGTCTCCGATGGAGCACATAATAGCCCTCTAATGTCTGGATAATCCCTACGTAGAGCTGGACAGCCTGTACCTTTGTTTTCTTAATCCGTACAGGCAACTGTTGCTCCATTCCCGCTGCTTTCGCTTCACAATCTT
This sequence comes from uncultured Veillonella sp., assembly GCA_963518085.1. Classification (GTDB taxonomy): domain Bacteria; phylum Bacillota; class Negativicutes; order Veillonellales; family Veillonellaceae; genus F0422. The sequence continues at coordinate 84,783 of CAUQIB010000008.1, read as the reverse complement.
GTACTAATGGGCAAGATTCACAGCGTGGCGCTTTGGGAATGCAGATAGACGCTCCAAAATCCATGAGGGCTTCGTTGAAATCTCCGGGGCGATCGTAAGGCATAGTCTCTTCTACTAAGGCGGTAATCACTTTTTTAGCTATCGTGCTCAAAATATCTTCGTGGATATTATACAGACGAGCGTATACTCGAAGCACATTCCCATCTACGGCAGGTTCACGAAGATTATAAGCAATGGAAAGCACTGCCCCTGCTGTATAAGATCCTACACCTTTTAAAGATTCCATTTCCTTCCGTGTTTTCGGTACTTGGCCCCCATAGGTTTCTACTACTTCTTTCACACCTTGGTGCAAATTACGAGCCCTAGAATAATATCCTAAACCTTGCCATGCCCGAACCACCGTATCTTCTTCGGCACTAGCTAAACTTTCTAGCGTTGGGAATTGTAATACCCAGTTTTCAAAATAAGGGCGCATGGCCTCAATCCGTGTTTGTTGGGACATCACTTCCGACACCCAAATGCGATAAGGATCTTTACTTTCGCGCCAAGGCAAGTCGCGCTTGTGCACATCATACCAATCCAACAAATGTTTCGTCCATGCCACTTGGCTTTGCTGTTCTACTTGTTTCACTTCATTCCCTCATATATCCAAGCCGTCACACGGTCCACATCGTCACTTTCTATTACCTCTTCTACGGTTACAAATTGCATGGATTCTATCGTACTATTATCTTCTTTGAAAGTAATGACCCCTTTCAATTTTTCTCCACTCCAAATGCGCGGAATCCACTCTCCATCACCAGCCCACATATGGTCAAAGGGAGTATTCTCCAACGTGAACCAATAAGGCTCCATCTCTTCTGATTCCAAAGGAATACCTTGAAACTGCTCTACTATATATACATAACTGATATGACTCAACTCCGGCGAGTAAGGAAACTGAAAGTCCAACAGGGCCACTGCCTTTAGACACTCTTCTTTTACCAGTAAGGATACTTCTTCGAAGACTTCTCGCACAGCGCAAGCACGGAAGCTTTCACGGTCCTCTATCTTACCACCAAATCCATTATAATAACCGGCTCCAAAGCCACGTTTTTTACGTCCTAATAAAAATAAATCATCCCGTTTCGGAAAGCATAATGTTGTAGGTCTCATAGTTCCTCCTATTCTTTTTTTATTATATCATGTTTCATACTTTCATAAACCTCACACCCTATGATACTATAGTACTAGTGAGGTGAACTATGAAAGAACCATTAATTTTTGATATTGCTCTGGGGCAAACAAAACCCGACAGCATGCACAATCGCGACGGGCACTGCCCATTTTGCGAACCCTCGCAATTAACTGATATACTAGATACATCTGGGTCCATCATTTGGCTCATGAATAAATATCCTGTATTGGAACACACATGGCCTACCGTTATTATTGAAACACCGCCACATGTACATACAGAATATTCTAAATTACCCTTCTCAGAAGCAGCCCATATTTTAGACTTTGGACGAACCAAATGGAAAGAGGTAAAAGCCAATCCTCGTTTTACATCGGTTTTATTCTTTAAGAACTATGGTCCTATGTCTGGTGGATCCATTTATCATCCCCATAGCCAAATTATCGGCCTAGAGAACTATGATTACCGCGAAGATATTCATAAAGAGCATTTTGATGGATGGCTTATCCATGAAGAGAATGGTCTACGTATGACCTTATCCAATCGCCCTATCCATGGATTCTTTGAATTTAATATGCAATTTGATCCACAATTAGATACACCTATACTAGCCAACTACTTACAACGTACTTTACGATATGTATTAGAAGGCTTCTCTAAATATGCAAAATCTTATAATCTATTTTTTTACGATATTAATGACGGCTTTCACTATCTTAAAATCGTGCCACGCTATATAACATCACCACTCGTTATCGGCTATGGGATTCCTCAAGTATGCCACGAAACACGAGCTTTAGAGGTCATCCGTCATATACAACCATATTTACACAATTCTTTGGAGGTTTAATGAAAGTTTTTGCCATTGGCGATTTACACCTATCTGGGCAACCACCAACAAAACCTATGACCATATTTGGTCCACACTGGGATAACCACTGGGAACGTATCCAAGCACACTGGCGAGAACATGTAGAGCCTGATGACCTAGTCTTTTTAGTAGGTGATATATCTTGGGCCATGCGCCTGACAGATGCTCAAATCGATTTAGATGCCATCGCTGATTTACCAGGTAAGAAGTTTATGATTCGTGGCAATCACGATTATTGGTGGACAAGCCTGCAAAAAATGGATACTCTTATGGGCGGACGCATCACTTTCTTGCAAGGCAGAGGTCTCTATCTTAATGGGATTGCTTTCGGTGGAACAAAAGGGTATATCTATCCCCAAGACCCTTTCTTTAAAGAAGAAGATGACCGGCACATCTACGAACGGGAATTAATCCGCACCAAAGCTGCTCTGGATGCGATGGAAACTGCCATCAATGAAAGTGGCGATAACCCTACTCAGGTAACACGCATACTTTTATTACACTATCCGCCAACATTGGAAAATCATGCCAATGGATTTACAGACCTATTAGAACAGTACCATGTAGATCACTGCGTATTCGGTCATTTACACGATAAAACATCATTCCAAAAAGTGCCTACCCATTGGGGGCACACACAGTTACACTTAGTCTCAGCGGATGCCGCTAATTTTATGATGAAGGAGATACCATGAGTCGTATCCACAAAGAACACTTACAAGCAGGGTACATCTTTGGTGACCCTCATAACGAAGAATATCTATACCTACCAGCCGGCGAAGTAGGATCCAGCGACCCTCGATGCATCTTTGAACAAGGACCTACAAAAGAAGATCTAACCCTAGACGAAGCGTGCCGTATCATTGACCGATACACATTAAAACCATGTAAGCACCCAAGCCTAGGCAAACGGTCGTTTTAAGGTACCATCTGTCTATATTGGTTGTACTATATTTTGATAAATCCATTTATATATATACTATGACAATATTATATGTCATTCATAATAGAGTACCACCTATAATAAAACATATAGCCTTACGTGACAAACTATGTTATACTAGACATAACAAAAGAAGAGCCATCAACGTGTTCTAGGCGTTAGGCTCATTTCAAAGAATACAAACAGTGATGAAGCCTAACGTGTCAAGGTAGCTAGACCTTATGCGCTAGGCTTTTCACTTACATATTTGAGTAAGTTAAAAATGCTATAACTAACATTCCAAATTGTATTAGTAAACTAAAAAATTCGAATGGTGTCATAGTATCACCTCCTCCCATTGATTAGGAAGAGATGAGCCCAACTCACGTTGATAGCGCTTCTATGTATATAGTATAGTATAGCATATTTTACATATCGTTGATATAGATTAAAAACAATTATCAATTCTTTAAGGAACGCCGTTGCGTGTAGAACACCAGTGGCGTTCCTTTTTTTGTCCGAATTAGGAGAAACCAGAAGAGCACGACATGTTCCGGAGCAAACCTAACGTAGTATCAGTTTGTGAAGGAATATGTCGTGCTCTTCCCTTTGCTAAGTAAAAGAAACGCCACCAGTTTCATAACGAAGCCAGTGACGTCTTAATAAAGGGGGTATTTTTTGTTGTTTATGTTATTTGTATTTATATAGTAAGGGAGTTTTAAGGGTATTATATAAGGATAGAATTAGTATTTACTGGTTTTCATATCTATAGCAATAACTTCACCAGTCATCGCATCTACTTTGACTTCAGCTTCTTTACCACTACCATCAATCATATCTAATTCATATACAAGACGACCATGTTCTTTTTCTACAGACCAATCCATAGCTTCGAATGTACCGCCCACTTTTTCTTGAGCTTTTGTTTCTGCTATTTCTGGCATGATAATATCATTCACATCAAATGCTTTAGACATTCCATGCATACCTTTCATAGCTTGACCATACATCATCGAGCCTTGTTGTTTCATATGTTTACCATGTTCCATAGGCTTTACTTCTGTCTTTAGAATATCACCATTTTCACGAACATGCATCTCAATTTTTAAACCATCTACAATGCCATCTACTTCATATGTTGGATTATGCTTTCCATCATAAGAAATACCAATAATTTGCGCATCTGGATATAAAGATTTAAACTTCGTAACTACACCTTTATAATCTACGTCGCTTAAAGGCAATACACTAGGAACTACACTACCTACACCATTCCAAGAATTAATTTTTGCCATTTGATCTGCCGGCATACCTTTCATTATAGCTGTATTCGCAGCATTAGCTACACCACTTGTCATCATAAGACCTGCACCTAGAGCCATTACCGCAGCTCCTAAACGAAACATTTTTTTCATAATTTCCTCCTTCACGTGTCATATACATCATGCCTTGTTTTTTTAATTAAGGAATATTTGTTATTTCTAACTTGCTTATATCTTACCTTATAAGTATGAAGCGATTATGAAAAAAATATGAACTAACCATGAAATTATAATGAACATAAGATGAACTTTAGTAACCCTTTATATCCTTACACAGATTATCCTATATGCTCATCTGCTACATTATATCAAATTTCGATATATATAGGCTCTATCCTAAATGTTGGGGCTACTCATATAAGAAAGGATATCTGTTTTATATAAAATGTATTTATAAGATATTTTAACTGACCTTTAAGAGATCTTGTACTAAATGTTATAGCTATAGATGTTGGCATGAAGATAAGTTGCTTTAAGAGCAATTACTATAGTTTTTACCGAACCAGCCAATCCTCTTATCCTTTGAACACCATCAACAGTTTCTATTACAACTTTACTTTGTTGGTTATCTAGATTAGCCATAGATTCTTCTTACGCTTTTAACTCCTCCCCTTGAGTGAGAGTTCATCATAACTCTTCTTTTTTTCCTTCCTTAATTTGACGTGTTAATTTATAATAATATATTTTTGTTGTCCTGAAGATGTCTTTTCTAATATTTTTATATTAGAATTCTCGCTATTTACGTAATTCAGAAAAAGAGATCCCAACAATAATCTATCTTTCCTTTTTATCCTATTCCATTCGTAACCCTTAAATAATTCTCTAAGTAAAAATACCTCATTCGTCTTTAAATTTATCGTTTCTTTAATTGCTATTTCCAATAAAAAGTTTACATCCATTTATATCACCTCATATCAATGTTATTAACAACGTTGTTGACAACATTATATCATTTAGATATTCAAATTGCAATAGTCATAAAAATGGTCTTACACCTCGAAGTTGGAAAATACATTTACTGCCATTCATAACTGTTATCTCATCTTGGCTCATCAGCTCCTTTCCTTTTCACTAAGAAAGAAGGTGCTATCACTGTTACCTACAATAGTATCTCCATTATCCTTGTAGATTGCCTTTAGCTGAAATTGTACCTACCTGCTCTCGCAGACTATTTATTTTAATCAACATCTTTTTAGTGGTTTTAAGTTATATGCTTAAGGTTTTTAGCTCAGATAAGGCCTTTTCTAAAGAAGTTAGAGAACAGATTAAATACGTTGTTATGGATATCTCTCCACTATTTAAGTTAGTGATACAAACTATGCTCCTTCATGCGCATATCGTGGCAGATCGTTACCACGTGTGTCGTTTGGTAGATTGGGCTCTCGAGCAAGTAAAGCTACTAGAAATATTGCGTATATCCGATGACCTACGCCTGGCGTATGGACTTAGATTAGCCTTTAGAAGGATGTAATAATATTATTAAAGTTTTAAAGAGAATAAGTTATGAGGTACGTCATTTTGAATGATTCAGAGTTCGTATACTTCCATTGAGAAAAATAGCACTAGCTATTTAAATAGCTAGTGCTAAGAACTTTTATATGAGTAGCCCCCACATTTGATAAAGAGCATATATATATCTAATAGGAATACAAAAAGAGACAACACCGAAATGTTGTCTCTTTGTCTGTTATTGTATGCTAGTTTAATCATTAATGTTTAACTAATGTTAAAAGATTTTCTAGTTGAGGGAAGAAAGCTTGTCCAAAATAAGTGAAAATACCAAAAACAATTAGATATAACAAGAAGTATTTAGATACATGAACCATGATAGAACTTGCATCGATGGAGTGACGTAATTGGTCTGCTTTTTGTGCATCAATTTTATTTTCTTCAATGAATGTATTCAAAGCAGGACCTACGGCACCAATCGCAATAGCAATACTTTGTGGGGAGAACATTTTACCAACACCAGCAGAACCAGAGTTAGTAGCTGCCAACCACAATGCCAATGTATCATGACCAGGAGTCAATTGATGAGCTGCTGCTGTTTGTAATGGCCCAAACAATACGTTCGCATTTGTACCAGAACCTGTCAAGAAGGCGCCTAATGCACCGATAACAGGAGCAAATGCAGGGTATAAAGATCCAGTTGCCGCTACTAATGCGTTAGCAATCATACCAGTCATACCGGAGTATGTCATCAATTTAGCTGTTACAACTACAGAAATGATTGTTACATATGTCAATTTCAATGTTTTAAATGTATTTGTTAATACATATTTTTGAGTACTAAGTCCCGCTTTTTGGATAAAACCACCAATTAAAGCAGAAATAAAAATCATAATACCAGGAGTTGCAATCCATACAAATGTATAAGGTTTTGCATTCACACCTGCATGAATAGGTACAGATGTTTTAAATACCATCAATGCATTATATACAGGCGGTACTAATTTAGATGTACCAATTAACAAGATAAAGATTAAGATAAATGGAGATGCTGCAATCAAGCCTTCTTTTGCTGATACTTTTTTTGCTCCCATATCAACTTTATATTCTGGATCATTTACAGGCATAATTTTTGCAATAGCTATAATAACAGCCATGATAACAATAGAGGATCCCATAACCGCAAGTTCTGGACCACCTGCATACATATTAATTAATAACTCAGGAATAGCTAATGCAAAACCTGCTATAATAGTTTGAATAAATACGCCTTTAATTGCTTTCACGCCGCCAGCAATAATACCGACAATAAAGAGTGGAGTCACTACATTTAAAATGAATAATTGCGCTGCAATGAATGTACCTAATTCAGCTGGTTGTAAACCAGTCAAAGATGCCAATGTAGTTGTTGGAATCGCAATAGAACCAAACGTAGTTGGTACGGAGTTTGCTACTAAGCAAGCTAAGATAGATTTCAATGGATCAAAGCCTACTGCCACCATCATCGCTGCTGGGATTGCAACGGCTGTACCGAAACCTGCCATACCTTCCATAAAGTTACCGAAGCCCCAAGCTAATAATAATGCTAAAATACGCATATCACTAGTTACGGAAGATAACATAATTTTAATTGTATCCATAGCTTTTGTATGAACTACCAATTGGTATGTAAAAATTGCTGCTGTAATAACCAAAAGAATTGGCCAAACTGCAAGAGCTACACCTTCCATAGCTCCTGTATACATAATATAAGCATTTTCTCCATAATAGAAAACCGCTAAAATATATGTACCAATTGCTGCCGCCAAACATGCTTTCCATGCTGGCATTTTTAAAATTGCCAATGCTACGATAAGCCATAGAATCGGCAAGACTGCTAAAAATATATCCATATTAACAATCCCTTTCTATAGTATGAATCACTGTAATTCAAATTCTAGCATACATACAGTGTTGTATAAACAATAAGAGAGGAAATCTACAGATTCCCTCTCTCATATGTTCTAAGATGTTGACTGTTACCAGTCTCTAAGAAGTATTCCTTAGGGATACAAAACTACTGATTCTGCATCGATAAAGATTTGTAATTGTCAGCTAGTGACTTCTAATTAGTAGTTGGATGCTACTGCTTTAGGTGGCTCATAGTCACCGAAATATTTTTTAGGATCCAATTTTAACAAGTTACATACGTCAAACAATTCTGCCACAGTTTTGTCAATAACTGGGATACCTTCTTTACGGCAAACGTCGATAGCTTCTGCTTCTTTTTCACCATGAGTGTAGATGCGGTCAGCGCCTTCAGCTTTAGGAGCTTCACGAAGTTCTTGTAAGAATGTGGAGAAGTGTTTTTTAACGTCTTCTGGATTACCGAAGATAGCTGGATTGATAGCCATGAAACCATGACAAATGTTAGAACGACCACCAGTCATACATTTATTGGATGTACCACCTTGAGAGAAGATAGATGCGAAGATTTCACAAAGCATACCGTAACCATAACCTTTGTGGGAACCTAATTGTTCAGTGTTACCACCTAAAGGCATGATACCGCCACCAACGTGGTCGGAGATATTACCCAATACTTCGCCAGCATCTTGAGATGCTTTACCATCTTTATTTAATGCCCAACCGTTAGGCAATTGTTTACCTAATTTGTTGTACATTTCTAATTTACCACGAGTTACTACTGTTGTAGAAGCATCAAAGAAGAAATTGTATGGTTCAGCTGGCATTGTGAAAGCGATTGGGTTGGAGCCAAGCATTGCTTTACGAGCGAATGTAGGAACCATGATTGCTTCAGAGTTAGTGCAAGAGAAACCAATTAAACCTTCTTTTAATGCAAGGTTAGCATAATAACCAGCGATACCATAGTGGTTAGAGTTACGAGCGGATACGATACCAACACCTGTTTCTTTAGCTTTTTTAATTGCTAATTCCATAGCGAAATGACCAACTAATTGACCCATTGCATCATGACCTTCAACAACTGCGGATACCGGAGTTTCGAATACTACTTCTGGTTTTGCATTGATGTCGATAAGACCTTTTTCAATACCTTTGTGGTAACGAACTACACGTTGCATACCATGGGATTGAATACCGTACATGTCGGACATCATCAATACGTCTTTAATGATACCGGCTTCTTCAGGAGTGAAACCAAATCCTTCGAATGCGTCTTGACAGAATGCGTTAAGTTTTTCTTCTTGGATGTAAACAAAATTTCCCATCGTTAAAACCTCTTTCCCTAACTAAAAAATATGTGTGACATCGCCTGTACTCCTCTATAGGTGGTCACGACTCTTGATACGTAAATTATAGCACACATGTACACCACATGGAATAGAAATCCCCTATTTATCAGTATTTTAACCTTATCATATATGCATAGTTAAGAGATAAATTAATTGTTTTCATTAATATTTTTCTTAAGAAGTAGCTATTTCAGAGGATAAACCAATCATTACTTTTAGTTATACCTCATCTTTTTTCTTCATCATAACTTCATTTTCCGATTCTTGCATATCGAATTCCCTAAAAGAAAATCTATATTTATCGTTTTTCTCTATCGATATACATCGATAACATACAGGCGATGTATAGTTTACTATAACGATTAGTTGTATGTATCCTTATTTTTATTATCTTGTTTCTCTTTTTTGTCTTTTTTATTTACCTTTTTATCTGCTACAACACCTGACTCATCACTGATGGCTGTATTCATTTGTTTCGCAATCTGAAACGCAGCATCGTATGTTGGCATAGTCACAATATTAGTTGTACCAATCGCCACAGTAGAGCCATCTACACGAGCACCACCAATAGCATTATCATGATACAGTCTAGCTAGTTTACCTGCCACCAAATAAGCACGCATCGACGCTGTATAATTACCTTTTGCAGTGCCTTCATAGACAGGCTTACCATTGATGAATACTGTTTGTTGTTCTACTTTCACATGATTTCCTGAATACACGTATAAGCGTTGCAAATTGTCTAATACCCGTTGCGATGTTTTCGGATGATCATTAGGATTTAAAATTTTACCAAATCCTTCACGATACGTATCGCCATATTTATTTTTGATGACTTCCATGGCAAGAGCTGCCCCACCCACGTTATAGGAGGAATCCGCCAAAATGCTAAAGCCTAATTCATCTGCATTCTTCTCTTGCGACATGGTAAACACTTGATTATCTAGGTATTTGCCAGTAAGCCCTGCTGCAATTTGTCCCAAATCTCCAGAATTGAAGGTGGCTGCTCCAATCACAGTGGTTAAAATACTACTTTTCTTGGCGCCGTTCACTAAATCTTTATGCTCCCCATGGCTTAACTCATGTCCGATTACCGCTGCTAAGGCATCATCATCTAGTAAATCCATAGTCCCTTTATTAATAGACATAACACGTCCAAAGGTCATAAACGCATTGAAATCTTCATCTGGATTTACATAGACTACATAACTACGCTTTACATGTGGTGATTTTGAAAGTTCATCTACAATGCGCTTCGCTCGCATTTGATAAGCGTAATTATCATACACGCCCGTACGATCTTTTGTTTTTTCTAGCATCTCCTGTTGACCTTTTTCTGTATTATCTAGGTCACTCAAATGTTGATGCACAGAAATTCCTCCTAGTACACTCTTACCAAGAGCTTCCCAAATGCCACTGGCATGTACCTCAGGTGTTCCTACTGATACAATCCCCATAGTCAATGCACCTGCACAAAGCATGTGTTTCCAAGTGTTTCTCATCGTCTCTCTCCTCTCATTACATACCAGGATCATCCTCACGATAAGCTAAATCCCTAAATCGTGTATATGCCCCTTCAAACCATAGTTTCACTATCCCCAACTCACCATTCCGATGCTTCCGAATAATGACTTGTGTTTCTACACCATCGCTAGTGTCTTCTGTATCTTGATAATTCTCACGATTTAAGAAAGCTACAATATCCGCATCTTGTTCCAAGGATCCAGATTCACGCAAATCACTTAGCATCGGAGTTTTATCTGCCCGGCTTTCTACGCCACGGCTCAACTGCGACAACGCAATCAATGGTACATTAAATTCCCGGGCCATAATTTTCAATTGTCGAGAAATGGCAGATACCTCTTGCTGGCGATTATCTGCCATCTTTTTACCGCCATTTTCCATAAGCTGAATATAGTCCACTACTACAAGGCCTAATTCACCATGTTCTTGAATTAACCGACGTAACTTTTTCTTCATCAATTGAGGTGTCAATCCTGAGGTATCATCAATATACAAAGGAGCATCAGCTAAATCATTCAAAGCATTGATAGCTTTTCCCCAGTCTTCTTGGCTAAGCTGACCATTTCGAATCCGACCAGAGTTAATACCAGCCACCGCTGCTAATACACGGGCTACTAGCTGTGTTTTAGACATTTCTAGAGAAAAAAAGGCTACATTTTTCTTCGACTTCATAGCCACATTTTGGGCAATGTTCAATGTAAATGCTGTTTTACCCATAGAAGGACGAGCAGCCACTAATATTAGATCCGATTTTTGTAAGCCACTGGTCAAGTTATCTAAATCCTTAAATCCTGTAGATACGCCCGTCAATATCCCTTTATGACGTTGTAATTCATTAATACGATCAATCGTCTCATATACTACGTCTCGCATAACACTAAAAGAGGACTCCCCTTTTGTGGTACCACTCACATCGAGAACCATCTGTTCTGCACGATTGACGATATCTTCTGTTTCTTCCTCTTCACGATAGGCCATGGATTCTACTGCATTAGCTACATGGATTAGTTTACGTAAATGGGCTTTATCTCTTACAATTTTCGCATGGTCTTCCACGTTGTAGGCATCTACAATATCTGTGGTCAAATTCGTAAGATACAGTATCCCTCCTACAGCTTCTAATTTCTGAGACTTTTTCAGCTCTTCAGATAATAACACATAGTCTGCACGTTGATTTTTCCCTACAATACTTACAAGAGCTTCATAAATCACGCGATGATTGTCACTGTAAAAATCTTCCGCTTTTACAATAGAGCTGACTGTATCAAAAGCATCTTTATTGAGTAAAATAGCTCCTAGTACAGCTCGTTCAGCCTCTATACTATGCGGTGGTATCCGTCCTGACATACACATTCTCCCTATTTACAACTACACACATCTACACCAAAAAAGAGGGGCCTAGCCCCTCTTTCTATTAACCTGCAACTACTTCTACAGTAATCTTAGCTGTAATTTCTGGATGCACTCGAACTAACACTTCATGAGTACCCAATGTTTTGATTGGCTCTTTTAAGTCAATTTTCTTTTTATCTACATCAACTTTTACTTGCTCTTGCAATGCATCAGAAATATCTTTACCGGTTACAGAACCAAATACACGGCCACCATCGCCCATTTTCACTGGGATTGTAACAGATACTTTTGATAATTGGCTAGCCAATACTGTAGCTTCATCAGAGTCTACTTGTTTTTTATGGGCTTGTGCACCTAATTTTTGTTTTGCATTGTTTAAGTTTTGTGGTGTCCCTTCAAGACCTACACCTTTTTTTATCAATACATTACGACCATAGGCTTCGGACACTTCTACGATTTCACCACGTTTACCAACTTTTTTAACATCTTCTAATAAAATTACTTTCATGATAATTCCTCCTTACCTTCTTTTTGCAATTCTGTCATATGGGATACGGCTACTTCAGTCACCCATTGGCGAGCCTCTTTCATAGACATATTGTAAATTTGAGCCCCCGCTACGGTACGATGACCTCCGCCACCGACAGCTTCCATAATTAATTGTACATTCAATTTACCTTGCGACCTAGCACTGACCCCAATACCACCATCTGGTAGCACATAGAATACAAAGCTAGCCTCAATCCCCTCAAGGGTAATCAATTTATCTCCCGTTTGCGCAGCAATAACAGTAGCATTCTTCGCATCTTGCGGTGCCTCTGTGAAAGCCATATTTGCTATTTCTTCTGCCGATGCTAGCATAGATGATCGGATACGCATCCCCTCAAAACTATCCATGAATAAATGGCGCACTAAGGATACATCTGCCCCTGATCGACGTAAGAACGATGCTGCCTCAAAGGTACGTGCCCCAGTTTGAACCACAAAGTTTTTCGTGTCTACTACAATACCTGCATATAGACCACTAGCCTCAATATGTTTAATCGCAACATGCTCAGGAAAATATTGAATTAACTCTGTTACAAGCTCGCTCGTCGACGATGTAGACGGCTCTAAATACGTTAATAATGGCGATTCAATAAAATCTGAGCCTCGTCTATGATGGTCGATAACAACACGACGATTTGCTTTTTTCAAAGCTGATGGAGCTGCTACCATCTCAGACCGATGCACATCGGTCACAATTACAACAGTATTATCCGTTACAAATTGTGTAGCTTCTTCTTCATCGATAATAAGACCTTGAAAATCTGGATGATCCACTAAGACTTCTACTAGTTTGCGAACTGCTGTAGGATGCGAACTCAAAGCAATATGCACCGGTTTCTTAAGGGCTCGTGCCATCGCTGCTACCCCTACAGAGGCGCCAATACTATCATAATCTTCTCGATCATGGCCCATCACGAGAACACGATCAGAGTCTAGCATAATCTCATGTAATGCATGGGATACGACCCTAGCACGAACACGGGTATTCTTTTCATTCCCTGATGATTTCCCACCAAAGAATTTCACTTCCTCACCATGATATACGCAAACTTGGTCTCCACCACGTCCTAAAGCAATCTCTAAGGCTGCTTTTGCCTTTTCCCCTTGCACTTTCACAGTATCTTCTGTTAAAGCAATGCCCATACTGATAGTTGGAGGAATATGTTTCGATGTAGTCAAGGCCCGAATTTTATCTAATATGCTAAACTTCGATCCCATCATCTGCAACATAGCTGCTTTACTAATACTAAAGGTATACGTATCTTCTGTAGCATTTCGTATAAATCCGTCATGCTTGTCAATTTCCGTTACAATCAAGCGATTCATATCAGACCATAATTGCGTATATTCAATATCACTCAATCCTGAACGTAAATCTTCAATATTATCCATAGCAATAAAGCCAAGAGCTGGCAGCATAGAAATCGCTTTTTGTTTCTCCACTTCGATATCTGTAATATCATCAAAATAAAATGCCATATAAGACTCTAGTTCATCGCTATTTACATCAGAATAATTCGACTTTGGAGCTACCAGTGTTTTGTAAAGTACACGGTAGTACTTGCCATCGATTTCCTCGTGGAAGAATCCCGACTTACTCCAATATTTATCAATCCGTAAGGTGGGAATAAACCCACTTAATTTTATTGTTTTATCGGAATCACTAGGTAGCCAATCTCTAAATACGCTGTTACTCCAGCAGATCACATTGTGTTCATCAATGATGACAATGCCTACTGGCAAGTTTTGTAGCGCAAACGTAGAAGCTTGCGTAATTCCTTTTGCCATACAGTCAAATTGAGCTTTTCTAAGGTGTCGTCCTCTACGAATGGTTCGTCCTACATACAAGTAGGCAGCAATCACCACGATACAAGCCAACATGGCCAGTTGCCAATTTAAATAAAAAATAATGCCTAATAAGACAAGAATGAGAACGGCAGCAGTCATTTCAATAGAACCGTATTCAGTTTGTATATCCATACTACCTCCTCTAAGTTTACTCGCTTCGCCTACCCCATCGTTCCTCTATATGCAGGAATACATCTATGGCTCCTAATATAGCAGCGGACTGTGACATCATAATAAATAGACCTAGTACAATCCATGGCACAATCTTCGGTGGATTATAACTTTTACTAATACGCCAAGCACAAGATATGCCTCGTATAAATAGCATTATACCACCTAAGTACATCAAATTATAGCCTGTATATTCAAGGAGTGGAATATATTGTTTCGCAAAATAGGAAATGACCCCTACTAAAAAGATATGCAAGGCCCAATCTGGCACACGCCAACCTTTAATGGTAGGCATTTCAGGAATATGGTAGGTACCAATACGACTGAGCACAAGATAGGTGAGACGATTAATAATATACGAAATCGCTACGCCAGAGCAAAACAGTCCTGCAATCAATACTTTTTTCATGATTTCAATTTGATCGTGCAAGGCTGTCATCGCTGTTGTCACCTGCTCCTCTGAAAGCCCTTGCTGTACATACATATCTTGCATGGATACTGTAATTTGTTCTTCCAAAGAGGACCACATGTCTATAGGGCTTACTTGCATCACTAAAGCGGATGCCCAAAACTGAACCACTACTGCTAGCATTAATACTACAGCAGGAATCATCAACAGTTTAGAAATAGACCAGTGCTTGCTCAAGCCATAGCCGATTAAAATACCAATCACACCAAAGACGCCACCTTCGACTATAGCTGTCAAGGGCCCCAATAAAAAGGCAATGGCAATGACGGCGGATACAACAGATAATAAACTCCACCGAAAGCCATGACGTACACCTACGATAGCAATCGTCATAGGTACAAAAATAGATCCAAAAAATCCAAGCATAGGTACACTGAGACCTATCATGGCAAAGACAATCATCAATGCCGTTAAGATACCAGACTCTACAACGGACTTTGTACTTGTTTGATTCATAGACTAACTCCACATTATGTCTCCCCAAAAGGTCTGACATAGTCCAATACAATAAATAGACATATGACTTTCGTCATATGTCTATTATATCACATTCTTTATACGTCTTGAATGATTGGTAAAATCATTGGACGACGGCGTGTTTTTTCATAGAAGAATTTGCCTAATGTATCACGCACCACTGTTTTAATGGTTGTCCAATCTTTGATATGGTCCATTTCACATTTTTCCACTGCTGCATCTACACGACGTTGTGCTTCGCTTAATAATTCTTCTGCATCACGAACATATACAAAGCCACGAGATAGCATATCTGGGCCCGCTACGATTGTACCAGATGCACGGTCCATTGCCATCACAACCACAACCATACCTTCTTGCGCTAATTGTTGACGGTCACGGATAACGATATTACCTACATCGCCTACACCTAAACCATCCACAAAAACTTTGCCCGCTGGTACACGACCTGCTAAACGACCTGTACGAGTAGTAAACTCAAAAATTTGTCCATTATCGCCTACCAAGACATTGCTAGGTTTTACAATTCCCATGGATACAGCCAGTTCACCATGTTTTTTCAACATACGGTATTCCCCATGAACTGGGATAAAGAATTTAGGTCTCACCAAGTTCAACATAGTTTTTAAATCTTCTTGGCTACCATGACCAGATACGTGAATGCCACGATCTTTGCCATAAACTACATGAGCGCCTTGGCGCAATAAGTTATCGATAGTACGTCCTACAGCCGCTTCATTACCAGGAATTGGAGTAGCGGAGATAATAACAGTATCATTTGGAGTAATCTCTACAGTACGGTGATTATTCGTAGACATACGAGATAGACCCGCCATTGGTTCCCCTTGAGACCCTGTTGTTAAGATCATAATTTCATCAGCACGGTAGCGATTCATTTCATCATCACCGATGATAGTTCCTTCTGGCACTGTTAAATAGCCACGTTCTTGAGCAATTTCCGTAACATTTACCATGGAACGACCTAACACCACTACTTTACGCTTTGTAGCTACCGCTGCATCAATGGCTTGTTGTAAACGAGACACATTGGATGCAAAAGTAGCTAGGATAACACGACCAGTCGCTTCTGCTACAGCACGCATAATAGCAGGTCCTACAGAACTTTCAGATGGAGTAAATCCTGGTTTTTCCACATTTGTGGAATCAGACATAAGCGCCAATACGCCTTTGTTACCAAGTTCTGCAAATTTGTGAACATCCATCAATTTCCCATCTACTGGTGTTTGGTCTACTTTAAAGTCCCCTGTATGCACCACAGTACCGACTGGAGTATCTAAAAAGATAGCACATGCATCGGGAATCGAGTGATTGGTTTGGATAAAGCCTACTTTGAAGCAGCCAATTTTAAATTCATCGCCTGCTTTTACAATTTGTAACTTTTTCGCTTTTACATGATGTTCTTTTAATTTGCCTTCAATCAACCCGCATACTAAATTGGTAGCATAAACAGGTGCGTTTACCTCTTTTAACAGATATGCCAAAGATCCAATATGGTCTTCGTGACCATGCGTAATTACCACGGCACGCACTTTATCTTTATGCTCGATTAAATAACTCATATCAGGAATAACAATATCTACCCCCAACATGTCATTTTCTGGGAATGCTAGCCCTGCATCTAACACTACAATATCATCGCCGTATTGGAAGATGGTCATATTTTTACCAATTTCACCTAAACCACCTAATGGAATGATTTGTAATTTATCTTTTCGCACGTGCGGACGCGCTGATTGCTCTTGGTTTTCTAATGCCATGTTCGTCCGTTGCGGTCTGCGAGGACCACGATTGGATTGACGACGTTCGCCATTATCGTTGCGAGGGCGACTTGGGCGCTCTCCATCCGCTTTCACTGTAGTCCGACGATTTTGACCTGTCGTACGGCGTGTACGCGTTGTCGGACGTGGTCTTTGTTGCGTAGCTTCACCTGTTGGTGCAGTTACGGTTGTTCTTTCTTCTTGTGTATTCAAAATTTCCTCCTACGGGACTATAGTCGTACTGTCTATACATACTACCATAGTCCAAGACTATCTAATTCCATCCGCTGATGGTTGAGCATGTATCGGCATGTAAGCACAAATAAGTATCTATTTCTGTTCGTATTCATACAGTAAAACACCGTGAGAAACCTTTCTCACTATCTATGTCACATTCTTCTACACAGCAAAGCATATACCCTCTATACATACTTCTACTGTGAAACATTTGGGAACCCATAAGGTTCATAAGCCGATCAAAATAATTATCTTCATTATACTATAGAAATTCCAACCTAAGCAACTCACCCTCTGCCCCATAAATCACAAAATTTGCAATTGAATATTGCACTAAATGCAATTGCGTTTTATAATGTAAACGAAGTAAGGTTTTTGAAAGTTTACAATAGGAGGTCACATGAAACATGTAAGTATTCACACAATTGCAGAGATCGGTATCTTAACAGCGATGATGACAATTCTGGGAGGTATCAAAATTCCCAACTTAATTCCCGGGGTGGAGTTCCAATTATCCGCTCCTTTGGCGGTAGCCATTTGTGCTGCCTTCGGATTCCGTAAGTACATCATCTGCGGTTGTCTTTCTAGTTTGATTGGTCTTGTACTAGGCACGCAAAATTTGTTAAATGTTGCCATTGCCATGCAGTTCCGCCTCATCGTAGGTCTTATCTTATGGATTGGTAAAAACCGTATGTGGTCCATTCTTATCTCTGGCCCTATTGCTTCTGCTATCGCCCGTATCACCATTGGTTTGTCCTTTGGCAAAATGGTCATCCCTATGCTTGTGATGGCGGTCCCTGGCATGATTTTCACAGTCATTGTAAGCCCTATCTTCTACGGCATCTTACACCGACTACCTCGTTTGGCTACCACTTTGAAAGTAAAACAAGGTTAGTCACTCATGGTCTACAGCATTCGTATGCGCGCTGCTAAGGGCGGCCCTCATGAACAAGGGGGCTCTCATATTTCTGGGGCTGAACGTCTCGTCTCCTTAGAGTCCTTATCACGCATTTCAGAAGAATTTTTACAACGAGCTTTGCAACACAGCAAAGGTCGTCCAGATTTTATCAATCTACAAATTGATGAGATTCCTGACGAATCCATTGTGAAAGTTCCGACTCTCACAGTGGCTACCACAGAGTCAGCAACAATCGAGGAGTCTCATCTGGTAGCTACCCGACTATTACAACAAGCACAGATCCATGAACAGGCCATACAAAGCGCTTTTACCAAACTTAGTCAAAATACAAAAACTGTGAGTGGCGCGTGGCTCGTTAACGCAATCACTGGCGAGGTATATCCTCAAACAGTGCGCGTATCCCGTATGGATGCAGAAAATGATGCTGATATACGCCGACATTTACAGCACTTTGGATGTTCCTCTGTCCATTCTAGGGAGGCCCTCATTTTGGCTAGCAAGGTCTTGGCATCCCCCTATGTGCTAGGCGAACTGTGTTGGTCTGACGATCCAGATTATACAACAGGCTATGTGTCTTACGGCACTACCTATCATCGATTAAGCCCTATGAAAGTCTATGGTAGTCCCATTGGTGGTCGTGCCTTCTTCATCACAAAAGAAGCCCCTATAGAAACATTACTACAGTATTTTACCTCTACCCCTACGTGGGTCACAACGAAAGGGATTCACCATGTTTAATCGATATTCCAAAGCCTTAACTCAACGCCAAGAGGAATCACAATTTCGTTCTCCTCGTACGTATACACCCATCGATGCTACCCACGTCGTCCATGAAGGTTCTACTTATCTAATGATGGCATCGAACAACTACCTAGGCTTAACCCACCATTCACATGTAAAGGAACGTGCCTTACAGGCTATCCATCAATATGGCACTGGTTCTGGTGGCGCTCGTCTTACGTCTGGTTCTTTTCCTTTATTTCAAGAACTAGAAAACCGTCTTGCACAGTGGAAAGAATGTGAAAAGGCTCTCACTTTCACAGCTGGGTTTATGGCAAATCTCGGAACTATATCAGCTCTTGTTAATAAAGGGGACATCATTTTTAGCGATGAACTTAACCATGCTAGCCTGATTGATGGCTGTCGCCTTAGTGGCGCCAAAGTGCAAGTGTATCCCCACAAAGATGTGCAAGCCCTCGAGCCATTAATCGCTCAATCTAAGCACTATGGTATGCGTTTCATCATCACAGATGGGGTGTTCAGCATGGATGGTGATATAGCCCCCTTACCGGAACTACTAGATCTAGCTGAGCGCTACGATGCTCTTCTCATTGTGGATGATGCCCATGCTACTGGCGTCATTGGTGAGGGGCGTGGCACAGCACATCATTTTCACTATGAAAGTCCACGTATCATCACCACTGGCACTATGAGTAAAGCCTTAGGATCAATCGGTGGATATGTCTGCGGTAGCCAAACTATCATCGACTACATTATTAATCATAGTCGTCCATTCATCTTTGCCACTGCCTTATCTCCAGCTGATATTGGTGCTAGCCTTGGCGCTCTAGAAGTATTAATACAGGAACCAAGGGTCTATCAAAACCTGCGGATCAATACGGAATATATGCACAAAGCATTACAATCTTTAGGCATCTCTAGTAGTGATGAAACACCGATTTTCCCCATTATCATTGGTTCTAACGAAGACACATTAGAAGCCAGTCGACTATGTGAACAAGAAGGCATTATCCTGAGTGCCATTCGTCCACCTACCGTGCCTATCAACACAGGACGATTGCGCTTAACCGTCACCGCTTCACACACAAAAGAAGAATTACAAAAGGTCATCCAAGTATTGCAAACACTACCAATACAAAAGACCTTATAACAAAGCTTCCTCTAAATTCCTATATAAAAATCCTACCATCATTGTCGATAGTAGGATTTTTTGCAATACTTGTTTCTTTATAATATTCACCACAAAGGAGGTGCTTCTTCGTTTATCTCTCAATATATGACGCAATAATATCATAGTTCTCCATAACACCCCCACAAAGAAAAGCCGTAGTGCTTACTGAAAACTTTCGCGTAGAGCAGTTTTCAGAAGCGCTGCGGCTTTTAATTTTTTTAGAAGTGCCACGACTTTTCGCTTTTTTGCATTATCTATTGAGCTTTCAGATCTTCTTCAAGAAATTCTCGGAATTGCTGTTTATACAATCCTGCTCCTCCATTAGCAGGATGGCGTAATGTAGCTTGTACATCTATACCATAATCACTGAGTGTAAGACTTGCTTTCTGTCCCACTCCAATGATCTGAGCCTGTGGAAATAGGTCTAACAGTTGTTTCGTATAAGTCCACCCTATGTCTAATTCTTGCTTTGTAGGTGTTCGATTCGTCAAACCATCTGTGTCTTTAAAGGGATGAAAAGGAAAAATATTCCACAGCACCACTTCATAAGGATCGATATTCGCTTCTAACATAGCATTCCAAACTACAGAATCAGTGGGCTCATTAAAACCCTTTTCTTTTTGCGTCGGTTTTATAATGTACTCGCTCTTTGGATTACTAGTTCGTTTTGGCTCTAGCCCTGTAAACACCATAGAGGGTCCTACTGTAGGGTGATGCCCTAAAAGCATTCTTTCACAGGTCATGGCAATTCCTGTAAATCGCCCTCCTTGATAGCCTACGGCTTCTGCTATGATGAGAATTTTAGCACGCTCTAATCGCTGCTCCAAATAAGCTTGCAATTGCTTTCTCCGAATAGAGCTCGCTCGCTGATTCGTATCATAACGTCCATCAAAGTCATTCCAAGGATTATACACATGCGGACTAGAAAATCCTTTTAATTGTCGCATTAATCGTTCTACTGACATAGGTTCACCCTCTACTTGGAATGTAATAACACTACTTTTGAACTACTTTCATCACGTTCTAAGTATTGGCCTACCGAAGATTCCTCTAATTCTTTACCATAATTTTTATTAGTAATAATCAACATCCGTTCTCCAGATTGCAACCGTTTAAATAATTCTTGTTCTTCAATTTGAGGCATTACATGTTTGTCATTCCACTTCGCACTACGTTGTACATTATACTTCGCTAATCGCTCAGGACTAGGCTCCACACGGACAGGAGTAATATCTAAATAATACGGCACAGACGCTGCATATTCCCCATAATAATAGACAGGTCTATGAAAGCTGCGTATTTGTTCATGATACGTCACAGAAGAACGCAATGCCAAGAATGGTACCAACCCTTCTATCAGAACAATGCTTAGTACTACCAAGGTGCCCATTCCCACTGTGAAAGGCATCATCAATCGTTTCCCATACCAATAACACCCCCCTAGGAATAAGGTAAGGCCTACTACAACAGCTCGAAGAGTCCACCAAAATCCCCAAGGTGCGAAGAAGGTGCCAATAACAAGAGCCCACCATAGTACCAAAGTAGGTCCTAATAGCCACCACCAAGCACGGTGACCGGCATCTTTCAAAGAAATCACCCCATAAGCTCCTAACAAGCTAAAGGGAATTACTGAAATAAAGGTATAAGTCGGATATTTTGTGGCCATAGCTGTATAAAATAAAATCGTTCCCCATCCCATAATCATGGTATATAGATAGGCATCAGATCGTGTTTTCCATCCCCGATACATACCATATAAAATAGCCCCCGTCCAAGGGAGAGAGCCTCCTAGGAAAATAGGTAGATAGTACCACCAATGATTCACCTCGGGATGCTCCGATTGAGTCGCTCTCGTTACATTATGAAGTCCTAAAAACCCATTGATAAATTCCATGCCGTGAGTATGATACATATATCCATACCAAGGCAAGACAATCGCTAAAAATACGAGAATACCTTGCCATGGAAATAAAGCTTTCACCATTGATAAAGAGCGTTTAATACCTGCATAGACAAGGAACAGTAATCCCGGTAATACGAGACCTACAGGGCCCTTCGTCAATACTGCGATACCCGCAAATCCATAGGCTACTGTCATATGCCATGAATTCTTAACTAGTAGTCCACGATAGGCATAATAGAATGTACCTACCGTAGCAAATAAGAGCACCATGTCTGTGATAATCCCATGAGCAATGGTCCACACAATGAGAGAGGTGCCTAGTATAAATGCAGATAGCAAAGATCCCACTCGTTGTCCTGTTAGGGTGCGTACTCCTTGGTAGACCATAGCTGCTGATAAAGCACCAAAAAGAGCTGATGGAAACCGGGCAGCAAAATCTGTTATACCGAATACGGAATAGGACAAACTCAATAACCAATAGATCATAATTGGTTTATCAAACCAATAGTGCCCATAAATTTGTGGGGACAACCAATCTCCAGACAAGACCATTTCTTTTGCAGTTAAAGCATAGTTCGACTCTACTGGGTCCGACACTGGCAATAGATGGTTGCCTAGTACATACACTCCTAAAAAAAAGAGAAATACTATATAGGTCATACGATGTAATTTCATACGCATCTCCCTATCTATGACGACGTTTCCAATATTTCAAACCATATACTACCGCCACTACAGCAAATACGACAATCATAGCAACAAGTAGTTCATGATTATACTCAATTAAGTCTTTCCAATGTTCCCCTAACTTCATTCCTAGCCATACTAATAAGATAGTCCAAGGGATAGTACCCAAAGTAGTCCAAATCACAAAGGGTGTCATTGGATATTTAGCCACTCCTGCTGGGAAAGAAATAAATGTACGCACTCCTGGCAATAGGCGGCCAACAAACACAGCTGCACCGCCATAACGATTAAATAACTTTTCAGCAGCACCAAATTTATCTTCACTAAACAAAATATATTTTCCATATTTCATTAATACAGGTCTTCCGCCATACTCACCTAACCAATACGACAATACAGATCCCACTATACCCGCTACAACACCTACCATAATAGATGTATTCAAATCAAATACACCTTGAAATACTAAATATCCTGCAAACCCTAAAACAATTTCACTGGGGATGGGAATGTTCGCATTTTCTAGTACCATGCAAATAAACATAGCTATATACCCATAGGTTTCCATGATAGTCAATACATAATCCACTTTTGTCTCCTCATAGGAAGATCGTTATTAATCTTCGTCTTCTTCATCTAATAAATAATCTTTTGCCATCCACTTTTTCGTAGCTGTAAAGGTAATAGTCACCCATTTCTCTGCCGGGTCACCACCAATGGCAAGGTCAATTTCATTGCGAATTTCATCTAATTCTACAATCGTTTGTTTAGGGAAACTCTTAGGAATCAAAATATCAATTTCAATCATTTTTACATTCCCATAGGCTTGTACACTAGTTACATAATCTTTAAATTTATATTTTTCCATGAAAGAATCCATAATAAATTGGATTCGATTATGTAACGTTAAAGGTGCCACCCCCATGATTTGTTTTACTGATGGAATAATAATTTTTAAAGCAGACGGCATCATTTGTAACGATAAAATGATAAGCACAATAGGATCCACGTATACAGCCCATGCTGCATAGCCAAAATGTTCTAATCCAAAAGCTACCAGAAAGCTAATCAAGATCCCCGCTTCTAACATAGCATCGATAGACCAGCTAATATTATCGAATTTTACCAAATTAGATTGTAACTTTTTATTGATTTGATGTACATAAAAATAATAGATAGTGTCAGCAATCGTAAAAATCGTAGCATAGATGATGGCAGGTCCCACATGTACCGCACGGCCACCACCTAATAAATCGGTCAGTCCCGACAAAAAGGCATAGCTGACGATAAGTAAGGTAAAACTTCCCTCTGCAATTAACACCAACGGTTCAAACTGCCAATAGCCAAACTGAAAGCGCTTACTTGTTTCATTGGATACTAATCTGGATGTAATGATCATCATCACTTTTATAATAACGGCAATAAACGACACTACTCCATCTAATAAGATGGCACTAGATCCGCTAAAGACCCCCATCATAGTGCCACCTATAGCCACAAATGACATGAGTATAGCCGATTGTAGTAACAATCGTTGCTCCACTGCATGCTTATCTTGTATTAACATAGTTACTCCTATTTAATCTAGTGAGTCTACAGCTCACCGTATTGTATATCTAACTATTTTATAGCCTATAGGCATTCTATACGGTCTACACGCTATGAAACAGTGTTATGGATTCATATACAAGTATATATAAAAATGGTGTATCATACAAGTACGATACACCATTTCTATGCATTGTGCGGATAATTCTTTTCTTTAATTTTCCACATCTAGGAAATATCTATTACAGTTTTATATGCCCCATAATAGTATCCTATCTATTTAAGATTAAACTTGTTTTTCTAAATCGAATTTATCAGAGATGAATCCGTATAATGTCCAACCTATGAATGTTACGATAGAACCGTATGTCATCGCTTCTAAACCAGATGCATATAAAGCATATAAGCTATATAAGGAGCCAATAAAGGCAATAAAAGTAGTACCACTTAATTCGCTACCACTACGACCTGCAGATTTTAGGATAACAATAATCGCTGCCATAGATAATAAATAAGGGATAATATTAGTAACAACAGCAAGGTTAACTAATACTTCAAATTGTTCATTTAAAGATTCAGACATTGTCATCAAAGACAATAAAGACTGAACTATTGTAATTGTAACCATGCCTACAACAGGGGCATCCTTGGATGTGATTTTACTAAATAGCTTAGGAAATAGACCTTCATCAGCAGATTGCTTAAATACGTTCGCAATGGTAAATTGCCAGCCAAGCAAAGAGCCAAAGCAAGACATAACCATCAAGCCCATAACAATTTTCCCTACTGTTGGTGTAAACATACTAGCAAATGCTAATCCAAATGGAGCAGAACTATTTACTAAATCATTTGCTGGTACAAGTCCAAACATGATATTAGTGGATAATACATAAATAACTGCTGCCCCTAATGTACCACCAAGCACGGCAATCGGTACATTTTTTTCAGGGTTATCAACTGCATCAGAATTAGCTGCTGCTGATTCCAAACCTAAGAATGCCCATAATGTCATAGCAATGGAGTTAGTTGCTGCTTCGTTAAACGGCAAGTTGTTTACATTCCAGTTTTCCATGTACAAATGACCAGAGAAGAAGTACCAACCTACGGTGGAGATAACAAATACAGGGCCAATAACACCCCATACAGTAAAGCTAGATACCCGACCAGTAATACTAGCACCGCCAAAGTTAAGAACTGTAGCTAACCATAATGTAGCAATTGTCCACATTGCTGTTGTAAATGGAGATAAGTTCGCATCTAAGAATGTTGCACCATAACCTACTGCAGAAATAGCAATGGCCACGTTCGCAATTAAAAGGGATACGCCATAGGTATAGTTCGCCATAAAGTTACCTGCTTTACCGAAGGAATATTCGGAATAGCCGCCCATACCGCCGCCTTTTTTACTATACATACCTGCTTTTGCAAAGGCATATGCAAGAGCCATAGAACCTACGGCTGTAATTAACCAAGATACAATTGACAAAGATCCTACTTGCGCCAACTTAGTTGGAAGCATAATAATACCAGATCCCATCATGTTTACAGCTGTTAATATAGTAAGCTGTAATACACTCATTTTATTTTCGCTTGTGCTGCTCATAGGCACCTCACTCAGAAAGGTTCAGCTAGGAGCAAGCTCCTAGCATTACCTCATCATAAACAACTATTTATCAAATTCTTTTTTCAATACATAACCAAAGGCTTTTTTAGTTCCATCTTCTTGAGTTGTAATATATACACCTTGAATTTCTGGCGCGAAGCCTGGTAGTTTATTGATACCTTCTTCTAATGCCAAGAAGTAATCTTTAGCAGTTTCAGACCATCTTTCACCTGGTTGTACGCAAAGCACTCCTGGAGGATATGGAAGAGCCCCTTCTAATGCCATACGTC
The DNA here is from genome assembly GCA_963518085.1 of uncultured Veillonella sp. Lineage (GTDB taxonomy): Bacteria > Bacillota > Negativicutes > Veillonellales > Veillonellaceae > F0422. Next base: position 58,520 of record CAUQIB010000008.1, on the reverse strand, counting down.
CAACAGCTTCTGTCAAAGGAACTAACTCACCATGTCCACGCACAAAATCAAAATTTGCTTCTTGAGGTGTTTTTACATACTCAGGCAAATATTCATGCAAGAACAATTTCTTTTGAAGTTCGCTTACATTACGATCTTTGTAGAAATCATGCATTTCTTGGCATAAACGACGGATAGTGTATCCTTTATACTTATCAATATTATTGTAGTAAATGGATGGCAATACATCTTGCATTGGTGCGTCTTGTTCAATTAATTGTTCGAAACGAACTAATTGTGCTACCAAGTCATCCATTTTTGTTTTGGATTCTGCTGGCGTCATCAAGAATAGAATTGTGTTCAAGTCACATTTTTCTGGAATAATACCATGCTCGCGAAGATAGTTAGCCAAGATATTAGCGTGGATACCGAACTCTTCATACTCTCCAGTTTCTACGTTGATACCTGGTGTAATCAATTGGAATTTACATGGATCAATGAAGTATTGTCCTTCACCATATCCTTCAAAAGAGTGCCATTTCGCACCTGGTTCAAAGGCGAAGTACTTAACATCTTGCGCCATTTCAGCCGTATTTCCATCTTCCCATTTTTTACCATTTACAACTGGTGGTACTAATGGACGAAGGTATTTACAATTTTTAAGGACTGCTTTACGAGCATCAATAACTGTTTCTACACAATCTTTCCACAATAATTTACCTGCTTCTCCTTCATGCATTTTCGCATTAATATCAAGAGCTGCAAATAATGGATAGAATGGAGATGTAGAAGCATGCATCATAAATGCGTTGTTCAAACGTTTATGATTTACATAGCGATCTTGCCCTTTAATGTGAGAGTCTTTTTTATGTACTTGAGATGTTTGAGAGAAACCAGCTTGTTGTTTATGAACAGATTGTGTAACCAAAATACCAGGATCATTAGGACCTAGTTCTAATAATAATGGACTGCAATCTTTCATCATCGGAATAAATTGTTCATAACCAACCCACGCAGAGTCAAACAAGATATAGTCACATAAATGACCAATTTTATCGACTACTTGACGAGCATTATAGATAGTTCCGTCATATGTACCTAATTGAATCACCGCCAAACGAATAGGGCGTTCAGCTTTTGCTTTTTCAGGATCTTGCTCTGCTACTAATTTACGGATATATTCTTCATTGAAACAATGTTCCAAAATACCGCCAATAGAACCGAATGGGTTACGAGCGGTTTCTAAGTATACAGGAGTGGCACCAGCTTGTACTAATGCGCCATGGGAGATAGATTTATGGTTATTGCGATCATATAAAACAACATCTCCAGGGGCTAATAGTGCATTTAACACCATTTTATTAGCAGAGGATGTACCATTTAACACAAAATACGTTTTATCAGCATTATATACTTGCGCTGCATGTTGCTGTGCATCACAAGCTGGTCCTTCGTGAATCAATAAGTCACCTAATTTAACGTCTGCATTACAAAGGTCACTACGGAATAAGTTTTCACCATAGAAATTATAGAATGCACGTCCCGCTGGATGACGAGCAAAGAATTGTCCCCCTTGATGACCTGGGCAGTCAAATTGAGAGTTACCATCTTCTACGTAATCTGCCAATGCACGGAAGAATGGAGGCAACATATCTTCTTCATATTTTTTAGCTGCCGCTTCAATTTGTTTTACATATAATTCGTAATTCACTTCATTAGCATCGATTACGCGAGTAATCTTGCCTACAAATTCAGGTTTAATAGTGGAGTTCGCATCTTTTTTCACTAAGAATACAGGAATACGAAGAGCTTCAATCAATGGATTGCTTAGTACCTCTTCATGATCTGCATCAGTAATCACAATTGCAGCTACATCAGAAAAATCAGTTTCATCTAATGTCACTGCAAAACGAGTCATAGAATCTTCAAAATCTTGTAATGCATCATGAGAGAACGCAATGTGTAAGTGATTCATAATAAAGCCTCCTATTGCATACTATGAATAGACATAATTATTGAAAACCATTGTCGACATGGTAGCTATGGATATAAAAATATACAGTAGCCGTTTCGTACTAATCTTACACCGAATGACAATTTAATTCAACCTTAATTAACTATTTCTATTATAGCAATTTGTTATATTTTATCCTGTTAAACCGCTAACGTATTATATCCTATAGAATATTATTTTTTATTTCATCTTAAAAAATGCATTTACATTCCCATTTATTTAGATGTGCAAAGCTAACATTACATTTCATAAGATAGTAATCATGTTTTAATATCTTGACATCTTATATTGATAATATATCTCAATATGCATTACATCTTACGAATATTTATTAATAAATTGTCCACCAATACAAGATTTAATTAATTTTTATTCTTAGTTTTCTTATATTACAACAATTCTTTATTATCAAGATAATCATTTTTTCTTTATTCTTGCATTTTTTGCATAGTCTACCGTTATTTTTGCCACAATATAAAAAAGACCCTATATAGGGTCTTTTTCATAATATAATATAATTAAGCAAATACATTCACTAAATCAATCGTTTGATCACGGCCAGGGCCTACGGAAACAATACCTACTTCTACACCGGTTACTTCTGCAATACGTTCTACATAACGACGTGCTGCTTCTGGCAATTCTTCATACTTGCGGATACCAGAAATATCTGTTTTCCAACCTGGGAATGTTTCGTATACTGGTTCACATTCTGTTAACACATCTAAGCTAGCAGGGAATCCTTGTACAGGCTCACCATTGCGTGTGTAACCTACGCAGATTTTCACTTCATCCAAACCATCTAAGATATCAAGGCGAGTGATAGCTAAATAATCTAAGCTGTTCAAAGCTGCGCCATAGGATACAACGGATAGGTCTAACCATCCACAACGACGGGAACGGCCTGTAACCGTACCGAACTCATGACCTGTTTGACGAAGGTATTCACCAGTTTCATCTAATAATTCAGATGGGAATGGACCTTCACCAACACGAGTGGAGTACGCTTTTACTACGCCAAAAATATTTTTTAAGTAGTTAGGGCCTACACCAGCACCCACAGAGGCACCTCCTGCTACTGGATGGGAACTTGTTACGAATGGATATGTACCATGATCAAGGTCAAGCATAGTTGCTTGCGCCCCTTCAAACAATACTTTTTTGCCAGCTTTGATTGCATCGATAACGGCAAAGTTTGTATCTTTTACAAACGGACGTAATTGTTCTGCATAGCCTAGATAATCTTTTAAGATTTCTTCAAAACTAACTGGCTCAAAACCATATACGGCTGTTAACATTTTATTTTTCAATTCTACGTTGAATTTAAGTTTCTTCTCAAATACAACTGGATCCATTAAATCACAAATACGGATACCAATACGATTTACTTTATCTGCATAGCATGGACCGATACCATTTTTTGTAGTACCGATTTTAGCATCACCTTTTACAGATTCTTCCGCTTCATCTAAACGATTATGATACGGTAAAATCACGTGAGCACGATCAGAAATATATAAGGATTTTGCGCTTTTACCTTCTTTTTCAAGGTTTGCAATTTCTTCCAACAATACTTTAGGGTCCACAACGACACCAGTACCAATGATATTCATTTTATCATCGTAAAGAATACCGCTAGGCAATAAACGCAATGCGAAAGATTTACCGTCTACCACCACCGTATGACCTGCATTATTACCACCTTGGCTACGTACTACCACATCAGCACGTTCAGATAAATAATCAACGATTTTACCTTTACCTTCATCGCCCCATTGTGTGCCAATTACCATACTTGTTGCTACATTGGTTCCCATATGAATTGCCTCCATTACATCATAGAACTTTCTATAGTAACGATTGCCTTCTACTTTGAAAGCCTCCACTATAAAAGTTCTTCCATTATTAGTATTATCTTCGTAAATAGGCGTCTAAGATACAGCTATTTACACTCTATTATAGCATAGATTGAAAACATTAGGGTAGGGTTAGCCCAATAAATTCCCTACCAGCGATTGTACGTGACTCGCTTTACATACTCCTCTGGAATAGAAGCTAGAAATCGACTTGGTTGTTGAAAGTACCCATTCGCATTGACCTTTGCATAGGTGATGGTCAAGTGTTTCTTAGCACGGGTTAAGGCTACATAAAAAATACGTTTTTCTTCTTCTAATTTGCCATCTCTAACAGCATAATAAAAAGGAAGCCCTCCATCATGAGCACTGGCAATAAAAACATATTCAAATTCACTACCTTTAGCCTGATGAACAGTGATAATTGGTATACGACTATCTCCCTTTCTTCGGAACATGCCCTCTCCCGAGTGAAGAGCAGACATTTCTAGTATCTCTTTGACTCCATCACGTCCTACATAGTGTGGATGTTCCGCTTCTAACTCTTTCATAATGCGGTATAGCTCACGAATACTTTGTACACGGCGTTGTCCTGTAGGATCTTCTTGTACTTTCTTTTGGTAATGCGCCAAGACACCCATATGATTCATAATATACTCTACGATCTCTGTAGGCTTACTAGTAGCCCACTTGCTACGCAAAGCATCCATAGAGGCAGCAATATCCGCAAATTTATCTCTGTACTTATTTACAAATGCCATGCGCTGTGCTTTTGTGGGAAGAATATTTTCTTTCATCACATACACCAATAGCTTACCCGTTGCGATGATATCATCCATCGCATTGTGCGTAGACTGATGATCAATCGGAAAGTACCCACTTAAAAACTCTAGTTTATGGTTTGGCAAATTAGGATAGAATCGGCGATAGATATCTAGGGTATCATAGATGGCTTGTATTCTCGGCATAGCTACACCATGACGGCTACACTCTTGCTCCAATATACCCATATCATATTGCACATTATGGCCTACTATGATAGATCCATCTGCAAACTGTCTGAATGCTTCCAATACAGTTCGTGCATCGCCCCCAACCTCTTGTAAATACGCATCACTAAACCCATGGACTAATTCTGAATCCCCTACAGGTACACCAGGGTTGATGAATCGTTCAAACCTATCAATTTGATTACCCTCTTCATCGATACGGATAGCCGCCATCTGCACAATACGGTCTTCCATAATATTCACGCCTGTAGACTCTACATCAAACACAACGATATCTTTAGCCACTAGCCCCTTTTCTAACTGTTCATAAGGTTCCCGAGTAAAGATTTTTGTGCTCATAAAATCGGTGATGCGTAAACCCGTTTTTCTTACTGCTATACTTTCTAATTCTTCCATGCGCTTATCACCAATCCCTTTCACAAAGGTTCTAATGATACGCTTCGTACTCATCACATCCCAAGGGTTCACTAAGCATTTAAAAAATGCCATCATATCTTTGATTTCTAAACGGCGGAAAAATTTTAACTCATCTGCCAAAATAAATTTCAATTGTTTATCTTCTGGCAAAGATTGATTGCATCGTTTAAATTGCTCACTTAATCGCACAGCTTGTTTGTTGGTACGCAATAAAATTCCTACAGGCGGCATCTCTTCATCAGTTCTCAGCTGTTGGATAGCCTGAAATATATACTTAGCCTCATCATAGGCATCTTCAGCCGCAAATATGGAAATAGGCTCCCCTTGTTGTGTGGCGATTGCTTGCGGCTCTTTTCGATACAATTCTCGCACCCGTTGCGGGAACATATCTTTCAGCATGGAAAAGGCCCCTTTAAATAGCATCTGATTCGACCGATAGTTTGTGTCAAACACCAATTCTATGGGGTTATAATCTCTACGATATCGATCAATCAATGTCATCGGATTAGACCCACGCCATTCATAAATCGTTTGAAAGTAGTCTCCACACAGCAAAACATGATTGCCTTCCCACATAGTATTCATCACTTCATATTCTAATGCGCTGGTGTCCTGCATTTCATCCACTGCAATGTAAGAATAGCGCTGGCGCCAACGATTAGCCACTTCGGGACGCTGAAAGATTTGGTGCACTCGAGTAATTAAATCGGCAAAATCCAATCCATTGAGATTTCGCAAGCGGCACTCGTATTCCATCAACACTTGTAGACCTGTTTCATCTAAAAATGCAGCCGTCTCCTCTGACATAATGCTGTACCAAACAGATTCTTCCCGTTTCATTTGCTCCATTGTACGCCTGTAATCATTGCTTATATCAGAAGAATAATATTGATACTTAGCGCGGTGCTCTTTCACAGCGCTGATAGCCTCGCGAATCGTATTTGCATGTATTTTAGGTGCCATAATACCTTGCTCTTCACTATAAGCTTTCACAAAGGCAGGCAAAAATTCGCTTAATAATTCCTCTACATCTTCTTCATCAAAGATAAGAAATTCTTTAAATAAGTCTTCTTGTAATTTTGCTTCTTCTTGCAAAATGGTATAACAAAAGCTGTGAAATGTAGATACTTTCACAGCTTGTGCTTCTTGTCCTACAATGGCAATCATGCGCTCTTTCATTTCACGACATGCTTTATTCGTAAATGTAAGACACAAAATTTGATTACCAGTGGCACGCCCCGTTTCCAAGATATGTGCCACCCGATAGGACAATGTATTTGTTTTTCCTGTTCCTGCAGAAGCTAGCAAAACAATATTTCTGTCTAATTCCTGTACAACTTGTTGTTGAATGTCATTAAGTATAACAGTATTTGATTGCATGGTTGCTCCTTATTTTACCAATGAAAGTACGCTAAGCCTAGCACTGGTATAGGCCCTAACACGGCTGTTAATGCCCACAACATAATATTCATATCCATAGGAATATGGAATACTTCTGTAGCCACTGCATAGGTAATCATACCTAAAAAGATATTTGTCGCCACTCGTTTGATGGTGAACCAAGCTACTTTGATAATCACCCAAGCTACAACAATGGCTACTACTGCTTGTAGTATGTAATCCATCATTACCTCATTTCTTGACGATGTAATACAGCCCCGCTCAAGGTCACCTCATCAGCATATTCAATATCTCCACCTACCGGAATGCCTCGGGCAATACGAGTCACCTTAATACCCGTAGGTTGCAATAATCGAGCAATGTATAGCGCCGTTGCTTCCCCTTCTACATCAGGGTCTGTAGCGATGATGACCTCTTGCACTGTATTATCTTGAAGGCGCAACATAAGTTCTTTTAAGCGAATGTCTTCCACGCCTACCCCATCAATAGGAGACAAAGCCCCCTCTAACACGTGGTATAACCCTTTATAGTCACCACTACGTTCGATAGCAATGACATCCCGCGATGTTTCCACCACGCAAATCATCGATCGGTCCCGTTTAGAGCTAGCACAAAACTCACAAGGATCTTGAGCAGATAAATTAAAACATTGGGAACATCTATGTGTGGCTTCTTTCGCTGCAAGGATAGTTTCTACCAAGCGTTGTACATCTTCTGCATCGGCCTCAATGAGATGGTATGCTAATCGTCTAGCCGATTTAGCCCCCACCCCTGGAAGGCGACGCAACTCTTCTACTAATCGTTCTAAAGGATTTGTCATATTAGAACATACCTGGCATTCCAGGAAGTTTCAAGTTTCCTGTGACAGCACCTAATTTTTTCTCTGCCACTTCTTTTGCTTTGCGGTTTGCTTCATTCACAGCTGCTAAGATTAAATCTTCCAAGGCTTCCACATCTTCTGGATCAACTGCAGCAGGAGAAATTTTAATAGACAATACTTCTTGTTCTCCGTTCATCGTTACGGATACGGCACCACCACCAATAGATGCTTCTACTACGGTGTTTTTAATTTCTTCTTGTGCTTTTTCCATATCCTTTTGCATTTTTTGAACTTTTTTCAACATACCTTGCATATTACCGCCACCAAACATAGTGAACCTCCTTAACTATTAGACAAATCGTCTACTTCTTTAACATAAATATCATACCCGCTGGCCTCCATATGCTGCAATGCATCATAGAGTAGGGGCTCTTGTTTTTCTTCATCACTGGCCTCTACTGAGGACCATTTCGGCAACTTCCGTATCTCGTCTATGCTTTCTTCTGAAAGCATGTCATTCCCTTTTGCTTGATAGTATGGATTTAATACTTCCTCTGGATTGTCATAGACTGTAAGAAAATCATCAATAATACCATCTACATTAGTAGGGTCACTACCAGCGCCTATCTTTGAAATTGTATTTGTCCCTACATAGGTAGGTTTACTACTCTCAGGCGTTTGTTCTACTTCGGATACAGCTGGTATCTCTTCATGAGATGTAAGCTGTGCCACTTCTTGAGTCACAACTGTCGGTTGTACTATTTCCTCGGGTTCGCTAGAACGTTCCACCACAGGAGCCATTGTCGTTGGTTGTGACTGTCCACCTTGCTGTGAAGTTCCTCCAAAGGCTTTTGCTGCATTTAGGTACACCTGCAGCTTTGGATCCTTCTTATCGATAGCTTTCACCACAATCGGTCGCCCTACGACTTGTTGGAATGCTTGTTTTCCGCATTCTACATGCTGCTGTTGTACCAAAATAGGACCCGCAATAGGAGTCGGGAACATCAAGATGGCTTGCTCTTGGTCTAAGTACACCAAGGTTCCTTGCTGATAGATGGTATTCAGCAATCCATAATTCTTGCCTCTCAACCATTTTATCACGTTTGCTAAAATCGCGCTATATTCATGAGGACTCACCATCTCCTGTCCCACAGTCGCATCTTGTGCCGTGTCAAATGTCGTCGTTTTAGGTGTTACTGTTGGAGATGCTTTCTTTCGCAATGGGGGTGGCAATGAACTTTTACCACCAGAGCCAACCGCCTTAGCTGTGCGAGGTGGTGGTAAAGGAGATGTCGCTTTTGCAGAACTAGTTCTCACTGGTGAGACAGATGGCAATAACACATCATCCTCCACTGGATGAGGAATTTCCTCTAGGACACCATCATATGCATCCGTATCCGCCACAGGTGGGGTAGATTCTACCACTGGTTTCGTCACCACTACAGGTCGTTGTTCCGACCACTCATTGAGCTTTTGGAGCAATGCATCTTCTTGACGATTGACAAATTGCTCCATCGTCGTCATGCGCCCTTCTAATGTTTGGTAGGTACCGCCACCTAATTGCAAGAGTGAAAGCAATCCCATTTCTACAATCACTCGCGGGTTATCTACTTGCTTTGCATTATTTTGTACCGCTTGGAGTACATTGATATAGCGCCCTATCTCCTCCATAGATAACTCATTGGTCTGCACCAATAATCGCTCTTTATGCGTATCATAGGCTAATAGCTCTTCCGCATCAGGCAATACTTTTGCCACAATCATAGCTCGTAGATGTTCCACTAAAGCCGTCACAATTTGCCGAGCATCACGACCCATTTGTAGCGCTTCATCTACAGCTTGCAGTAATGCTGCTCCATTACCTGCTTTCAATATATCTACCATATCGAGAACCCAAGATTTGCTCACTAAGCCAATCATAGTCTCTACTAGAGGAGCCGTAATCATGTCCGAGGTCATACCAGAACATTGATCCAGAATACTTAAGGCATCCCGCAAGCCCCCATCTGCATGGACCGCAATGACTTGTGCCGCCGCAGGGTCAAGAGAAATGTTACTCTCCTTTGCAACATGCAATAAGTGGGCTGTAATATCTTTAGCTGTAATACGACGGAACGTATAGCGCTGGCAACGAGACAAAATAGTAACTGGTAATTTCTCAGATTCTGTAGTAGCGAAAATGAACATTACATGGCTCGGCGGTTCCTCGATAGTTTTCAACAAAGCATTCCACGCTTCATTGGTGAGCATGTGTGCTTCATCAATAATAAACACTTTTTTATGACCTACCACAGGTAAAAAGTTCACCTGTTCTCGCAAGGCACGCACTTCATCAATACCTCGATTGGAGGCCGCATCAATTTCAATCACATCCAAGGCTTGTCCTTGTAACATTTGCTGACACGATTCACAGTGACCACAAGGTGTGTCTGTAGGCCCCTGTTCACAGTTAATAGCACGAGCAAATATCTTTGCCATACTCGTTTTACCCGTACCTCTAGGACCAGCAAATAAATAGGCATGGGCCACTTTATCTTCCCGTATGGCTCGTTGTAATGTATCAGACACATGGTGTTGACCTACTACATCGGTAAATTGTTTCGGTCTCCATCGTCTATATAACGCTAAATAACTCATAGCCCCTCCTTTCCCTTAAGATATGAAAAAAAGCAGCTAAGCTAGCTGCTTTACCATAGCACTCGAATCTGACAGCCCTATAGGTTTCCTCGTGGCACAAGAGAGTTACCGCTTAATGCTGCTCCAATCAAGGCCTGACATGGTTCACAGGCTCTCCTTGCACAAGCCCCATAGGACTGTCATATTCCAATGCTATTACCCTACTATTATACATGTTTTCTCATGCCTATTCAAGACTTTGTACCCTTTTCTCTCATAAAATGTGCTATACTTTAGGTATCCTCTTTTACAGAAAGGAGGTGAGCTTATGGAGGTTGATTCCAACCCTCTAGTATGGTGGGCTAGCTTTCTTGCCCCTATTCTGCAAGGATTGATTGTTAATTTTTTGACATGTGCAATTCTAAAGTATTACAAGAATAGAAAGTAGAAAGAAAAAAGGACGGTGGCAGCCGTCCTTTTTTGAGCTTATGGATGAATTTCTACAACCCTCTTAGAAAGATTCATTCCTTCTACTCCAAGTATACACCATTCTATCCTAAAACACAACGGTATTATCCTCTGCGCCCTTCATAAGGGTGCAGGATTAGATGCCCTTTGGAGTATTCTCCCACATAAATATCACTAATAGAATATCCTTGGTCTTGTACTTCTTCTTCCAACCAAGCCATGTTTTTGTCTGCCAGTTCTAGTATATCTGGATCCACCACACCATCTACAATCACCGGATAACGAATTAAATCATCCCCATTCATCACTAGTGTCAATTGACCATTTTGCTCGAGTACAGCACGGCGTACATCACTCACAAGGGTCACCCCTGCGCTACGCAGTTTCAACTGCAAATCACTACCAAGAAGCCCCCGTTTCAAACATTCACCGACACGAATCTTACCGCGATCAATAACAATGCTAGGACGTCCATCGATCAATGTTTTAATCCACCGCACATGAGCACTAAGAAAACGCAAGCCCATCACCACGATAGTCCATGCGATGAGCACTAGAAAAAATTGCAAGATACCGATGCTTTCAGTATAGATAACGGCACCAATAATACCCCCTAGGACATAATTTTGTACTTGGTCCAATGCAGAGTTAGGCGCTAAATTGCCTTTACCCATCAAATTCATTTGTAAAATGAGGGCTAAGATACCAAGGGTTAGCTTGATAAATACTAATGTATATCCTGTTAACATATTATCGTTCATCCTTCTTCACATCTATAACTTTTGGATTCGTATTCATCATTTGTACAGGTCGCAAAGAATACGCTTCCTTATTCATGGTGAACGTCACTTCAAAATAACTATTCTCAATATTTACAATCATACGATCTTGCACGCGTAATGTATTAACTCGAATTTTGTCTTTCGGTACCTCTGCACGTTCACTCAGATTATTTAGAAACTGCACCATATAGTTCGACTCTTCTGCGCTGTCTACATCACGAGTGTAATCATTCACTTGCAATCCCAATAAAAAGACAAGTCCCAATACAATGATGATACCTAAGTCACGAAACTTCGTATCAAAACGATTGTACATGACTTTCACGCCCACTATTAGCAATGCTACTAGTAAAATAGTTGTCACACTATACTCCAATAAGGATGTAAACTCTCCTCGTTGCACCACATAAGCATAGGTATAAAATTCCACAATTACCTCACAATTCTTACTTTAATGTTTCATTGTACTGCGCCCGTTCACCACCTATAAATTTAGGCCGTACACGAGCCGCGGTCACATGAGCTTCACCAATTTCTTTCACCTCTAAACGCACAGGTACCACCACATGTTTCAAATGCATACCAATGAAAGTATCTCCAATATCGATACCTGCATCGGCTTTTACATGTTCCACCATCACAGGGTTAGTCCACAAGGCATAGGCTGTTGTCGCCATGGATCCACCTGCATGCTGTACAGGTACTGCATTCACTTCTTCGTAACCACGCGCTACTGCTGCTGATTGTTCCATCACTAAGGCACGGTTGAGATGTTCACAGCATTGAATAGCTACAGCGAAACCATATTCACTTTGCACCTCCGACAGAGCTCTAAACAAATCCGATGCCACCTCTAAAGAAGAGTCCTTACCAATATGTCTTCCTCGTACTTCACTGGTGGAGCACCCTACTACTAGCAATTTACCTTCTTGCAATTTCGCTACCGTAGCTAATTCGGTTACAGCAGCTTTCATAGATTCATATAGATTTTCATTCATAGGAGTTCCTCCCTTTCATTACATACGAATGCACCCAAACAAGTAGCCATCACCCTAGAGTATTATTTGCTATATACACCATACATGATAGGCATGGAATAGCATGGTCTCAGGATATTCCTTACCCACCTATATTTTATAGGTACGAAATAGGATCCTCTTAACTGATTAGTTGGCCATATGTACCACACGTTGTGGATACGGAATATCGATACCCTCTGCATCAAAACGATCTTTCACATCGGACATAACACCATAATAAACTTCTCTATAATCACTCGCGTTAATTAAAGGATATGCCACAATATTTACAGAACTATCACCAAATTCTTTAATACCAATTTCTAAGCTATCCATATTATGAACTTTGCCTGTGCTTACAAGAATCTCTTTAATGATTTCAATGGCACGGTGGTGATCCGTATTATAGTTAATTCCAAACACAAACGTAATATATCGTGTTGGCTCATAGTTACTATTCATCAAGTTATTGGACGTTATAGCTGAGTTTGGGATAAAGACGATACGATTTTCTTTCGTTGCAATAGCTGTGTTAATTAAATGGATGGCTTTCACAGAACCTTCTACACCATTTACGGAAATCCAATCCCCCGCTTTAAATGGTTTGAAAGCCAAGATAATCAAACCTGATGCCAAGTTGGCCATATTATTTTGTAAGGCTAAACCAATAGCGATACCAAAGGCACCAAAAGCGGCTAAAAAGTTATTCGTTGGGAATCCCACTAAGGACAACGCTGACAAGACAACTACAGACATAATTGTATAGTAAATGATTTGAGACGCAAAGCTGCGCACCGTTTGATCATAACCGGTGCGACTCATCAATTGTACTGACACACGTCTTATCAATAGAGCCAAATAGCGACCTACAATCAACACAACAATGGCCAAGATGATGCTTGGTAAATATTCAATCACTAAAGATTGCATATGTCCCATAAAGGAAATGCTCTCCTCCACATGCTCTGCTACCTTTTCAGCGCCTGCCGCTGTGGCTGTGGCAACTTTTTCTTCTGCTAATAACATCCTTACTCCTTTCCTGTAAGTATATTGCTCTAACTAACTTATAGTACATGACGTTAACTTCCATACGATTAGATTCTATCACAACGATAGAAATAAATTTATTATTATATCATCTTTTAGTATACGAAAAAAAAGGTCTTTGTCAAATATCATATCTATTCCTATCCGGATAGCCCTCCATTTAGTATAGAACCTTGCTTGCTACCAGTAAGACTTAACAAAAACCTATAAAAGCAAAAATATAGGATAGCTGATATACCTATCAACTACCCTATATCATATTCATTGTATCAAGTTATCATTCTTATTTAACTAAGATGAATGTTACATTGATTGGACCATGAACACCTACTACACGAACTAACTCGATATCCGCTGTGTTAGATGGACCAGAGATATGAACCACATTAGTAGGGAACTTAGCTGGATCATTGCGATAGATCTTTGCTAATTCTGCCATAGTTTGTGTCATACGTGGATGAATTGTATCTTCACGCAATACAGAAATATGCGTTAAAGGCAATAAACCCAAGGAACGACCAGATTCTTCTGTACTTGGTTGGATAACTGTTGCTGTTTCCGCAATGCCCAAGATTGGGAACGTAATACCAATGTTAGAATCTTTGGCTACATTGATATTTGCTTCACGACCTTTTGTAGCGTCCCATTGATAGAATGTAGCTTGGTCTTCGCTTAATTGTTTGAAAGCTTCTTCTAATCCGTATGTTTCTACTTCTTCAGATTTAGGGTACACAACGCTACCGCCACCACGAGCAACGATTTCATCAACCAATGTTTGACCTACTTGAGAAGCTTCTACTTCGATAAGTTTAGTACCTAAACGTTCCGCTTCTGTTTTAAACATCTCTATTACTTGCTCATGGCTAAGGTCAGAATACATAGTCTTTTGAGGTCCTTTTGAAAAATCAAAAGGTGTTACAGATGTAGGAATTGAGTCACGGCCTAACGCACGAGATAGTCGACCTAAAAAGGCTTGTTTTTTTGCTTGATCCATTTTATTTCTCCTTTCCCTTTTGTGCTACGTGTTTTGCATATTCATCACGGAATTTACTCATTTTGAGCAAGCCCATATCTTTTGCTTTCACCCAGCCACCAACTACTGGTAATACTTTTGTCCAGTCTGCCATATGGCCATTTTTACTCATTAATTTCATGCCGATAGCACCCATTTTAGTACCCATATCGAATAAGAAGGAGTTCGCAAATACACCTGCCACTGTGTGGAAGATACTTCGTTCGATAGCTGGACGCATTTGTAATTTATCAGCAATGACTTGACGATGTTTCAATAATAATTCATGCAACGGAATCTTAACTGGGCAGTGTTCCCAACATTCGCCGCACAATGTGGACGCGTAAGGAAGATCGCCAGCTTCTTCATACCCAACCAATAGTGGAGTTAATACAGCACCCATTGGACCTGGATAGATAGAGCCATAACCATGACCTGTAATATGACGATATACAGGGCAAATGTTCATACATGCACCACAACGGATACAACGTAACATTTCTTCAAAATCGCCACCTAAAATACCAGAACGGCGGTTATCAATGATGATGATGTGTAATTCTTCTGGGCCATCTGCTTCTCCCTCACGAGCAGGACCTGTGATCATGGAGAAGTAGTTGGAAATTTTAGCGCCTACAGAGGAACGAATCAACATTTCCATCATCACATCCAAGGATGCAAAGTCAGGTACCAAACGTTCCATACCCATCAATGCAATTTGCGTTTTAGGCATAGAGCTCGCCATACGACCATTACCTTCGTTAGATACGATAGTGATAGTACCAGTTTCAGCTACCCCAAAGTTACAACCAGTGAAACCTACATCAGCACACAAGAAACGATCGCGAATATAGCGACGTACGAAACGAGTCATTTCTTCTGGATTTTCAGTACCTTCATACCCTAATTTTTTCGCAAATGTATCACGAATACGGTTACGTTCAAAATGCAATGCAGGTACTACGATATGGGATGGAGGATCAAAGTCAGCTGTTTGCAAAATAAATTCTGCCAAGTCCGTTTCGTTTACTTCGATACCCTCTTTAATTAATTCGTGATTTAATCCAATTTCTTCAGATACCATGGTTTTGGATTTAACAACCATTTTTGCTTCTTTTGCACGAAGTACTTCCATGCAAATTGCTGTTGCTTCTTTATCATCAGCTGCAAAGTGCACATGAGCACCAGCTTTTTCAGCATTTTCAGCAAATTTATTTAAATAATAATCCAAATTAGCCAATACATGGTCACGCAAATCAGCAGATTCATTACGGAAGTCTTCCCATTCTGCTACTTGATCTACTACAGCTTTACGTTTTTCATAGAATACATCCTGTGCTGTGTGAATGGCTTTTACTTTGAAGTCATTAGCAAGCACATCATTAACGCGTGTCTTAAACGGGCGTTTATCGTACATAATATTACTCATGGTGACTCCTCCTATCGACTATTCAACAATTCCGCAATATGCATCACACGGATATGGCGATCAATTTCTCCTTCTTTGTAAAGTCGATCTAACATACCTTCAATATTCATTAAGCAAGCCATGTCAGAACCTGCTACAATGTTAGCGCCAGAATCAGCAATGTTCAATGCTTTTTCTTTTGTCATAACAGCGGAAATTTCAGGATTTTTCACTGTGAAAGTACCACCAAATCCACAGCAACGCTCAGCACGATGCAATGGTAAGTATTCTAAGCCTTGAATGCCAGCTAATAATTTCATTGGTTGTTCTTTAATTCCCATCAAACGTGTTACGTGGCAAGATTTATGGTATGTCACTTTATCATTAAAGCGAGCTCCTACATCAGTTACCCCTAATACGTCAACGATGAATTGTGTGAACTCATAAATTTTAGAGCTCAATTTTTCAGCACGTGCTAACCATTCTGGTTCATCTTTTAAAATATGATGATATTCATCGCGAATCGCGAATGCACAAGAGCCAGACATGCTCACTACATAATCAGCATTTTCGAATTGTTCAATCGTATTTTTGATAGCTCCTTTTGCAGCTTCGTTGTAACCAGAGTTAACAAACATCTGACCACAGCACACTTGCTTTTTAGGAACTGTTAATTCGCAGCCAAGGTTTTCAAGAACCTTTACACCTGCCATGCCTACATGAGGGTAGAACATATCAATCAAACATTGTTGAAATAAATGAATTTTCATTGCTTCACATCCTCAACTTTAAAGTAAACTACTATCACTTGATTGGCAAAATGCAACAATCGTTTTCCATCTATGTACTATTAGAACGGTAGATTCTAAATAGTTTTCTGATGACTTTATTATATAGTAAATTTTCTGTAATTACAAAAGACTTGCAATATTAGCAAGAACCCATTTTATACCATTTTGCTAGTCATTATCAATCAGCCAATTTGTACCAAAAATCACACATTTTCCCTAGTCTCATCAAGCCTTATGGCATCAAGGCTTATATAATTTTTATGTATTTTAATACATATCAAATCTTCTATTAAAACACACTTGTCTTTTCTGCCTCTAATTCCCATCTAAAATTAGTACTATAACTAAAACTCATGGAACTAATAACTATCACTCTATAACTTAACTTTTTCTTTGGCAAATTCATTGACAAATATCACTCCTTTCGCATGGAGCGAATCTTTCAAATATGGTATGATAAACATAGTAGAACACAATTCGATTCTCTAGATCTGGAGGTCTTTTATGAAACGTATAATGACAGCACTTTTTTTAACTACATTTCCTATCATACTAGCCCAAGCACAAACTGCAACCTCACTCTCCACCAATACGCTTCCTGTGGCACCTAATACATTTACCTACTCTCAGCCCAATAGTACCCCTACCTTTGATCGAATCCAAAAATATCGTTTTACCGATGTACCAGCTAATTTTTGGGCCTTTGAGTCGATTACAAAAATGACAAAGGAAGGTCTCATGAGTGGCTATCGTAATGGTACATTCAAACCGAATGATCCCTTATCTCGTGAAGAGGCTGCCTCCTTATTCAGCAAGATGCTCGGCGATACGCCTTCCATCATGTTAGCCAGCTCTTTCTCAGACATCACCTCTGATCGTTGGTCTTCCTTAGCCATTGAAAGCGTCGCAAGGGCTAATATCATCAGTGGCTATGGCGATTCTACCTATCGTCCAGAACAGTATATGTCTCGCCAAGAGTTTGCCGTTGTGGCAGATAAGTTTTTACACTACCAAGGATACCGAACCGAAGACCCTACTGCATTAGACACAATTCACTTTAGCGATCAAAAATTCATTGCTCCATGGGCGCAATCTTCGGTACGTGAGTTAGCTTTATTTGGGTTTATCAACTACAGCACAACTGGTTTGTTCAATCCTGAAAAATATGTAACACGGGCAGAAGCTGCAGAAATCACCTATCGTTTACTCTTCTCCAAAGAAGCGACTGCTATTCAACACACCATTCAGCAACAGCAAATGGAAGAAACCGCACGAGGTCTAATCAAAAAAACATTTGGTGAAAACTATGATTTCCACAACCGTGGAGCCATGTTCTGGCGTGACGGCAAGTTAGTCATTTCCTTTACCTCTTCTAGTGATGTAAAAGCCATTACTGCAGAAACGGCTTACATCAAAGATAAAAACTTCTTAGATAATCACATCATTACAACGGGTACCTATAGCTTAGGGGACTTCGATACTTTACAAACCGATGCCGCTTACTTGTATCGTCAATTGGAGCCCCATGGTACCATACTAGCTGTGACACCTACACCAAATGTAGATGGATTAATTGTAACCGTAGACAAATTACATGCTACGACACAAACGGCGTTTGTGAAGAAATTCGGAAAGAAAATCCAACTCAAAACTAAATCATAGGCATGCGTTAATTGGCAATGCACTAGAGCAGCTAGCTCTAATACCAGGTGGCAGATCTGATGTAAAGCCATACTATTATTTTATTTGTGCATGATGGTACATAGAAAAAGAGGAACGTTGATACGATTTGATCAACGTTCCTCTTTTATCGTTAACATGTATTGTATTCCTAAGACTACATGGCGATGTCATTATATCTTGATTATTTATATAATTTAAGTGCTCACACTTCTTATGTTTCTACCTGTTAGCATCTAACTAACATGTTACATTCTCTAAGTCTAACGTAAATACCTCTGTAGCAGGTCCTGTCATATACACTGTTCCGTCCTCATCATAGTCGATATGTAACGTACCAAGGTATAATTCCACATCTACAGAGCGACCAGTTAACTCTTTTTCATGAGCCATAACAGCACTAGCGCAAGAGCCAGTACCACATGCCAATGTAGCTCCAGCACCACGTTCCCAAGTGCGAACTTTCACAGTATTCTCGTTTACCACTTGCACAAAGTTCACATTCGTCCCTCTTGGGAAAAGTGGATGTTTTTCAATCTTTGGTCCTAATACTGTCAACGGAACTGCAGGTACATCTTCTACGAACACTTCTGTATGCGGCACCCCTAACAACACAGAACTCACCACATAGGATGTACCATCTACATCAATGGTATAGTCAATTACTTTGTCCGATTCTATCTCCATAGGAATATCCTTTGCTGGGAAAGTCGGTTTGCCCATGTTGACTTTCACCAGTTTAGCCACCCCATCCTCTGCAATAATAGTAGGTGTCATAATACCAGCCAAAGTTTCTACAGTAAACTCTTCTTTGTCAATAATCTTGCGGTCGTACGCATACTTCGCAAAGCAACGAATGCCATTGCCACACATTTCCGCCTCACTACCATCAGAATTAATAATGCGCATACGCACATCCGCTACCTTAGAAGGCATAACAATAACAAGACCATCTGCGCCGATACCTGTATGGCGATCACAAAGACGTTGTGCCATACCTATCACATCAAATTGGCTTGTACCATCATCGAAGAAAACGATAAAATCATTTCCTAAACCATGCATTTTTGTTATTTTCATACGTATCTCCTCATCTGTATTATCTAATCTCTATCCGCACAGAGCGGATATTTAATTTATCGCAAAATATAGTCTTTACTTTTATACATTTTGATGAAAACCACCTTAGACTACTATAATTTATTTGTCATTTATATTACCATGAATATAGGAAAAATAATAGGTACGTTTTCCTAAGCAGTATTAGGTTAATCATATATTGGAGGTGATTGTACTATGCTTCCTGAAGAACGTTATTCTGCTATTTTACGACGCTTGAAACAAAATCGTGTAGTTACTGTACATGAACTGGTAACAGCTTTGTCTTCTTCAGCGCCTACAATACGCAGAGATTTAGCCTATCTCCACAACAAAGGGTTATTACAAAAGGTTCACGGCGGTGCAGCCAGCCTCACTATCGACCATACTACAACGGATATAGATATGCTTCCTAAATCCGTCATGTATCGCGACGCAAAAGAATCTATTGCCTTAGCGGCCTCTGAGTTAATCAGTCCATCTGGTTTTATCTTCATTGATGCAGGCAGTACCACTGAAATGGTATTACATTACTTACAGCATACCAATGCCACCTTTGTGACTAACGGCATTCATCATGCTACCCATTTAGCATCGCGCCATATGAAAGTCATCTTATTAGGTGGCACCGTAAATCCCATTTCATCATCCGTCGTCGGTAGCGTAGCCCTCAATCAATTGGAATCGTATAACTTTACCCAAGGGTTCTTTAGTACCCATGGAATTAGTTTTAAATCTGGCTTTACTACAGAAGATCCTCTTGATGCCTCTGTAAAAGAAAAAGCATTGCAAAAATGTCACAACGCTTTCGTTCTAGCAGATCCATCTAAGTTTGATCGTATTTCATCTGTAACCTTTGCTAGCATTGATAAAGCATCTATTATTACTACAAAATTACCTAATGAATTATATCGGAACTATGCAAATATTCAAGAAGTTGATCATCATCGTTAATTATAAAAGCTGTCATCCTTAGACGTATATGTCTAACGGCATGACAGCTTTTTTACAATCTAGAAACGTCATTTATCCAAATATACAATTTATATCTATCTTTTTCGATGTATTTGCGTTATAATATGATTTATTTTATATTTTATGCGTTTTGAAATGGAGATTAGCATGAGCTTTTTGAAAGACTTTAAAGACTTTGCCATGCGCGGTAATGTAGTAGATTTAGCCGTCGGTGTTATCATCGGTGCCGCTTTTGGTAAAATTGTTACTTCCTTGGTAAACGATGTCGTGATGCCCCCTATCGGCTTATTATTAGGCGGTGTAGACTTTTCCAATTTATTTATCCCTTTAACAACTAGTGGTGCTCCCCCTACCTTAGCAGAAGCAAAAGCAGCGGGTATTCCTGTATTAGCCTATGGCCTTTTCTTGAACACAGTATTTGAATTTCTTATTATTGCGTTCTGTATTTTCATTATCATCAGCCAAATTAAACGATTTACACCTACTGAAGCACCAGTGGTAGTCCGTAAATGTGACTATTGCCGTGAAGCGATTGCTGACGATGCCACACGCTGTCCACATTGTACAGCTGAATTGGCGATCAAAGAATGCTAGCTATAACAATTCCTAGCATCTACCCTTTTGAATTTTAACTTTATATAATATTAATAGGAAAGGACTGACACGAGTGTCAGTCCTTTACCTATAATTAGTATTATGTGAAATGCATAATGCATGATCACAACAAACCTAGCATATACTTTTTATTATGTATATTGCTTTTCAAATATAGCATAACTAGATATTTAAAATCAAGTTTTAAAATATTCATTTCGTAGATGACAATAAAACCCTTAATACAAAGGATTCTCCAATTCGTTAATGCAGATAAATTACACCCTCATAGACACATCTAAAACGGTTATATGTAAAATAATTATCATCTTGATTTAACAAAAAATAGCACCAGGAGAGTCCACTCTTGGTACTATTTATATAACTATTTGTATTAAATTTCTAACAGGCAGATCCTTTTCCAATGGCTTTTACTAAACGTGGTCTCCAATGGAATGCGGCTTGGTACGCTGCATAACCAAAGATGATCACCGCCAATCCACCTTGGACCGGTCCTTCTCCACAAGCGTAGATAGCGTAGCTATCGTAGGTAATCGCGATAGCACTCATCACATAGATAAGGCGGCGCAATCCGATAGTAGCTCCCTCAATAGATAGCATCTTATTCACCGATAAACAACAGAGAATATAAGGGAATACATTTGTCACAACCGCTAGGTTAACAAGCTGAGCAAACTGTTCATTCAAGCTTTCATCGGTGGTCATCAACGCTAAGATTCCTTGCAATGCTAAGAGAATGAAAATACCTCGCACCGGAGAATCCATACGATTTACACGGGCGAACACTTTAGGAAAGAAGCCCGCTTCTGCACAACTTTTAAAAACACGGCTTAAGGTAAATTGCCATCCCATAATCGCCCCAAAGCAGGATACTGCCATAAGAGCCATTACGAATTTGCCCACTGTACCATTAAACATGTAAGCAAATACTAAACCGAAAGGAGCGGTGGAATTCACTAACTCGATGTTAGGGATAATGCCCGCCATAATATTCGTAGATACAATGTAAACCACGGCTACTGCCAAAGTGCCAAAAAATGTCGCTATCGGTACATTCTTCTTAGGATTTTCAACAGCATCTGCATTGGCTGCTGCTGATTCAAAGCCTAAAAAGCCCCACAATGTGAGAGAAATAGACTGACTGACCGCATCAAATACAGGCAGTTCTTGCGGGTTCCAAACAGATACAAACATCTCTGGATCGAACCAAAACCAACCAAACACGCCAATAAATAGGACCGGCAACATTGTTCCCCATATAGTAATATTACTAATCCGCCCCGTGCTCTTATTACCACGTACATTGACTAGCGCTGTCACTAGTAATAACGCAATCGTGGTTAAGCTTACTTCTAATGGAGACAATTCCAAATCAAAGAGTACCGCTCCATAGCCTACGATAGATATAGCAATGGCAACATTAGCAATCACTAAAGAGACCGCATAGGAATAGTTAGCCATAAAATGACCGGTCCTACCAAAGGCGTATTCCACATAGCCTCCTAGGCCCCCATGCTTTTTCGTAAATAAGCCACATTGGGCGAAAATATAGGCCAATGTAAGAGAGCCAAATACGGTAATTATCCAAGAAAGGATAGAAATAGTACCTACCTGTGCTAATTGAGACGGTAGCATAATAATTCCAGCACCCAACATATTGGCTGCCACGATGGATGTCAGTTGGAATACAGACATTTTTTTAGCGGTGGTTTTCATGTATCAAGCCCCTTTCCATACATCACTTGAGTCATTTCAAGTATCCGTGTCATCAAAAACCGCTAGCGTCACTAGTCCGTACGGAATGGGTTCGGATGTAGTGACGCGATTTCATTCATTTATCGATTCATTGTAACACCTTTTACCCCTCATGGATAGATGTTTTTTCACATTTTCTAGGATTATTATAACTTTCTATCATTTCTCCATCTTCCTATGATATACTATAGAAAATATGCTATGTCCATATAAAAGAAAGGATGTCCTTATGCAAGAACAAATCATTCAACTCTTGAGCGATGTAAACGGATTCCTCTGGAATAACATCATCATCGCACTCCTCATTATTGCTGGTGTTTGGTTTACATCTATCACAAAATTTGTACAAGTACGTAAAATTCCAGAAATGTTCCGCATCTTGAAAGCAGGAGCTATCGAAAAAAGTAAAGGAGATCATCATATTTCTCCATTCCAAGCATTCTGTATCAGCGTTGCTTCTCACGTAGGTGTTGGTAATATCGCAGGTATCGCTATTGCCATTTCTTTAGGTGGCCCAGGTGCTATTTTCTGGATGTGGTTTATCGCTATTTTAGGGTCTGCTACTAGCTTCATCGAAAATACATTAGGTCAGATTTACAAAGAACGTCGTCCAGATGGATCTTTCCGAGGTGGCCCTTCTTACTATATTCGCCACGGATTAAACAGTCCGTTCTTATCTATCGTATTTGCTATTTTAATCAGTGTTACTTATGGCTTAATTTATAACTCCGTACAAGCAAATACTATCGCCTTATCATTACAACCATGGAATATTGACCCTTCCATCTCTGGTGTAGTCGTAGCATTTTTATCAGCTCTTGTTATTTTTGGTGGTGCCAAACGTATTGCGCAAACAGCTGAATTCTTGGTACCATTCATGGCTGGTCTATATGTATTAATTTCCGTATATATTGTGCTTGCAAATATTTCTGTATTCCCTTCCGTCATTGCGTCTATTTTCACAAATGCCTTTACCTTTGACTCTGCTGCCGGTGGTTTCGTTGGCGCTGCTGTTATGCAAGGTATTAAACGTGGTTTATTCTCGAATGAAGCCGGTGAAGGCTCCGTACCAAATGCTTCTTCCTCTGCTGATGTAAATCATCCAGTTAAACAAGGTTTAATCATGGCCCTTGGCGTATTCGTAGACACTATCTTAGTATGTAGCGCCTCTGCCTTTATCGTCTTAGTATCTGGTGATTACGCTACTACTGATTTAACAGGGATTGCCTTAGTACAACACAGTATTGGACAACAATTAGGTTCTTGGGCTCCTGCGGTCATCGCTCTGTTCGTATTCATGTTTGCCTACAGTTCCATCATTGGTAACTACTTTTATGGCGAAGTTAACATTGCACACATGACGAAAAACAATAAATTTGCAATTAATCTATTCCGTGTATTTGTTATTATCATGGTATATATTGGATGCGTATCTGAATTAAATTTTGTATGGAACCTAGCAGATTTATTCATGGCATTCCTAATCTTATGTAATGTTACAACTATCTTACGTCTTGGAAAATTGGCAACTATTGCTTTGAAAGACTACTTTGATCAAAAATCTCGTGGTATTCAAGATCCTATCTTTGATCGCGCTATTTTACCAACACAAAAAGGTATCACTTGGTGGCATAAAGGTCACGAAAACGAATAACTATATACTGAAAGGGTCCCGGAAGGGACCCTTTTCTATTTCTACAATATATTATGGTTCTATACAGGAATCGCTCTTTCCAATCGGAAGGAATAAATGTACACCTCTTTCACAGGGTATGGTGTCAATCGTTCCAACGCTTCTTTATAGAGCATAAGTTGAATGCGATAACGCTCTACCAAATCCTCCTCATCTAGACGGTCGGTCTTATAATCCACTAGCACCCAAGCTCCCTCTTCTAGGAATGCTGTATCGATGATACCTTGTAGGAATAGTTCTTCTCCATCTAGCATCTCTGGGTACACACGATTCGCTGGAAATAGCATGCTGAACGGTAGTTCTCGTTCCACTCGCTGTGCTGTTAGCAATCGTTGTCCTAGAGCAGAGTGAAAGAAATCATACACCCGTTTTTCGCTAATTGCTTTTCTTTCTTCATCCGTCAAATACCCCTGTAACGCCAGGTTATCTAAGGCTTGTTTTAAGGTTGGACGAGTATAACTTTGTAAGGGCAACCATTGCATCACTTCATGCATGAGGGTACCCCAACGGGCACCACTGCGAATCGGCGTAGACTCATTCATGGAAGATAAGGCTACATCGAAGGGTCCTAGGTCTACAGGAACTTCTTCTGATATATCCTCTGCACTCTTTTCTTTGCCTTTCTCAGCACCGTTTTCCATGCCCTGCTCGCCAGTTGGCTCAGTATCATCAGTACATGCATCCGGTATACTATCGAGCATACTATCGCCTATTAACATACCTTCTACGGAACTATCTAAGTCCTTACTAGAGTCTACTACGAGCAGTTCAGACCTATCTGGTGTCCCAGATTCTCCTTCGATATTGCTGTTATGTTGCTCTGTTCGATAGTCCGGCTCAATCATCTGCCTTGCCAATTCTTCGAGCTCTACAAAGCGTCGTTTGATTTCAGATACAGAGATTTTTCCCGCGCGTTCTGTAGAACTTTCATAAGGACACACAGAGGTCAACCGGTCCACCACGATAGGATCCAATGGTGGTGCTTCCACTGGTAATTGGGCACGTACTTGTTCCAGAATGTCCACCTCTACGGACGGTGTTTCCTGTGAAACACTGTAGTCATTCCCATTATGAACGTGGAAAGACACAGGACAATCTTTGTACGGTATATCCGGAAATTGCGAGTTTTCTACTTCTGCAAATTGGCGCAACTGCGTGCCCCCTGCTAAGTGGCGAGCTAAGCTTCGCAAAATCCAATCTAAATAGGAATTACATCCTAGAATCTGTTCTTTCGTGAAAGCACTTTCACCCCACTGCAATACAGGTGCCACCCATTCGCCCATTTTCTTCGTGGCAGGTCGATCTGTAGAGCCATTGATGGACCCCTTCATATAGCCTGTAATATACAGTTTATCTTTAGGCCGAGTCAATGCTACATAGAGGATACGTTCCTCTTCGGCTTTCAAGTTTTCTTCCAAGGCTTGACGCACGAACATCCATGGTACAGAGTTATACATAACACGTAAATCTGGGAAGTATCCTTTTAAACCCACTCCATATTCTTTGTGCAATAGCAAGGATCGGTTCAAATCCATTTTGTTAAAGCCCTTTTGGGTTCCCATGAGGAATACTACGGGGAACTCTAATCCTTTACTTTTATGGATGGTCATAATGCGCACCACATTGTCTGCTTCGCTTACTGTTTTGGCAACACTCAAGTCTTCTCCCGATGCCTGCAAGCTTTCAATAAAGCGTAAGAATCGGAATAAGCCACGGTAATTGCCACTTTCATATTGTTTAGCCCGTTCATACAGAGCCAACACATTACCGCGGCGCACCAGACCATTCGGCATAGCACTCACATATTCCACCACATGCAAGGTATCGTAAATATGCCAGATTAAATCGGTAATACCTTGTCGGCGAGACATAGTACGCCATGTGTCCATAGAGTCCACAAAGCGAATCCACCCTGCATTTTGAGAAGACTCGACAAATGTTCGCAACCCACTCCACAAGCTATTCTCCCCTACGGACAAGCGAAGTCGCCCTAAATCGTTCGCATCCATCCCGATAAGCGGCGACTGCAAGACGATGGCCATAGGCAAGTCCTGTTCTGGATTGTCGATGATCTGCAACAGAGACAGCACAAATTGCACTTCCATAGCACTGAAATAGCCGGATTTTTCCTCTGCATAGGCAGGGATACCCTCTCTACGTAGAAGGTCAATCATACGACTCGCCGACCCAGAAATAGAGCGTTTCAAGAGCACAATATCACGCCATTCCATAGGCCGGAAAGTGCCGTCTTTATCTTGCACCACGGCACCATTATTCTTTAACTCTTGGATTTTACGGATTACAAAGAGCATTTCCTTTTCATCGTTCTCTAAGTCTTCCCCTTCTTCTGGATCCGTCTGTGTCTTGTCCTCATCACAGCAGAGAACGTGCACTTCTACATCCCCACCTACCCACTCTAGTGGCGCATTGTCTACGATACGACCTGTATGAAGCGCTTCTGCCTCACCATAGGTAAGCCCTGCCCCTTCATTGGTCATGATTTGAGAGAAAATAAAGTTCGTCACATTCAGAATCGCTTCATGGGAACGGAAATTTTGTGACAAATCGATGCGCCGTTCTACACCGTTCACATCGTGGTCAAAGCGATGGTACTTCTCCATGAATAACTGGGGATCTGCCATGCGAAATCCATAAATAGACTGCTTCACATCGCCTACATAGAATCGATTGTCACCACGAGATACTAAGTTTACGATAGCCTCTTGTACGCCGTTCGTATCTTGGTATTCATCGACCATCACTTCTTTGAACGTATCTTGTAGCTCCAGTGCTACCTCAGATGGTTGCAATTCATCACCGGATTCAGGGGCCACTAACAAGGCTAGACATAGATGTTCCAAATCGGAGAAATCGATCATGCCCGCTTCTTGTTTTGCCTGTTGAAAGTCCTCATGGAATCGTTTCACCAGTCCAATGATACCCTGCACCAAGGGCACTAAGTATTCCATTTGCTCTTGCCAATCTGCTTCGGTAATAGCAAAGACACCTTTCGGCATGGCTTGCAGTATATCCTTTCCTTCAGCCAAAATAGCTTTAATTTCACTCAAGATAGCGGGGTCGCTTTCATTCATGGCCTTTGTGGCACGGAGTACAGGGAAACTAAATCCCCCTATGCCGACTACACCTAGATGCATCGCATCCCAAGTTCCCGCCTTTTGCATGGCTTGTAACAGCGTTTGCAGTTCACTGACCTTCTCCATCCATTTATCGAAGCCATTACCTAACGTCGCCAATCGTTGTGCCTCTTCATAACGCTCTAGAAGATACTTAATTTGACGTTGTTGTTCGTCCCAAAATAGTGCCCCCCAAGTAGTTTCTCGCAAGGTCTGGTGTAAGGCACTTTCATAGGTAGTACACACCTGATCTAACCAACGCATAGGCTGACTTTGAGCCAAAGCAAAGTTGTAGATTTGAAACACCGTGTCCCGCAAGACTTGGTCAGACCGTTCTGTACTAAACATATCGCTCACATCGTAAATGTTATACAGTCCTTGTTCGTAGGCTTCTAACAAAATCTTGTCTAGCACATCGTAGCGCATGAGCGCCAATTCCCCTTCATTACCGATGGTGAAAGACGGGTCTATATCTAGTTTATAGAAATAACTGCGAATGACCCATTGGCAAAAAGAGTGCAATGTGGAAATATGGGCAGACGGCAACATATTCAGTTGTTCTTCTAAATACTCGTCCCCTGTGGCTTGAAACTCTTCCGCTAGTTTTACACCGATGCGGGCTTTCATCTCTGCGGCCGCCGCCTTAGTGAATGTCACCACCATCAGTTCTTGAATACTTAACTCCCGCCGTTTCAGACGTTGTATCATGCGTTCTACGAGGACTGCTGTTTTCCCAGACCCCGCCGCTGCCGATACCAAGATTGTTTGGGACGGTAACTGCCCCGGTCTAGGCGCATCAATGGCACTCTGTTGCGCATCAGTCCATTTCATAGGTAGCTCCTCCTGTTTGTAATCCTTCCATCTTCTCCAACGCTTCCTCTTCGGTCATGGTCTTAATATAACGATATCTATTGCGGGTTCCATCAAAGCGACATAAGGCTTGGAACTCGCAAAATTCACAAGGTCGCCGTTTATCCTTTTGGTACGGACTGATAGGGAACTCCCCATCCATCATCTGTGTACCACTATTGGAGATAATCTGCTTTGCGTATTCCTTCATGAGCCCAAATTGTTCTATGGTCTTTAAACTTTTGGCTGTGCGACTATCTGGAGTGCCATCCTTTTTCAGAACAATCGGCACATAGGGAGAGTTACTTTGGTAAGCCCTCGTCATATCTAAGGATTGTAAGATATCACCGTCAACAAAGTATCCACTATTTTTCAACTGTTGGATATCTGATTTTTCTTCCTCTGCTCGTCTATGATTCACAACTTCTGACAATTTCACTTGCGGATTCCGCACATACGTATAGAGAGCTGCTGCCGTGCCAATTCTATCCTGCGTATTCTTTTCCAGCGCCAATAGATAGGTCATTAACTGCAATTTCAAGCCATAATAAATTTCATCGGCACGCACCGTAGTGCCCCCCGATTTATAGTCGATAACCGCCGCATAATGACCAAGTGGACCACGATATTCATCGACACGGTCAATTTGACCACGCAGCACGATACTTTCACCGTAGCTCTTGCCCAATGGAATGCACACTGGATGCCAACTAGATGTACCCATGCCAAAGCTTTGTTCTACCTCTGTGGTGGAAAACTCACTTTTCTTGGACCAATCTACGAGACGTGATACCGTAGCCGATAAGGTAGATGTCAATCGAGTATACAGCTGCGCTTCGTACGCATCTCGCTCCTCTGTGCCCATCACTGCATCGGCCGCTTCATGGCATAAAGGTTCTTGTTCTTCCTCCGTTAGATCACGCCATTGTCTACCCTCTTTCAATAGGTACTCGCCTAAATAGCGCAATGTCTCATGAAGGAAGGTACCGATTTCGGGAGCTCCAAAGGATTTCACCTTCCGCGGGGCTAAGCGCAACGCATATTGGGCATAGAAACTGTACGGGCAACGATGGTATCGTTCTAAACGTGTAACGGATCCTGTTAAAGCATCGCTGCGTAGCAATAACCCTCGCACAATGGACGGCTCAATGCGTGGCACCGTATTGGAATCAAACATACCTCGCGTGGCGAAGAATACCTCACCTCCATAGCCTGTTTCCAATCCCCAGTTATAGAGACTCCACCAAGTGGAGGAAATAGTATCCCCTTTCATAAGGGCACTCATACGACTGGAAAAGAGTCCTAAACTTTGGGATGGTCGCCATAGGTAGTCCTGTTCTCGCCCTTCTGGCATAGATAGTGGCGCATCCTCTATCTCTTTTACATACCCATATTGTTGTAACCTCCGCACTACCAAGGACGGTTCCATTTTAGACCCTTCTTCATCGGAGGTCACATAGGATAGATGCAGTCCTTGGCTAGCACGGGTACAGGCTAAATAAAACAAGAAATTTTCATTAAACATTTGCCCTAAGGCGCCCGCCGCTAATTGCACACCTACCTTTGCCAACGCTGTCCGCTCTTGGTCACGCAGAATCCCTTCGTCCCCCATTTTGCGAGGGAATACGCCCTCATTGAGACCTAGCACATAAACTTCCTTCGCATCTGTCATATAACTGCGATCGATGGTAGTAATCGTCACATGATCCAAAGACGGTGGTACTAAGGAGTAGGTCACTTCACTAAGACCTTCCTCGATGATGAGTCCCATCTCTTCGGCACTTAATGTTTCTGTGCCGGTCACAGAGGCGCACTCCTCCAACAATTGGATAGCGTGTTTATATAACTGTACATGGCTAGCGCTATCTTGCACAGCACCTTCAGCCTCTGCCTCGTCATACCAACCTTTCAGCTGTTCTGGAATACACCAATCTTGCATGGTTTGGAAAAGGAACTCACTCCATTCCTGTCCCCTATGTGGCAGTTTACAGAAATCATAAATCGGCCGTAGTAACTGGTGCAATACACGGTCATGTAAGTCTTGCATCACGGCCCGTCTCTCTTCGTCCTCTTCGCCGCCATAGTTCCAGATATCTCGTAACCACGCCGCTCCTTGAATCCCGTATTCTAAGCAATAATTCTCTAATCGGTCTACTTCTTCACGAGTAAACGGCGCAAAATCTGTTTTCAGCAAGCGAAACACCGCATCATGATCGAAGAATGTGCGATACACATGGAATAGGCCTTGTAAAAACTCCGCCAGAGGATGACTAGTCATCTTCTTTCGTTGGTCCGAAAAGAAAGGAATGCCATAATTTAGGCACGCTTTTTCTAGTACATCACCATAGGACTCCATGTCCCGTAATATGATGGTGCAGTCTTTCCAGCGATGTCCCTCTTTTTGACGGTACGCTAAGACCTTCCGGCACACTGCATCCGCTTCCCGCTCTCGATTGTAAGCACTCACCATAGTCAACGCATCTTCGGTTGTGTTCGGTTTCATAGGTATTCTAAAAAACTGCGTATTCAACTGCTGTAACAACGGAGTTCCCCGATACACTGTATTCATATCATGAACCACCGCCTCTGGATACCAAGTCATCATATCTCGGTAGGTCTCCCAGACCCGGAAATACATGGACCCCTTGCGACTGTGTGCCTCTTCCTCTAAGGATGGTAAGCTAATCGTCATATGACAGGACTCACTGAGGGAAAATAGGCGTTGAATCAAGCGATACTGCAACGGCGTAAACCAATGGAATCCATCTACAAAGACATGACACTGCTTCATGAGCGGAGACAGTGGTAATATATCAATTAATTCTTCCATAGAATCTTGGACGCCTAGTTCTTCCAACGCTGCATCGTAGCGTTCCAATAGCAAGGACAGCTCTTGTAATTTACGACCCAACACCATGGAATCTACTTGTTCCACAGCCCCTGACAAATCCTTCGGCGTTACACCAAAGGCTTTGCACTCCGTCAATAGCCCTTGTATAACATCTCCAAAATGAGGTTGTTTCGCCGCTTGTTTAAATAAGTCTAATTCTCCTGCGGATTGTTTTAATAGCACCCGAAGGACTAATTTTTTGCCTAGCTCCGATAGGCCACCTTCTTTCACTTTGCCCAAGGATTGATACACTTGATAGGCTAGCCGTGTCATGCCCACTACGCGCACGGTAGTGAAGCCTTTTTCCTTACGATACTCCGCTAGCTTACGTTCCATCATATACGTGGCAGGGTCCGGCACAAGCATTATGATTTGGTGGTCTGGATGGTCTTGTAAAATTCGTTCTATCTCTGCGAAACAAGCCGTAGTTTTTCCCGTGCCGGCTCCGCCAATATATAACTGTGGTTGCATGTCCAACTCCTTTTCCCCTCAACATGTTTCATCTATCTCTATCCTATCATGTCTAGGGCACTTAGTAAAATTGCCAGGTCCCTCAACCGATTGACCTGGCAATAGTATGTATGTAATTAACGGTACGCTACCCGTTTTGGTTGCATATCGTGAAAGTGCAAGCGCTCCTTCGCAGTAGCTTCCCAATCGGTACCCGGTTTGCCATAGTTGGCATACGGATCAATGGACAAGCCCCCACGTGGTGTAAATTCGCCCCACACTTCAATGTATTTAGGCTCCATCAATGCCACTAAATCTTTCATGATGATGTTAATACAATCTTCGTGAAAGTCTCCATGGTTGCGGAAACTAAATAAATATAATTTTAAGGATTTACTTTCCACCAATCTTTCATCTGGCACATAGGAAATATAAATCGTGGCAAAGTCCGGTTGCCCCGTCATTGGGCAAAGACTTGTGAACTCTGGACAATTGAATTTCACAAAATAGTCATTCCCTGGATGTTTGTTAGGAAATGCTTCTAGCACTTGCGGCGCATAATCCGTAGGATAGTCCGTATGGCTACCTAAGGCATGAACACCTTGTAATTCTGCTGCATTACGACCACTACTCACGAACTAAAGCCTCCTTATTTTTATACACTACTTTCTCTAATGCATTGATGAGAAAGTAGCTCACCACACCACACACGAACTGACCTACTACGAGAGAGCTCACTAATACCCAGTATGGAACTGGCAAGAAATAGGTCAACCAAATTGGGACAATCAATCCTGGTACAAAGGTAATGATAGGAATCAATACCCAGTTGCCTAAGCCTTGGCGTTTCGCAAGGACAATCAGACCTGTTGTCAATAATCCTACGATAGCTCCACCGATAGCATCCACCATACCGAAACCGCCCATCATTGTATTGCTGACAAAGTTCGCAATACCAAAGGCTGGAATGGTGAATGGGAAGATCGCTGACAATCCATACAGCGCTGTGGCAATACGCACTTGATACTGACCAAAGGCAAAGCCTTGTGTACCAATCATAAGCGCCAAATACATAGCGATGGAAATGGCAGAAATCGTCAATCGTTGTGTGTTGTTAAATTGTTTCATTATAACTCCTTAGTTTTGTTTACAGACAGGAGGATCTCGAACTGTCTATCTAATACCTACTACGACGAATGTTGTAGTCACCTAGAACATTTCTAGGGTTTTGAAAGGTTCCGGGTATTCCAATGTACCATTGAGAGGTTCTGCATTATGATCTAACCGAATCCCCATCATATGCTCCCGGTCCAATCCTTCTGGTGGTTCTACACCAAAGTTATGTGCAAAATCATAACCCAACCGTGGATAGTATACATTACTACCATGTACAAATAAGTAAGAGTATCCCATTTTACGTGCCAACCGTTGACCTTCTAAAATGAGCGCACCCCCTACACCATGTCCACGCATAGACTGTGCTACTGCCAGTAAGCCCAAGATGAGTACGTCCTGATCGCCTACTTTACCACGTAAGAACATACCATACCCCGCAATGGCGTTATCGATAACAGCCACTAAGGATAACTTAGGAATATACGCCTCGGACTCGCGTAATAATTCCACTAGTTTATATTCTCGTCCTGTACTGCGATCTGCATTGATATAGGCTTCTCGCACGAGAGCTGTGACCGTATAAAATTCACGCATTTTCTCTTCTCGTATAATCATAGTTCCTCCGATTCATGATGAAAGTACACCAAATGGATTGCTAATCTTAAGTATACCGAATTTCTTCGATAATATCAAATCTATTTCCCCTATTTCTTAGCTGTCTTCGCTAATTGAGCTCGTTCTTTTTGCTCTTGTTTCGCTAATCTTTCTTGCTCCCTAGCTTGCTGTTTGGCTAGTTGTGCTTCCTTCTTAGCCTGTTGTTTTGCTAGTCGAGCTTGCTCTTTTGCTTGCTGCTTCGCTAACTTTTGTTCTACTTGTAACTTAGCTCGCTCCGCCTTTGCTAAACGTTGTTGCTCTTTCTTAGCCAATATTTCTTGTTTTCGTTGCTCTTTCTCTAATTGACGTTGGGCTTTTGTATCTAAGCGTTCCTGTTTACGTTCCGCTTTTTGCAATAGAACCCATTCTTGTTTAGCCGCTTTCATAAGTGGTCGTTGTTCCTTTTTGGACGCATCCCATTGACCGCCAGCCATAGCCTCTAGTACTTCTCCATCAATTGGTTGTAAAGCTACATTCCCTTGATCCTTCGCTGAAGGCACTACTAATTCTAAATGACTTCGCTGAGAAAATCCTTGTTGAGAAGTGCGTACATGTACACCGCTACGACTTGGTAAAGCCGATGTATCGATTTGGAAAGCTTCCATTTTCTTTTGGATTTCTTTTTTCGTCAAGGCTGGTTCTACTGCGATTGGGGTCCCCTCATCCGCACTATCCGCCTGTGCTTTACCTTGTTTTGCTTCTTCTCGTTCAATTTCATAATTCATAATAGAACGACGATTTTCATTGTACAGCCGCAATGCCAACATGCGGTCGCTTTCATTCATAGTCTCACGACGTGCCACCACATCTGCCATCATTGGAATGAGTTCTTTTCTGGTGAACGCTCGTGACCCTAAGTCTACTCCTTTTGTATCCGTAATTGCTCCATGTTTCACCAAGGTCATGAGCGCTTGGTATTCCCAATCAGGAGGACTCACTACACCATAGGGATTCGCCTCTGCTTGGGCTGCTGTCAATCCGCCGGCTACCAATGCCAATGCTATATAATATCGTAACTGTTTCATATCTATATCCTTTCTATTACCTATGACGACCTACATATTGTGCCTTAGGAAAGTCTGCTAACCACTCCGTTTCACCACTAGCACGGACAGCCACAACCACCGCCGTAGCAGGACCTCCACTATGGTCTAACTCCTCATCAGTCATCTCTATAGATTCTATGGATGCCCCTTCTAAATAGCCAACCACCGTCAACTCTTGACGGATACCTCTAGAACCAACAGGGACTACCCTAGATGTACTAGGATGTCCTAAAACCCGTCGGACTTCGTCATAGGTCACAATCCATTCTGGTTGTTCTAACACTTCGTTGCCTACTAAGGGCTTCCCTAATACGTACACAGCATAGGGTTCTCCCTTGCCACACACTTCTGGTGCCCCTACTCCTAGAGCCGTAATCCCTACGGACGTAGTACTCACTTTCATATTACTTTCATGGCTACCATTAATGGGCACATCAATACCAAGTGTGTCCAGTTCCTCTTGAATCCCCTGTACCACAGAGGTCACCACCGTATCATAGTCTCCACCAATAAGGTATTGTATGGCTTTCACCGCACCCCTAGCGCATAGAATTTCGAGCATTGCCACACGAGTTGCAAAGGCGCCCACCATGGCATAAGGCACGGCTAGCACATCATGTTCCTGTAACCCAATGCCACTGCTAATATCACTGGCAATGATCCAGTCTTCCCCCTCTTTCAAGGAAAGTCTCGTTATATCACGCATTTCGTTTACCACCAAACACTCGATTCAACTGACTCACCACAAGAGCCGCCCCTACATAGTTCAATGCATAGGCCAAGGACAATGGCACAAATATAAAAGCCGCCACCTCCATACTTTGCATCATCCATGCAATCACGGCAATTCCGATACCTACATTGATGATATACCCTACTATGCCACTAACTACATAAGAAAAAGATGAAGTCATCCGTTTCGTTATATATCCAATACTAGCCCCCGTACCTGCCATAATAATAGCGACTGCCACATGGATGGGTACACCAAGGGGAAATCCTGTGGAGGCCGCTGTCGCTATATGGCCTAAAGCACCGAGCACAGCGCCCGCTACCGGTCCTAACATCAAAGCTCCTACAAAGGCTGGCGATGAATCAAATCCAATGGAATACACACCAAAATGAATCTGTCCGCCAATGGCGCAAAGGGCAATCAACAAGGCATAGGCCGTCATCGTTCTAATATTCATAATAACCACTCCTCGGGAAGAACAAATCATAATTTCTACATTTATTATAGGTGACCCTCCCTCATAAAGCAATCATTCATGGTCTTTTCATGTACAACGGCTATACTTCTTCTAAACATATCTTTAAACTATGTGGAAAATACGATACAATACAACTATATGCTAGCGTATGAAAGGAGTTACTATGAAAGTCTTAATTGTGGAAGATGAAGAAATGCTGAATAATATTATCGCCAAACGTTTGAAAGTGGAGTCTATGATTATAGACCAATGTTATAACGGAGAAGATGGCTTAGATTATATTTCTACGTCCAGTTATGATGTCATCATTATGGACATTATGATGCCAAAAATGGATGGTCTTGCAGTGGTACAACAAATACGTGCAGAAGGCAACAAAACACCGGTCCTCTTCTTAACTGCTAAAGATGCTTTAGAAGATAAAGTGTCTGGCTTAAACCTAGGCGCCGATGACTATTTAGTAAAACCCTTTGAGTTTGAAGAACTCATTGCTCGTATCTATGCCTTAGCTCGCCGTGCCCGCAACCAAGCTGTAGAAGATATCGTTGCTGGTCCTTTACGCATCAACCATAAAAGTCGCTCTGTTTTTCTTAACGACAAGCCCTTAACATTAACTGCCAAAGAATTTGATCTCTTATTCTATTTAGCTAGCAATCCAAATATCGTCTTGTCTCGCCAACAAATTCTAGACCATGTGTGGGAATACGATTATGAAAGCTACTCTAACCTCATCGACGTATATATCAAAGACTTACGCAAAAAAGTCGACATCGATGAAACGAAAAAATTAATTCAAACAGTCCGTGGCGTAGGCTATGTATTCCGCACCGAGGAATAATCTATGCACTCTATCACCAATCGCATATACCATAGTGTTATACAGCCTATATGGCATCCTATAGAGACCTTTCTATTACGTGTCCCTTTGGTGTATAAAATCACCAGTTGGTACTCCATCTTCCTCTTGCTCATGATTGGCATCCTTGCTACATTCGTCATTCAATTTACCCACATTTGGGATCAAAATGAAATGCGTACAGACTTGCAAGAAGAGGTAATAGAAGTAGCTACTAATCCTAAAAAATACAAGCCCTTTGATGACGGTATCTTTCTGTTAGTTTACTCCCAGGATGGTATGGTCTTGCGAGGCAATCCACCGGATCAATTTCCTAAAGAGGCGCCGCCCTCCTTCGATGGTATAACTGAAGTCAATCAAGATACGCACTCTTTTTTATACTATGATACACCTATCCATCATCACGTTGGTGTACAAGGATACATTCGTGGTGTTGTCCCTATGAGCTTTCTCGATCGAAAATTAAACAATATGTTCCTAGCTTTATTACTAGGAGGCATCCTATTCCTTACCGTTGCCTCCATAGGTGGGTATTGGATCATCCAACGTGGTTTGAAACCAGTACGTACCGTTACAAGCTTAGCAGAACAAATTTCATTAAAACGAGATTTGTCGGAACGCATCGAAAATATCCCTCAATCGGGAGATACCATGTATCAGTTGGCATCTACTTTTAACCATATGCTCAGCAGTTTAGAAGAGGCCTCCAATCGGGAGAAACGTTTCAACTCTGATATTTCTCACGAATTGCGTACCCCTATCGCTGTGATCCAAGCAGAAAGTGATTACGCACGCCAATATGTATCTTCTTTAGAAGAAGCTAAGGAAAGCTTTCAAAATATTTTCATTCAAAGTAAGGGCATGGCTGATATGGTGTCCCAGCTACTAGAGATAGCACGCCTAGATAGTTTAACCAATATCGATACAGTTCCGGTTCCTCTATCTGACGTGGCGACACAATTAGCTCTTACCTATACCCGCTTATGTAAAGAAAAGGGGCTTACTTTTACTAGTCATATTGACGAGTCCATCACTGTTTATGGGAATCAAATCTTATTGCAACAAGCTATGGCAAATCTGTTGGATAATGCACTAAAATTTGCTCACCATACCATCCATTTTGAAGTTTCCTTAGGCGATACCATTCATATTTTTGTCCAAGATGATGGCATCGGTGTTCCTCCTGAAAGTATTCCTATGATTTGGGATCGCTTGTACCAAGTAGACCCCTCTCGTACATCAAAAGAAAACAAAGGTCTCGGTCTTGGACTCTTCTTTGTACAAAATGTTGTGCAACTACACGAAGGTACATTAGAAGTAGAAAGCACACCAGACGTACGCACTGTCTTTGGGTTCCATTTACCACTACAATCAGAAATAGATGCAGAACTAGAAGAATAAGTATAGCCTCTCGGAGCTATGTATTACTAAAGTAGAGGGGTGTCTAACAATATACATATTCAAGTAAGGCCCTTTAACAAAATACCTTATATACAACAGAGGAACGTTGATCCACTCGATCAACGTTCCTCTATTATATATGTCTCTTACGTAGCTCTATGCTGGGTATAGATTATCTATCTATTGAATATTCGGCCGATTTCCATGAACTTTCAGTACTAAGTACCCAATGAGTATCATCCCTATACCTGCTACGAGGAATACATACGATGTACCCCAGTACGTAGCTACCACACTAGCAAATAAAGGACCCATCATATTCCCCAACTGTTGCGTTGTCGTGGCCAATCCAAAAACTCGGCCCCGCACGGATGGATCGGTGTTCACCGTCATCGCTGATCCGAGAGACGGGAAGATACCCACAATAAATACACCGATAAGTAATTGTAAAATACCAAACCACCAGAGACCAAACGGTAAACTTTGCAATAATAATACAGTTCCAGTCCCCAATAGCCCATAGGAAATAACCTTGAAATATCCCTTCCGTTGTCCATAAGCAGCCCACACATTGGTCATAATCATGCCCATCACACCGCCTCCACTAAGAATGGAGCCCGCTAGCATAGCAGCCCCCTCCATGGACCCTTTTAACTCACCCACATAAATGGCCACAATAGGTTGTAGCATGAGCATGGCAGATTGTACTAAAAAATATAATCCCAAAATATGGAGTAGTACCTTGTTTCGTCTTGCCTCTTGTAAATCTTCTTTAAAAGAAGTGACTTTCACAGGAGCTACGCTTTCAATCTGTGGCTCTTTCACAAAGATTGCGATGACGGCTGTAACGATAAATAAGGTAATTCCTGCCACCATAAACACAGGGCGCATTCCTACTGCTAATTCTGTGAGTCCACCTGTCAAGGGGCCTACTGTATTCCCTAGGACTAAACCCATCTGAAAAATACCCATCGCCACCCCTACTCGTTCCTTTGGTACTGACAACGATACTATCGTCATGGCAGCAGGCATAAATCCATTGGCAAATCCTTGGAATGCTCGGACTAGTAAAAATTGATATTCATCTTGTACGAAAGCACCCCATAAATAAGAGATACCAATTAAAATTCCTGCTCGAACTGCCATTAATTTCTTTCCGTGCTTATCCGCCAGTCGTCCCCATACAGGAGCCATAATGGCGGCAATAAAAAAGGAGATAGAAAACGACAACCCCGACCAAAGGGCTAAATGTTCCTGTTCCACTCCCAGTTCTAAGAGGTATACGGGGAGGAAAGGAATAATCATTGTATAACAAATGGCTAGCAGCGACATTCCTATAGTGAGAATCCACACGGCCACCATTCCTGTTTGTTGTAAGCGTTTCATATGTCACATCCTCTAATTCACATCAGATTGTAACCTTATTGTAACACATCTACTATAATGTCCCAACAAATCCCTCTATTCATAAAGAAATAAAAGCAGAGGATAGTTGATATATTATCAACTATCCTCTACTCACCTTACAAGTTCATCTCATTAGATTGTATAACCTTTTACATTGTGTAGTACTTTGATTAGTAAACCTTGCAAAACTTGCATCTCCTTTGGTTCTAACCCAATTGTCGATTCAATCAATCCAGGAATATGGTGAACCTTTTTCTGTAGAGATTGGCCTTTTGCTGTTAAGGTAATCACCATAGAACGTTCATCATTTTTAAATCGTTCACGCAAGATTAAGCCTTTTAACTCTAGTTTTCGTAACAATGGTGTTAATGTACCAGAATCCAAGAAAAGTCGTTCCCCAATCGCTTTTAGGTTCACTGTTTTCAATTCCCAAATCACTGACATAGCTAAATATTGCGTATAAGTTAATCCAAACTTAGTCAATTCTGGTTGACAAGCCCGAAATACTTCTTTAGCTGCTGCATACAAAGGAAACCCTATATGGGTTTCTACATCTAATTTTTCCTTCTCTTTTTTCACTTCAGATTCCCCACTCTTTTAAAACTTACACTGAAAAATGTCTGTCAATAACATCCTGCAGTGTTAAACTTTGCATATACTCTCGTAAATGATTCTGTAAATGCTCCCATAATGGTAATGTACGGCATCCTTCACTCATTGGACACGTGTTCACTTCTTCCTCTAAACAAGCCACAACAGCAATAGAGTCTTCAGTAGCCGCAAGAATATCATAGACTGTATAGTCTTTTGGTTCTTTCGTTAACTGATAGCCACCGTATTTACCACGCACACTTTTTACATAGCCTGCAGCCCCTAATCGCGCTACAATACCTTCCAAATATTTATCAGAAATGTTTTGACGAGCTGCCATTTCGCGGATAGAGACATTGCGATCTACGCTATGTTCTGCTAAGTCCACTAACACGCGTAAGGCGTATCGACCTTTAGTAGAAATTTTCATAAGTAATACCTCTTCACAAGTAGGATTTATTTCTTTTTCTATTATATCTATAACAACGAAATTTGTCTATATAGATTATGTACATATTTGGTACACAAAATGCATACCTACCACCCATTATACGCATGTATACAACATTCTTATGTAAGTTTACACATATTAAAAACCATTATCTACTATTGATATATGTTTAGTTTATTCATTAGATTTTATTATATAATTATCTAACTTTTATAATTTTTTTGAATATATCCCATCAAAAACTCTATCCTAACTAATAAGTCTATGCTACAATGAAAGAGACTTTTATTTAATTACATAGGAGGTCCACCATGTTAGAACGAGTATTCGCACTGAAAGAGCGAAACACTACGATCCGTACAGAAGTCCTTGCAGGGCTCACTACTTTCATTACCATGGCATACATCTTGCTATTGGCACCCAACTTATTAAGCTTAGCTGGTATGGATAAAGATGCCGTATTAATTGCTACAGCCTTAGGGGGCGGTTTAGTAACTATTGCCATGGGCCTATTTGTTAACTATCCTATCGCCTTAGCACCTGGCGTTGGTCTACTTGCTTTCTATTCTTTCACCGTTGTTCTCGGTATGGGATTGACATGGCAAACCGCATTAGGTGCTGTATTTATTTCTGGTCTTGTATTCCTTGTACTGACGTTAACAAAAATTCGTCAGCTCATCATTGAGGCCATTCCTTCTTCTTTAAAAATTGCAATTACCGTAGGTATTGGTTTATTCATTTGTATCATAGGTTTAAAACTATCTGGCCTTATGACCATTGCCTTATCTTTGCAACCTGGCACATTGAACGATATTGTAACTGCCAAAGGTCATGGAGCTCCTGCCGCATCGGAAACATTGTTAACATTAGGTAACTTAAGCAATCCAGAAGTGCTTTTATCTCTGTTCTCTTTATTCTTCTCTGCGGCTCTGATGGCACGACGTGTAACAGGAGCTTTATTGATTGGTGTTATTGTCACATCCATTTTAGCTTATGCTACTGGCATCGCTAGCTTGCCAGATTCCTTAAGCGTTATCGCTATCCCTGATTTCAGTAAAATTGCTTTCATGGATTTAGATATTTCCTCAGCTTTTCATGTAGGCCTTGTAACAATTATTTTCTCTTTCACCTTTGTAGAATTATTCGACTCCATGGGTACCTTAATTGCTACTGCTTCTAAAGCCGGTATTGCAGACCCTAAAAAAGGTGAATTTCCGGGTCTTGGCAAAGCGATGATTGTGGATTCCCTCGGTGTAAGCTTTGGCGCTATGCTTGGTTCCAGTACAATTACAGCTTTCGTTGAAAGTGCCGCTGGTGTTGGTGCTGGTGGACGTACTGGCTTAACTGCTGTCACTTGCGGTATTATGTTTATCCTTTGCTTATTCTTTGCACCGCTTATCGCATTAGTTCCAAATGCAGCTACCGCACCTGTACTTATCTTAGTAGGTGCCTTGATGATGGAAGCCATTCGTGAAATTGATTTCTCCGACTGGACAGAAGGATTTCCTGCGTATTTAGTCATCGTGTTGATGCCTTTCACATATAGCATTGCCAATGGTGTAGCAGCAGGTCTCATCGTATATCCATTGATGAAATTTATCACTGGCCGTCATAAAGATGTGCACTGGTTTATGTATGTATTAGGCGCTATTGTATTAGCTAAATATATATTCTTTGAATAATTAAATACATAGCCTATTAAATCTTAAGGTTATCAAAAAGGACTGCACTACATGTACTCAATACATGTGTGACAGTCCTTTTATCTTTCTTACTTACTTATTTATCTATTCCATACTATTCGAGCCATCATAATTGAAAGTTACAACAAGTCGTCTTCGTACACTGCTTCTTCAAAAAATAATGGCAATACATCATCGCTATATTCGTTCATATCGCGACCTGTTTTAGAGAATACCACAGACGCTGCAAAACGCATTAATTCTGCTTCGTTCTCTGGATTATTCACAAATTCTTCAATGATTTTGTCCATATCTAAATGGCGTTTCATAATGAATCGAGCCAATTTACGACGATTCACTGGATCATTCACCAGTTCATCTACATCGATAATATACTCTGGCATTTTAATGGCAATATGCGTATGGATTCCGTCTTCTTTCATGATAACCTCCTAAGCTCTTAGCCCTATACTAAGCACGTACAAAGTACATTCAGATATTACAGGATATACTCCGTATATCCTTCACTATATGCTTCTAT
The DNA here is from genome assembly GCA_963518085.1 of uncultured Veillonella sp. Taxonomy (GTDB): domain Bacteria; phylum Bacillota; class Negativicutes; order Veillonellales; family Veillonellaceae; genus F0422. The sequence goes on along the minus strand of CAUQIB010000008.1, from coordinate 15,788 downwards.
TATACCCTATTAACTCTAATATACCTATCTTAAAGTCCCTAGCTTAGTAGTTTGACAATCTCGATACGGCTTGTACCAAACTATCGTTATCCACAAACACTGTATCTAAACACAGTCCATGGGCAGGTGCTGTTTTTCCGATTAATTGTCTATTTTCCGCCTCAATGATACGTGGTACGTCTTCTGGTTGAAAGCGACCTAAGCCGACATCCACCAAAAATCCTGCCATATTCCGCACCATGTGGTACACGAAGCCATCTCCCAACACATGGATGCGCACCGTCGTCCCCTGTTGGATGACTTTCACCGCATACATGGTTTTCACTGGATCTTGTATCGTCGTATTATGGCCTTTGAACGCACTAAAATTATATGTTCCTTCTAGAGCTTGTGCCGCTCGCCTCATGGCTTCTATATCCAAAGGTTTACGCACATGGTAGGCATAGCGCAATTGCAGTGGGTCTACCACAGGATCATTATGAATGGTATAAATGTATTCTTTCCCCTTCACATAATTCCGTGGATTCCAATCAGACGGTAGCTCCTGTGCCTCACGAACCACGATATACGGTGGCATATGGGCGATGAGGGCACGCATCAGATTGTCTACAGGAATCTTCCCCGTAGTTGTAAACGCCACTACTTGCCCTCTAGCATGGACACCTGCGTCGGTCCGAGAGGACCCATAAATCGTGATGGGCTCATTACAAACCTTAGACAAAGCCTCTTCTAAATAACCTTGTACTGTAGGTCCGTTCTGTTGCCGTTGGTAGCCACAGAGCTCTGTGCCATCATAGGCGACGATGAGCTGTATCGTTCTTGTCATATCTGGCATGTCCTATTCTTTCTATTGTTTTTCTACCTTATGATATATATCTGCGGCTAGCATATCTGTGACTAGCATATACAACTAGTTCTTATATGCCAAAGCCCCAACGTAATACGGCTAGTACAATACTCACAAGCACCACGGCACCAATACCATAGGTATCTAATTGACTGTATTGTAATTCTTTCAAGCGAGTACGACCCTCTCCGCCTCGGTAGCAACGAGATTCCATAGCCACTGCCAATTCATCGGCACGGCGGAACGCACTAATGAATAATGGCACTAATAAAGGCACCATATTTTTAGCTCGTTTTAGTAAGGAGCCTGTAGTAAAATCAGCCCCACGAGATTCTTGAGCTTTCATAATGCGATCCGTTTCCTCTAACAAGGTCGGAATGAATCGTAAAGCAATGGTCATCATCATCGCCAATTCATGGGCTGGCACGCCAAAGCGTTTCCAAGGGTTTAGGAGTCTTTCAATACCGTCCGTCAATCGGATCGGGGACGTAGTATACGTCAACAAGGAAGAGAATACGATTAAGAAAATCAATCGTCCTGCCATAAGACCGCCCAAATTGAGCCCTTCTCGGCTAATGTGCAACCAACCATAGGTGAATAGGTATTCCCCCGGCGTAGTGAACACGTGAATGGCCAAGGTGAATACGATGATGATCCACAGTGGTTTAATGGACAGCCATACGAGCCGCACTGGTAAGCGAGACAGTCCCAAGCAACCAAAGGTAAAGGCCGCCACAATGCTATAGGTCACCAAACTATCCGCAAAGAAAATAGCTATGATAAAAATCATGGTCGCTATAATCTTGGCACGTGGATCCATACGATGAAGCAAAGAATCTCCTGGAAAGTACTGTCCAATGGTAATATCACTTAGCATGGTGCACCTCCTTGAGATAGTCGTAAATATCTGCTACTGCCTCATGGACATGGATACGGTCGATATTGACAGGAATGTTTCGTTCTGCCAAGGCTTGTAAGGTTTGCGACAATGGAGGTACATCCACACCGGCAGATTGCAATGTGTCACGGTCATTGTGGAAAATCTCGATAGGATCGCCGTCCAATAGGACTTGCCCTTGGTGCATGACAATTAAACGATTCGCCATACGGGAAATATCTTCCATATTATGGGATACAAGGATAACAGTAATCCCTTTTTCCCTGTGCAATTTCACAATTTCTCCAAAGATTTCTTCTCGTCCAAATGGGTCCAGTCCCGCCGAAGGCTCATCGAGGATTAAATAGTCTGGGCCTAAGGCAATGACCCCTGCAATGGCCACACGGCGCATTTGTCCACCCGATAAATGGAAGGGAGACCGCTCTGCATAGGTATCGTAGTCTAAGCCTACGAATTGCATCGCTTCTCGCACACGGCGATCTACTTCTGTTTCGTCAAAGCCAAGATTTTTAGGTCCAAAGGCAATATCTTTGGCGATGGTTTCCTCGAAGAGTTGATGTTCTGGGTATTGGAATACCATACCTACTTTATGACGGGTTTGCTTTACCTCTTCTGTTTTACCTACTAGGTCCACACCATTGACTGTTACGGTACCTGAGGTAGGATGTAATAGCCCATTCAGATGTTGAACTAAAGTGGATTTACCAGACCCTGTATGACCGATAATGCCTACAAACTCACCTTCGTGAATGGTCAAATTCACATCATATAAGGCAGTTTTTTCAAAAGGGGTTCCCTGTCCATAGGTGTAGGTGACATGTTCTAATTGAATTGACATATGGCCTCCCCTAGTTCTTCATTAGTGGTAATGCCCTTTGGCATAGCTACCCCTTTTTCTTGTAATCGCACTGCAATTTCTGACGGCACTGGCACATCTAGTCCGAGGCCTTTTAAAGTGTCTACATTCATAAATACATCTTTCGGTGCCCCTTCGTCGATGACCTTACCTTGTTTCATCACGATGATACGATCCGCCAAAGCTGCTTCTTCCATAAAGTGCGTAATATACACAATAGTGATGCCCTCTTCTTTATTGAGGCGATACACCGTATCCATCACTTCCTTGCGACCCTTCGGATCTAACATAGCCGTTGGCTCATCTAAAATGATGCATTTCGGTTTCATCGCTAGTACACCGGCAATGGCGATACGTTGCTTTTGTCCCCCTGATAATAGATGAGGTCCATGCAAGGCATAGTCCGACATGTTTACCGCCGCCAAAGCTGCATCCACACGACTGCGAATCTCTGGTGCTGGCACGCCTAGATTCTCTGGCCCAAAGGCCACGTCTTCCTCTACAATCGCTGCCACGATTTGATTATCTGGATTTTGGAATACCATACCCACATTTTGGCGAATATTCCAAATTAAATGCTCTTCTTTTGTATCCATTCCTAAAACGGTAACGGTACCAGATGTAGGCTGCAATAGGACATTAAAATGTTTGGCAAGGGTACTTTTACCGCTCCCATTTGTCCCGATAATGCTAACAAACTCACCTTCATGAATGTGAACGCTCACATCCTGCAAGGCGTGTACCTCACGGCCCATTTCGTCTTGGTACACATGACTCATATGGTCCGTACTGATCATAACTTGTTTCATCTTGTTTTCAGTTTCCTCTCTACGTAAGTACAATTGTTACTTCGTATTACAATCTACTTCATTATACCTTGTAGAGAGATTTAGGACAATAGGCAACCTTGCAAAGGCGTAGGTGGTTAACAATATAATCTATTTTTTGAAAGCAATATGACGATAACTTGTAAAAGTCAACCATTTCGCGAATGTCTCATTGAGATTCTTGGATGCCTCAATATCTGCTATAAACTGAGCGTATTCCTCTGCAGATTGTACCTCGATGCCAAAACCACGACCATTTAGCAATGGCACACCTTGGTACGTATACTCACGCAATGGAGCGATGGCTGTGATGACACCATCCCGTACAGAAATATACACTTTATCACGTAAAATTAAGATATCAAAAGTACTTGGATATTGGTAGCTATCCCCTGTCAACGGAATCGTATCACCCACACGGTACGTAGCACATTCTGGGCGCACTTTATCGACTGTCAATCCTTCCACATCGTAGTAGAACTCTTCAAAAATATCACCACGACCACAAACAGCATCACCGATAAACGTGTATAGCTCTTCTCCTTTATCAAGGGTATCTTGGATAACACCGCAGGCCGCTGTCATATGGCTCACACGGTCGATAAGAATGAGCTCGCCCAATGTTTTATGCTTAGTGAAAGTATCCACCACAATCGGCTCTTGTAAGGTCAAAACACAGCGCGCTATCTCATTTTTGCTTAATCCATCACGCTCCACATGATCACCAGTGTTCACATCCACAGCATACCGGATTTTGCTTACTACTCCAGACACTAGTTTCGTACCTGCCATAATCAGGTATTCTCTACCTTCTTGCAAGGTAGTATCATCCATCCAGAGCAAGGTAGTTTCTAACTTCGCGCTCACCTGTAATTCTGTGCCATTCACAATAACGCAACCACGGGACACATCTACTTCACGGTCTAATTGGATCGTCACCGCTTCCCCTGTATGAATTTCCTCAACAGAATCAAATCCTCGAATTAAGGATTTTACCACTGCCGTTTCACCGCTTGGCAAGACACACACTGTGTCATTCACACGAAGGGTACCACTTTCTACTTGGCCTTGGAACCCTCTAAACGTGTGGTCTGGACGTGACACACGTTGCACTGGCAAATAGAAACCTTCTTCTTCAAAAGCTTGGATATCTACTGTTTCTAAATGGCCTAGCAAGGTATTGCCTTTGTACCAAGGCATGTGCGGAGAATGCACAGTAATATTATCCCCCTCTGTAGCGGATACAGGGATGATAGCAATATCCGCCAATTGCAATTCTTGTTGTAATGCTTGGATATCTGCTTGGATGTCGTGGAAGCGACTTTCACTATAGTCCACTAAGTCCATTTTGTTCACTGCAAAGATGAAATGTTGGATGCCCATCAAGGCACAGATTCGAGCATGACGACGGGTTTGCACCAACACACCTTGCTTTGCATCCACTAGAATGATTGCCAAATCCGCAAAAGAGGCTCCCACCGCCATATTACGAGTATATTCTTCATGACCCGGTGTATCTGCCACGATGAAGCTGCGATGGTCCGTTGTGAAATAACGGTATGCCACATCGATGGTGATACCTTGCTCACGCTCTGCCATCAAACCGTCTAGCAATAAGGAGTAGTCGATTTTACCACCACGACTGCCCACCTTACTTTCTAGTTCAAGGGCTTCCTTTTGGTCTGCATATAATAATTTGGAATCGTATAAGATATGTCCAATCAATGTAGATTTTCCGTCATCTACACTGCCACATGTAATGAATTTCAATAAACTTTTCATTAGAAATAGCCCTCCCGTTTACGTCGTTCCATGCTACCTGCCGCTTCACTATCGATAACCCGTGTGGTCCGCTCTGATGATACAGCACTCAATGTTTCTTCAATGATTTCATCTAAAGTCGTCGCATTCGATTCAATACCACCTGTTAATGGATAACAGCCTAATGTACGGAATCGAACTAATTTATTTTCTACCGTCTCCCCTTCTTGCAAGCGGAATCGCTCATCATCGACCATAATTAAGTTGCCATCTCGTTCCACCACTGGTCGTTCTGCTGCGAAGTACAATGGCACGATATCGATGTTTTCCCGTTTGATATATTGCCAAATATCTGTTTCTGTCCAGTTAGAGATAGGGAATACACGCATGCTTTCCCCTTTGTTGATTTTTGTGTTAAATAGTTTCCACATCTCTGGACGTTGGTTCTTTGGATCCCACGCATGTTGTTCATTCCGGAAAGAAAAGATACGTTCTTTCGCACGAGATTTTTCTTCGTCTCGACGACCGCCACCAAAGGCCGCATCAAATCCATATTTATCCAACGCTTGTTTTAAAGCTTGTGTTTTCATAATATCTGTGTAGGCAGCACCAAAGTCGAATGGATTGATACCACGATCCACTCCGTCTTGGTTGATGTACTCTAGCATTTCAATACCTAGTTTCTTTGCCACATTGTCACGAAACTCAATCATCTCTTTGAACTTCCAAGTAGTGTTCACATGTAAGAATGGGAATGGCGGTTTTGCTGGATAAAAAGCTTTCATCGCTAAATGCAGCATTACCGAACTATCTTTCCCAATGGAGTATAGCATCACTGGATTTTCACATTGTGCGGCTACCTCACGAATAATATATATAGCCTCCGCTTCTAATTCATCTAAATGAGAGAATTGACTCATATTAACCTCCTTAATAGGCATTACTTTCTTTTGCATTCACTGTAATTCGTTGCACAGTGCCATCTACTTTCGTAATATCCCAATGCAACAAATGACCTTCTGTTGTTACCACCATGGTAGCTCCCTTACCACCCATGTCTTCTCCTAGAAAAAAGGAAATGGCTCCTACAGGGCATTCTTTTACGCAAGACACGCAACCCCAACAATCAGAAGGATAGGCGATGTAAGCTTTCTTCGCCTCATCTTTGTAGATCAATGTCCCAGGGCATACTTGTTGGCATCTACCGCAACCGATACAAGTATCCTTATTAATTTGTATGCTCATAAGTATCCCCCTTTTCTACTAGTGGCCGTTGAAAGACCTGAAATTCACCATCTTGATATACGGAGTTGACGTACACCAATCCCTCATCGCTACAATTCGGGTAGTCACCATGTTCTCCAAAGCTGTGCCAACGTGTTTCCTTACGCCCCCCTAAATGAGCCACTAAGGCTTGGGCCACCACAATACGATCTCGCAATTCATAGAGGTAAGACAGTTCATGTAAGGTATTGGCTTGTAATTCTTCTACCTCTTTGGCTAACACTTCTAATTTTGATTTCGCAACGCCCAAGCTTTCCTCTGTATATTTGTAGGCTTGACTGATACCACCGGCATAAACATCCATAATGTCTTGCAATCGCTGCTCGTGCGCTTCGATGTGGGCTAAAGCAGAACTCTTGCTAGCTATTACAGCATCATCATTAGTGCAGACTAGTTCAGCGCCAGTATTTATTCCGTTTTGTACAACACTATCGTTAAATCTGATTCGTGTAGAATCATCATTACTATCAACTTGTATAACATAACGTTTCACGATAGCATCGGTTGCTTCCTTATACCACGGTTCATTTCCTACAGACGATACTTCAACTTGATTTTTGTACCGTCGTACAATCTCATCTCCTGCAATTTCTCCTTCTGCTAAGGCCCCCGTTACATATTTTTGAGGAGCTCCCCCTGCCACATCACCAGCAGCAAATAGGTTTGTAATTGTCGTTTCTCGATGTGTATCAACCCAGTAACCACTTGCCGTATGACCGCCTACAATATATGGCTCTGTACCTTCAATTTCTACATTTTCTGTGGCAGGACCTTGTCCACGTTCTACCCAACGCAATGTTTGGCTTGGCGCCATATTGAGGTAGGCTTTCAGCAAGTCTTGCTCTTGGTCTGGAGAAATCCCCTTCGTTCCTAAATAACAAGGCCCTCTGCCTTCCACCTGCTCCTGTACGGTACCATACACACGTTGGGAAGTAGTGATACCGTATACACTTTCATAGTTCTCACCAAGACCATTAATTTGTTTCGCCCCTACCCCTTGGGCAATAGTCCCGGTAGGTGCAATGGTATCTTTACAACGAAGAGCAATGAAGCGCATCTCTAGGGTTGTCATCTCCGCCCCTTGCAAGATACCCATCGCATAGCCAGCCCCTGTATTGAATGGGGAGTACCACATTTTATGACGAGAGAATCCCGGATTGTTAGGTTTATAAATCCCAGAGGCACCGCCAGTGGCACAGATCACGTAGGTCGCTTCAATCTCATAGATGGTGCCCCTTTCCTTATGGAATCCTACAGCACCATAGATGCGATTGTCTTTCACGATATAATCAGTAATAACTAATTGGTTAATCACCTCACAGTGTTCCAAGGATTCCACGGCACTCGCCAAGATAGGCTTAATATTTTCACCATTAATTTTAATATTTCGATTCCCACGAGCCACGTAGTTGCCTTGGTCGTCTTTCAAAATCACTAGCCCTAATCGTTCTAACTCATGGACCGCCCCATTCACTCGTTCGCACATAGTACGCAACAAGTCATCTCTCACAATGCCCTCCGCATCCTTCGTAGCATAGTCCACATAATCTTGGACTGTACGATTTGGCAAAATATAACAGTTGATGGCGTTCACCCCTGCTGCCAAACAGCCACTTCGTTTAATATGCGCCTTTTCCGCCACGATGATACGGGCATCACTGGCTTTTCCTATGGTTAACGCTGCATAACAACCAGCCGTCCCTCCGCCGATAATCAGCACATCCGTGCGCAGTCGCTCTGTCTTTCCTAACATCCTATGCACCCTTTCCTTCCATGCGTATATACCCTTGTATATATTTCTTCTACTTTATCTATACCATCTTAAATATACTGGTAGTTATTTACACACCAGATACATCGTCTAATCATTTCATAAGCATTTGATATATATGGTGTACCATTATCACATCCTGTGCTTTAGATAGCTAATATATTATCTACCTTCGTTATCACCATATTGCACGATCTACTAAATATAGAACAATCTACTTGTATTCATACCTTCGTTTTCTACTAGATACGTATCCGTCTCATCGTAGATGCAAATTCTAGAAATCAACACATCCACCGCATCACCTACTTTGAAGGCATGTCCATCGATGGTATGATTCGCCACTAGCAGTAACTCGCCAATCCGCAGGGTCACTTCCAAACGATTTCCTTTGAATAAAATATGTTCAATATGACCTAGTTCCACCACACTGCGATAGCGGTGTAATGATCCTTGAGGATGAATGCTGATATATTCTGGTCGAATTAAGGCTTCTGTTACATTGTCGATTTTCTGAAAGCCCTTTAACACTTCATACCCTTCTACGACAGAAGACTTACCTAAGAACTTAGCCACAAAAGGAGTCTCCGGATTACAGTAAATCTCCTGTGGCGTTCCCACTTGTTCAATGCGACCTTTGTTGGTCACCACGATTTGATCCGCCATTTCTAAGGCCTCTTCTTGGTCATGTGTGACAAAGATAGTAGTAATCCCAATTTGCTGAATCGTATGGCGTAACCACATACGAAGCTCTTCTTTTACCTTCGCATCAATGGCTGCAAAGGGTTCATCCAAAAGCAATACATCTGGATTCGGTGCCAAAGCTCTCGCAAAGGCAACCCTTTGCCGTTGTCCGCCCGACAGTTGACTTGGATATCTATCTTCTAGTCCACTAAGACCAATGAGTTCAATGAGCTCTGCTACACGCCGATGGATTTCGTCTTTGCTCACTTTCTTCACGGTCAACCCAAAGGCAATATTATCAAACACCGTCATATAGCGAAATAAGGCATAACTTTGAAACAAAAACCCAATCCCTCTGTCTGCAGGTGCCACGTCATTGACCCGTTTACCATTGATACAGATATCGCCTCGATCTGGCGTTTCCAAGCCAGCAATCATCCGTAATATAGTCGTTTTCCCACTACCACTGGGTCCTAAGAGGGCTACCAAACTGCCCTTTTCAATGGACAAGGACACATCTTTCGAGGCCTGAAAGTCTCCATAATTTTTATATATATTCGATAAACTAACGTACATGTATTTCCTCCCGTTATCGATGGCTAGCTTTGTGCGCCGCATAGGTGCGCAAACCAATCATGATGAAAGCCAATAGAATCAGCACAGACGATACACTAAAGGATGCTACCACGGCACTTTCAGTACCAGACATATAGAGAGCATCGATTTCTAACGGCAAGGTAAAGGTAGAGCCCCTCGCCTTAGATACGGCTGCCACTGCACCGAACTCACCCATAGCACGGGCCCCGCATAAGATAATCCCATACAACAAAGGCCATTTGATGTGAGGAAAAGTGATCTCCTTAAAAATACGCCACCCAGAAGCCCCCATCAAAGCAGCTGCTTCCTCTTCTTCTCGACCTTGATTCAACAAAACTGGCAAGATTTCACGGAATACAAAAGGCATTGTCATAAATACAGTAACTAAGATAACCCCCGGTATAGCAAACACAATACGAATATCTAACCCTGTCCACGCATTGAACTGATTGATGTAGGGCCCTAACCATCCCAATCGACCAAATGTAAGTAGAAAGGCTAGGCCCGCAATGACTGGTGATACAGAAAAAGGTATATCTGCCAAAGTAGCTATCAATGTTTTACCAGGAAAATCGAATTTCGATACAGCAAACGCAGCCGCCACACCAAAGATAGCACTCACCAACATAGCAATGACCATCACCAAAATAGTCAGCCCCAAAGATTTCATCACATAGACGGTGCTAATGGACTGCACATAGAACTGCCAACCTAAGGATAAGGATTGAAACACTACTGAAAGCATAGGAATAAGGAGCATAAAAATAATGAATACCCAAGCTAATAGAATTAACAAGGTAGAACCGTATCGTCCTTTCATAGTCCCCTTACCTCCCTTTAATACGCTTTGCGTGATGATTCTGAATCAGATTCACGATTAATAATATAGAAAACGAAATGCCTAGTAACACAATGGCAATGGCCGTAGCACTGCTATAGTCGGCATAATTTAACTTTTGCATAATCACATAGGACACAGCCTGCGTGTGATTTTTAAAACTATTCCCTGAAATGTAAATAATGCTACCATATTCGCCAATTCCCCTAGCAAAGGCCAAGCTAAACCCCGTCAACAAGGGTGGCAATAATTCAGGAAAAATGACTTGTCGGTACAATCTAAATTTGCTAGCTCCCATCATGAAAGCCGCCTCTTCGTAAATAGGATCTAATGTTTCTAACACCGGTTCCAAGGACCGCACCACAAAGGGAATCCCTACAAATACTAGGGCCACCACAATGCCTATTTGACTGTAAGCCACGTGAATCCCCCACTGGGACAAGATGGACCCAAACCAACCTGTATCGGTATACAGTTTCGATAACGTAATCCCTGCCACCGCTGTGGGTAAGGCAAAGGGAAGTTCTATCATGCTATTCAGCAAGGCTTTTCCTGGAAAGGTATAGCGCACCAATACCCAAGCCAAGATAAACCCAAAGACCACATTAATAGCTGCTGCAATAGCTGCTGTTCCCAAGCTAGTTTTAAAAGCTTGTATGACATTCGCTTTTGTAAGCAATACTTTCCACGTGTCCCAAGGTAAGGCCAAACCATGGGAAAATACTGCCCCTAAAGGAATGATGATACAGATCGATAATAAGGCAATGGTAATGCCCAAAGACAATCCCATACCTGGAATAATCCGTGTCGATGTAGGGCGTATGATTCGTGAAAGCCACGATATATTAGGTTCCATAGATTTCATCAAATACCCCACCTTCATCAAAAAACTTTTTATATACTGCATCCCAACCGCCATACGCATGGATCGTTGTTAACTCTATCCTATGGTTAAAGGTTGAAGAAAACTCCTGTAAGATAGCTGGATTGGACGGTCTAAACCCATAAGAACCAATCAATCGTTGTCCCTCATCGGAGTATAAATACTGAATGTAATCACGAGCCACCTCTGTAGTCTGATCTCGGTCTGTAATTCCTTTTACAAGCGCCACATTCGGCTCTGCAACGATGCTAGTTTTCGGTGTCACCAATTCATATTGACCTGGGTAATTTTTCACAATTTGTAAAGCTTCATTTTCCCAAATCAATAGCACATCCCCTTGTTTATTTTCTACGAACGTCGTCGCTGCACTACGAGCGCCAGCATCTAAGACTTTCACATGGTCATAGAGAGATTTCACATATCCTTTGGCACCCGTTTCTGTGCCGTATGCCCTAAGTCCATGGTCCCAAGCCGCCATGAATATCCAACAAGCCGCACTAGAACTCTTAGGGTCTGGAGCCACAATGGAAATGCCCGAACGGTCTAAGTCTTCCCAATCACGTATGTGCTTGGGATTATCCTTACGCACCAAGAATACGATAGTCGACGTATAAGGCGCCGAATGGTTGGGAAACATCGCTTCCCAATTTGTATCAAGCAAATGCACACGGTTCAGCATCTCTATATCTTGCGAAGACCCTAAGGACACAACATCGGCATCATTCCCTTCAATGATGGACCGTGCCTGCGCACTGGATCCACCATGAGATTGCGTGACATGCACATCCTTTCCTGTTAGCGTCTTATAATGCTCACGAAACAAGCGATTATAATCCTCGTAAAACTCACGTGTACTATCATAGGACACATTCGTAATGTGCACCTCATTACCCACTATTTTGGGCTCTTTCATACATCCCGTGAAAGTTCCTATACATACAATGCCTATCATGGCGATGAGCCAGTTTCTATATCGTTTTCGTTTCATATATCCTCCATCGTCATGTCTAAGGCACATTACTATCCTGTCGTTTAGCAGAATATTACACACAATCCCTTGCTTGTTTCTAGTGTGCACTACTAGCCTTTATATAAAATTCCATAGGCTCTATTAATACATAGTATATAAATCCGCTGATTCTATATATGGCCTACTAGCATCTAGAAAAGGAACATTCATACATTATATTAAACATTTTAAATCTATAAATACTTGCTTGAGAGTCATGTCTAATATGTGCTAAGCATCGAAAATCCCAGTCGACAAATAGCGTTCCCCACCATCTGGTAATAATACAACTATATTCTTATCCTTATAAGCAGAATCCTGACCAATTTGTATGGCTGCTTGTAAGGCAGCTCCAGAAGAAATCCCCAGTAACAAGCCCTCTGTTTTAGCGATGGTCCGTGTACATGTGTAAGCATCCTCTGTAGAAACTGTGACAACTTTGTCTAACAGTTTAGTATCTAATACATCAGGAATAAATCCTGCACCAATCCCTTGAATACCATGAGGACCAGCTTCCTTGCCAGATAATACGGCAGATGTAGTCGGCTCAACACCGATAATCTGCACCGAAGGCTTTTGTTCTTTTAAATAGCGACCCACACCTGTCACTGTACCCCCTGTACCAATGGACGAAATAAAAACATCTACTTCGCCATTCGTATCCTTCCAAATCTCAGGACCAGTTGTCTCATAATGTGTGTTAGGGTTTGCTGGGTTAGTGAACTGCTGTAAGATAAACGCATTCCCATGTATCTGTTGCAACTCCTCAGCCACACGGATGCTACCTTTCATCCCTTCTATGCCCGGTGAAAGTACTACTAAGGCACCCAATGCTCGTACAATCCGTTGTCGCTCCACACTCATCGTGTCGGGCATAACAAGAATTAACTTAAGACCCATTTGAGCTGCCACAAAGGCGAGGCCAATACCCGTATTACCACTGGTAGGCTCAATCAATACCGTATCTTTTTGTATCACCCCAGAGTTAATCCCCTCTTTGATCATGCCGTAGGCAACACGATCCTTCACACTACCTAAAGGATTGAAATATTCTAATTTTCCTAACAAACGACCATTCAATTGATGTAGTTTTGTAAAAGCATCCAATGCCACCAAAGGCGTCGAGCCAATTAAATCTATTACATGTTGGTACATGACGCATTCCCCCTTACTGTTATCTTCTCTATATACTAATAGTTGATTATTATATACTATTTACTATGTGCCGATGTTATATATATCTGTTGTAATATATGGTTAATTAATTTACAAAGTATTATATATTGATAATTTGTATATCTAATTTTATAAATATATATTTTTATTTTATAATTACAACATATTTGTTGTAACATGTGTATAGATTTACTCTGGTTATTATCTCAACTTTGACCTACAGTAACGTCTACTATTGTATATTCTTATTCCTATGTAGTCAATTGGATATAAACTATATACATCTATAGGAAAAAACTATATATGCATAAATATACATAAACGGAAATGAGAATTGTTATATATAAAAAGTTTATTAATAATAAAAAAAGACACCTTCGGTGTCGATATTATTATAGCTATATTGGCTGGAAAGGGCCAGAACAAAATAATATATTACATTAACATTGAAAAATAAGGGCTGTAAAGAAAATGTAAAAAAGTACATTTTGTTACAACCCCTTTCATAAGTCGCTATATTATTGTTTTTATTTAATTGTTTTACTTTGACAAACTGGGATTTATCTTTTTTATTCATCCAAAGCGTTGCAAAGCTTGTCCATAATTACAGAAAGGGCTTCTGGAATTCCTTCATCCCAGTCTGGACTTTCAAGAATTTCACCATCTAACGCCTTAAACATTACTTCTGGTATCTTTGATTTTGCTTTACTATCATCATATCCTTTTGTCCAATCATATCCTTCAGAATATAAATCGTTAGTCGGATTAAATGCATAAATTTGATCATTATAAAAATCTGAAAGATAGTTTGTTTCAATGGTATCTAAAATATCATAATCTTCTAAGCCCCATGAATATTTTTCTTCGCATTCTTTTCTGTCCACACAGTTCTCTTTATAAAAATCAGGTGCCATGTACCAGTACAAATAAAGGATTGTGCCTCTGTCAGTATCTGGCTGATCAACTATCCACTGGATTACTTTTTTAGAATTATCAAAGTTCCAACTTATTGCTAATAGCTGTCTTTCTTTCGGAGTATTTTTCTTAAGAAAATCAATAATAAGCTCTGTGCTTAATTTCTCAAATTCATCGTCATCAATTTTGACTTCGTCCCATTCAAAATCGTCATTGAGAATATCACTTATCGTTAACATACTGTACCTCCTAAAATTTCGATTTGTAACTATCTTTTTTTGAACAAACATCTGCCATTTACTATCAGAACCCGTGAAATTATCTACTTTAGCTTTTTTAGTAATTCTACAAAAGGTACTTTATTATTATCTTTTCTAAGCGAAATTAAATCAAAAACAGAATCAACATCTAAATCAAACATTACGGATTCCAAACTAATTATCATAAAATAATAATCTACAACCTCTTTACTGAACTCATTTTCTAAACTACTCCATAAATTATTCGGTAAAATGCAAAAGGCTAAAGTATCATCACCAAGACTTTCAACAAACCATCTTATTTCAAAATCTTCCTTTATGATTTCGTTGAAATACTTTATAGTTGTATCCCTATCCATATTATCCATATAAGGAACAACTATTTCTTTAGCTCTATATTTTAATTTTATGTCATCACCATATTTTTTATTATTATTTATAAAATCTACTTCTATGAGATTTCCTATTTCACTATTAAAGTAATTGATTACAGATTCGTCGTCTTCTCTCCAATCAATCCAAATTAAATCATTACTTTCCCAAAGGTCATCAATATTATCTGGATATAATAAAAATTTTCTTACACTTTTATATTTATTATTCATAAAACCTTATCCTCAACAAATTCAAGTTTGTTTCACTCGACATTTGTAATATTATACAATATTTAAGCCCAGTTTTATAGGTCTAACTAGTTCCTCTTTAACTATGTATAAATGCTATCATAAGGATATACAGAAGTGACGATATAAGGATGTATAAATTTCATTATACAATTAACCAAAATATAAAAAATAGAGAAAAGTTGATACTTTTTTATCAACTTTTCTCTATTTTATTGGGAGTTATTTTATTACAGCCCCTCTTTATTAATCAGCGACTTCCTATCTGTTCCTAGCTGTGGATTTTGTGCGCCCCTTTGGGACTTCAAAATCTTACGCTAGGAACTCCCCGATTCACTCACTTTTACGCGTCGCTTCGCTCCTTTAAAAGTGGTTCACTGGGGATCCCAGGCCCAATCATTCATACCTTAGATACTACTATTTTAATCTGGCTGGAAACGGCTTAGTGGATTTAAGACTATTAATTAATAAAAAAAGAGCACCCTTTTGGGTGCTCTTTTTTTATTAATCAGCAACTTCCTATCCTCCCAGGCCGTTTCCAGCCAAGTACTTTCGGCGT
>CAUQIB010000007.1:0-102904 GCA_963518085.1 uncultured Veillonella sp. | reverse complement strand
TTTAATTACGCCTATATTTAATTATTTTTTATGACAAATTAATTTGTGCTTGACATGAAAGTTGCCATTCACCATAACTATATTACAGACTTTCGATGATAACTAGTCACATCAGTGCCAATTTTTTCGTATAATTCTTTTTCAGTGATTTTTCTATTTCTAAGCGCTTCTAACTCCTTTTTTGTAATTCCAATCAGTGCAATGAAATCCACACGACCATAGGGTGTTTCAAGAGATTGTAGGTCTTTATCCGGAACTGTAATAAATGCAACAATGTTAGATCTACCTGCAATATCTATACCGGTATTTTTACTTGAATGAATACCTTTTACTAAATAAGTATCCTCATAAGGCTTTACTATACTATTTTCTTGTATAATATATTTTGCAAAATTCTGCAAAAGCTTAATTATATTAAACTGTTCTCCTCTTTCCACAGCTTGATCTTTATACTCTCCAGTTTTTAATTTAAATGTTAATTCCATACCAAATCCACTTTTAGTTTGGTCTTTACTTTCTTTATTATACAGTTCTGTTAATCCATATGTGATGAAGTGAAAATAATCTTCTTCTTTATGTATACTAATTTGCTCTAAAGGTTCTGTTCCGCCTGATTCCCAAGCTATTTTCGGTGTGTAGTATCTTGCATTCTCCCACAAGGGATGTACACGTTTCACTTCATTTTCTATGGCATCCTTCCCGAAGCGATGTGTTTCCTTAGCAACAGGAGTTTCCTCATCCTCTCTTTGCTCCTTAGGGGCAATATTAGCAAATTTGCTATTAGGATAGTTTGACTCAAAATCAAAAAAAGAAAGTCGACTTACACCAGCATTTAGCGTTTCTTCTCCCCCTTCAGTAGTATATGCACTGTCAGAAGAACTTGCACCCGTAGCACTATGAACCGTTTCAGATCCTATACCATCCATAGCTAAAGCTCCAAAACAGAGCATTCCCATAATAGCTGTTATAATAAGTATTTTTGTACGCATTTTCATAGTAACTCCTTTTTGATATATACGATAAATACTCAACATCTCACTCTATAAAACTTTACTCTAACATCCCATAATATTTATTAGCCCGTAGATTCATTTCAATACTAGTTCTTCCATTATTTTCATGCGTTCTGATGTGACTAACTCATGTTGTGAGTATACTTGTTCTATTAATATTGTACATACTCATACATTAATACATATTCTTTCCCCATCAGAATCCTTCGCTCCAATTTTGCCACTTATAACTTAAGTATACGTTGTTTACTAGAAAAAATCTATCGATTTCAGGCTTTTTACAAAAGAAAAGCAGCCCCCAAAAGGACTGCTTTTCTTTTCATTGTATACGGTTGTAATAGATAGTTATTTAGAACATGCATCTAATAGGTATGCAATTCCAATAAATGGAATGCCTGCACGCTCTCCTAAACCAATTTCACAGGTAGAGCTAGAACTTACTCCTAGTGTTGCTCCGTATTCTTTCACTTCATCGCCCAAATCGCGTGTAGCGGAATGATTCAATTCTGGTGTGAAGAAACCTTTTTGTCCCGCGAAACCACAACATGCAAAGGATTTAATATTGAATACTTCGTCTGTACAAGCACGTGCGATAAGCTCAATATATTTTTCCTTACCAGCTTTTTTAATTTTACATTGTTTATGAACAATAACACGCTCTTTACATTTCACAATCTCTAATTTAGGTACAATATGTGTGTACAAGAATTCAGATACATCAAGAATTGTAATAGATTTGATATGTTTGAAAGCATGAGAGAAACATGCAGAGTGATCTATAACAACTGGATATACTCCGCCACAGCTCGCTTCTAATAATGCATTTTCTAAATCTCGTAATGCACGTTTATCAATATCTTCGTAATTTTCAAAACTCAAGCCACAGCATAGATTTTCAATATGAGGTGGATAAATCACATTGTAACCTGCTTTTTTACATAAGTTTTCCATTACTTGTTGCAAGCTACGAGTATCTTTTTGTCCTTGATTTGGTTTAAATGCTCGGTTCGCACAAGTACTGAAGTAAACCACATTGTCATTGCCCACTGTATTACGTTGGCTTTTTAGTTTGTGTCGGTTTGCTTTTGGTAATGTTGTTGGCGCATATGGTGTAACCCCTGTCAATTCGTGGGCGCCTTTTGTAATTTTAGAAATTAGTTTATTCGTAATTACTTTACCAGCTGCACCACCTAATGTAACACCCATACGAGCTGCTGCTAAGGTAGCTGGGAAATTATCATAAATAGCTTCAGCAATGCCATGCCCTTTTGCTGTTACTTTACGAACAGATAAAGCAATTTGTGCTGTATCAATACCTAACGGACATAGCATGGAACACATGGAACATGCCGCACATGTATCCACACCATAATACTGATATCCCTCAGCCAAGGCATCTGCTTCTGCATGTTTCCCTTCTTGACGAAGACGTGTTTCTTCACGTACCAAGGAAATACGTTGACGAGGTGTTAATGTCAAGTTTTTGGATGGACAGTTCTTTTCACAGAAACCACATTCAATACACATATTGAACAGTGGATCAATAGCAGCCATGGCTTTTAAGTTCTTTTTATATACATCTGGATCATCTGTGATGATAACATCTGGATTAATTAAGTAATTAGGATCAAATAATTCTTTGATACGGCGGTTAACTTGGTAGGCTTTAACACCCCACTCTAATTCAACGAATGGCGCCACCATACGACCTGTACCATGCTCTGCTTTAATACTACCTTCTACCTCAGCAATACGTTCTGACATCTCTTTTACAAGATCGCTAAAGTTATCACGCTCTCTAGAATCATTCAAGTCTGGAGTAATGATAAAATGAACATTGCCGCTTAAGGCGTGACCAAAGATAATACCATTATCCATAAAATCATATTTACGGAATAACTCTGTAATGATACCTATACCTTTAACAAAATCTTCTATTTTAAAACATACGTCTTCTGTAATTACCGTAGAACCAGATTTACGTTGTCCTGCTGCAATTGGTAATAAACCTTTACGAATATACCACCATGCATTGTATTCTTCTGGATCTGTAGAGTATAAACTAGGAATAATTGTTGGAATATCTTTTAATTGTTCTTTAATATATTCCACTTGTTCCGCTAATTCTTGCTCATTATTACTTTCAGATTGGAATAAAATACAGCTAGTACCTTCAGGAATCCCGCGAACAAAATCAGGTATTTGCTCTAATTTTTGAACACTCTTAAGGCTTAAATAATCCATCATTTCGGCTGATACAACATATTTTCTGCCCATATTCGCTAATGTTACAACCGCACGAGAAGCATCTGACAATTCTTTGTAGAATACGAGACCACAAGCTTTGAATTTTTTATCTTCTACCGTATTATATACAACTTTAGATACAAACCCTAATGTACCTTCAGAACCAATAAAGATATGATTCAAAATATCAACAATATCCTCAAAATCAACTAATGTATTAATGGAATATCCAGTTGTATTTTTAATTTTATATTTACGTTTAATTAATTCTACCAATTCAGGGTCATCAAAAATCCATTGGCGCAAATCTAATAGGCCTTTTACAAGATCTCCTCGGTTTTGTAAAAATGCTTGAATACTAGCTGGATCACTTGTATCTAAGATCGTACCATCCACTAAAACAACTCTTACAGATTTTACTGTTTGATAGGAATTTTCTACTGTACCACAACACATACCTGAAGAGTTATTATTAAAGATACCTCCTACCAGTGCACTAGCAATTGTTGCTGGATCAGGACCTATCTTACGACCATAAGAAGCTAATTTATCATTTGCATCGGAGCCTATTACACCACAATCACAACATAAAGCTTTACCCCCATCTAGAACTTCCATATTCTTGAAGCCATCATTAGCAACTACTAATACATTTTCACTGGAAGCTTGACCTGATAATGAGGTACCAGCAGCTCTAAAAGTAACTGGTGTGCCATATTGATTTGCTAATTTCAATAGGCGAATTACTTCCTCTTCACTATTAGCTTTCACTACAACTTGAGGAACATAGGAATAGCAAGACGCATCTACACCATAAGCATAGCGATGTAAAAAATCAGTAAATACACGGTTAGGGCATACTGCCTGTGCTTCTTTGGAAAAAGAGGAAAAATCGTAACGTAACGGTGCTTTCATAATAGGACCTCCTAGCATGACTACATGTAGTATTATTTATAAATTGAACATTTTGTTCAAAAAGGCATAGCTTTCTATGTCTTATATATAGCTTACCATATGAGTGGATTTTAGTAAATTCTATAATTAAGTTTTTTAATCACATCTATTACAAAAAAGTATAACAAATTTACAAAATCAAAAATATTTTATATAATAGACCATGGATGAAAGTAGGTGAGAACATGCACGTTTTAGGTGAACACGTTTTAATTGATTTGTATTCATGTATTGATGAAAAAATAGAATCTCCTGCTGTATTACAAGATGCCATTGTAAACGCCTTAGCAATTACAAACCAATGTGTCGAGGAAATTGATTGCCAAATTTTAGAAGATGAAATCTTCTTGGTAGCCGTATCCCATCATTGCCATGTAATTCTTCATGCATATCCACAATTAGGCTATGTAGCAGCAGATGTATATACATTTGAAAAGTCTGTAGAACCAAAAGTAATTATGAAAGAACTACAACGTTCTGTGGGTTCTGAAAAAGTAAAAGCTACTAGTATCCGTCGCGGCGACTTTGGTAACGAAAGAGACATGAAACCTCGTAAACAGTCTTCTCTGACTGCTATGGGTAGAGTCACACGAACTCGCACACGATTGACAAAAACTGGTAAAAATATTACTTCTAAGGGCGTAAAAGCAATCAAAAAAGTAATAGGCAATAATAAATAAATATCGAACATACTAACGGCTAGATTCTATTAAAAACTAGCCGTTATTTTGTTCGATATTATGCTGTACACATGTAAAAGGCTGAACTTAGGAATACGCTCTCAAGTTCAGCCTTATTATATACATATGTAATGTAATCAATTCAATTATAGTTGTAAAGATAATTGTCTACCGCTTGGCTCATAAGCTGTTATAGTCACTCCAGCCGTTTGAAACAATCGTTTTGATGCTTGTACTTCTCGTGTATCTTTGTAATCATCACGCCAATAAATGACTTCTTTAATACCACTTTGAATGATAGCCTTGGCACATTCATTACAGGGGAATAAAGTGACATAGATTTTACTTCCCTCTAAAGAGCCACCACGATAATTTAATATGGCATTCAATTCACTATGAACGATATAAAAGTATTTATTATCTTCTTCTCGATTGCGATTCCAAGAGAAATCATCATCATCACAACCTAAGGGCATACCATTGTACCCGATAGATAAAATTTTATTATCATCACTTACAATACAAGCTCCTACTTGGGTATTAGGATCCTTAGAGCGTTGCCCTGCTAACATGGCAACACCCATAAAGTATTCATCCCAGCTAATATAGTCCTTACGTTTTTCCATAGGAACCTCGTTTTATTTGACTACAATATTAATTAATTTTTTAGGTACTACAATTACTTTCACAACAGTTTTACCTTCTGTAAACTCTTGTACACGTGGTAATGCCTTTGCAGCGGTTTCTAGTTCTTCTTTAGATAAAGAAACGGATACTGTCAATTTATCACGTACTTTACCATTTACTTGCACAGCCACTTCTACCTCATCTACTACTAAAGCAGATTCTTCATACGTCGGCCAAGATGCAGCATGTACAGAACCTTCAAATCCACATTCATGCCAAATTTCTTCTGTAATATGTGGTACAAATGGAGCTAGTAATAATGTTAATTTTTCAACTAGTTCGTTTGCTAAATCACATTGTACTGTGTCATGACTATCTTTAAATTGATACATAGCATTTACCAACTCCATGACTGTACTAATAGCAGTGTTAAAATTGAATTTACCATCTAAATCTTCTGTTACTTTTTTAATAGCACGATGTAATTCGCGACGTAGTGCTATTTCATCTTTGGATAAGCTTTCATGATGTCCAGATGCACCTAATTGTTGATATGTATCAATAATTCTCCATACACGACCTAAGAAACGATAGGAACCTTCTACCCCTTGATCACTCCAATCAAGGTCACGATCTACTGGTGCTGCGAATAAAATGAATAAACGAGCTGTATCTGCTCCATATTTCGCAATGATTTCTTCTGGAGAAACTACATTTCCTTTGGATTTAGACATTTTAGAACCTTCTTTTAACACCATACCTTGTGTTAATAATGCTTTGAAAGGTTCATTTACTTCTACTAATCCAATATCATGCAATACTTTTACAAAGAAACGAGCATATAATAAATGCAAGATGGCATGTTCAATACCACCAATGTATTGATCAACATTCATCCAGTATTTCACAATTTCTTTGTTAAATACTTCTTTATCATTTCTCGCATCTGCATAGCGTAAGAAATACCAAGAAGAATCAATAAATGTATCCATTGTATCAATTTCACGACGAGCAGGACCACCGCAGCATGGGCAAGTCGTATTTAAGAAAGTTTCCGACGTTGCCAATGGAGAAATAGCACCACCATCAAAGGATACATCTTCTGGAAGTTTTACTGGTAATTGTTCTTCTGGAACTAATTGCTCTCCACATTTTTCGCAGTATACAACCGGAATTGGACATCCCCAGTAGCGTTGACGAGAAATCAACCAGTCACGAAGACGGAAGTTGACTGTCTTACGACCCGTGCCTTGTTCAGTGAAATATTCACCTAATGCTTGACGGGCTTCTTCGGAAGTTTTACCAGTGAAGTCACCAGAGTTCACCAATACACCATCTTCTGTAAATGCTGTATCTAAAGAGGCAAAATCTAAATCTTGAGCACTGTTTTGAATCACCCAATTGATCGGTAAGTCATATTCTTTCGCAAATGCATAGTCTCTTTCATCGTGCGCTGGTACACCCATAACGGCACCAGTGCCATAATCAGCTAATACATAGTTAGCAATCCAAATTGGAACTTCTTTACCTGTAATTGGATGTGTCGCATAAGAACCTGTGAACATACCGACTTTTTCTGCTTCTGTAGAAGTACGTTCAATATCGCTTTGGTTGCGCAACATTTCAATGAAATCTTCTAATTCAGCTTTATTGGATGCATCTTGAATCAATTCTTTCACATATGGATGCTCAGGGGCCAACACCACATAAGATACACCAAATAAAGTATCCACTCGTGTTGTGTATACTTCAAAGGATTTATCAATTTTAGGCACATGGAATGCAAATTGTGTACCTTCACTACGACCAATCCAATTGCGTTGCATTGCTTTTACGCGATCCGGCCATTGATCTAAGGTATCTAAATCTTCTAACAAACGATCTGCATAATCAGTGATTTTTAAGAACCATTGTTTCAAGTCCTTTTTCACCACATCATTGTCACAGCGCCAACATTTTCCATCAATCACTTGTTCATTCGCCAATACTGTATGGTCATGTTCACACCAGTTTACCTTGGCCTCTTTTTTATAAGCTAACCCTTGTTTGTAAAATTGTTGGAATAACCATTGAGTCCAACGATAATAATCATCTTTACAAGTCGCAACTTCACGGTCCCAATCATAGGATAAACCCAACTCTTTTTGTTGACGTGTCATATTGGCAATATTATCCAAAGTCCAATCTTTAGGAGACACACCATTTTTAATCGCTGCATTTTCTGCAGGCATACCAAATGCATCCCATCCCATTGGATGTAATACATTAAAACCACGCATTTTTTTGAAACGAGCGACCACATCACCGATAGAATAGTTACGCACATGACCCATATGTAAGTTACCAGATGGGTATGGGAACATCTCTAACACATAATATTTTTCCTTACTTGGGTCATATTCCGTCTTAAATACTCCAGACTCTTCCCAATATGCTTGCCATTTCTTCTCAATGTCTTGTGCCACGTATTTCTCGTACATGCTATGCCTCCTCAATTGTATGTATTAATACTCTTAAGTATACTCTAAATCTTAGTCTTTAGGCAAAGACTTTTTTTCCTTTGTAACTATTATAGTCTCAGTTTCATCGGAATGTGTATGAGGCTTCTTAAACGTTAACACAATCTCTTTGCCGTCTTTAGAAATCTTTGTCACTTCTGATATATCTGAGTGTTTTGATTTTTTCTTTTTATCTTTCTTTGTATTTTGTTTTTTTGTGTCTTTTTTACTTTCTTTTTTATGACCTTTTTCCTCTGAAAGTGCTTCCTCTTTTCCAGATTTATTACTATTAGTACCATCTAGAGCAAAACTCAGCACCGGCCATACATCAATAGCTTCAAAATCTTTACGCCAAGCTGCTACTCCCGCAAGTTTAAATTCATTTACAAGACCTACTTTATAGCTTAACGACTGCGGATCTTCAAACCAGATTTTTGTAAGTATCCCCTCATATGGTTTCTTTTCATCATAGATACCATAGACACCATTTTTATTTGTTAAGGTTAAATAATTACCTTTTAATCCGTCATCCCAACGTAACACATCTCTGTATTCACGTTCTAAATCTAGGGCTTTGGTCATGGTTAGCGTTTTACTTTTTGCTTTTCCTTCCCAAGAACCTTTCACAGGTACAGACCACTCACGCATATAGAATGGAATACCCAGAACGAGTTTTGATGCTGGCACTTCTGAAAGCATTTGCTCTGTATGCTTTCTCACCCATGGATAGGATGCCACTGGTCCTGCAGTATCACTAGATGCCCAAGTTTCATCGTACGCCATAAACACCACATAATCTACTGCATCAGCATAAGCTTTACGGTCATACACTAGGGACCAATTTTCACTATTAGAATATCCCGTTACATCAATAGAGCTATAGATATTATACGTTCGTAATCCTTTGGCTAAAAAATCCACAAACTTAGTTAGCTGTGCTTTATCTTTATAGTGGACATTTTCAAAATCAAAATTATATCCATCATAACCGTACTCTGTAGCATAATTAATAAGACCTTGTTTGTATCGTTCCCACATCGATTCATTAGCAAGGATTTTACTAGTCATGTCTGGATCGAATTGGTTTGTAATCAAAGGCCATACACGATATCCTTTTTCCTTATAACGATTCACATAGTCATAAGATAGCTTAGAACTAGCTTTTAAACCAGTCGTAGTCAACTCAAACCAACTTGGAGACATGATTGACGTGCCATTTTGTACATACTTCGTATCATACGCCGTTTCTGATACTATGGGATCAAATACCATGGTAATAGGTAATGTAACTTCTTGTTTCTCTGAGACATGTAACATAGGACCTACGTATTGTGTAGGTTCTACTGCTATTGTATTAGAAAGTGCTGGAAAGGGAATATGGATTGTTGCCTCCGCCACTTGATAAGAAGCCAACAAACTAAATGCAGATATTCCTAGCACCATATGTTTCATAAAATGTAAGTGTTTCATAAGTGCTCCTTTTAACCCTTCTATTATATCACATTCGGTCCGTATATTGGGAATACTATACTATTTCTTTACAAATTATGGTACACTACAAAGGTAAGAATATTAAAAATATGTTTAATAGAAATATCAGGAGGTACTATGCATCAATATTTATTTTTCATTGGAGGCTTTCCTGTTAGAGCCTATGGATTGCTACTTGCTTTAGGTATTATTAGTGCTGCTATTGTGGGCTACTTTATTATGAAAAAAGATGGTCGTGGTTGGGAAAAGCATATGGTGGATTTCACCATTACAGTGGCCATTGCTGGTATTATCGGTGCCCGTCTATGGGATGTATTCTTTTTTGACTGGGGATACTATCACAATCACTTATTAGAAATTCCTTACGTATGGCAAGGTGGTATGGCTATTCAAGGTGGTGTATTGTTAGGTGCCATTGCAGGGATTTATTATTTAAAAAAACAACAGGTAGACCCTTGGGCATTTGCCGATTTATTTGCACCTGCCCTTATGGTCGGTCAATCTGTGGGACGTATGGCGAATGTAATGAATGGTGATGCCTTTGGCCATCCTACTGGGGGAAACTTCGGCATTCTCTACCCAGAAACTACTTTGGCATACCGCACCTATGGTAATCAACCATTATGGCCTGCTGAAATTTGGGAAGGCCAAATAGATATTATTTTGTTTGTTATCTTACTATTGGCTAATGTATTCCCTCATAAAAAAGGACAAATCTTCTGTTTATATGCATTTTTGTATTCCGGCTTACGATTTTTCTTGGAATTCTTGCGTGGAGATTATGTGAATCTAACATTAGGATTTAAATCTGCACAAGTTACCAGCTTAATAGTAATGGCTGTATCCTTCGGTATCTGGCTATACCTTCATTATAAAGGAACAACAGATACACATGTATTCCCTACTGGAAAAAGCAAAAAAGGAAAATAATAGATTCTATTACCTTCCATACATCGTGATAGACGTAACATCAATATAATAACACATCTATAAGATATACAAAGAGGAAAGAATGCCCATGACGACTTCTTTCCTCTTTTTCATATTTATAAAGTTTCAATGATTATAAAGTTCTCTTATCTTTGTGCATCTAAAATACTATACTTATTAGATACCAATTCATGATTTAGGACAACAACTCTTCTTTTGCAATTAATGCATCTAATTCTTCTAAGGCACGTTGCGCAATTAATGCATTCTTTTCTTTTTTCTTACGTACTTTAGCTCCCCAAGGTTCCATGATACCAAAATTTATATTCATTGGCTGGAAATTAGAACCTTCATAAGCACTGATATAATGACTTAAGCCACCAAGAGCGGTTGTTTTTGGGAATGTAACAAATTCTTTATCCTGTAACATACGTGCCACTTGAATGGCAGCCATCATACCCGCAGCTGCTGATTCTAAGTAACCTTCCACACCTGTCATTTGACCAGCAAAGAATAATCGTGGATTAGACTGTAGTTGGAATGCTTGGTTTAACAGTTCTGGAGAGTTAATATAGGTGTTACGATGCATCACGCCATAGCGAATAAATTCTGCATCCTCTAAGCCTGGAATCATTTGGAATACCCGCTTTTGTTCGCCCCATTTTAAATGTGTTTGAAAGCCCACCAAGTTGTACATAGTAGCTTCTTTGTTTTCCTTACGCAACTGCACTACTGCATACCACTCAATATTGTTTCGAGGATCTACGAGCCCAACCGGCTTCAAAGGTCCATAGCGCAATGTATCTACTCCACGGGATGCCATAATTTCTACAGGCATACAACCTTCAAAATAAATTTCTTTTTCAAAATCTTTGGGTTGTACCACATCAGCTGTAGTCAGAGCTTCATAGAAAGCATCATATTCTTCTTTCGTCATAGGGCAGTTTAAGTAATCTGCATCCCCTTTATCATACCGTGAGGCTGCAAATACTTTATCGTAATTCAAAGACTCTGCTGTTACAATAGGGGCTGCTGCATCATAGAAATAAAAATCTTTAGAACCAGTTAACTCTTTAATCTTGGTTCCTAATGCTTCAGATGTAAGTGGACCACTTGCAAAAATAACAATACCTTCTGCTGGAATCTCAGTCACTTCTTCATGAATCACCGTGATTAATGGGTGTTCTTTAATACGTTCTGTGACCCTTTTGCTAAAAGCATGACGATCTACGGCCAAGGCACCACCTGCTGGCACTTGCGTAGCATCTGCAGATTCCATAATTAAGGAGTCTAAGCGACGCATTTCTTCTTTCAAAAGACCCACTGCATTTTCTATGGTATTTGCACGCAACGAGTTAGAGCATACTAACTCCGCAAATTGATCGGTATGATGAGCCGGTGAAGACACCTTTGGGCGCATTTCATATAGGTGCACAGGAATGCCACGTTTAGCCAATTGGTAGGCTGCCTCAGAGCCAGCAAGACCAGCTCCAATAATAGTTACAAAATCTTTCATTCTTTATCTTCTTTCTTTGTTCTAGGCTTACGTTTTGGTCTTGTTTCACAGTCAGGATTGGAACAAAACTCTTTCTTATTGCCGTTTTTATATACTTTTTCAGCCATTAAGCTACCACAAACGGGACATGTTTTATCGATAGGTTTATCCCACATAGTAAAATCACAAGCTGGGTACCCTTCGCAACCATAAAAGACACGACCTCTCTTAGATTTACGTTCTAAAATTTCATGAGATTTACATTTAGGACATGTAACTCCTGTGCTAACTGTAATAGATTTAATATTTCGACACTCTGGAAAGTTAGAGCATGCTAAATATTTACCATATGGCCCCAATTTATAGACCATATCATGTCCACATTTTTCACAAAAAATGCCACTCTTCTCTGCTTCTAACTCTATTTTCTCAGCCGATTCGGCTGTGTATAACTCCTTCTCGAAGCTGTCATAAAATGAATGGATAACAGCCTCGTAGAAGTTAGTTCCTTGTGCAATATGGTCTAAATCTTCCTCCATGGAGGCTGTAAATTTCATATTAATGAACTTTTCAAAGTGAGTTGTTAAAAACTCCACCACAGCAAATCCTAAGTCAGTAGGAATAAACTGTTTGTCCTTCCGTTCCACATAATTCCGTTTCAAAATGGTATCAATGGTTGCTGCATACGTACTTGGACGACCAATTCCTTGTTCTTCTAATACTTTGATAAGACCTGCCTCAGAATAACGACTTGGAGGTTGCGTGAAATGCTGTATCCCCCCCATAGAGACAGGCATAATAGTTTGCCCTTTCTCTAGAGCTGGCAATATATGGTCATCTTCTTTTTTAGCTTCCTCATAGACTTCTGTAAAGCCTTTAAATAGTACACGATTCCCTGAAGCTTTCAACGTATATTCATCTACATGAAAGTGCATAGTTACTGTTTCACTTTTCTGTGGAGCCATTTGACTCGCTAAAAATCGATTCCAAATCAAGGTATATAGTTTTAGCTCATCACTAGTTAAATAGGACGCTACTGCTTTAGGTGGTAATTCCAACATAGTAGGGCGAATTGCTTCATGTGCATCTTGTGCGTTCGCCTTCGCTCCAAATACATTTGGTTTACTCGGATAAAACTCCTTTCCAAAAGTCTTAAGAATATAAACTTTAACCGCTTCTTGCATTTCCTTCGATATTCGAGTGGAATCCGTACGCATATAGGTAATCAAACCTACATGTCCATAGCCACCAATTTCTTTACCTTCATATAAATGTTGTGCCGCAGACATAATACGCTTTGCATTCATGTTCAGTTTGCGTACACCTTCTTGTTGCATCGTAGACGTCGTAAATGGTGCAGGTGCTTTACGACTACGTTGCCGTGATTCTACAGAACTAACTACACTTTGACGGTCACGAATAACGCTTAATACGGCATTACTTTCTGTTTCATTAGAAATCGTTAACTTTTCATTACCTTTGTGAGTCACTACCACATCAAATTGTTCATTCTTAGCGGTTTGATACACGCCTTCGATAGTCCAGTATTCTTCTGGAATAAACGCTTGGATCTCTCGTTCCCGATCACAGATAATACGTACAGCTACGGATTGAACACGTCCAGCACTAAGACCTTTACAAATCTTTTTCCACAGCAAAGGACTTAATTTATAACCTACAATACGGTCTAGTACTCGACGAGCTTGTTGAGCATCTACCATATGCATATCAATCGGTCTAGGTGTTGCTATCGCCTCTTGAATAGCATGCTTAGTAATCTCATTGAAAGTCACCCGACATGGTGTAGTTCCATCTATATTCAAAATATGGGCTAAATGCCAAGAAATCGCCTCTCCTTCACGGTCAGGGTCAGTTGCCAAATACACAGCTTTTGCCTTATCTGCCTCTTTACGTAACTCTTCGATAACAGCCTTTCTACCTGGTACATTCAAATATCTAGGTAAAAATCCATTAGCAATGGATACACCCATTTGCATTTTAGGCAAATCTCTCAAATGTCCCATGCTAGCTTTTACCACATAGTCATCACCTAAAAATTTTTCAATAGTTTTTGACTTTGCTGGAGATTCCACGATGATTAAAGTTTTTCCATCTGTTTTGAAAGTCCGTTTATGTTCCATTGTAATCGGCTTTGGACGCATAACCAAAGGTCTAGACTCTGGTGCTTTGACGCTTGATTTGACAGCTTCTTTTGTTTCTTTGTCTTTTTTCCTTTCCCCTGTAACGAAGGATCTAGTAATGGCCAAAAATCTTCCTCCTCTAAGTATGTAGTACATACCCCTGAGAGGTATGTGTAATCATTTGTTTGAGTTCTAATTGTAACAGCAATGTATGAAGATTTGATAACGGCAACTTTGTAGTATATACTAATTCTTCAATCGTTGTAGTTCCGCCAGGATTCATAGCTTCTAGCACACGTTGTTCCTCTTCATTCACTGTGTTTACTTTTTCACTATCCATGTTACTATACTTTGCGACTTTTTGCCAACCATATTCATGTAATACTTGTTCAGGATCTGTTAAGACTGTAGCCCCTTGCTGAATGAGCCAATGATTTCCATCACAAGTATGTGTCAATACATTACCCGGTATGGTAAATACATCTCTTCCTTCATTTATCGCCATATCAGCAGTAATCAAAGACCCACTACTAGCTTTTGCCTCCACAACAATGGTGCCTCTTGTCATACCACTAATAATTCGATTTCGAGAAGGAAAGTGATGGCTCTTAGCTTGCATATGCGGACCATATTCAGATAGTAGTAATCCATCTTTTTCTAAAATTTCTAAAAATAAATTCCGGTTTGTTCTTGGATAGGTTACATTTAAACCACAGCCCATGACGGCAATCGTTGGAGTTTGTCCTTGTAAAGCTCCTTCATGGCTAGCACGATCGATTCCCAAAGCGCCGCCACTGACAACGATAATACCTAAATTAGATAAGGCACGACCAAAGTATCTGGCTACTTGTACACCATAAGAAGAGCACTTTCTAGCGCCCACCATTGCTATCGAACGATCCATATGCTGCAACACTTCTATATTCCCACGCCCATACAACACTCGAGGACTATTATAAATTTCTAACAAAGATTTAGGATAGTAAGGAGCTTCCCAAGTAATCACTTCCATATGATAGCGTTCTAAATCTTCTTCTAATTGTAATAGAAAACTTTCATTGATGGGACGACGAATTTCATCAAATAATTCATATTTACAACCTAACGATGGTTCTACATTATGATGTAACACATGGTGCCAAGCTTCCTTTGCGCTTTCGTAATAAGTAAATAAATTACCTAAACTAACATTTCCTAGCCCTACCACATGTTGGAGAGCACTCGCATAGATTTCATCTTTCATTTACAATCCCTCCTGTACTTGCCTATAACTCAAAGCTTCTGCCACATGCTCCGCCAAAATCTCTTCAGATTCTGCTAAATCGGCAATCGTTCTTGCTACTTTGATGATGCGGTCATAGCTACGTAAGCTCAAATGCAGTGTAGTAAAAGCTGAATCCATCAAATCCTTAGCAGGCTCCGAGAGCTCAGCATATATTTCAATATCACTATGGCTTAAATGCGAATTCACACTGATATTCGTACCCTTGTACCTTTTAGTTTGGATAGCCCTAGCCCGAACAACACGGTTACGTACTTGTTCTGAGGTAACTTCATCCTTTGGTGCATATATTTCTGTTAACGTAGGACGTTCTACCGGAACTACTAGATCCATTCTATCTAAAATAGGCCCTGATAAGGATCGTTGGTATCTTTGAATTTGTGTAGCTGTACAAGTACATCGATGATCTTCTTCCGTTCCAAACCATCCGCATGGACATGGGTTCATAGCCATGACAACAATACAATCGCTGGGATAGGTAGTTGCCATTCCAATCCGTGCAATATGTACTTGTCGTTCTTCCAAGGGTTGTCGTAATACCTCTATAACAGGTCTACGAAACTCTGGTGCTTCATCCAAAAATAACACACCTTTATGAGCCAACGTAATTTCCCCTGGTTTCGGTGGTTGCCCCCCTCCTGCCATGGCCACTAAGGTACTAGTATGATGAGGGCTCCGAAACGGTCGTTCTTCCATTAATCGACCACTTTTTAATAAACCCATCACACTGTATATACGGCTTACCTCTAGTTGTTCCTCCCGTGAAAGGGATGGCAATAAAAAGGGCAATCGCTTTGCTAACATAGTCTTGCCCGACCCGGGAGGTCCTGTCATCAACAAATGATGACCACCTGCCGCTGCTATTTCTAAGGCTCTCTTTGCCATCACTTGTCCTTTTACATCTTGTAAATCTAGTATTTCCACTTTATGTTTTGACAGCACCATCGGTATCTGTACACACAGATTTTCTTTCTTTTCCGGATGCTCTAATAATTCCACAACTTCAGATAGAGTAGATAAACCATACACTGGCATAGGGGACCCACTAGTCGCTTCTTCACGATTCCCTATAGGCACAATAATATCTTCTAATGTAGAAATATAACCGTGTTCCTCGTCTATCTCCTGAGTTCTTACCCCCATCACCATAGATAACATACCCATTACAGGTTGCAAAGAACCATCCAATGATAATTCTCCTATAAATACATGGTGATTCCATTGTATAGACTGTTTTTTCTTATGTTTACCTTCCTGTTGGGCTGCTAAAATACCCATGGCAATAGCTAAATCTAGTGATGACCCATCTTTCCGAATATGCGCAGGTGCTAGATTGACCACGATGCGCTTCATAGGAAACTCAAAGCCCCCATTCTTAATAGCCGATCGGACTCTCTCTTTTGCCTCTTTCACAGAAGTTGCTGGCAATCCTACAATATCAAAGCTTGGCAAACCGGGGCTAAGATCCACTTCAACAGTGACCACATAGCCATCGATACCACTTACACATACTCCATAAGTCTTTGCATACATGATACTCCTCCGATCTTATAAATGACACGCTTTCATATGGCGTAACTCAGAACCGCCTACTTGAGGTACATATACTTCTATCACATCAAATTGTATAGATTCATACTCTATATCACGAGTTGCCAAAAACATAGATATAACATGACGTATGTGTTGTTTCTTCTTCCAATGCACCGCCTCACAAGGCATTCCATAGGTGTGGGTTCGTCTTGTTTTCACTTCTACCACAATGAGCATATTTTCTTTTTTAGCGATAATATCTACTTCACCAAATCGATATCTTATATTTCGTTCCAATACATCATACCCTTGGTCTTTCAAATAATCCGTAGCTAGGTCTTCTCCGTATCTTCCTAATTCAATATGGTTCATAGGCACCTCCTTAGTTCTACATTACTTTCATAATGAAAGAATGTAAACCATAGAACCCACACTGTTAGGAGTGTACTCCACTAAGAGTGTTATAATCCATCTACAATTATCGATATAAAAAAGCATCCTCATAGAATACTCTATAAGAATGCTTTTATAAGATAGTATAGTATTTTTTATAACTACTAGAAATACCTTATAACGTATTACGTGTAAGCATATACTAGCTATGTGTACTTAAACCTCTACTTTATAGTTTATATTTCTTCTACAGGCTTGCCTGCTACAATGGATTTTATAGGTTCAAAACTATGCCGATGCAATGGAGTAATACCTAAGTCTTTGATAGCCTGCTTGTGTACATCTGTATAGTATCCTTTATGAATAGCAAAACCAAACCCCGGATATTCTTTGTCCATGGATTCCATGAAGCGGTCCCGTGTTACCTTCGCTATAATCGAGGCCGCCGCTATGGACGCACTTTTAGAGTCCCCTTTAATCAAAGATTCCACTGGTACCTCTATATCTGGTAATTTCATGGCATCCGACAAGACAGCTTCTGCCTGTACTGGCAAATTGCGTATGGATTCATACATCGCTTGTCGTGTAGCTTCATAAATATTGAGTGTATCAATGACTTCCGCCTCATAAGACACACAGTGTACAGCCACTGCTACGTCCATGATTTGATCAAACAAAATCTCTCGCTTTTCTGAAGTTAGTTTTTTAGAATCATTCAAACCTACCAGCTTGCAATGAGGTGGCAAGATAACTGCCGCCACTGTCACTGGTCCTGCAATAGGACCTCTACCCACTTCATCAACACCAGCTACTAGATATTTGCCTTCTTCATAAAAGCTCTCTTCATAGGTATACATCGCCTCTAAGCGTTGTTGCTCTTCCAAAACTTTCTTCTGTTTACGCAAATACACACCCGCCGCATTTTTTACAGATTCACGACTATCTTCTAATGCCCATTGTACATAGTCAAAAGGGCATTCTCCTTGCAATAAGTCTTTAATTTCTTTTACTTTCAAATTCTGAAAGTCATTCTTCGTCAACATAGTACGGCTCCTCATCGACGCCATCAAAGGTAATATATCCAAATTTATTATTTCGGTAATCTGTTAAAATCACACGACGTACCTTATCATAATCCACGACACCACCGCTTACTAAACAACCACGACGACGGCCAATAGCCTCTAACATAGTATCTACGGACGCGCGCTCTTCTTCCGTCAATTTATAGCGTTCATGCAGTAAGGTTGGTTCATGCTCCTCTAAGTATGCCAAGAGCTGCTTAATCACAGAATCTAAATCATACACATCATCAGAAATCGCCCCTGTCATTGCCAACCGTGCAGCTGCTCGTTGGTCTTCAAACTTAGGCCACAACACACCTGGCGTATCCAACAGTTCCAAATTCTTACCTACTTTAACCCATTGTTGACCCCGTGTATGACCAGGTTTGTTGGCAGTTCGTGTCGCTGCAGATCCAGCTAATTTATTAATTAATGTAGATTTTCCCACATTGGGAATACCTAAAATCATAGTGCGCACGGTGCGACCTTTGATGCCTTTTTTTAGCCAACGATCAATGATGGGCTGTGCTAAGGATTCTACAGTTTTCACTAACTGCTTATTGCCTTTACCATTTTTGGAATCGATTGCTATGGCATGAATGCCTTTATTTTTGAAAAACTCAATCCATTCCTTGGTAGCTTTTGGATTCGCCAAATCACATTTATTTAAAATCACTACATGTGGCTTATCGCCGATCAGTTCACGAATTACTGGGTTGGCACTACTGCGTGGAATACGTGCATCTAGTAATTCGATAACCACATCTACTTTCTTTTTATGTTCCGTAATCATGCGAGTGGCTTTTGCCATATGGCCCGGAAACCACTGCACAACTGGAAAAATTTCTTGACTCATACTTCACCTATTCGTCTATTATATGCATTATACAAGTATTGATTCACTATCTTCCTATGCAATTCTTTTATCTATCATAACACTACTATCAAATTACATGATTAATCTGAAAGTATATGAATGATACCATGACAAGATTTACAACAGTAATTACAATGTATTGTGATTGCAATAGGAAATAAAAAAAGGCTAGCCATAGACTTACGTCTCATGGCTAACCCTTTTAAATTAGCGTTTTTCGCGAATACGAGCAGCTTTACCAGTAAGGCTACGTAAGTAGTACAATTTAGCACGACGAACGATACCGCGACGAGTTACTTCGATTTTTGCTAGACGTGGGCTGTGAAGTGGGAATACACGTTCAACACCAACGCCAGAAGCGATACGACGAACTGTGAAAGTTTCACGAACGGAACCACCTTGACGGTTGATTACCAAACCTTCGAAAACCTGAATACGTTCACGGCTACCTTCCACAACTTTTACGTGTACCTTTACAGTATCACCAGCGCGGAACTCAGGAATGTCAGAGCGAAGCTGTTCTTTTTCTAATACATCAATAATATTCACGATTTTTCCTCCTATTTTGCAGACGTTCATTACTTACACCTTATAAGCAGAGGACCATCTCAAATTAACAGTATTATTCTATCATAAAAGAAAGTTTTTATGCAAGAAGGAATTTAAGAATATTAATAAGAAATCTTGAGTGTGTCCTGATCAGGAAGAGCAACGCCTTTACTCAATGTGATTTGATGGATATCCTCTTCAGAAAGTCCTATTGTTTCTCCATCCTTAAATTCCACATCATCTTGCAATACATATGATGAAATTGAAGATATAAACGATAGTAATTTTCCTGCTTCTTCATCGACATCTAAGATTTCAAGCTCTAATTTTCCAAAAGCTTTCATTCCGTAAGTGTAGGTAGATAGTCCATTTTCAGTCCTATATAAGCCGAACCATACCCAGGTAAAAATTGGAAGCTCCCCATCTCTAATCATCTCAGCAGATTGCATATAATAACTAGGCTCAAATACTACACCACATGTGAATACGCCAATGGCGTTTTCTTGCTTGCAGCAAGTAGCCATGATTTTCGTATAAAGTATGCCCCTTGATATTAAATCTTCTTCATCCCCCAAAATAGCTACAAAAATATGAGCCTTATGAGTCTTTGTAACCTCTACAGCCTCTTCCCACATCCAATTATTTTCTGCGTTTATTTCAGCTTCTTCATTTGGTACAGGTGCAGGGAATTTACTGATTATAATGCTACATTTATCAAAATAGATAACGATTGTATCTTCATCTTCCGTATCTTCTTTTGATAGTTCAATTTCCCAATCCGCTTTTAACTCACTGATTAATTTTTCTTTATCCCATAAATCTTCTGAAAGTAAAACACTTCCACAAAAAGAGCCTACAGCTTCCTCTTCTGATGCAAAACCTTCTTCGTTAGCATAGTCAAATTCGTTATTCGTTATTTCTTTGTTCATAAGTCGGTATCCTCTCTTACACTATAGATACGATAAATCCATCATATTTTCAGCACCAATACATGATAGCTTACTACCCCTCTACATATTGTCGTAATCGTTCGATACGTTTTTCTGTGGCGGGGTGTGTGCTGTAGAGTTTACTCATGAGTCCACTTTCACCAGTTTCACCTGCATAGTTGCGTAAGGTAATCAATGCATCATGGAGTTCAGCCCCTAAGCCGATTTCATAAGCATATTTATCAGCTCGGTACTCTGCTCGTCTACCGGTGAACAAATCAATAATGATCAAAGGCGCTTTAATAACCCACTGCATGAAAAGTATCTGCAATACCACACAAAAGTAGAAGATTTGTACAATGAATGTAATTACCGGTAGTCGCAAATATTGAATCCATAATATGACACGCGCAAAGAGTTCGTACACACGAATGCACAATTGTCCCAAATAGTTCATATAGAAGCAAGAGAATCCATAGGCCCCATCTTTATGATGAATATGTCCCATTTCGTGAGCCACTATACCCAATAATTCATCATAAGGCAACTGTATGATAGCTCCCGTATTGAGACAAATTCGATTATGCCCCATTGCAAAAGCGTTGATGGAATCATCATTTTTTATAAACCAATCGAATTGTGACATATCGATGTCCGTATGATTTTGTATATCCTTCTGAATCATCTGTAGAATCTCTACTTCTTGCCCTATTGGTCGACGTCCCCCATAGAGCCACATGGTAATGCGATGAAACCAAGGAATTTGCGCTAGTGCCGCCACAAGTAACACAGAGGTACCTGCTACGGCATAGCTAATATTTTCCAGGTTAATACGCACATGAAAGAGGTCCATCGCTTTCATCAGAAACGGATGATCAATAGGTCCAAAGATAACCTGGTACATATACACAATACTACCAATAATGAACAGATTCGCAAAAAATGTTAATACTGTAACAATCATAAGAACCTACTTCAATTTACCCAAGTTACTTACTTCATAAGTCATACGCAATAATTGAAGACGATTTTGTTTCACTGCTTCGTCTTTATCCATAACCATCACATGTTCGAAGAATGTTTCAATATAAGGAACCAAAGATTCTGCAAGGCTTACAGCTTTCACATAGTCTCCAGCTTCTAAGGCATTGCGATTTGTTGTATACACAGGCAATGCCGCTTTGTACAAGGCTTGTTCAGAATCTTCTTTCAATAAGGATTCGTCAACGCCTGTGAAAGTCACATCTTTTACCATGTTGAAAATACGTGTGTAGGCTTGCATTAATGGTTCGTTTTCATCCAAACGGTTAGCTGTTAAGGCTTGTCCCAAACCTTCTGCTAGCGCTACAGTCACAGTCTCTTGACTCAAGACAATATCTACTACTTGGTATGGCATGCCTTGTTCTAACAAGATATTTTTTAATCGAAGGATGAAGAAATTTTCTAATTGACCTAGTAATTCTTCTTGCTTTTCACTAGCCACACCCAATAATTCTATCGCTTTTACCCAGATTGGACGCATGGATAAGGACCATTTGCTATCCATCAAGATATTAATAATGCCAATAGTTTGACGGCGCAATGCATAAGGATCTTGGGAGCCTGTTGGAATTAAACCACGGCTGAAAGTAGCTACAATCGTATCCACTTTATCCACAATACTCAAAATACGTCCTGCATCTGTCGTTGGTAAAATATCCCCTGCAAAACGAGGTAAGTATTGTTCAAATATAGCCTCTCCTACAGCCGGTGTTTCACCATCTTGTAAGGCATATTCTTTACCCATGATGCCTTGTAATTCAGTAAATTCGCTCACCATACCTGTGGTTAAGTCTGTTTTAGCAAGATGTGTAGCACGTTCTAAGGTAGCTGTATCTGCAAATCCTACTTCCTTCACTAATGCAGCACCTAATTTTAAGAGGCGTTCTGTTTTATCTTTCAAATTGCCCAACCCTTCTTGGAAGACAATTTTTGTTAATGCCTCATAGCGACCTGCTAATGGTGTTTTACGGTCTTCATTAAAGAAGAATTTCGCATCGTCTAAACGAGCACGAAGTACACGTTCATTACCAGCTGCTACTACGTCCAAGGATTTGCTATCTCCATTACGAACTGTCAAGAACATAGGAAGTAATGTTCCTTTGCCGTCCACCATTGGGAAGTAACGTTGATGGTCTTTCATTGGTGTAATGATGCAGTCAGATGGCAACGCTAAGTAACTTTCATCAAAGGTACCACAAAGCGCTGTTGGATATTCTACTAGGAATGTAACTTCATCTAATAAATCTTCATCCCATACCACAGTAGCCCCTTTCGTAGACGCTAATTCAGTTAATTGTTTGCGGATTGTTTCACGACGTACGTCTTGGTCGATCATAATGGAGTTCTTAGTTAATGTATCTACATAGTCTTTTGGTTCTGTAATGGTCAATTCAGATTCACCTAGGAAACGATGTCCACGGCTTACGTTTGTACTTGTTACATTAGCAAATGTCACTGGTACTACGTCTTGACCAAATAATGCCACTAACCAACGTACTGGACGAACGAACCGTTCTTCTAAATCGCCCCAATGCATAGATTTAGGGAAGCTTAATCCTGTAATCAAAGATGGCAATACGTCAGATAATACTTCTTTTGTATCTAATCCAGCTGTTGTTGTATCAGCAAAAATATAGCCATCTACTACTTTCAATTCAGATACATCTAATCCTTTACCACGAGCAAAACCGATGGCTGCTTTGGTAGGCTTACCGTCAGCGTCATAGGCGATAGACACAGATGGACCTTTGTGAGTTTCATGAACATCTTCACCACGTTCTGCTACGTCATTGATTAATAATGCAACACGGCGAGGTGTGGCATACACTTTTACAGAACCGTGTGGAATATGACGCTCTGCCAATGCAGCTGTCGCCAATTCACCTAATTGTTTGATAATATTTGGCAAAAATCCTGCAGGAATTTCTTCTGCCCCAATTTCAAAGAGTAAATCCTTAGCCATCTTATTTATCTCCTTTCAACAATGGGAAACCAAGTTCTTCTCGTTTCGCCAAATAGTTTTGCGCACAAATACGAGCCATGTTACGAACACGACCGATGAAAGCTGTTCTTTCAGAAATAGAAATGGCACCACGTGCATCTAACAAGTTAAATGTGTGAGAACATTTCAACACATAATCGTAAGCCGGCAACACAAACCCTAGTTGACATACTCGTGTCGCCTCTGCTTCGTACATATCGAACAATTTGAACAACATATCTGTATCGGCTAATTCAAAGCTGTATGTAGATTGTTCTACTTCGTTCGCATGCCATACATCGCCATAGGTATATTGTTCATTCCATTGCAAATCGTATACATTTTCTACACCTTGAATATACATAGCCAAACGTTCTAAACCGTATGTAATTTCTACGGACACTGGTTTTACATCGATAGATCCCACTTGTTGGAAATAGGTAAACTGCGTTACTTCCATGCCATCTAACCAAACTTCCCAACCAAGACCCCAAGCGCCTAACGTGGGAGATTCCCAGTTATCTTCTACGAAACGGATATCGTGATCTTCCGCATGAATACCAAGAGCCGCCAAACTTTGTAGGTATAATTCTTGAATATTGTCTGGAGATGGTTTGATGATAACTTGGAATTGATGATGTTGGAACAAACGATTTGGATTATCACCATAGCGACCGTCTGCTGGACGACGGGATGGTTCTACATAGCATACAGACCAAGGTTCAGGTCCTAAGGCATGTAAGAATGTGGCAGGATTCATCGTACCCGCCCCTTTTTCAATGTCATATGGTTGTTGCAAAATGCAACCTTGTTCACCCCAGAAATTTTGGAGTGTAAAAATCATCTCTTGAAATGTCATTTCCATTCCTCCTTATGTTTTACAGGGAATAAAAAAAGTCCCTGCAACGAAAATCGCTACAGGGACGAGATATACCCGCGGTTCCACCCTAATTGGCTAACGCCCTCTTTTAAAAAATAGCCTTTACTAATTGTCCATACCTAGTATGGTGCAACGTTCCTGCTCATGCTCCACAGCGCCTTCTACTCCATTGTGAGCTTTCACCATCCTCACTCGCTAAGGGGAGTATACTCCTCTGCTTCATTGCCTATGTATATATACTATTGTATGGATAAAAGTGGTTAGTGTCAAGGGATGAACTCATGTAATATACGAAATAAGCAAATAATGTTCTACTATCTACTTCTCCAAGAACATCTTACACCATTCCATGTTCTCTATCCACATGGCAGTTTCATATTCGATGTCTTCCATTTCTGTGATGGCTGAGATCACCGCAATACCATCCACCGGTTCCGCTAACACATCATCAAAGTTATCTCGATTAATACCACCAATCGCCACCATTGGAATCGTTGGATTATGAGCACGTAAAGCTAAAATTAATTCTGGCCCTCGCACAGTTTTGGCGTCTTTCTTTGAGCTTGTCGCATACATAGGACCTACACCGATGTAATCCACATAGTCTAGCTTCGTATGTTCTAACTCTTCTACAGAATTAATGGACGTACCCACAAGAGCATTAGGTAATCGTTTGCGTACTTCTTCAAGGTCCATATCATCTTGCCCTACATGAACTCCATCAGCACCAATTCGTTCTGCTAGTTCTACATCATCATTGATGATGAAAGGCACACCATATTCTTTACAAATGTGCTGTAACTCTCGTGCCATTTGTTCTTTATGTTCTCCTACTAGAGCGCCTTCCCCTTTTTCACGAAATTGAAAGCACGTAATACCACCTTTGCAGGCTTCTGTTAGCGTTTTATGTATATCCTTAGTATTAGGTGTTCCACAAATGAAGTACAAACCCATCATGGATTGTACTGTTTCTATATCATAGCGTTCCAAAATAATCCTCATTTCTTATATAACAACGACAAAAGATTACCTATAGTATACCACGATACCCAAACTATTCGATATGACTTGCATCATATCTATAAACTCGATAGATTATTCTGAATACTCATCACCATAAGCCATATGATTCACTGGTCCATTACCTGTACCCAACCCTGGGTTATGCAAGATCGCTAACCGGATATATTCTTTACCAATGGTAATGGCTTCTTCTAAAGATTTACCTTTTGCTAATTCTGCTGTAATCACCGCAGAAAAAGTACAACCCGTACCATGGGTATGTACTGTGTCATATTTAGGGCTGGTCCAAGAACGACACATGGAAAGAGTATCTTTTGTAAACAAGTAATCTGTCGCCTCATCTCCGATGTGACCGCCTTTGATAATGACCGCTTGAGGGCCTAATTCTTGTAATATGCGAATCCCTGCTGTATGCAAAGCTTCTACCGTATCGATTTTCATATCTGCCAACACTTCCGCTTCACTGCGGTTGGGCGTAATCAATGTAGCCTTAGGAATTAATGTACTTTGCAAGGCTTTCACAGCCTCATCGGAGATCAAACGATCCCCGCTGGTGGCAATCATCACTGGGTCTAATACATAGGGTACCTTAGGATCAATATAAGTACCGATGAGTTCCATCATTTCTGCTGTGGCCAACATACCCGTTTTAACTGCTTCTGGAACGATATCTGTAAATACGGCTTTCAATTGTGCTTCAATCATAGGAAGGTCCATATGGGCAATCTGTGTCACACCTCTCGTATTTTGCGCTACTACGGATGTAATGACGGCCATACCATAGACATGACGACTTTGAAAGCTTTTCAAGTCCGCCATCACTCCTGCACCACCTGTTGGATCTGTTCCTGCAATCGTTAACGCTCTATGTAATTTCATAGGTATCTCCTTTACTAGTAACAAAAAAGAACCAATCCTTGGGACGGTTCTTGTACAATTCCTAGTATTCGATGCCATCCACTTTCCTACGCCAGCATTATCTGGTTCAGGTCTAGGGTTTTGATACTCATCAATCTCAGCATAAGCACCCCTAGTGGTTCTTATATTAATTTAGTTATAACATGAAATAGTACCCAATGCAATACAATAAATAACAGTTGAGCTATTTTCACTATTAAGATATTTTTTCTCAATATAGGTATTCACATAGCCTATGTATTTCATATACTACATTAGATTCACCTATACATTCCTATTGACGTAGTATCATTCAATTCGTATAATACACCTATAAGGGGTGCTCACTGAAGTGGGCTGAGAAGTCGCTATGTGCGACTAACCCATAACCTGATTTGGATAATGCCAACGTAGGGATATACGTATATATTCTTTATGTAGTGCCTATGCAAAAACATAGTGAACTCTCACTTATGATGTGCTTACTATAGAGAATATATATCATCTACAGGCTAATCGATTTAGATTAGTCTTTTTTGTTCCCACTGGCATGGATAGGAGTATTCATGACTGATTCAAAAGTTTCATCATCGCGGTTGTCCCTCATTTGGTTCGGCGCCGCTCTTTCTATTGCGGAAATTATGACTGGCACTTATTTTGCG
The DNA here is from genome assembly GCA_963518085.1 of uncultured Veillonella sp. Classification (GTDB taxonomy): domain Bacteria; phylum Bacillota; class Negativicutes; order Veillonellales; family Veillonellaceae; genus F0422. The sequence goes on along the minus strand of CAUQIB010000007.1, from coordinate 75,717 downwards.
CCCTTAGGATTTTCCGATGGCCTATTAGCCATTATCATCGGCCACGTTATCGGATGCCTACTATTGTTTGGCGCTGGACTCATCGGTGCTCGTGAACACATGAGTTCTATGCAAACTGTGTCCACCGTCTTTGGCAATGGGGGAATGAAATTATTTTCCATTCTAAACGTATTACAACTCATCGGTTGGACCGGCATTATGATCTATGACGGTGCACTTGGTGCCGTTGAATTATGGAATCTGCCTTTCACTGCGTGGACTGTCATCATCGGCGCTTTAATCATTGTATGGCTCTTCATCGGCATTCGCAATATGGGCTACATCAACAGCATCATGGGCTACGGCTTAGGAATCCTTTGCCTCTATCTATTGATTAGCTTGTTACAAGAAAGTTCCATTCAAAGCCAAGGTATCATTACTGATGAACTGACTTTCACAGCGGCCTTGGAATTGTCCATTGCCATGCCATTATCTTGGCTACCTCTGATTAGCGATTATACTCGTTTATCCAAGAACCCCGTAGCAGGTACTGCAACTAGTGCCATTGTATATGGTGTAACTAGCTCCGTCATGTATGTATTAGGTCTTGCTGCTGCTCTCTATACAAATGAAAGCAACATTGCAAAGGTTCTTCTTCATGCAGGTTTAGGCTTTGGTGGTTTAATCATCATCGTATTCTCTACTGTGACCACAACTTTCATGGACGCCCTATCTGCTGGTATTTCTTCTGAAAGTTTACAATCTAAATACTCTGGTCGTACCATCGGTATTATCGTTACTATCATTGGCACCATCGGAGCATCTATCTATCCAATGGATAATATCATTCCATTCTTATACACCATTGGATCTGTATTTGCACCTATGATTGCCATTTTACTGACACATTACTTCTGGTTACGCCACTGCCCTCGCCTAGATTTTGGTCCAACCCTATACATCATTTGCTGGGCATCTGGTACCGTTATGTATCATCGTTTCCTAGATACCGACCCATTTTTAGGAGCTAGCTTATCTACCATCGTAGGAACATCATTGGCAACCATTGTTACAGCGTATATTATTAGCAAATTAAGTAAAAGCTAATATATCCCTATTATTTTTATAACTACATTTAATTTACATCGTAAACCAAATGTAGTAAAATAAGAAAAAGGAGGTAAGACTATGGCAACAATTCCTACACAAATACGTATCGATGAACATGTAAAAAAAGAAGCTAGCGAACTTTTTGGATTACTCGGTTTAGATATGTCTAGTGCTGTAAATATGTTTTTAAACCAATGTATACTACGAGGTTGAATTCCATTTTCAATAGAAGTACCAAACTATTCAGATAAAGTATTAGCAGCTATGAATGAAGCTAGACGCATATCTAAAAATCCTAACGTAGTTGGTTATACTACCATGGAAGATCTAAAAGAAGCGTTGGAAGCATAATATGTTTACAATTAAATTTACTACTGCATACAAAAAAAGTTAGAGTGTCATATTCAACCAGATTCGCTACTAATCTACATGTTAGAAGATGATATCTTGACTCTTACTTTAGTAGATACAGGTACCCATGCAGATTTATTAACTATCTAATGCTGTATCAAATAACATTTATATTAGTATCTTATTAACAACAAAACGCAGTCACATGACCGCGTTTTTATTGTTTATATCATTGTCTCTAAAAACTCTATACTACGCAATGTATATCCTAGCTGATAAGTCAAAATCTTTCGTAAAAGAATTTCTAATTGATCCCATTGATTCGCATTGAGACGTAACGGCTTCGTAGGAATCCAATCATAGTTCAAAAGCATTGCTATCCCTTGTTGTAGCTCTCGATTCACTACAGATTGACAGGTTTCATAGATTTCATCACAAAGACTTGCCATTACCTCGGGATCTTCACAATGTTGTCCTTGTGGAACAAATCCCGCAATACTTAATATATGCCAACCTAATACAATAGATCCTAATCGAACTGGTTTATCTTGTATGGCTTGTAAAAATCGACTCATATTCGTATACACACCGCGGTCTAATTTACCTTTTTCAAATAAAGCACTCACTAGTTCACCACTAAAAGTAGCATAGGAAATATCTTCTAAGCTTTCATAATCACGTGTAGAAATCCCATCCATCTGGATAATATCGTACATGTCTCCATTAGGAGCTACTGTCAAATATAAACGACTTAAAGGTTGCAAATAAGCACCTTCTTTATAGTTAGCTTTACGCTTATGAGGCACAGAACAAAGTATAATGCCTTCTAATTTTGTGAGGAACGCATAGATACTATAGTATTTTCGTTTTTTACGCCACAGCACGATGGCTTCACTGGTAAACGTATTTGCTTTCATCTATATGTCCTCTCCATACAGAATACCTCAATGCTATTAACATTTATCTCATAACCCTAAGATATTTACATACTATTCTTAGATTACTTTAAAGATATATTTAGATATACATCAACTTCAATTGCACTTTTACAAGAAGTGCTAATTATTTTATTTCCTCAGCATCTTCAACATCAGTTGGTACTGGTACCGCATAGACACGTTCAATACGATAGCCTTGCATTTCAGTGACTGTGAAGGTATATCCATCTACGGTGATCACATCTCCCACGGCAGGTGTCCGTTCCAAGATACCAAAGATAACACCTCCAATAGTATCTTCGTCCACATCACCGAAGGAAATATCTAATAGATCTTCCACTTCATCCACTAAAACTTTTCCAGCAAAATTGTAAGTTCCGTTGGAATTTTCCACAATGGCTGGTAAATCACGTTCATGTTCGTCTTGAATATCTCCGACTAATTCTTCTAAGATATCTTCTAAGCCTACTAAACCGACCATACCACCATATTCATCCACTACCACAGCTTGATAAATACGACGTGTCCGCATGTGCTGTAATAACACCGATAGTTTCATCACTTCTGGAATGACAAGAATATTACGACGTATGGAGCGTAAATCCTTACTCGCTTCTTCACAGCGTTCCATTAAATCCTTGATATGCACAAGACCGATAATATGATCCTTATCCTCTAAACACAGTGGATATCTCGTGTGACTTGTAGAGGACACGATATGCATAGTTTCTTCAAAACTATCTTGCGTATATACGCACACTACATCTTGTCGAGGAATCATAACTTCTTTCGCAATACGGTCTACGAAATCGAATACATTGTCGATGAGCTCACCTTCTACGTGGTCAATTTCACCTTGCTGATGACTACGACTGACCAAGGCACGAATTTCTTCTTCTGTGTGCACTAAATCAATTTCTGTACGGTATGGAGCTTGGAAAGCTTTCAGTACCGTATTGCCAATCTGTTCTGCAAGATATACAAAAGGAATTGCAATGTTTCCTGCTAACCGAACGATGTTCACTGTATTCCCCACATATCGTTCAGGAAAAGATAATGCTAGTCCTTTGGGAATAATTTCCCCAAATATGAGTACCACTACTGCAAATAATGCTAGTATAATCCATTCCACTACAATGGAATATGTGGCATCATAAACGCCTAAATGATGTAATACCAAATCAGTCCCATCTTCTAAATAGCGTCCTACATAGACTGCCAAAACGACAATAAAGAACAAAATAAAGAAGGTGGACGTATTCATAAACCGTTCAGGCCGTTTGTATAATTCACGTAATTCGTCTTTTTTGCGCTCGCTCAATGTATCCATATCTTCTAAATGTTCTTCTCGAAGTCGAGCAAAGGAAAATTTACTAATCACAAACACACTAATAATTAAAATACAAAAGATGGCAAATAGGATCATGCCACCCGTGACGGGGGTATCGATAAGAATCAGTCCTTTCTATTCATAATAATTCAACAGTACGATACTCTATATCAGTATTTTTATATGTAAATTCTTGTATCGTAAAGCCTAACATAGTAATACCTAAACAAAACACAATCTCAAGGTATCTAGTTATATACCTCAATTCTCATTCAGCAATCAAAAAAAGCTTAATATCTTGCATAAACAATGACTTTATAGTGACTAATTTCGGTATCCCAATTCAGACAACATACCAGATTTATTGCGCCAGTCTTTTTTTACTTTTACCCATAAATCTAAAAATACTTTTGTGGCCAATAAACGTTCTACATCACCACGAGCCTCTCTGCCAATGGTTTTCAACATAGCACCTTGTTTGCCGATAATGATCCCTTTTTGGGAATCTCGTTCTACATAGATAGTAGCGCGTACATAGGTGGTGCCATCGTCTCTCGTTTTCATTTCATCTACATCTACAGCGATGGCGTGAGGAATTTCATCATGGGTTTGTAATAGAATTTTTTCACGTACAATATCAGAGATAATCAACCGCTCTGGTTGATCTGTAATCATATCATCTGGGAAGTATTTTGGCCCTTCTGGCAAATGTGTTTCTAACAAATTAACAACTTCTTCAATATTATCTTTTTCCTTCGCAGAAATTGGTACCACTGCCTCAAAAGGATAGCTATTTTCATAGGATACAATAGCCTCTAACAAGTCTTGTTTTTCCATGGTATCAATTTTATTCACAATTAGGAATACTGGTACATTCACCTTTTTTAACTGTTCAATGACAAAATTGTCACCAGGACCACGTTTTTCATTAGCTGCTACTACAAATAAAACAGCCTCTACTTCACGCAAAGAATCTACCGCTTGGTCCACCATAAATTCACCTAATTTATGTTTTGGCTTATGAATACCTGGTGTATCCATGAAGACGATTTGTTTCTTTTCATCTGTATAGACACAAACAATACGGTTTCGTGTCGTTTGCGCTTTATCTGAAACGATGACAATTTTATCATCAATTAAGGCATTAATTAAGGTAGACTTTCCTACATTAGGTCGTCCTACAACGGCTACAAAGCCAGACTTAAATCCTTTTCCACTATTCATTATATGGCATATCCTCTCGTACATAACCTAAATTACCAAGCACAAATTCTTCTTCTGTGCGCATTTCTTTCTTATCGTCCTCTGTCATATGGTCATAACCTAAAATATGCAAACAGCTATGGACAGTTAAATAGGCAAGTTCACGAATAAAATCATGATTATACTCTTTCGCTTGCTCGGCCGTTCTCTCTAAGGATATGACAATATCTCCTAGTAATTGCCCCTCTTCTTCGGTATAGGTCATATCTCCCTCATTAAGAGCAAACGATAATACATCCGTAGGCATATCCTTGCCACGATATTCACGGTTTAACTCTTGAATTTTTCCATTATTGCAAAGGAGTACACTGTACTCATCATTTTCATGTAACCCATAGACACGAGCTACCTCATTACAGCACCGCTGAATGACCTCTTCATAAGTGCTATTCTGTTCTATCCCCTCATCATAGGAAATACTTACAATCATGATTGTTTCCCTTTCTCTGAAAGTTGATATTCTTCATAGGCTTTTACAATGCGACCTACTAAATCATGTCGCACCACATCCTCGTCGGAGAAGTAAATAGATCGAATCCCTTTGATGCGTTTCAGCACCTGCTCTGCCTCGATGAGTCCAGATGTGATTTTCGGCGGTAAGTCAATTTGTGTAGGGTCTCCATTGACCACCATTTTTGATTGATATCCCAAGCGCGTTAAAAACATTTTCATCTGCTCTGGTGTCGTGTTTTGCCCTTCATCAAGGATGACAAAGGCCCTTTCTAGGGTACGTCCCCGCATATATGCTAAAGGAGCAACTTCGATGGTCCCTTGTAAGAGCATTTTTTGCACTCGTTCTACGCCAAACATATCGTGCAAGGCATCATAGAGAGGGCGCAAATAAGGATCTACTTTTTCTTGTAAATCACCCGGTAAATATCCTAGTTTTTCCCCTGCCTCTACCGCAGGTCTCGTCAAGATTATACGGTCTACTTCACGATTTTTCAGGTAAAATGCAGCTAATGCCACTGCTAAATAGGTCTTGCCCGTACCGGCAGGACCAATACCGAAAGTAATCGTATTGCGACGGATACTATCTACATATTGTTTTTGGCCCATTGTTTTCGGAATAATCGGATTCCCCTTTACCGTCACATTGATGGTATCTTCATAAAGCTGAAAAAGGGTCTCTTTTTCGCCTTTCAAAATCATATTCGCAGTGGTTCGCACATGATGGTCGGTAATCTTAATATGATTTTTAAACAAATATAGCAATACATCAAGGACTTCTATCGCCACTTGTACAGCTGTTTCAGGGCCTGTCACATCTATGGTTGTATCTCGATGTAGTATATCTACTGCCAATAATTCTTCTAATACTTTGATGTGAGAACCCTGTGGTCCCACAATAGGTCCTACCATGTCATAGGTAGGTATGGTAAATCTCTGATTAGCCATATGCTCCCTTTCACAGAAACTTTTGAACTGCAGCACCATGTAAGTAATCATAGCTGCTGCCTTGAGAAATATCTTCGTCTTCCATAATTTGATCAATCAAATCTTGCACGCGCCACCAACCCATTGACCAATTGGTAAAAATTGTATTTTCCTCTGGCGCACGTCCCACCAGTCGTTGTAATACAATCTTAGGATCTAGGTAGCGTAAAAATTCAACCACCCGTCGAGCGTACTCTTCGGCGCTGATTAAGGTAAACTCTCCGGCTTCATAATCTCGTGCCATTTTCGTATTCTTTACTAAGTATAATGCATGAAGCTTCACTTGGTCTACTTGTAAGGCTGATAAAGTTTTCGCTCCTTCAATAACATCGTCCATGGTGTCCCAGGGAAGGTTCAGTATCATATGAGTACATACTTCAAATCCATAGCGCTTGATACGTAATACTGCATCGATAAACTCCGCCATTGTGTGCCCTCGATTCACCTTTTGCAATGTATGATAGTTCACCGATTGTAGTCCTAATTCTATGTAGATATCAATGCCATATTTATTTTGTATATCTTTCAAAATATCTAAATACGCATCATGCACGCAGTCAGGGCGAGTGGCAATGGCAATACCCACTACATGTTCTAAGCAAGCTTCCTCCACATACTGGCGAAATTTTTCTGGTGGTAAATAAGTATTACTAAAATTCTGAAAGTACGGTATATATTTATAGGCTTTATACTTTTTTGCAATATGCACCACAGTCTCATCAATTTGCTGTTTCACCGTCATAGAGGCTGGTCGATTTTCATAGCCTGCTCCAATTTCACCGCAGAAAGTACATCCACCTACTCCAGCGGATCCATCACGATTAGGACAAGTCAACGGAAGTGCCACTGGAATTTTATAGGCCTTTTCTCCATAGCGTTCTTTATAAAACGCAGATATCATACGATACCGCTTTGGTTTTGTCGTATCACTCATGTCACACCTCCTCACTGTTAGTTACACTAACGTTATGTTCAAAATAATTTACATGGGCGTTCCCATATTGTTGAGGACGTATGAAGGGTTTCGTCTCACCTTTGACATCAATGATGATAGAATATCTATTATCTGTTATAACATTGTCAGTATTAGCCTCATGCATCTTATTTTGTTTAACTGCACTTATTTCTTGTGTATAGCATTCCTCAGCACTATATACAGAATTTGGGGTAGAACAATCGTAACTCTCATTTTTGGATGGTATAACTTCTGCAGTACCGTAGGAACCTTTTGGAATCCCTAAGTATGGCAATGCTTTACCACTAACCTCAATAGTATGGTAATCTTGTCGGATTCTGCGCCATTCTATGAAAGAATAGTTAGGGATAAATCGTCTCACCAGTTCTTCCTCACGCCAGAATACCTCGGCATCTTGCATTTCTTGTTTTCTATCTTTAGATAAACCAAATCGTTCATCTCGAATTTTACCTTTGAAAGAAGTTAACACATCATAACGCAGTAAATCACAGGCTACTCGGTCCCCTTTCAAAATAAAAAACTCATATAGAAAGGCTATCTGATCTACATCATTTAATTTACGGTCCTGATTCCCTTTTTCTAACCATAGGTTAGTCATCTCTTCAAAGTAGGCAAAGGCAGAGCCCTCTTGGATTAAGCTTTCACTAATGTACCCAAAGACAGTCCGATACCGTTCGCTATTATAGAACCGTTCAAACACATCTTCAAAATGTTTCAGCATCCGTACATCATCATAAGGCAATACATGAGTTTGTAACACTTCGTAAGGTGCTTTCGGATTGGCGATGTACTCGTATTCCGCCATGGAACGCACGCCAGACCCTTTCAATAATTTTAAAAATCCAATCTGCAAAGCATGGGGTTGTAAACTGAACAAATCATTGAAAGATGTTTCAAAAATAGCTTTGCTTTCATAAGGTAAACCCACAATTAAGTCCATATGCACATGGGTACGGCCTGCTTTAATAATCGGAGGAATGACTGACTGAATCTGGCCCCAATCATTGCGACGATGAATGGCCTCTAATGTTTTGTCATGCGTACTTTGGACACCCACCTCAATCTGTATTTGACCATGACGAGTAGAACTTAGAATATCTACTTCTTTTTCAGTCATTAAAATGGATTCCATTTCCAAGTGAAAGTTTGTATTACCTCCATGGTCACGCATCCACTCCATCAATGGAATATGATGATGAGGCGCACAGTTGAACGTACGATCCACAAACTTCACCTGTTTTACATTGCGCTCTACGAACCAAGACAACTCTTGTAATACCCGCTCTTGGGGAAAAAATCGTACAGTATTGCGATTACCAGATAAACAATATTGGCAACAAAACGGGCAGCCTCGAGAAGATTCATAATAGACAATTTTATTTCCTAAGGTAAGCATATCTTCTTCCGTGTACGGGAATGGTATTATACTTAGATCCTTTACCTCTACAGCCTCTTCAGACCCTTGAACATGCCCCTGTTCCCTACCTAAGATACCAGGTATGACAGGACTCACCGGAGATTGACCCATACGGATTGCTTTCACAAAGGAAGTGAACGCCTCCTCACCTTCCCCTTGTACAATGTAATCGATGTAAGGATTCTCTTCTAATAGTTCCCGAGCCGTATAACTCACCTCAGGACCACCTAATATAATTTTTGTATCAGGACGAACCGCTTTGATCATAGAACAAAGATGCAATGTCATATCAATATTCCAAATATAACAAGCAAACCCCAACACATCTGCCTCTAACGTAGTCACATGATTTAAGATATCTAAAATAGGCATATTAATAGTGTACTCCACTATTTCATATGCCTCGTCCTTCGTTCTTCCATAAGCCTGCAAATAGCGTAACGCCAAAGAAGAATGTATGTATTTTGAATTCAACGTTGAAATAATAACTTTCATTTGTACCTCACTCATCGAATGAACCTAGTTCATCGGCTATTATTCTATTATATCATAAAATAGAAACTACTCCCATATTTTAAGCCCCCTGAGGAATACAGTTAGGCGTAGCAGCATTCGTGTCGGATCTTTATTAACTAAACCACACAAACACAAGAAGAGCACGGTGTGCCCCGAACAAACATTATGAAATACCGTTTGAGAGGGGGTATACCGTGCTCTAACCATACTCTGAGGAACGCGGCTAAGACGTAGCAGACTTTGTGGTGAATCTTTATTGACTAAATCACACAAACACAAGAAGAGCACGGTGTGCCCCCGAACAAACATTATGAAATACCGTTTGAGAGGGGGTATACCGTGCTCTTTCCTTTATCCAATTAAAACCACCACGAGGCTGCATAGCCTAATTAGTGACGTTTAAATCCCAGTTTCTCCATAATAATGAATAACATAGGAATGATAGCCACTCCAAAGAATGTGGCAGTAATCATACCGAATACTACCGTTACACCTAAGGATGCACGGGCACCAGCACCGGCACCACTTGCCAACATCAACGGCAAGCAGCCAATGATGAATGCTAAGGATGTCATCAAGATAGGTCGTAAACGAATCTTCGCTGCCTCAATAGCGGCGTCTACATAATTCATGCCTCTTTCATCGACGCGAATCTTAGCATACTCAATGATCAAGATTGCATTCTTCGCCGCCAATCCCACCAAGGTAAGTAAGCCAATTTGGAAATAAATATCCAAAGCAAAGAAATGGGTAGACTTCATCATGGCACCAATCATATTGAATAACCATGGGCCAAGGACAGCACCAAAGATACCTGTTGGTACAGATAATAATACCGCAAATGGGACCTTCCAAGATTCGTACAAGGCAGCCAATACAAGGAATACAAAGACAATACCGAATCCAAAGATAATTATTACTTGAGATCCCGCTTTGATTTCCTCACGAGTTTGTCCACCCCAATCATAGGTGTATCCTTGAGGCAATGTATCTTTTGCCACTGCTTCTAAGGCTTTGATAGCATCCCCAGAGCTAACACCTTGGTTTGTATTACCACCAATGCTCACAGCTGGGAAGTTGTTATACCTTGTAACCACAAACGCAGACGTTGTTTTCTGCGGTGTAATATATGTGTCCACAGGCACCATTTGACCCGCCCCATTACGTACAGTCAACAGATGGTTCATACTAGGGTCTGTACGGAACTGATTGTCGGCTTGTAGCATCACTTTATAATTTTTACCGAACTTAGTAAAATCATTTAACTGCATACCACCATAATAGCCTTGCAATGCTGTATAAATATCTGTCACAGCTACGCCATCACGAGCCGATCTATCACGATTGACATCAAAATTATAAGACGGTGTTGCCGTATTGAAAGTCGTATAAATACTGCGGAACTCCGGACGCTTTCTCACTTCCGCTAAGAATTGCTCCACTACCGCATTCATTTGCTCAGTGTTGTGACCCATTTTATTGATAAGGTACATAGAGAAGCCACCTGTATTACCAAGACCTGGGATAGATGGTGGGTTCAATGGAATGATGGTCCCACGCGGATCTTTGGATCCGTGCATAAATGTGTTGCGAATCTTAAGACCCAGTTGTTGATCTGGTTGTTTTCTTTCACCCCAATCGGTTAAGGATGTAAAGATGACACCGCCGCTAGTTTGAGCCGCCCCCGCTAAGATATCAAATCCAGGTACAGTGATGGTCCCATCCATATCTTTATCTTCATTCAAGAAATGACCTAAATCAGTCAACACATCCTTTGTACGACTAGAAGTAGCCCCTGGAGGCAAGGATACAGCAACCATGAAATAACCACTGTCTTCGGCTGGTACGAATCCACTAGGAACCATACGCATCATACCGAAAGCTGCTCCCAAGAAAATAGCCAATGCCAGCCAAGTAGCCCATAGTCGATTAGACCAACGAGCCAACTGGATACCATATTGATCGATTCTTCTATCTAAGAATCCATTGAACCACTCCAAAAAGCGCCCTACAATATTAGTTGTCGCTTTCTGCGTATGTGGCTTTAGCATGATACCGCACAATGCTGGTGTCAATGTCAATGCCACGAAGGCGGAGATAATAACTGAAACAGCTACGGTTAAAGCAAATTGTTTATACAATACACCTGTTAAACCACCCATAAAGGCTACAGGTACAAATACAGAAATTAATACGAAGGCAATACCAATAACTGGGCCTTGTACTTTTTCCATAGCAGCTACGGTGGCCGCCTTTGGTTTCAACCCATTATAGCGCATTTCATATTCTACGGCTTCGATTACGACGATAGCATCATCCACGACGAGGCCGATAGCTAACACCATGGCTAGCAAAGTCAATGTATTAACAGTAAAGCCCATCACTTGGAAGGCCGCAAAAGTACCAATCAAGGAAACTGGTACCGCAATCATAGGTATTACTGTAGATTGCCATGTTTGTAAGAACAAATACACGATAATTGCTACGAGAAGCAAGGCTTCTGCAAATGTTTTCACTACTTCTTTCATGGAAGCTTTTACAAACTTGGTATTATCTACAATAATTTTTGCTTGCATATCTGGAGGAAATGCTTCTTCCTGTTGTTGGATAACCTGTTTTACAGCACTAATCGTTTCTAAGGCATTCGCATCATTAGTTAATGATACAGCGAATACTGCTACAGGCTTGTCATTGCCCGTTTCTTTTGAGAAGCTTGTAGCCTCTACAGAATAACTTTGTGCTCCTAATTCAATACGAGCCACATCTTTTAGATGTAATAAATTATTCTTCTTATCTTTTTTGATTACAATGTTTTCAAATTCTGAAATTTCAGCCAAACGACCTTGCACTTTCACAGATGTGTTGAAAGCTTGATCTTTATCGATAGGGTCGGAACCTAGTGCACCAGCTGCAGCCTGTTTGTTTTGACTGCGTATCGCATTGCTCACATCTGTGATGGTAACACCAAATTTAGACATTTTTGTTGGATCTAACCAAATACGCATAGCATAGTCAGAACCAAACTCTTGTACGGTACCTACACCATTCACAGATTGGATAGCATCCATCATATAGTTCGTGGCATAGTTTTTAAGAAATGTTCTATCATAACTACCATTAGGAGAAACCAAGGAGAATACCATGGCCATATCGCCAGAGGACTTCGTCGTGGTCACTCCCACAGTTTGTACTTCCGATGGTAACGATGCCAAAGCACGCGCTACACGGTTCTGGACGTTTACTGTATCCATGTCGGCATCGGTTCCTTGTTCAAATTGAACTGTTAAGTTATAGGAGCCATCTCCTGTACTTGTGGATTTCATATAATCCATATTTTGGACGCCCACGATTTGTTTTTCGATGACTGCTGCGACTGTTTCACTCACAACCTCAGCATTAGCCCCCATATACGCAGTACGCACCTGTACTTGTGGTGGAGAAATTTGAGGATATCGATCGATTGGTAGTCGAGATAAAGATATCAATCCAAGTAATGTAATAATTATCGAAATGACGATAGCAAAGATGGGGCGATTAATAAAGAATTTTGACACAATATCACCCTAATTACCTTTCTCAATATCTTCTTTAGATAATAATGTAGCTTTCACTTCTGCTCCATTTTTTGCCTTTGTTAAGCCATCTACTACGATTTCATCGCCTACTTTTAAGCCTTTTCCATCTTTGGAAGGTCGAATGATGGTATATTTACCGCTAGTACCACTTGTTGTAACTGGCACCTGTTCCACTTTACCATCACGAATCACCATCACAAACGTTTTGTCTAACACTTGTAGTAATGCACGTGTAGGTACTAAAATAGCTCCTTTAATCGTTTCACCATTAGTAATTACAGAGGCATACATATTAGGTAATAGCATATGATTTGGATTTGGGAATGCCGCTTTTAAGACTAGCTGTCCTGTACCATTGTCTAAATTTTTAGCAGCTTCTACAATATGCCCTTTGATAGGACTTACTATGTGGTGATTATCATCATAATTACCATATATATCACCATTAGACAATTTTAACTCTACTTCTCCATCCACATCACGATGCGCTTTTTTATATTCTAAGTATTCTGCTTCACTCATACTAAATTGCACATAAACAGGATCTGTTGAATTTAAAGTAACTAAGGCTGTCTGTCCTGCTGTCACAAATGTACCTAAGTCCACATCATCCATTTCCAATGTACCATCAAATGGTGCATACACAATGGTATCTTCTAAATTATTTTCCGCTAATCTAATTTGAGCTTCCATCGCTTCTAAAGCCGCACGATTTTGTGCTGCTACACTAGCTTGTGTATCTAGAGTTTGGCGTGCAATGGCATCTTCATTCGCTAGTGTTTGGTATCGCTGTAAATCCACTTTGGAGTTTTGGTAGGCTGCGCTAGAACGCGCCGCATTCGCTTGTGCACTCGCTAGATTTGCTTCATATTGGCGACCGTCTAAACGATATAAAGCTTGACCTGCATGTACCGTATCTCCACCTTTTACATATTTTTCTACAACCCGACCAGATACGTTAGCACGGATGGCAATGGAGTTTTGTGCTAATACAGTACCATTGAAAGATTCTTGTACATTTGTATCTGTCGCTGTGATTTTATAGGAGTTTACCTCCGCTGGACCTTGTCCAGGAGCCTGTCCGCCACAACCAGATACAAGTACAAGGGCTGCCAAGCTAGCTGCCACTAAACCATTATACGCTTGTTTTTTCATTCGTTTCACCCTTATTTGTAATACCTTGTAACATGACTGAAATAACCTTTGGCATATATCTATATACATCCTCATGATGAGTTGGACTTTCAAATACAATACGTCGTATAGCACCTTGCAACATCATAATGATAATATCAATATCTATATTTTGAGCAATAGTTCCTTGCTCTTGTTGATATACTAAATAGTTTTTAAGTAAGTCCCAATCCTTCTTAAACAAAATATTCATTGTATCTTGTAATTGTGGTATGCATAAGAAGATTTCTTTGAAAGATTCTCCATTAAAGGCCGCATACAAGTTAGAGTGTACCCTAAAATACCGATATAGTACTTCCTCTATACTAAGACTTTTATTCTTCACAATCTGCTCATGTTGCTTATAAAAGTCTTCTGCTCCTTGGACTAAAATGGTTTCTACAATCTCATATTTAGAACGAAATTGTTCATATAAGGTACGTTTACTAATAGTAAGTACTTTAGCTAAATCATCCATGCGGAATGATATGCCTTGCTCCTCAATCATAAGCGCTGCCGCTGCTAAATTTTTTTCTTTAACAGTCACCAAAATAGTCCTCCTCTCATACTTTTTATATCTATCAAAACTCAAAGCATACTATTCAGTACCATACTTTAGTTTACTTAAAATAAAAATAAATGTCAAACTAAGAAAGGCATCAATTCAATGAGTTATGTATACCCCAAAACTTTTTATTTTTAAGAATTTAAGGTATGAATATCCCCAAATCTCAAAATAAAAATGCCACGCCTTAGCGCAGCATTTCTCTGATATCCTATTAATTATCCCACACTTTTGGGATGTAGTATTCTGTAAATAGTTTGATTGCATAGTTATCCGTCAATCCCGCCACATAGTCCACAATATCTTGGTCTGTAATGGGATTATCATGATGAATCTCATGGCGAATTTCCTCGGGATGTTCTTTATAGTACATAAACAAATGTTTCACCACATAGTCACCTTTATTCCGATCTGGAATTAACGAAGGCGCACGATAGACCCTTTCAAACATGAAACGGCGGAAAATATTCATCGTTTCCACGCCACGATCGGACATAGATATAACTGGTTGGTCCATCGAAGACGTCACCATATCGGTGACCATAGCTGTAATCATTTTAGAATGAGTATCTCCAAAAACTTGTACTACCTCTTTCGGTAAATCATCAACCAGTAGCATATGTGCCCGTAAGGCATCATCAAAATCATGACATAAATAGGCGATACGGTCGGCAGTGCGTATAATCTGACCTTCTAAGGTAACAGGCATATGAGAGCCTGTATGACCTAAAATACCATCTCGGACGGCGGTAGTTAGGTTTAACCCTTGTCCATTCTTTTCAATACATTCCACCATGCGTAAACTTTGCTCATTATGATTAAAGTGACCTACCATATCGCGAAGGGCATATTCCCCTACATGTCCAAAAGGTGTATGCCCCACATCATGTCCCATTGCAATAGCTTCAGTTAAATCTTCGTTCAACCGCAAAGCACGGGCGATGGTACGCCCAATTTGCCCCACTTCTAAAGTGTGTGTCATACGAGTTCGATAATGGTCACCTGGTGCAATATAGACCTGTGTTTTATGTTTTAATCGACGGAAACATTTACTGTGCAAAATACGATCTCGATCTCGCTGAAAGTCCGTCCGATACGCATCAGGTTCTTCCTCACGATCACGCACTGACTCTCTACTCTTAGCTGCATAAGGACTTAATATAGTATATTCTCGTTCCTCTAGCATTTCACGAATACTCATATGCCACCTCCTTACTTAACGTGTTTCCATAACACGATTTTTTTGAATAATTTGCATTACCATCCCTGCTGTTTCTTCGATAGATTTATTCGTGACATCAAGCACAGGACAATGCAAACGTCTCATCACAGTTTTAGCGTAATTTAATTCTTCTTCAATACGGCTTACATTAGCATAATTAGCATCCGCATGCAATCCCATTGTACGAAGACGCTCTTCACGGATATTGTTCAATTTGAAAGGATCAATAATTAATCCTACAATTTTACGACCTGGAATTTGGAATAATTCTTCTGGTAAAGGTACTTCTGGTACCAAAGGTAAATTGGCAGCTTTAATTTTTTTATAGGCTAAGAACATAGATAATGGTGTTTTACTTGTACGAGAAATACCAATAATAACGATATCTGCCTTTTCAAAACCTTTTGGATTTTTACCATCGTCATATTTCACAGCAAATTCAATAGCCTCTACCTTTTTGAAATATTCTTGGTCTAGCTTATGAATCATACCAGGAGCCAATCGAGGCTCTGTATCTGTCATAGTTCCCACTGCATTCATCACAGGGCCCATAATATCTACGGCTTGCACCCCTTGTGCTTTGCAAGCTGTATCTAAATAAGACCGCAGTGTTGGTGATACGATGGTATGACAGATGATATGCCCACCAGCGGAAGCTTCTTTTACCACTTCATTTATCTGTAATTCATCATTAATATAAGGCACACGAACAATATCAATCATTTCTTTATCATATTGACTTGCCGTAGCACGTGCCACTGATTCAGCGGTTTCCCCTAGGGAGTCAGAAATTGCATAAATAATTTTAGCCATAATTACTCCTATCGTTTTCCACATTCCCAAAATAAACGTGTTACTGTTGTTTTAGAAATACGACCTACTACACGATATTCTTTTCTTGTCTCTAATAATACCTTATCTACTACAGGGACGCAATCAATTTCGAAATCAATCATTCGTTCTACTGCTTCCACAACAGGCATCTCTGGATAAGCTACTACAACTTTACTAGTAGGTGTCATAATCATGGAAATCGGCATAGAGTTTAAATCAGATCCCCCTAGAGAGGCGCGCAGTAAATCTTTACGAGAAACTACCCCTTTTAATATACCATCATCGCAGATTAAGATAGTTCCTACATCTTCTGTGAACATAGTGACAATTGTGTCATAGACGGATGCTGTGGAACTCACTGCTACCACACTGGACATAACTTGTGCCACTGTAAAACTATTAATTTCAGCTGCTAAGGGATTATTTGCCACTTTTCCTACATAGTAATAACCTACCTTCGGACGTGCGTCTAAAATACCCATCATCGTCAATATCGTCAAATCTGACCGCAAGGCTGATCTCGTTAAATCCAACTTTGAAGCAATGGCTTTTCCTGTAATAGGTCCTTCTTGTTTTACGATTTGCACAATTGATTCTTGTCGTTTTGAAAGATTCATCATGTTACCTTTCTATAAAAAAGGAGGCTCTTTACTGGGCCTCCTTATGTATTACCAATCTAAAGCTTCTGTATTTTGACGACCTTTGCCTGTCAAAGCATCTAACATAATGCGTTGTTCTAGTTGTGCCACCATTTTTTTAGTGGATACCACAGCATCTGGATTTACAGAAATAGAGTCGATGCCATGACGGACTAAAAACTCACAGAACTCTGGATATACACTTGGTGCTTGTCCACAGATGGATACTGTTTTGCCATCTTTGTGTGCTGTTTCAATTAAATGTTTAATCGCACGTTTTACAGCCAAGTTTCTTTCATCATAAATATGTTGAACAGTTTCGTTATCACGGTCACAACCTAATACAAGCATAGTTAAATCATTGGAACCGATAGAGTAACCATCTACATATTGATTGAATTGATCTGCTAAGATAATGTTCGCAGGAATTTCAGCCATCAACCATACTTTGAAATCTGCATTACGTTGTAAACCATGTTCCGCCATGATGCGAGTCACTTCTGCTGCTTCATCCACAGTACGGCAGAATGGAATCATAACTTGTAAATTTTTAAAGCCAAATTCGTTGCGCACTTTTTTGATAGCTTCTAATTCTAACAAGAATGCAGGTGCGTATCGTTTATCATAGTAGCGAGAAGCCCCACGGAAGCCAAGTAATGCACTAGATTCTTCTGGCTCGTATTTATCACCACCATTTAAATCACGGTATTCGCTAGATTTAAAGTCACTCAAACGCAACACAACTTGTCGAGGCGCTAGGGCTGCACATACTTTACGCATACCTTCGGCTAAAGTATCAATAGCAAAATCACGACGACCTGTTTCAATTAAATGCATTGGGTGTTCATGGATAAATGTAGTCCAAATAAACTCTTCACGCATTAAACCAATACCATCACAAGGTAACACACCATATTTTTCAGCTAAATCTGGGTCACCTAAGTTCATGTAGATTTTAGTGCCTGTAATCGGTGTTGGCTCTACATAACGAGTTTCTACAATAGGCTCTTCTTTTTTTGTAGCCTCTTCTAAAATTCCATCATACACAATGCCATTGGTCGCATCTACAGTAATCATTTGACCATCGGTAATTGTTTTGGTAGCCTCTTCGCTGCGAGATTTGGTACCTACAATACAAGGAATCCCCAATTCACGGCTAACGATAGATGCATGACAAGTCATACCACCAGCATCGGTGACAATAGCTTTTGCTTTTTTCATCGCTGGTACCCAGTCAGGAGCGGTCATAGTCGTAACAAGGATTTCTCCCTCTTTGAAATCATCGATATCTTCTGGATTTTCAATCACATGAGCACGACCTGCTGCTTTACCAGGGCTTGCAGGAAGACCTTTGACAATAATCTTACGTTCTGTTGTAGTGGCTTCTGCTACATCTTCTTCTTTTTCTTTCTTTTGAGAGAATACAGTTTCTGGGCGAGCTTGTAAAATCCACACTTTACCATCACGTTCATCGATCCCCCATTCCATATCCATGTAGCAACCATAATGTTTTTCAATCGCTTTTGCATACGTAGCGAGTTCGATGACTTGTGCATCCGTAATCACTTGTGCACGAGCTTGATCATCAGGGATTTGAATTTCTTCACAATCTCCATCAGGTTTACGAACTAAAGCTACGTTTTTATCATTAATCATACGATCTGTAATTTGCAATGTCCCTTTGTCTACTGTGAAATTATCTGGTGTCACAGTACCTTGTACCACATATTCACCAAGGCCCCAAGAACCTTCGATAATGATAGATTTATCATCTCCATTCATGATATTCACAGAGAACATAACGCCTGCCGCTTTTGAATATACCATCATTTGGATAGCAGCAGACAAGGCTACTGTCATATGATCGAAACCTTGTTTTACACGATAGTACGTAGCACGGTCTGTGAAAGTAGATGCATAGCATTCTTTAACTTTCGCAATAATCATATCTGCGCCACGAACATTTAAGTAAGTATCTTGTTGGCCTGCAAAGCTAGCATCTGGTAAGTCCTCTGCAGTGGCACTAGAGCGAACTGCCACGAATGGATTCTCTTCCCCTACCTTGCGAGCTAACTCTTCATAGCCTTCACGAATCGCCGCAGCTAATGGAGCTGGCATTTCTTCATCCATAATCATTTGACGCACTTCTGCAGTCACCTTACGTAACAACGCAGAGTTTTCCACATCATGTAATTCTTCCAATTTAGCTTTAATACGTTCCACCAAACCAGTTTCTTCCATGAAATAACGATAGCCATGGGCAGTCGTAGCATACCCATAAGGAACAGGCACATTCGTAGAAGAAGTCATTTCTCCTAACGAAGAAGACTTACCACCAACAATATCCACATCCTCACGATGCAATTCATCAAACCAAAGAACATATGTAGTATCACGACTCATGATTCATCCTCCATTAGAAATAGTGTTCATAATTTAACTATATAGTACAACACATATGTCAAACAGTCAAGCATTATTGCATATATAAGTGTTATAAAACAATTTAGTTTGATATACTAATCAGTTTTCCTTTCCAAATGTCAAGGTTATAATACAAAATAGCATAATAAGTATAGTGTACTAATAAAAATAGTTATAGCACAATAAAAAAGCACCCTATACGAATGCAATCAATAGATTAACTAGGTGGGAGTAGAACCACACGCTCACCCTACAGGAACGCAGTTAGACGTAGCAGCCTTATGGCGGCCCTTTACTGACTACATCATACAAACGCAGAAGAGCACCACATGTTCCTGAACAAACCTACCATAGGATCAGTTTGAGAAGTAATATGTGGTGCTCTAGCACCCCCAGAGGAACGCAGTTAGGCGTAGTAGCCTTGTGGTGGCCCTTTACTGACTACATCATACACCCCCAAGAAGAGCACGGTGTGCCCCCGAACAAACATTATGAAATACCGTTTGAGAGAGGGTATACCGTGCTCTTCCCTTTATCATATTCAGTTAAGACAGCCACAGGCTACATAGACTAGCAAGAGACGATTTTGATGAATTTCCGCTTTCCGACTTGCAATACCATACCGTCTTTCAATACAATATGTTCTTCATTGCATTTTTCACCATCGATTTTGAAGGCCCCTGCTTTAATGGATCGTCTAGCTTCCCCATTACTTGCTGTTAAGCCTGCATCAGATAGTAATTGTGGTACGAAAACAGGTTCTTCTGTAAAAGCCACTTTGTATTCAGGAATATCTGTTGGCATCGCATGTTTTTGGAACACACGAACAAACTCTTCTTGACCAAAGTTAGCAGCTTCTTCACCATGGTACAAACGAACAATGGTATGAGCCAATTTCATTTTCACATCTCTAGGATGCGCTACACCAGATTCTAAATCCTTGCCAAGTTGTTTCTGTTCTTCAATACTCATATCCGTTACCAACATAAAGTAACGCATCATTAATTCATCTGGAATAGACATGGCTTTACCATACATTTCAGATGGAGCCTCGCTAATACCGATGTAGTTACCAAGGGATTTACTCATTTTTTGGACACCATCAAGGCCTTCTAAGATTGGCATTGTGATGATTGTTTGCTCAGGCATGCCCTCTTCACCTTGTAGATGACGCCCCATCAACAAGTTAAATGTTTGGTCAGTACCACCAAATTCTACATCAGCTTTCAAAGCGATAGAATCATACCCTTGCATCAATGGATACATGAACTCATGAATACTAATAGGTCGACCTTCTGTATATCGTTTATGAAAATCATCACGTTCTAACATACGAGCAACAGTGTATTTAGATGCCAATTTCAATACATCTGCAAAATCTAATTTGCTCAACCACTCGCTATTGAAACGAACTTCCGTTTTTTCTGGATCTAACACTTTGAAAATTTGCTCTTGGTATGTTTTTGCATTGGTAATGACTTGTTCTTCCGTCAACGGTGGACGTGTCACACTTTTACCAGTAGGGTCACCAATACGAGCTGTAAAGTCACCGATTAAGATAATGATTTTATGACCAAAATCTTGGAATAATTTAAGCTTACGCAAAACAACTGTATGTCCTAAATGAATATCTGGCGCTGTTGGATCCAATCCTAATTTAACGATCAATGGCGTATTAGTAGCCACAGATTTTTCTAATTTCTTTTTAAATTCATCTTCTGGTAAAAGATCAGCTACCCCATGGGAAATGAGACGAAACTGCTCTGCTGCACTAATCATGATTATCTCCTATATTACTGTGAACTTTTAGAGGATTTAGGTGTAATAACGGGGTCTTTCCCTTTATTACTTTTTGATTTAGAAGGACTTTCATCATTTGATGTTGTACCGTCATCGTTATCTAAATCTCCGTCTCCATCTTTCTTATCTTTATCTTTTTTATCTTTGTCATCCTTTTTCTTATCTGTTGCTGGGTTTGCATTACCGGCATAGGCTTCTGGCCCTACCCCATCTGGCACGGCAAAGTTTGATGCAGGTGTATCAGCTAAGGCTGCTTGCATATATTGTCTCCAGATAATTGCTGGTGTTTGACCACCTGTGGTTCCATGTAATGTTTCAGATCCACTATCATCGCCCATCCAAACAACTGTGACTAAATCTGGTGTATATCCAGCAAACCAAGCATCTTTTTCTTCATCTGTTGTTCCTGTTTTACCTGCTGCAGGACGACCAAAGTAAGCATTACCACCTGTACCATATTTAATAACAGACTCTAACATATTCGTCATCATATATGCATATTTTGGTTCCACTACACGCGTTTCATCAGTAGAAGACTCTTCGACAATATTGCCATTTCGGTCTATGATTTTAGTAATTGCTACCGGTTTTACTTTCACACCATTATTAGCAAGAACACCGTAAGCAACAGCCATGTCCATTGGTGTTACCCCTTTTGTTAAACCACCTAGGGCAACAGCAAGATTGTCATCACCTTTTTTATCCAATGTAGATATACCCATTTTTTCTGCTAAATCTAATACATTAGACATGCCCACTTTATCAGCTGCTAATACAGCTACCACGTTGTTAGAATGTGCCACTGCATTTCGCATTGTCATAGCACCAGAATGTTTGCGAGAATAGTTTTGTGGTTTCCATCCATTGAACTCAGAAGGTTTATCAATATACACGGTGCCTGGATTATCACCATGCTTAAGTGCCGCTAAGTACACAAATGGCTTGAAAGATGAGCCCGGTTGACGTACCGCCATAGTAGCGCGATTAAAAGAGTCATTTCCTCTACCCCCAACCATAGCCACTATATGTCCATCATGAGGATTTATAGAGATTAAAGCTCCTTGTGGTTGTCGCAAACCATTTGCATCAGTATAATAGTCCGGCAAGTTTTCCATCGCTTTTTCTGCAGCCCGTTGAGCTTTCATATCGATAGTAGTATAGATTTTCATGCCTTCTTTATAAATCGCATTATCACCATAGCGTTCTGATACTTCATTAATCACGTAGTTAACAAAATAACTCATACTACCATATCCATTAGTTGTTTGTGGTTTATCTAATAAATGTAAGTCTGCATTTTTAGCCTCTTCTGCTTCGGCTTCTGATAAATAATTATATTTTACCATTTGTCCCAATACGACAGCTTGACGTGCTTTTGCAGCTTTTAAATTATTAAATGGAGAATAGTAATTCGGACTTTGTGGCAAGCCTGCTAAAATTGCCATTTGGGCTAAGGATAAATCTTGTACATCTTTACCAAAATATACATGAGATGCAGTTTGCACACCATAAGCACCTTGACCAAAGTATATTTGATTCATATACATTTCTAAGATTTCTTCTTTAGTATAGCGTTGTTCAATACGTAAAGCTAGCAAAGCTTCCATAATCTTCCGTTTGAAAGTACGATCTTGCGTTAAAAAAGCATTTCTAGCCAACTGTTGTGTGATAGTTGAACCACCCTCTGCTACACCATCATGAGCAATATTTACCCATATCGCACGCAAGATACCAATAGGGTCAATCCCATGATGACTATAGAATCGATTGTCTTCCGTAGCAATAAAAGCATTTTGTAGATTCTTTGGAATCGTAGCCAATTTTACGGGCACACGATTTTCCTCTGAATGAACGGTGGTAATTAATTCTCCACTAGCATCATAAATTTGTGAAGACGCTGCAGGCTTTACATTCCCCACATCCGGCAGGGATGACATAGTGGCTCCTAAAAAGCCACAACCTGCTCCTGCAACAATTAATATAAATAAGATGAAAAACCACCAAAATGAACGCTTCCATGATGATTTTTTCTTCACTGGTTTCTTTTTGACAACTCGTCTCCTCGGAGGAATTGCTCTTGATGAACTAGGATTCATATGTCACCTCTCTAAAGCTCTTTATTTCCTATAGAACTCCTTTAATTATACTCTATTTGCTAATGTTTGTACAAATCGAATTACTCTCAGTGCTCCTATAGGATGACTGTGGTAGCACCAGCGCCACCCTCATCTAAACTAGATAGGTCATAACTCTTAATACCTGGCAAGGTTCGTAAATAATCATGAACCCCAGCACGCAATGCTCCCGTTCCTTTGCCATGAACGATACGAACTGAATTTAATCCAGCTAGGATGGCTTGGTCAATAAAACGTCCTACTTCTACAATGGCTTCATCCACAGTTCTACCGATGATATTAAGTTCTGTAGATGCTTGTTGTTGACGGATGACAGCCATACCAGAACGTTTTCGTTGACGATTGGACATAGGTACTGGATTTTCTTTACGCAATAAAGCACTAGCTTCTTCACGAGTAGCTGCTAGCAAATCCTTTTCCTTTACGGTTACTGTCAACCCATTCATATCCACTTGAATCCGTTTTCCTTGAATAGCTAGGATTGTTCCTAAGGATTGTAAATTGTCGAGGAACACCACATCACCCATTTTCACTTTCTTCACATCTAAGCGTTCTCGTTTTTCCACAACACCAGTAGGGACAGCTACATTGGATACGCCTTTTCTAGCTTTAGAAATAGCATCTTGTCGCTTTTGTTTATCCGTTTCATTGAAAGAACCTTTTAACTCTTTAATGATTTGTTCACTTTCAATACGAACAGAACGCTTCATATTTTGCGCTTCTTCACGAGCTTTTTCTAAGATCACCTTTTTCTTATCTTGTAATGCTTTTTTATCGCGCATCACTTGCGTGCGCATACGGCGAACTTCTTCTTGTTCTTTTTTCAAAGCTCGTTCTCGCTCTTGGGTCTTTCTAAGCTCTTCGTTTAACTCGCGGAGCATATCTTCCATAGCACTTCGTCCATTCAGCTCCCATTGTTTACGAGCTAAATCGACTACCTCTTGAGGTAATCCTAAACGAGCCGCAATGCTAAGTGCATGCGAACTACCTGCTACGCCTATATGTAAACGGTATGTAGGCCGTAAAGTCCTTTCATCAAACTCTACATGACCGTTTTCTACGCCTTCTGTTTGGTACGCATAGGTTTTTAATTCATTATAGTGGGTGCTTACCATCATAAGTGCTCCCTTTTTCCGGAAGTATTCAATAATGGCGATCCCTAACGCACTACCTTCTTCTGGATCTGTACCAGACCCCAACTCATCGAGGAGCACCAAATCATTAGGTCCTACTTTTTTTAGAATCCCAATCACCTGTGTCATGTGAGCCGAGAAAGTACTCAAACTAGCTTCAATGCTTTGTTCATCTCCAATATCAGCATAGATATGGTGAAAGATGGGTAATGTAGATCCACTATCAGCTGGAATACATAATCCACTTTGATTCATTAACGCTAACAATCCTAATGTTTTTAAGGATACTGTTTTACCGCCTGTATTGGAACCTGTAATAAGCAAAATACGATACTTCGTCCCCAACGTAATGGTAGTAGGCACGACCACATTAGGTGCCAATATAGGATGACGAGCTTGTAGTAAGTTCACTTCTCGACCTTGGCTGATGGTAGCTCGCACAGCTTTCATCTGTATGGCCAATTCCGCCTTGCCATAGACAAATTCAACATGTGACACACGCTTACAGGCATCTAACAAAGTATCTGCATGAGCTCGCACTAGCTCTGTTAATTCTTTATAAATCCGCAGTACTTCCTGTTCCTCAGCTAATGTCGCCTCTTGTAATTCATTGTTTAAATCCACCAATCGCATAGGCTCGATATATAAGGTCGCACCTGTAGCAGATCTGTCATGGATAAGACCAGGAAATGCTCCTCGGTATTCTTGTTTTACAGGAATAACGTATCGATTATTACGCATGGTAACGATGGCTTCTTGAAAGTATTTTTGATTGTCCTTATCCTGCAAAATTCGTTGTAGATCATTTTTGATAGCATTCTTGGTGCGGCTCATAGTCATGCGCAACTGCTGTAATTTAGGCGTTGCACTATCTAGCAATACACCATATGCATCAAATGTCCGTTCAAAGCGTTTTGTCAGCTTATCATGACTTGGCAAATCTTGTACCCACAATGAAAGTAATGGATAGAGCAAATACTTTTCTTTGAAAAAACGATACATCCGATGATACGCCAGAATCGTAGTGTGTAAATCCCATAGTTCTTCACGAGTCAAAATAATTTCTTTACGACTCTTGGAACAAGTAGCTCTAATATCCTTCGTGCCACTGATGGGTTGCTCCACCTCTTGCTCTAAGGACCGCATAGCTTCCACTGTTTCATCCAGTGCCTCTTCAATTTTTTGACGGTTGTGCATAGGTTGCAAATTTAGTGCATATTCTTTAGCTATAGCAGAGGAACACACATCTGCTAGCTTTTGCCGTATATGTTGAAAGTCTAAGACTTGTTCACTATTCATTATGATTCCCCTAAAATTCCTTTAAAAAAGTGTCCCCGTGTGATGTGAGTAGCCCCTTCTTTACTTGGTGCTTTCATAGTTCCTTCCAGTAATTGATGATACATGCTCACCTCTTTAGCAATCCATTTAGGACTTCGTTGTCTTCCATCAATGACTAAGCGCTGCAATCCAGAACGTCGTAGGTCATCAATATAGCTTTTCATATCTAATTCTCGACTATTCATAATATGGGTGCGACAGAATGGATCTGTATAGATAGGGAACAACTCCCCTTTTCTATCCTGTAACGCATAGGCTTTTTTCGTGCACACTAATGGACAACCTCGCTTATAGCCAGTACCTGCAAAGCTACTAATTGGACAATATTCTGAAATCATCAATTCTACACGGCCCTGTACAATAGCACCAATAGGCATAATCCCTTTATTTGCCATCATATTCATTTGATGTAAGGTAGCCTCTAACGACACATTAACTGTACTAAATCCTAAGTCATTTAATATACCTAAGGTGTGGGAGTTAAACGTTTGCAATCCTGTATCGCCTTCCACAACTCCGGTATATCCCAATTGATGTAACACTTCCAAAGCCCCCAAGAAATGTACTCGAATTCCATCTGGCTTGGCTTGTACCATGTGGGCGACCATTTCTTTAAATGCTGTACTTTCATTATCTTTAATTACCCTTGGGGTACTGAAGATAATTATTTTATTCGCCTCACGGCAAATATGTACAATCTCCTCATAGGCTGCCTGTGCCACAGGGATTCTATATAATAGATCTCCAAATACAATGCGATCTACTGGTGTCTTAACTGCTTGCTGAACACCTTCTACAGAATCCACTAGGATTTCTAATTGTTTTGTATCAGATTCTAGGGTATGAACCTGCGTAAATCCTAATACCTGTCCTACAGATTGAGTCATATCCCCTAATAATTCCATCCCTGTTGGCAGGTTCACTTTACGAGCTTCCCATGATGCTATATATTGTTCTATTAACAATTCTTCCATAGCCTCTACAGCATTTCTACGAAGACTATTTAAGACACTGCTAGGCCACATGAAAGAACCTACTGGAACCGTCACATGGTCTAAGTCAAATAGAGTATTCCCTAAACGACCTAATTGTTCCGTAATTTTCTCCACAGACGTAGGTTTGTTATTCGCAATTTGTAACACATATTCATCGATGACGGTTACCGTTTGACCAGACTCTAACATCATAGTCAACGAAACAGTGCTACCTTCTACGCCATGTAAGAACATATAGGATTTATATTTACGAGTAAAATCTTTTAATCCCCGTTGTTTTGTATATCCCCCTTGACTGGCACGGTATACTTTGCCAGAACCCATGCTTTCATTAAGTGAAATCTTATATACCGAATGATTACATATCATATCTTCGGTAACTGTAATGTAGTGCACATCACCTGTATGGGCAATGACCTTAAGTAAATCTCCTACAGCAATTGTTTCTGTAGTTTCTATCGTTAAGATGCGTCCTTTAACATGCCCTTCCCCAAGGTATTTCCCTAAATGGTTAGGAGCACTGATAGTCATCATGGACTTGGAACCATTATTTTCTAAATAAGCAGTTGAAAAGCCTCGGTTAAATCCCTCTTCCAAGCGAGCAAAATCTTCTGCAGTAGCCTGTCCTGCACGATCGATGATAGTTCGATAGGTGCCGATGACTTCATGCACGTAGGATACCTTTTTCATGCGACCTTCTACTTTGAAAGAAGCCACACCAGCTTCTATGAGTTCTTTCATATACGCACTATAGTTCAAATCCTTAGGGCTCATAATATAGGTTTCTTTATCATGGGTGATCTGCTCACCATCTACTGTAACTAGTTGATACGGCAATCGACACGGCTGTGCACAAGAACCCCTATTCCCACTGCGTCCACCTATAAAACTACTCATCAAACATTGTCCAGAATAGGAAATACAAAGCGCTCCATGAATAAAGGCTTCAATTTCCGCTTTCGCATGTTTACAAATATGCCGAATTTCATCTAAGCTTAATTCCCTAGATAAAACAACTCTAGTAAATCCCAATCGTTCTAAAAATTGTACAGTCTCCAAATTAGTAGCTGTCATTTGTGTACTACCATGTAACTCTAAGGTAGGTGCTACTTGTCGTGCTATTCTTGCAACACCAAGGTCTTGCACAATAATACCATCTACACCAATGCGTTCTAGCTCACGTAAGTGCTCTGCTAAGGCTTTACTTTCACGGTCACCTACTAGAATATTCACAGTTACATAAATACCCACCTGTAATATATGTGCTAGGCGTAAGGCTTCTCGCAACTCATCATAGTCAAAGTTACCCGCATGTGAGCGAGCATTAAAAACCTTACCACCTAAATAAATGGCATCAGCCCCTGCTTCAAGGGCGGCCATGAAATTTTCCATTGTCCCTGCTGGGGCTAATAATTCCATCATAACTCCTTATAATAAATCGGTCATCCCTGAAAGAGATGACCGATTCTATACATCCCGTAGGATTTACGTTCTATCGTAATGTACAACCTTTGTCAGCTAATTTGGCTAAAATCGCTTGGATTCTACCTTCAATATCAGCGTCCACTAATGTTCCTTCATGAGAACGGAAAGATAAGGTGTAGGCTAAACTACGATATCCTTCTTGAATATGTTCCCCTTCATACACATCGAAAATACGAACATCTTCTAAATACTCGCCGCCTTCTTCTTGCATCACTGCCAAGATGTCACCCGCTTGTACTGTGTTTGGTGCTACAATTGCCAAATCACGGCTCGTGCCTGGGAATTTAGAAATACCTGTGAAAGAAATGCCTTTTCTGTTCACTTGCAACATAGCTTCTAAATCCATTTCAAACAAGTAGGCTTTTCCATTCACATCATAGTGGTTTGCCACTTGTGGATGTAACTCGCCTAAGCGAACGATTTCAACACCATCTACAGTAATGCTTGCACTTACACCTGGGTGTAAGTAATGTTCTTTACTACGAATGATATCATACTCATCAATACCCAAACCAGCGAGCACTGATTCAATGATACCTTTTACATCGTAGAAATCTACATTTCTAGCCGGCACATTCCATTCTTGACGGTCCCATTTACCTAGGATCACACCTGCTACCATCATGCGTTCTTTAGGCAATTCTGTGAGAGGTAATGCTTTTGGTTCATAAACAGCTGCTATTTCGAACAGTGCCAAATCTAAATTCTTTTGTGCTACATTGCGTTTTACTGTTTCTAATACGCTAGGTACTAATGTAGTGCGCATCACTGGGAATTCCTCTGAAATTGGATTCAAAATAGGAATCGCTTGATGTCTGCTATCGGTGTCTGGAATCAATAATTCTCGTAAACTATCTTTATGCATAAAACTGAAAGTAATAACTTCATCTAATCCAGCTCCTGCCAAACTATGTTTTACATCATGCACCAAAGCATGCATAGGAGATACGGTACCAGTTTGGATACGTGCCAATGGTGTCGTAGGCTGAATTTCATCATAATTATGTATACGTGCCACTTCTTCTGCAATATCTGGCATACCTGTTACATCATCACGCCAAGATGGGATTGTAGCAACTAACACGTCACCCTCTTGTTCTACTTTGAAGGACAATGTTGTTAAGATATTCACCATTTCTGCTTCATCAATAGCAGTTCCTAAATAAGCATTAACAGCTGCGCTTGTGAAAGATACAGTACGCACTTTTTTCGGTGCTACATAGACATCAATCACACCTTTGGCAACCGTAGCACCTGGTGTAATATCTAATAACAATTGTGCTGCTCGGTCTAATGCTAATGGTGTCATTTCACTATTCACACCGCGTTCAAAGCGACCAGATGCTTCAGAACGTAAGCCTAATGCACGAGAGGTACGGCGAATCGATGCTCCATTGAATACAGCAGCTTCCAATACAACCGTTGTTGTTTCAGTGGATACTTCACTATCAGCACCACCCATGACACCAGCGACCCCTACAGGACGAGTAGCATCACCAATAACAAGCATAGTATCTGCTAATGTACGATCATTGCTATCTAAAGTTTGAATCACTTCTCCCTCTGTAGCTTTACGAGCCACTAAACTATGTCCTTGAAGATGATCATAGTCGTAAGCATGCATCGGTTGGCCTAATTCCAACATGACATAGTTCGTTACGTCCACCACATTGTTGATAGGACGAATGCCACAATTGCGCAAACGATTTTGCAACCATAATGGAGATTTTTGAACTGTTACATTTTCAATTAAACGTCCCATGAAACGAGAGCACAACTCTGTGTCCTCGATGGAGATGCTCAAACGACCTTCAATAGACGCTCCCTCTTCTGCTACTGTTACCTCTGGGAATGTAGCTTCCGCTTTGCCTAATACGGCAAATTCCCGACTTAAACCGACCATGGAGAAACAATCTGCGCGATTGGGCGTTAATTCAAATTCGTACACTACATCAGTAAGTCCAAGCACTTCTTTTACATCTTGTCCAATAGCTGTGCCTTCAGGGAAGATGTAAATACCGGTCGCTTCTTCTGGTAATACTACATCCGTAGATAAACCGAACTCCGCTACTGAGCAGAACATGCCTTCCGATACTTCTCCACGAAGTTTACCTTTTTTAATTTCTGTACCATCTGCCAAACGAGATTTATGATACGCCACAGGGACAATTTGTCCTACTGCCACATTCGTAGCAGCCGTTACGATTTGTTTCGTAACTGGCTCTCCTTCTTCTGTTAAGCATTCTACTTGGCACACTTGTAATTTATCTGCATCAGGATGTTTCGTAATTTCTACGATTTTTCCTGTATATATCTTTTTGATACCTGTATCATAGTTGATGACTTCTTCGACTGGAATCCCAGCTTGTGTTAAAGCATCTGCAAATTCTTGAGGGTTTTCGCCAATATTCACAGATACATAGTCTTTCATCCATTGTAAACTAGCTTTCACGATAACCTCCTAGAATTGCGTTAAGAAACGTTTATCATTTTCATAAAATAAACGTAAATCATTAATACCATATTTCAACATTGCAATACGTTCTACACCCATACCGAAGGCAAAACCTTGTACTTCATTAGGATCATAGCCATTCAAGTTCAATACATTGGGATGTACCATACCGCAACCTAGAATTTCTAACCAACCTGTATGAGAGCATACACGGCATCCTTCACCATGGCACATACAACAAGAAATATCTACTTCTGCGCTTGGTTCTGTGAAAGGGAAAAAACTTGTACGAAAACGAACTGCTGTATCTTCACCAAACATTTTCTTCAAGAATAATTCTAATGTACCTTTCAAGTCAGAGAAGGTAATATTCTTATCGATCACAAGGCCTTCTACTTGATGGAATACTGGAGAATGTGTAGCATCGTAGTCCCAACGATATACTTTTCCTGGCGCAATCATGCGGATAGGTGCATTTTTTTTACTACCTTGCAATGTTCTAGCTTGCACTGGAGATGTATGGGTACGGAGTAATACGGAATCAGTAATATAGAAAGAATCTTGCATATCACGTGCTGGGTGATCAGCGGCTAAGTTCAAGCATTCAAAGTTAAAATAGTCCGACTCAATTTCAGGACCTTCTTCTACAGCATAGCCCATGGATACAAAGAAATCTTCGATTTCTTCATTGATTTGTGTCAATGGATGTAAATGGCCTTTACGAACAGGACGACCTGGTAATGTAATATCAATAGTTTCTTGTTCTAATTTAGCTGCCAGTACAGCAGATTCCATTTGTTGTTGTACTTTATCTAAAGCTTCTTCCAAAGCTACACGAACTGTATTTACCAAGGCACCCATAGCAGGACGCTCTTCTGGAGATAGTTTACCCAATCCTTTCAATAAGGAGGTAACTTCTCCTTTTTTACCTAAATAGGTAACACGAATATCTTGTAATTCCTGCAAGTTCGCAGCCCCTTGAATTTGGGCAATTGCTTTCTCTTGCAATGCTTGCAATTGTTCTTTCATTGATTCCTATCCTCCAACTATTCTTCATCTAACAACGACCATGGTAATTCTGGTAATACCAAATCGTCAAGAACCATAAAAGTTCCACTTCCCATATAGACAAGTTCTCCCATATCATTATACAAACGACAAGATGTAACCATCGTACTTTGACCTTTATGTTCCACATTGGATACACCACGGATTCTTGCATTGTTCGGCAATGATTTCACAAAATTACCATTAATTTGTGCCGTTGTCACTTGCTTTCCTAGTGTAATACAAGCCAACCCCATGAGATAATCTGACAAACTCAAATGTACCCCACCGTACACATCGCCCCGCGGATTACTGTGCAATTGTTCTTCACTGTGAAAGTCTAGTTCCACATGACCTGGTGACACATTCTTAAGTGTTACATGATGTAGCACCTCAAAAGGATGTGAACTTGTATGCTCTTGAAAGTATTCTAATAATGTTTTATGTTCCATACAGTTAACCTTTCTAAGCTTATCTTTTTATTATAGAGGAAAGTCTACCTCATTATCAATAGATAGACTTAGAAATCCTTGATTAAATCCAATAATCCTTGTTCATCCATCACAGGGATACCCAACTGTTCTGCTTTTGTTAATTTACTACCTGCATCGTCACCGGCAATGACCAAGGTAGTTTTTTTGCTGACAGAACCAGTTACCTTCGCTCCATGAGCTTCTAGGATTGCCCCTGCTTCAGAACGCCCCATGGAGGTAAGCTTACCCGTCAATACAATAATCTGACCTTCTAGTTCATTTCCCGCAGCTTCTTGTACTTCCTCTTCTAATCGTACACCTGCACTACGCAATCCTTCAACCAATTGTCTGTTTCGTTCATCTCCAAAATATTCCACCAAGCTTTTCGCCATGGTAGGTCCAATTTCATCAATGCTAGTCAATTCATCCATAGTGGCATTCATTAAACTATCGATGGAGGTAAAGTATTTTGCAATGGTCTGTCCTGCTTTTGCTCCAATAAGACGAATCCCTAATCCGAATAACACACGGCCTAAGCCACGATCTTTGGAGTCTTCGATAGCTTGTAAAAGATTTTGAGCCGACTTTTTCCCCATCCGTTCCAGAGAAGTAATATCATCCTCTTGTAAATGGTATAAGTCCACTACGGTTTCAATGCGATGGTTCGTTACCAACGCCTCTACAATACTTGGTCCTAATCCATCAATGTTCATGGCATCACGGGATGCAAAATGAATAATGCCTTCCTTTTCTACAGCAGGGCAATGTTCATTGCTGCAATAGATGGCTACTTCCCCTTCACGTCGTAAGGTATGAGAAGCACAGACAGGGCAAGTGCTAGGCATTTCATATGGCACAGAATTGGCTTGTCGTTTGTCTAATACCACAGAAATCACTTCTGGGATAATTTCTGCTGCCTTATGAATACGCACCGTATCACCAATGCGAATATCTTTTTCTTTGATAAAGTCCTCATTATGCAATGTTGCTCGTGACACATTAGTACCAGACACAAACACAGATTCTAATTCTGCAGTTGGTGTCAACACTCCTGTTCGCCCTACATTGATAGTAATATCTTTCACGATAGTTTCCACTTCTTCTGGTGGATATTTGAATGCGGTTGCCCATTTTGGTTCCTTCGCTGTAGTTCCCAAGGTTTCCTGATCTTCAAAGTCATTCACTTTAATCACCATACCATCGGTATCGTAAGGTAAATTATGGCGCTCTGTATCCCAATACTGTATTTGGTCTGCAACCTCTGCAATGGAATGACATAATTTATAATGTGGATTGACATGAAATTTGAAAGTTTCC
The DNA here is from genome assembly GCA_963518085.1 of uncultured Veillonella sp. Classification (GTDB taxonomy): domain Bacteria; phylum Bacillota; class Negativicutes; order Veillonellales; family Veillonellaceae; genus F0422. The sequence goes on along the minus strand of CAUQIB010000007.1, from coordinate 41,791 downwards.
AGTTGCTTAAGCAATTCATGTTGTGTATGAATTGTAGATCCTTCCGAAGATCCAATAGCATAGGCAAAGAAATCTAAATTTCGACTTGCCGTAATAGCTGGGTCTTGTTGACGTAATGATCCTGCTGCCGCATTACGTGGATTGACGAACGTTTGCAAACCAGCTTCTTCTCGTTCTTCATTGATACGTTTAAACTCCTTATGCGGCATATAGGCTTCTCCACGAATTTCAATGAAAGGTGGCGCATTTTCAATAACTAATGGAATAGACTGAATAGTTTTTACATTAGCTGTTACATCTTCCCCTACGCGACCGTCACCGCGTGTGACAGCACGTACAAAAAAACCATTTTCATAATGTAAATTAACTGCTAATCCATCAATCTTCAATTCCACCACATATTGCGGAGCATGACCCAACTCTTTTTCACAGCGCAAGCCAAATTGTTCTACTTCGGCATCATTGAATACATTGCTTAAGCTGAGCATACGTTGTCCATGCACCACTTTTTCAAAGCTACCTTCTACCTTTGAACCTACACGTTGTGTAGGAGAAGTAGGCACAATGTATTCTGTATGAGCGGTTTCTAGTTCCACTAATTTTCTATACAGCACATCATAATCATAGTCAGAAATGATAGGGGCATCTTTTACATAATATAAATAGGCATGATGAGCCAACTCTTTTTGTAATTGTTGAATTTCTTCTTGAATACTCATTGTATGTTTCCTTATTTTTTTCGTATAGGTGCAAATTTAGCCATAATTTGTCGCAATCCCTGTGTAGGGAACTCAATTTTTAATTTTACATTGGCCCCTTCACCGACAACATCCACTACCGTTCCTTCTCCCCATTTAGCATGGATCGCAGTATCTCCCACCGTCCAATTTACTACTTGTGGATTGCGAATCATTGGTTTTGTAACAGGTCGGTTGGCTACTGACTGATGGAACGGCACATTTCGTTGTAATTCTTCCTTTACAGTTCGTTTTGGACGCACTTCTTCCACCAGCTCGCTGGGAATTTCTTTCAAGAAACGAGATGGTAAATACCCTGTAGTTTTACCAAATACAGTCCGTGTTGTAGCATTCGATACATATAACTCTTCTTCAGCACGAGTAATCCCTACATAAGCAATACGGCGCTCTTCTTCCACTTCTTCTGGATTCATCAACGTACGGCTATGAGGGAATAGTCCTTCTTCTAAACCCGCTAAGAATACCACGGGGAACTCCAGTCCTTTTGCAGCATGCAAAGTCATTAAGGTCACCTTTGATTCTTCTTGTTCAAAGGAATCTACATCATTTACCAACGCCACTTGCTCAAGAAAATCTTGCAATGTACCTTCCTGATTTATATCCATAAACTCTTTCGCTACCGATACTAACTCACCAATATTTTCCAACCGCGCCTGGTCTTGTGGGTCTGTACTATTCTCTAATTCCACTACATATCCAGTCCGATCTAATACGGCCTCAATAATACCTTGTACAGACAGTTCTGTAGCCTCATTGACTAAGGTAAAAATTAAGCCCATAAAATCTTCTAATTTTTCTTTCGTTTTACCTTTTATCGTAGGAATTTGGTTCAATTGACTCAATGTCATAAATAAAGAATTATTCGTTTCTCTTGCAAAATCCTGTAATTTACCCACTGTAGTTAATCCGATACTACGTTTTGGCACATTGATAATACGCTGTAAGCAGATATCATCAAATGGATTGATTAATATTCGTAAATAAGCCAACACATCTTTGATTTCTTTACGGTCATAGAACTTCGTACCCCCTACCATGGTGTAAGGAATACCCCGTTTAATCATAGATTCTTCTAACACACGAGACTGGGCATTCGTTCGATACAAAATAGCTATATCCCCATAACTACGATTGTGAATTTCTTTTTGTTTTTTGATGGTATCGCCAATAAAAGCTCCCTCTTCTTGTTCCGATTGAGCCTCAAAATGACGAATTTTGGCACCTTCTCCTTTATCTGTCCACAAGACTTTTTCAGGGCGCCCTTCATTGTAATCAATGACAGCATTAGCAGCCTCTAAAATCGTTTTCGTAGATCGATAATTTTGCTCTAATTTAATAAGCCTTGCCTTAGGATAATCTTTTTCAAAGTCCAAAATATTTTGAATATCTGCCCCGCGCCAAGCATAAATACTTTGATCCACATCCCCTACAACGCATAGATTATTCCATTTAGACGCTAATAAAGATGCTAACGTATATTGTGCATGGTTTGTATCTTGATATTCATCAATCATGATGTATCGGAATCGATGACTATACTTTTCCAATACATCTGGATTTTCTTGTAATAGTTTAACGGCTACTAGTAGTAAATCATCAAAGTCTAAGGCATTATTTTTACGTAATTCTGCTTCATAATAATCATATACCTTAGACACTTGCTGTGTATAAAAATCACGGGCTTCACTACGAAAATCTTTGGCCAATTTCATTCTATTTTTAGCGTCACTAATCTGTGCTTGCATAGCTCCTACAGGATAGTATTTATCATCCAAATTTAAGGCTTTTATAGCCTGCTTGATAACAGCTTGAGAATCACTAGAATCATAAATAGAAAAGTTTTTACTATATCCCATAAAGGAATCTAGCTCAAAGCGCAAAAATTTTGCGCAAAAAGAATGAAATGTGCTAAGCCAAATACGGTGTGCTGTATCTCCCACTAAGGTTTCCACACGTTCTTTCATCTCTTTAGCTGCTTTATTAGTAAACGTAATGGCTAAAATTTCATAGGGGCTCACCCCTTGTGTCAACAAATAGGCGATACGATATGTTAACACTCTTGTTTTTCCTGAACCAGCACCAGCTAATATAAGTAGAGGCCCTTCCGTAGCATATACAGCCTCTTGTTGCTCTTTATTTAAACCGTCAAATATCATAATACCTCTCTTGCATATAACAAGGGTGCGTCGAGTTATCCTACTCCAACGCACCCCTATGATAATTAGCCTTTCATAGCACCCACAATTGGTGGCACTACTTGTTTTTTACGGGATAATGTATGTTCTAAATATACTTCATTGTCCACAGGTTGTGCATTAAATGCTGCTGCTACCACATCATTCGCATCGCCAACAAAAATTAGATTTGTGGCTTCTGTTAAGATATTTGTAATCATCAAATAAGATGCGCTATAGTTATTAGCACTACGTAACTCTTCCATAGCTTTTAACAAGCATCCTTTTCGACCTAAAATATCTGTTGTATCCATCACTTGGATTTGACCAATACTGATGATTTTACCATTTGCTTCAAATTCTTTTAAATCTGTACGTACGATTTTTTCATCTGAAAAATCGGATACATCAGAACCAGCTTTCAATAATTCCATGCCATATTCTTCTAAGTTCACACCAGCAATGTCAGCTAATTTTCTTGCTGTTTCTTTATCTTTTTCAGTGCAAGTAGGAGAACGGAATAATACTGTGTCAGAAATGATGGCAGATAACATTAAACCAGCAATATTTTCAGGAATTTCTTGACCGTATTGCCAGTATAAGTTAGCAAGAATTGTACAAGTACATCCTACAGTTTCATAATGAATGAAAATCGGATTGTCTGTTACCAAACCACCAATACGATGGTGATCAATATTTTCGATTAATTCTGCTTCCTCAATATCATCAATAATTTGAACTTTTTCATTGTGGTCTACCAAAACTACTTTAGTTTTATGTTTTGGCGCTTCTACATTAGAACGAATGATACCTAAGTATGTACCATTATCTACTACTGGATATCCACCGATGTGAGAATTAGCTTTGAAATCACGTAATTTAGTTTCTTTGCTAATCACTTGGCAAGAAGTTTTTGTGCAAATTTCACCAGCTGTTACACCAGAATTACCGCTCATAGCAGCTTCTAAAGTATCAATCAAACGTTGTGCAGTAATCGTACCTACATAAGAATTACCATTCTCCACAACTGGAATACGATTCATTTCATATTGTTTGCGCCATGCCAATACATCTTGCAAAGAAGCTTTAGCATCTACAGCGGGAATTGATTCTACTACATCTTCCACTGTAACTGCAAAAGAAGTTACGATTTCTGGATGCTCAAATCCGAAATAGTTTAATGCGAAACTAGTTTCTTTGTTTGCTTGACCTGCACAAATTGGTTGTGCTGCAAATCCCATTTGATTTTTTAAGTTTGCATAGGAAATAGCAGAACAAATTGAATCAGTATCTGGACTCTTATGTCCTGTTACTAAAATTGTATCTCTTAACATAATGTCACCTCGTATAATCATCACTTGAGTTATATATTAATGTTTCTTTATTATATCATAAGTAGCTGTAAAATGCATACAAAAAAGACCTCGTAAACAATAGTTTACAAGGCCTTCTTATTCGTTCCTATTACGCATTTTTAGAAACTACTTGTTCTCCTTTGTAAGAACCACATGTTGGGCAAACGCGATGCGGCATCATTGGTTCGTGACATTGTGGACAAGCTACATAACCAGGTACTTCTAATTTCCAGTTAGCACGACGACGATCGCGACGGCATTTGGAAAGTCTACGCTTTGGTACTGCCATTATTTGCACCTCCTTAACATAATCACTAGGTATTAATCATCATTTTCTTCCTTCAGCAATGTTCTTAGCACTGCTAATCGAGGATCTACCACAAAGGATTCACAAGAGCATGGTGAAACATTTTGATTAGCTCCACACTGAACACACAATCCTTTGCAATCATCCTGACATAACACTTGAGAGGGCTCATTGATGATTAATGTTTCCCGAATGGTCTCCGTTAGATCAATTTCTTCCCCATCGAAAGAAATTATATCATCGTCTCCATAGTAGGAATGTGTAACACCAAAAGTCTCTTCAAATGGAACAGTATGGGTATAATTAGTATCGGTTAAGCATCTTGAGCACTCATATTGTCCATTTGTTGTTATGGTACCATTCACCACATAATGTTGACCATCATAACGAAGCTCACCACTAATGGTTATATCATGACGGCTCCAAGGAAAAGCAGATACGTCACCAAGATCATCACCTGATGTCGTACATAGAAAAGGGACTACTCGTCCAATCTGTTCTTTTGCTTGCTCTACTTGCAGTTTCATAATTTTACCTCGACTATACTATTATAGCTACCTATACTATCTTTGTCAAATACTAGCCCTATATGTTGTTAAGTTTTCATAAAACTCATACAAGACATAGCAGTTAACCCTCATGTGAAAAAGAGCCCTCCTTTTGGAGAGCCCTTATGTATGTGGATTAATTTATCGAAAATTAATTACATTTCTTCGAATTGGTCTTTACCAACCCCACAAACTGGGCAAAGGTAATCATCTGGTTGATCTTCGAATTTAACGCCTTCAACAGCTTCGTCATAAATCCAACCGCATACTACGCAAACGTATTTTTTATCCATTATGTGCACCACCTTTCGTACTAAATAATTTTTTCTCAGATACTTCATCTGTAAACAGTATACCACTACAATCGAAAACTTTCAATATATTCTCAATCATTTTCTATGTTATTTTGAGATATCTGTTTGCAAACTATGCATAATAAATAGACTGTGTACCACGGCTGTTTACAGTAACTGATTATCTACTTATTACCATCGTCGATTGGCTCCGCCACCTCCAGAGGAGCCACCGCCAAATCCACCAAAACCACCTCCACCAGAACGACCGCCTCCACGTCCGGAAGCCAGAATCCATAGAATCGATTGGATAATCGTACCTCCAAAGAATGTTAGATCCACTATGATTAAGAGGATTATACCAATGGCAATTAACAGGATTTGAAATGGACTTAGTTCAATAGTATTTTGTTTTTCATAAGTTTTACTGCCGTCAGTGCTCACTCCATACTCTTTGCTGACCTCACCTACTAGCACCTTATACGTTTCCATGACGCCAGGTCCAAACTTTCCTTTTTGAAAGTATGGTATTGCATAGTCATCTAGTATTTCACCAGCTTTTGCATCGTTGATAGTACCCTCTAATCCATAACCTACTTCTATACGCATTTGCTTGTCCTTTATGGCAACCAAGAACAATACACCATTATTTTTTTCTTTGTCCCCAATCCCCCAGGTGCGAAACACTCGATTCGCGTAATCTGATACATCCTCACCATCTAAGGTAGGAATCAACAGGACTGCAATTTGCGCTTTTGTTTTCTTTTGAAGTTCCAAACCCATACGGTTCATGGTATAGATTTCTTCTTTTGTCAAAGTTTGTGTTTGATCTAATACATATCCATTCTTAGGTGGATTGGGCACGTCTAAAGCAAGCACAGATAAGCTATTAAAGAACAATAGTATTGCAACTAATAAACCGCTACATATAGCAGTCCATCTATATGTTTTCCCCATCCTATCTCCTTATGAAAAATGTTCATAAACCACCATCTTTTACCTTTAGAGATAAATTAATTCTAAGAAGCTATAGATCCAGACAATGAGCCTAATATATCGAATTCTTGTTTACCCTCACTGGGATTCTACAACACAGAACACTAACACTAAAACTGCACTTTAGGGGCGCTTTGCGCTCCTTGATCTGCTTCAAAATATGGTTTTACTTGAAATCCCATTGGGCTTGCAATAAGAGAAGTTGGTAAGGTACGAATCTTCATGTTATAGGCTTGTACACTACCATTGTAATCCTTCCGTGCCACAGCAATACGATTTTCAGTTCCCGCTAATTCATCTTGCAAGGCTCTAAAGTTAGCATCCGCTTTTAAATTCGGATAATTTTCTACTACCACTAACAAACGACTCAAGGCACTATTTAACTCTTGATTGGCTTTCGCAATCTCTTCCACTGTTTTTGCTCCGCCTAATTTAGCTCGTGCATCTGCTACCGCTTGAATTGTTTCTTTTTCATGGCTTGCGTAACCTTTCACAGTATTGACTAAATTAGGAATTAAGTCAGAACGTCGTTGTAACTGTGTTTGTACTTGCGCCCATTGACCATTCACTTGCTCTTCTGTTTGTACAAGACCATTATAAGAACTGAATATCCAAATTAAAATAGCTCCGACAATACCTAAACCAATGATCCAAGACTTTTTCATATATCCTCCTTGTTATAACTACATCAATTATTTCCTTATATTATACATCCTTTTGTACATCTTTTATAGCAACTATATTTTTTCATACTATTAAGCTATAATGAAAGCATGTTGAAAGTCTTTGTCATTCTAGGGAATGACATTTTATATAGGAGGAATTATGAAAACAAGCTTAACAGAATTATTAGGCATCCAATATCCTATTATCCAAGGCGCTATGGCTTGGACATCCGAACATACTTTGGCAGCTGCGGTTGCTAATGCAGGTGCGACGGGAGTTATCGCCACTGGCGGTCGTGACACAGAATGGGTACGCCAAGAAATTCGTCAATGCAAATCCTTAACTGATAAACCTTTCGGTGTCAACTTAATGTTAATGGCACCTAACTTAGATGATATCCTAGCTGTTATTGTAGAAGAAAAACCTGCTTTCGTTACATTAGGTGCAGGTAATCCAGTTCCTTTTATTGAACCATTACATGCAGCAGGCATAAAAGTCATCCCTGTAGTACCTAACGTAAAATTAGCCAAACGCGTAGCTGCTGCTGGAGCTGATGCTATCATCATCGAAGGTCAAGAAGCTGGTGGACACATTGGTACACAAACAACGATGGCATTGTTAGAGAACGTTGTGCCAGAGGTTGATATCCCTGTGGTCATCGCTGGAGGTATTGTAGATGGTCGTGGACTGGCTGCTGGTCTTACTATGGGTGCCTCTGGTGTTCAAATGGGGTCTCGTTTCATTCTCGCTGAAGAGTGTAAAATGCACCAAAATTGTAAGGATGCAATCATCAATGCTACCGATACAGACTCCACAGTGACAGGTCTTACTTTCAATCACGGTGTACGTGGTCTTAAGAGTGAGTTCACTGCTCGTTATTTAGAAGCTGAATACAGTTGCGCTCCAAAAAGTGAGTTAACTGCTATGGCCATCGGTACTAACAAAAAAGCCGCCGTCGACGGAGATACAATAAACGGCGTTGTACAAGTTGGACAAGGCTTAAATCGTTTAACACAAGTAGAACCTGCAAAAGTTATCGTAGAGTCCGTTATAACAGAAGCTAAAGAAGCTATCAAACAGGCTCAACGCTTTATCTAATCTTTCATAACTATTAACTAATACTGCACTATATCCTATTGGCTTATTACCTAGTCAACAGGATTCTCAAACAAAAACTAAGTATTACAGCATTATATAGGAGGATAGTATGCTACCATTTAAAGGAAAATATCCAAAACTAGACCCTAAAAGTCACGCTATGCCCGGCGCTGAACTAGCCGGTGACGTAGAACTAAAAGAATATGCCTCTGTATGGCAAAATGTATCCGCTCGCGGAGATGTCAATAAAATTGTTGTCGGTCGTTACTCCAATGTGCAAGACAATTCTGTACTCCATGTAGATGATGACCACGCTTGTATCCTTGGCGACTTTGTAACCATTGGTCACAGTGCCATTATCCATGCTTCTACCTTGGAAGACCATGTATTAGTAGGCATGGGAGCTATCGTGCTTAGCCGTTGCCACATCGGTCGTGGTTCCATCATCGGCGCAGGCGCACTCGTTCTAGAAGGCACAGAAATCCCTCCTTACTCTTTAGTCGTAGGTAGTCCTGCTAAAGTCATTCGTACAGACGAAAAAATGATTGAAAAAATCCACAACCAAGCTGTAAAATACAAAACATTATGGACAAAAGAGTATGGATTCTTGCCAGATGCGGACGGCGAAGTATGGGATCCTAGCCAAACTATTGTGTAAAATAATATAATAAATTTTTATAAAAAGAGCTGTATAGTATTCACTATACAGCTTTTTTAGCTCACTCTTTATCTCGCAATCGTGCATACCTATTATCTTATAGCAGAAAATAACATGTTAGACGTACCTTCACTTTTTGTAAAATTTAGGGTTATAGGACAAAATGAGTTGGTAGACTAATCCCAGCCTTTTGTCAAAGATTTATCATAATTATGTAGATCACTCCATACAATTGCATCTCCCCAGGTAGGTATTTCTTCCTCTAGAGTTTGTCTTTCTGACATCTCTTTATATATCTTAGCTATACTTCTATCCGTTGGCATCACCTTAAGAATCTCATTATATGGAAGTGGGTGTGGTAAATGCATATAACACCACCAAAAAACAGCTTTTATTCTACGCTCGATAGATAACCCTCTATGGTCTCGTAACATAGCCCTTAATTGCGCATTAATGCCCCCTTCTATCCTGTTATTTGTGGCTGGTAATACTCTTTCATTAGCTAACGTATCTTTAAGGTAGGTAAACAATATATCTTTCTTCACTAACTGCCAAAGAGATCGTTCTGCTTTTACCAATCTCTCATGTTTAGGGCGTAATGTGCCATATTCATCTCGTGTCATTTCACTTAAAAATATCTTATGCTTGTTAGACCAGTTCTGTAATCGTTCTTCCCATGCTTTAATTTCTTCATCTGTATGTATAGCTAATAGATCTTTTGCAAGTACATATAACTCTATTCCAGCCAATGTTTTTGGTCTAGATGTCGTATATCTCTTAACTTGGCAATACACATGGTATAAACATCTTTGGACCTTAGTCGTTTTCCAGATTTTCTTACAAGCCTTCTTGAAGCCAGTACCACCATCAGTAACGACTATATTGGGCGAAGCAATCCGTTGCAATAGAGCCTCCCATGCCGCTGTATGTTCGTATCTACATACATACCAACCCAATACGTGTGTCTCATCACAACATATTAATACACATGCTTTTCGTCCTAAATAAATGCCGTCAACAAACACTATATCCTTATGCTCCTCTACCTTAGGAGGCATAGGCCATATCTCCCAAAATTGAGCTGTATTTCGTCTAAATGTACGACTACTTACAGACATTTCATCTTGGGTTTTACCGCTTAACAACCATTGGATAAATTGATGAAAGTGCTTTGCGGTACGATCAATTGTATTTGTAAAAACTATTTTACATTCAGGGCACTGCCATCTTTGAGCTCCCTTTCTTGTTTTTCCATATTTATGGCAAGGAAATCCACAATTTATGCATTTTATCTGATTCATTATTCAATCTCCCTAACTATCTACTATTTAGGAAAATTAAATATCAATCAGTGCAGTAATTGCAAGGGGTATCGGACTTTTTACCAACTCATTTTGTCCTACCTCAAAGTTTTTCTAAACAACTTTAAAATTCAATGAGCCTAGTATTTAACTAGGCTCATTGCTATTAAAACCAACTCATTTTGTCCTATACCCCAACATTTATTATAATCATTTTACTCTCATACATATTTAATTTGAATATCAGTCAATATAAAAACGGATATTTGACATGACAGTTCAAATATCCGTTATTTTATGATATTAACTTAGCTAGCGTGTATTACTTCATATACAAGACCACATCCCCCTGTTCCAAGGACGCTTGTATATCGATAATTCGTTGATTACTACTTCCTCTAAATGCCAATCCAGGATCTCGTAATGCATCCACGAATTTCCCATCTACTAAGATATGACATCGTTCTAATAATGCTCGTTTATTAGGACACACTATGAGTTCTTCATAAGTATACCCCGAATAAATCCAGATTGCTTTTTGGGGCGCAACTGCCAACACTCTATCAACAAGAGGTAGTAATCCATCTACGTTTTGAAAAGGTTCTCCCCCTAACAAGGTTAATCCACTGCAAGCAGGAGCACTTACATAAGAAAGCAATTTTTCAGTATCTGATTCGGTCCACTCCTCACCAGCAGAAAAATCTTGATATTCTTCATTAAAGCAATTATAGCAACAATGAGTGCAACCAGTAACAAATAAGGATGTACGAATGCCCTCACCATTAGCAATATCATATTGTCTAAGCTGTCCATATCGCATAGTACATCCTTCTTTCATAATAGTATTAAATGTGCATTACACGGTCTTTTATCTCTTTTGTACGACCTTCGTTCCAAAAGTTTTCCCCTAGGTAACCACAAGTTCTTCGGATGACGGTTAAGGTATCACGATTCGTATTATGACACCGAGGGCATTCCCATTGTACCTTATCATTCACGATAATTTCTCCATCAAAGCCACATTCATGGCAATAGTCAGATTTTGTATTAAACTCTGCATAGGAAATTGTATCATAAATATATTGCATCATCGTCAATAGAGCCGGAATGTTATTATTCATATTAGGGATTTCCGCATAGGAAATGCAACCACCTGTGGACAGACGTTGAAACTCTGACTCAAAAGCAAATTTATCAAAAACATTGATTTCTTCACGTACATTTACATGATAACTATTAGTATAATACCCCTTATCTGTAATATCTGGGATCTCTCCAAATCGCGCTCTATCAATAGATGAGAATCGGTTGGTTAAGCTTTCAGCTGGCGTACCATAGAGAGCAAATCCAATATTGTGAGTCTCTCTCCACTCTTCGGTGGCACGGTGCAATCGTTCCATCACTTTTTTAGCAAAACGATGTCCCTCATCAGATGTATTTGATGTACCTACAATAAGCTTTGTCGCTTCATACAAGCCAATATACCCCAAAGAAATCGTTGCATATCCACCTTCTAATAAGGATCGAATAGGAGCTCCTTTAGGAAGACGTGCAATGGCCCCATATTGCCAGTGGATGGGAGATACATCACTTGTGACATCTTTCAATAGTTCATAACGGAACAATAATGCTTTTTCAGCCAATCCCAACCGTTTTTCTAAAATCTCAAAGAAAGCTTCTTCCTTACCTTGCGCCAGAATGCCAATTTGAGGCAAGTTAAGACTTACCACACCTATATTAAAGCGCCCATTGAATACATACTCACCTTTTTTATTTTTCCATGGTGACAAGAACGATCTACATCCCATAGGTGCGAATACATTACCTTCATAGATTTCTTTCATTTTTTTAGCAGAAATATAATCTGGATACATCCGTTTTGCTGTACATTGTGCGGCTAATTCAGTCAAATAATAGTATTCACTACTAGGGTGTACATTATGTTCATCTAATACATATATCAACTTAGGGAAGGCCGGTGTAATATATACATCTGCCTCATTTTTAATACCTTGAATACGTTGTTTTAAAATTTCTTCATCAATTAAAGCTGCCTCTTTAGCTAGCTCACTGGATGGATCAAAATGCATAAATAATGTTACAAAAGGAGCTTGTCCATTAGTCGTCATCAATGTATTAATTTGATATTGGATGGTTTGAATCCCATCTTTCACTTCTTTTTTTGTCCGCTGCCAAGCAATTTCTTCTGCTTTTGTTACATCTGGAGCCATGCCATACACTTCGACCTGCTCTTGCAAGGTCAACTCTAAATATTTATCATAGGATTTTCTTACGTAAGGCGCCAAAATTCGATCAATCCCATTAATACTTTGACCACCATATTGACCAGAAGCAACTTGCGCAATAATTTGTGTCGTCACCGTACATGCTACTTGGAATGACTTCGGTGTATCAATGCGTTTACCATTGATAACTGTCCCATTGCTTAGCATATCTTCTAAGTTTACTAAACAGCAATTAAACATAGGTTGAATGATATAATCCATATCATGAAAATGGATAGCACCACTATCATGCGCTTGTACAATATCTGTAGGAATTAACTTTCTACGGGCAATGTCTTTACTCACTTCTCCAGCAATTAGATCACGTTGCGTCGATACAATAGATGCATCCTTGTTGGAATTTTCATCAAGAACTGCCACATTGGATTTATTCAATAAACCAAATACATCTTTATCCGTCGTATTTTCTACACGTTTGAAAGCTTGTACTGCTTTATAGTTTTCATAGGCCCGAGCTGTAGCCGGATTGTTATTTTCTAGTAGTTTATAGTACACTTGATCTTCAATAGCATAGATGGTAATATTTCGTCCCATTGTTTTAGCATATAGTTCAATTTCATCAGAAATTTTTAAAGCCAACCCTGGTGTATATACTCCGGTGCTACTATGCATAGCCTTTTCAATAGCTACAATAATTTTTTCTTTATCAAAATCAGCAATCGTACCATCTCTTTTTATCACGTGTATCATAATAGAGCCTCCTATTTACTAATTACACCAGATATAACAAACTATACGGTGTATATTAGATTCAGTATGAATTATACATACAATGCATAAACAAAACATTACCATATGCAGTGCATATTTAATCAAGATTTAGACATATAAAAAGAGCACTTTCTGCTCTGTCTATTCTATATCTACACATGTAGAAAATTCTTACTTATCTTTTAGTGTCTAGGCATTTCCATAAGTGCTGAAACAATTGATAGTTTCTACGGACACTTAGCAAAGTATCTAACAATCTAATGTTTACTTTTAGATTTCCACTATACTGTACCTATAACAGGTATCACTAGATTCAGTTTACAACATCTTGTGGTTTATTTCAATACAAACCACTATATCATGTATATCAATTCGATATAGTAAACTTGTAAAAAATAAGAGAACCACATATTTTATGTAGAAATGTATCCTAACTTCCTTTATGAAACTGCTTGGTAAAAGGATTTTCAAAGTATGACTAATTGATATAGGGCCTTCGTTGACGACTGTAAAACAAAAAAAGCGACCAAACCCAAAAAGATTTGATCGCCATTCTACATAGAAAATTAAAATTTAATTTTTGTAGCAATCCATGCAGATAGAATTGCTTTAATAATATCACCAAAAACAAATGGATAAAACAAAATTCCCAAAGCTTTTTGTAATCCATCAGTAGTAAATGGTATATTTGCAACAGACATGAAATACGGCACCGCTGCTACATAAGTAATTACAATACTCACTATTGTAGCTACCACAGCATATCGAAGAAAACTTTTTTCTGTTCCCTTTAAATAACTCACTGCGGTGTAAGCAATCGGCCAAATCAAAATAAATCCACCTGTAGGACCAAAAATTTTTCCCATACCACCAGTAAATCCAGTAAATACAGGTAATCCAACTGCTCCTAATAGTACATAGACTAATAATGTCAAAAATGCTTGTTTTGGTGGCAAAATTAGACCAATCAAACATAAGGCAATGGTAATTAAGGAAATCATCCCCACACCCATAGGGTTTGGAATCGATAATTGTGCCATTACACAAACTAATGCCACTAATAAGGCCATTTTTGTCAAATCTCTAGTCTTTAACATTCACTAACTCCTCTTCATAAATCCATTTACAATGAGCACGACCACCATGAGTACCAACTAATTCACACTCACCAATTTGTCTATGCTTTTCTGAATGGATTATAAGCTTTTCTACTAAAATAACATCTCCACCATAAAATGGTGCAGAAAATGTAATGTCCAATTGAAGTAACATTGTTTCATCTAACACGTGATGCGCCATATGTGATAAAACCATTAGTTCTGGTACTCTAGGAACTTCTTCTCGGTATATAGGATTATCATCTTGAATGGCATCAACAAACTCAAGAATTGATTCTTGTGTAAACACAAACTTTGTTCTTGTTTTATCTTTCAATTCACCTGGCCAAACCTTTGGCATTTCCCCCAATGAAACTTCATCATGGTAATTCTCTTCGGAATCGAACCCCTCTAACATCGTGGGCACTAAGGTGCCTTTTGAATTACAAACAGTCACTATATGTTCTTGCTTTCTTGGGGTATAGTTAATTTGTAACTGTGGTGATCTTGTAGTTCGTTTAAATTGTACATTACGTACAATCACGGTATTAGGAATTTCCCTTACACTTGTCAAGCCCTTACATAGTGTATGCATAGTGCCTCCTCCCCATAGTATGGGTTATACTGGATCTTACAAGCTTACATGATTCTTACATTCTGTTACACCCTTATTATAATTAATCAAACTGTAGATAGTCAACCTATTTTTCAAATTAATTGTTTACATATAGTGATTGCCTACTCATATGTATCACATAATAAAATCAAAAGGACTGTAATGTAGAGTTCACACTCTTACACTACAGCCCTCATATAATGCAAACTAGTACAACAGATAAGCTACTTTCAAATTAGAAAGAATATCCTACACCTGCATGTAATCCTTTTACATCAGTTTTATTTTGATTCATGTTATATTGATCGTATTGGTAATATACATTTAAATCAATATCTGGACGCAATCCATAGGAAGCTCCTACTTGGTAAGTTCCTTTAATATCATTACCGAAACCCACTTTAGCAAATCCTTCAACTTTATCCGCCAATTGAGTATGTCCAATCACACCTGCTTGATACCCGAATCCATTTTGTTTAGGTCCCATATCTACGTACGTACCAGCACCATATACATTAATATTAGGATGTACTGCATAAGCACCTGCTAATTGATGATCTTTAATATCTGTTCCTGTACGATGAACTTTATTAAAAGAATATTGTGCAGCTAAATTATCTGATAAGCCTTGTTGTGCAGATACACCGAAACCATCTTTGCGCTTTGTGTCTTGTGCTATTTTTTTAGATAGAGAATATTCAACGGCAACTTTTGTTTCACCGGCATTAATGTTTGTCACAGGAACAGCAGCTGCAAATGCAGAAGCACTAAAGGCAGCTAACACTGCTGTGGCTACTACGATTTTTTTCATAATACACTCCTTGTATAAGAATCTTATCGTTTCATGAAAGCTGGTACCTCTGGGGAGTTACCTGTAGCACCAAATGGGCTTTTACGAGCAAAACCATTAGAAGAACCTTGATCGCCAAAACCAGTAGCAACAACAGTAATGAATACTTTGTCACCAACATTTTCATCGATAACAGAACCAAAGATAATATTTGCTTCCGGGTCTGCTGCTTCAGAAATAATTTCTGCAGCTTCGTTAATTTCAAATAAGCTTAATTCTTCGCTACCTGTAATGTTTAACAAGATACCTTTTGCACCGTCAATAGAAGTTTCTAATAATGGGCTGTTGATTGCCTGTTTAGCTGCATCTACAGCACGGTTTTCACCTTCGCCTACACCGATACCCATCAAGGCTTCACCTTGGTTTGTCATAATAGTTTTTACGTCAGCAAAGTCAAGGTTGATTAAACCTGGTTTCGTAATTAAGTCAGAAATACCTTTGATACCTTGACGTAATACTTCATCAGCTGTTAAGAAAGCATCTTTTAAAGAAGTTTTACGATCAATGATACCCAATAAACGATCGTTTGGAATGGTAATAATGGTGTCTACTTTACCAGTCAATGCTTCAATACCACGCTCAGCCTGTTCTTTACGTTTTTTACCTTCAAAGCCAAATGGTTTTGTCACAACGCCCACTGTTAATGCGCCAGCTTCACGAGCACATTCAGCTACTACAGGAGCCGCACCAGTACCAGTACCACCGCCCATACCAGCAGTTACAAACACCATATCAGCGCCTTGCAATGCTTTAAGAATATCTTCACGACTTTCTTCCGCTGCTTCACGGCCTACTTCTGGATTAGCACCAGCACCTAAGCCTTTAGTAGCTTTCTCACCGATTTGGATACGAACAGGCACATTAGTACCATCTAAGGCTTGTGTTTCTGTATTAGCCACAAGGAAATCAACATTTTCCAAGTCGCTGCCAATCATACGAGATACGGCATTTCCGCCGCCGCCACCAACACCAATAACTTTAATTTTTGCAAACTCTGACATCGAATGCTCCTCCTCTTTACTAGAGATATCTTTCATATACTATGACAATGACACTATGATACTAGTTTATCTTATCATTTATAATTTTCTTTTATTTTACAATATATTTTATATTTTTTCAATGAAAGTCAAGAAGTGACTTTATTTTTCTTTGTTATTTTTACTGAGTTTTTATAAACGGAGATTTAGTATTCACATCGATAAACTCAGCAGATACGTGACGTTGCGAGATATCTACTAGCATATCTGTTGTAATTTTGGCTTTTTCTTCTAAATTATTTCGATCACCAATATGAATTGGCAAACCTTCTACCGTATAGGCAACCATTTTATCGGCATCACCTACATTAATTTCTCCAATTTGTTTTCGTGTATCTTCCGTAAAAGCCTCCATGTATGCAATAGCCCCACGGATTCCTTCAGCTTCGATAGTATCACCTAATAATGTATTCCCTAACCGTACTCCAGAAATAATAGGAACTGTTGTGTCTGGAATAGTAGTACTACTAGCAATGACCATACCATGTCGATCCAAGGAAACAAAACCAAATTGGGAAGGAACCACAACCATAGCTTTCCGTTCTTTCACATCCACCTGCAAAGTAAGAGGCAATGCATAGGATACATGAACTGTATCAACTCGTATATCTTTTTGCAAACGTTCTTCTAAAGCACCAGTTCTAACTCTCAGAATATTAACAGGATATCCTAAATCGCCTATATATACCACATCTTCTGATGTTAATTGACTATTCCCTGTTACCTGAATTTGACCTATTGGCAGCGGTAATGTAAAAAGACCAATCAATCCGCATGCACCGACGACTACCTTCCAGAATGCTGGCTTTGATCGTTTGTGTGGTTTTAACTTTCGTCTGCGACGTACACGTTTTGGTCCCTCAGGTGTATCTATAGTCACAACTTCCCACTTATCTTCTTCTATAGTAGGAATTGGTCTTTCACCAATTGGCTGTTCCTCAAATGGAGGGATACTCTGTTCCTCCTTATTTTGAAACCCATTTACCTTCATAAGTACTCCTAAAATTTATGTAGTCCAGCAGATTGAAGAATTTGTTCGCACAATTCAGGAAATTCAATTCCCACAGCTTTTGCTGCTTTAGGCACCAAAGATGTAGCTGTCATTCCAGGTACTGTGTTGTATTCCAATACAAACATATCATCTGCGCTGTTCATCATAATATCCACACGGATGACTCCAGCACATTGCATCTGTTGATATACAGACTCACCAATACGTTGCATGGCAGCAGCTTGTTCTTCTGTAATCGGTGCTGGCACCAAATAATCAGTAGCACCAGTCGTATATTTAGAAGCATAATCATATTCACCAGAATGTGGTCGAATTTCAATAACTGGCAAAGCTTTCCCATCTAATACAGATACAGTAAATTCTCTGCCATCTACAAATTCTTCTACTACGATGACATGGTCTATTTCTAACACTTGTTTGACTTCTGCATCAACAGTTGTTTCATCTTTAATAATGGCAACACCAATACTTGATCCTTGACTAGCTGCTTTCACAACAAATGGCACTTTAAAATTAGCATGAATATCTTCTAAGATTTCATCCACAGATTGTAATTGGCTATCATAAGATTTTGAATTTGCTGTGGGAATCTGAGCGCCTAAAAATACATGTTTACTCATCTTTTTATTCATACCTACAGCATGAGCCATAACACCAGAACCTGTATAAGGAATACCAGCCATTTCTAGAGCACCTTGTAAGGCTCCATCTTCACCATATTTACCATGAATGGCATTAAATACAACATCACACTGTAAATCTTGTAAGTCTTGTACTACTGTACTAGGATTACATTCTAATGTGGTAGCCTCATAGCCTTTACTTTGTAATGCTTCTGCAATAGCTAACGCTGTTCTTCTAGATACATCAGCTTCTTTTGATGGTCCTCCCATGAGGACGATAATACGTTTCTCTTTCACTTTATTTTTCCTCCAATAAAGCTAATAGTTTAGGTCCAAATTGATTAATATTACCTGCCCCCATAGTGATGACTAAGTCATTAGGTTGAATGAACTCTAGTACAGTTTCTGGCAATGTATTCACATCCTCCACATAATGAATCTCTTGACCTGTCAGTTCTTGAATCATCAATGGGATAGACATACCATCAATTCCTGCCTCAGGCTTTTCACCAGCACTATAAATATCTGTAATGAACACCAGATCAGCCTCTTTGAAGGCCGTTCCAAACTCACGTAACAACAATTTTGTACGGCTATATCGATGTGGTTGGAATAAAATTACTACACGATGATCTTCCAAAGATTTTGCCGCTCTGATTGTAGCTGCAATTTCTGTAGGATGATGAGCATAATCATCTACAACCCAAACGTCTTTTACATGGCCTTTTGTTTCAAAACGACGCTTGGCACCAATAAACTTACGCAGAGCTTTTGCCGCCACTTCAAAGGAAATTCCTTCTCCCAAGGCCACTACAAGAGCACCTAATGCATTTAATGCATTATGTTGACCCGGTACAGCTAAACGTAAGGTACCTAATACACTATCTTTATGAACCACCTCAAAGGTAGTAATCCCTTGTTCAATACGCAAGTTCTCAATGCGGTAATCATTGCCTGCGCCTAAACCATAGGTGATACATGTACGCTTAATATCTGGCATAATCCGTCGGATTGATGGATTATCTCCACATACCACAGCAATACCATCTTCTGGTAACTTCATAGAAAACTCTGTAAAAGCTCGTAATAAGTTTTCCACAGTCCGATAATGGTCCATATGATCATTTTCAATATTCGTAATCACAATACGCTTAGGGTTTAGGTGCAAGAAAGATCCATCACTTTCATCAGCTTCAACGATACTATATTTACCTTGACCTACATGACTACTACCATTTAAATAATCAACTTCTCCACCAATGATGATAGTAGGGTCTTGGTTTGCTTCCATGAAAATTTGTCCAATCATAGACGTAGTTGTAGTCTTACCATGTGCACCAGCCACAGCAATACCATAGGTTTCATCTAACACTGATTTCACCACGTCGGAACGGTGTAAAATTGGGATATTTCTTTCTCTAGCTCCTACAATTTCAGGGTTATCATCGTGGATAGCAGTAGAACGGATAACTACGTCCACTCCTTCTACATGAGCTGCATCATGGCCCATAAAAATAATAGCTCCTGCATTTCTGAATTTTTCTGTGATAGCAGATTCTTGGATATCAGAACCAGATACAATAAAGCCTTTTTCAATTAATATATGTGCAATAGCACGCATGCCAGAACCGGCGATGCCGATTAAATGTATACGTTGATAGGTATCTAACATAGAGATACTCCCTCCTATGATTTCTTAATGGATATAGCCAACTTAGCAATTTCTATAGCTGCCTCAGGCTTTCCTAATTGTAATGTAGCTTGTGCCATACGCTCGCGACATCCCTGATCCGCTAACATTGCATCTACCGCTTGTAGTAAGCTTGTACCATCTAATTCTTTATCTACAATCATCGTAGATGCACCGACCTCTACGAATGCTTTTGCATTAAAGGTTTGATGGTCAGCAGCTGCATACGGATAAGGAATTAGGATAGATGGTATACCACGTACCGCTAATTCTGCTAGCCCTATAGCTCCTGATCGGAATATAGCCATATCAGATGCTGCCATGGCCATATCCATATTATCTAAGTAAGGAACAATATGTGAAGTTGGGCTGTAAACATCCCCTTCATGCATGCCTAATCCTTCACAAACACGACTGTATTCATCCGTACCTGTAGCATGAATAATTTTAATATCCTCTCTACCTTTATAGTGTTCATGAACAGACTGTATAGCCGTATTAATACTGCGTGCGCCACGAGAACCACCAGCTACTAAAATCGCAGTTTGCTTTTCACGTAAGCCAAAGTATGCTCTAGCCTCTTCTCGATTCGCTGCAACTACACTAGGACGCACTGGATTTCCAGTATATACAACCTGTTTTGCCTTTGAAAAATATCGAGTCGCATCTTCATATCCTACAGCCACCACATCAACAAATCGACTCAAAATTTTATTTGTAATACCTGGCACTACATTTTGTTCTTGAATTAATGTAGGAATCCCACGCAAGGCAGCTGCTAATAGTAGAGGACCACATACATAACCGCCAGTACCAATGACAATATCTGGCTTAAACTCAGAGATTAACTGATTGGCTTTCCACAAGGAGGACAGGGTTTTACCTGCTGTTACCAATGTATCTAAGGACAATTTACGTTGCAATCCTTGTACAGGCAATGTAGTAAATGGAATCCCTTCTTTAGGAACAATCCGTGACTCAAGGCCTCTTTCAGTCCCCACATAGAGAAAGTTAGCATCTACCATTGTTTCTAATGTTTTATAAATCGTGAGGGCTGGATAAATGTGGCCACCAGTACCTCCACCTGAAATCATGATATTCATGTATGACCCCTTACAATCGTTCTACTAATCTTCGGAAATGATCGCCTCTATCTTCAAATCGTGCATACCAGTCAAAACTTGCACATGCTGGAGATAATAATACTACATCCCCTTCTTCTGCAATACGAGCACTTAAAGATACAGCATCTTCCATAGATTCACAACGATGAATATGAGGTACCCCCACTTTTACAGCAGCTTCTGCAAAACGCTGTGCTGCTTCACCAATAAGAATTAGTTCTTTTACATTCGTTTTCACTAACTTCATCATTTCTTCTAGGTCTGTCATTTTATCCTTACCACCTGCAATCAACACAAGAGGAGAGGTAAATGATTCTAAGGCTTTAATGGTAGAATCTGTATTAGTTGCTTTAGAATCGTTATAATACGTAACTCCATGTAGCGTACGAATCCGTTCTAGACGATGGGCAACGCCATGAAACTTAGAAATAGCCTGATAGATATCTTCTACTGGCACACCCAATGCATAGGTTAGGGCAATAACACTCAAAATATTTTCAATATTATGCGACCCTGGAATATGGATATCTTCTGTCGTAATCACTGGCACTGCTATACCATGCATCACTGCATAGCATATATTATTTTCAAAATACGCGCCATCTGTGACAGGTCTTTCTTGACTAATTCCTAACACATGTCCTTTTACTTGTTTTGCCATGTCTGCCACAATCGAAGAATCAAAGTTTAATACTGTCCAATCCCCTAATTCTTGATTACGGAAAATATTTTCTTTCGCTTCTTGGTATCGTTCCATCGTTTTATGACGTAACAAGTGGTCTGGAGTCACATTGAGCAAGATAGCTCCTTTAGTACGGAACTTATCGATACTCTCCAATTGATACGATGAAAGTTCAGCTACTAACACACCTGTTTCAGGCACTACCAAGGCTTGTTCACTAAGAGAGTAGCCAATATTACCGCCTATATAGACATCCCATTTAGCTTCTTTTAATACTTCTGCCAATAAAGAAGTCGTTGTGGTTTTACCATTCGTACCTGTCACACCTAAAATAGGAGCCTTTGATACTTCATAAGCAATTTCAACTTCCCCTACTACAGGAATATTTCGTTTTTTCGCCTCTTGAATGATAGGTATCTCTAAAGAAATACCAGGAGATACAACTACTCTTGTAGCTGTATCAAGCAACACAAAGTCTTGCTGCCCTGTAATCACTTCTATATGATTGTCTGCTAAACGCTGACTTTCAGCGGGATCAAAATCAATCTTTTTATAATCATTAAGCGTAACAGTAGCGCCTAATTTAGCCAATGTATGGGCTACGCCAATACCACTAAGCCCCGCCCCTAATACTAGTACATGAGAACCTGAATAATCCATTCTAACCACCTAACCCTATATGCAAGAATAACGGCTCTTACTAGTAGAGCCGTAATCTATATTATTTCATGCTTAACAGTGCTATACCTAACAAAGCCATCACTAAAGAAACAGCCCAGAATACATATACCACTTTTCTCTCACTCCAACCACCTAGTTCAAAGTGATGATGAATTGGGCTCATACGGAAAATACGAACCCCTCTAGTTTTAAAAGATGCAACTTGCAAAATAACAGATAATGCTTCTACTACAAACACAAACCCTATCACAATTAACAAAAGTTCCGTTTTCGTAGCAATGGCCATCCCCGCAAAAGCACCACCTAATGCCAAAGATCCTGTATCACCCATAAATACTTTCGCCGGATTTGCATTGAAATATAAGAATCCTAAGCAAACTGCACTTACAATAATACCAAAGAAAGTAACACTTAAGGAACCTACTAATAATCCTACCACTGCAAAGGCTGCCCCTGCAATAGCAGAAATACCAGTTGCCAATCCATCTAAGCCATCTGTTAAATTAACAGCATTCGTTGTCCCTAAAATAATGATAAATGCTAATACATAATACGCATAGCCAAGATCTACTGTGATATCCACTAGGGGAATCCATAAGGTGGTTGGCAGAGCTGCATAGGCGATAGAAATATAGCAGAAGATAATCGCCAATACCGCTTGACCTAGCAATTTTTGTTTTGCTGTTAATCCTAAATTACGACGTTTAACGGCTTTAATAAAATCATCACTAAATCCTAATGCACCATGTCCCAATGTCAAAAATAATAGCATCCACAATGTTACAGAATAGGGTGGTACTATGCAAACCGTAACAACCAAGGCTAGCATCATAAATAATCCGCCCATAGTCGGTGTACCTGCTTTAGCTAAATGCGCCTGAGGCCCATCTTCACGAATCGACTGTTGTGCCTTTAATCGTTGCAACAAAGGAATCCCTATTTTACCGAATACTAATGTACTTACCAGGGCTAAGCCAAAGGCTACTGCATAGTCCATATTCATGTCACATGTCTCCTTACTTATTCATGTCGTTCTTTAAAATCTTCTATAATACGTTCCATTTTTAGACCTCGGGACCCTTTCACTAGAATCACATCGCCTTCTTGTTTCACATCATAGTAGGCATTGGCAATATCAAGATGACTTTTTCCTACATATACATACGGAACCCCTGCCTGCTTTGCTACGGAAGCTGTTATCTTCATCATATCGCCAAAGGTGAACACCATATCGTAGTGCTCTTCTCCAAGAATCCTACCAATCTCCTCATGAGCTGTTTTAGAATGATCACCTAACTCTAACATATCTCCTAGCATAGCAATTTTACGAGTCCCTTGCAACTGTCCCATGGCTCGAATGGACTCTGCCATACTATTGGGATTAGCATTGTACGCATCATTTAATACAGTGAAAGTTGGAAATGCTACAATTTCTTGACGCATAGGAATCCCTGGGAACTCTTTAAACGTCTCTACGATTTCTTCTTGTGGTACCCCCAAAATGATACCCACTGCAATAGCAGATAATGCATCATATACATTATGAATCCCAATCATGGGCAAAAATACATTCCAGTTACCACATCTATCATGAACAGTAAACGTAATTCCTTTTGATGTATATTCCAATTGGGTGCCTTGAACATGAGAGCCCTCTTTCATACCATATGTCATGATTTTGGCATCCGTTACCTCTTTCATAGGTAAAACAAATAGATCATCATGATTCAGAACGGCTGCTCCTGTGCTTGGTAATGCTTCAATTAATTCTTGTTTCGCTTTCCCAATATTTTCTTGAGACCCTAATAATTCAATATGACTAGTACCTACATTGGTAATAACGCCTATTGTAGGCTCTGCAATCTCTGCTAACTCAGCAATTTGACCAAGTCCACGCATCCCCATTTCAAGAACACATACATCATGATCTTCTGTTAATTGTAATAGCATTTTAGGCACGCCAATTTCATTATTGTAATTTTTTTCAGTCTTCAAAACTGTAAAAGCTTTTCCTAATACGGCGCTAATCATTTCTTTTGTAGTTGTTTTCCCAGAGGAACCGGTAATCCCAATGATAGGGATGGGAAAGCGTCTACGATGATACGTTGCTAACTGTTGATACGCCCGTAACGTATCTTCTACTTCAATACACACCAAGCCATCAATCACTTTACCACGTTTTACCACAGCACCTGTAGCACCGCGTTCTTTGGCAACTGTTAAGAAATCATGACCATCAAATGTCATTCCTTCTAAGGCAACAAACAAGCCATCTTTTCCAATTGTACGTGTATCTGTTGAAACATCAGCAAAGGTACACGTACTAGTTCCTATATAGGATCCCTGTGTTGCCTCTAATACTTCTTGCACTGTAAATTGTGCCATATTATCTCTCCTTCAAGGCATCTCGTGCTACTTCACGATCATCAAAGTGGATAGTTTCCTCTTTTAAAATTTGATAATCTTCATGGCCCTTACCAGCTATGATAACTACATCACCCGCAGTCGCTTCTTTAATAGCCGTATAAATAGCCTCACGGCGGTCAACAATAACTTCATAAGTGACATCATCATGTAAACCTTCTTTCACGCCTACCTCTACGTCTTTTACAATTTGTACAGGATCTTCCGTACGTGGGTTATCTGAAGTTACAAATACACGATCTCCAAATTGCGCTGCAATACGTCCCATGATAGGGCGTTTAGTAGCATCTCTATCACCACCGCAACCAAAAACAACTAAGATGCGGTTTTCTACAATCTTCTTCGCAGTTTGCAAAATATTTTCTAACCCATCAGGTGTATGCGCGTAATCCACAACTACCGCAAAATCTTGTCCTTCTTCAATCAATTCAAAACGTCCTGGTACCGCTGTAAAAGTAGACAATGCATATATAATTTGTTCCATTGTCAACCCTTCATATAAGGCAGCTCCTACGGCCGCCAATGTATTATACACATTGAACATACCTGCAATCTTCGTAGAAATTGGATAGTTTTTGCCATCATAGGATAGAGTAAATTGGGAAGATTTGGCAGTAATCGCTAAATCAGAGGCATTCATTGTGCCTTTGCCTTCTGTACTGTATGTAATCATAGGTGCCGTGGTCACATCTACAATCGCTTGACCATAGGCATCATCTACATTGATAACAGCGCCCTTACCTTCTTTCACTTGATAGGAAGCACTTACTTGTTTAAACAACTTCGCTTTTGCCGCTAAATAATTATCAAATGTTTTGTGAAAATCTAAGTGATCCTGCGTTAAATTAGTAAACACAGCCGTATCATATTCTACACCTGCAGTACGTCCTAATGCTAGGGCATGAGAGGAAACTTCCATAATACAATGTGTGACGCCAGCATCTACCATTTGTTGTAAAATTTGTTGTAAATCTGCTACATCTGGTGTGGTGTTATGAATTGGATACGATTGGTCATCGATTAAGATATGTACTGTTCCAATAATTCCCACTGTGTATCCTTGAGAGCGTAATATATGACCAATAATATGAGTCGTCGTAGTTTTACCATTCGTTCCTGTTACACCAATCATACGCATTTTCGATGCTGGATAATCATAGAAAAAAGGAACAGCATCTTGTAATGCTTGTCTTGTATCCTCAACGTATAGTACAGCTACATTGTCCGGCACCGACACTGGTTTCGATGCAATAATCGCCACAGCACCGTCTTCCACAGCTTTATCTACAAAATTATGAGCGTCCACAGTAGCTCCTACTAAACAGATAAACAAACTACCTTGCTGTACCGTTCTAGAGTCAGCCGTAATATGGCTAACAGTAGCTGTTAAAGGACCTTCTACCTTTGTAGGAGATACAACCTTTACAATGTCTTCCACTCGTTTCATATTGATTCCTCCAATCATAGAGAAAGCAGCCCAAAAGGACTGCCTTCATCATTCTCTAATATCCTTTTTCATCGTCACATTACGTTCTTCCACTGTGTTTTTACTAGTGTAAACGAAATTATCTGGTAATACCATGCCAAGTTTTTGTTGCGCTATTTTTTGAATACGCGTAGGAGATCTTAATTCTGCTAAGCCTAAGTTATATTCATAATTAGTACGATTTTCTAAAACTATTTGTTCCTGTAAATTGACTGTCTCTTTACGTGCATTTTCTGTTACGCCTGTTAAGAGCAAGCAAGTCAACCCTAAGACCATCGCCAGTAATATAGTTAACAAGCACTGACGCATATCTGGTGTTGCATCCCAAATGAACGCTTGCGTCTTTACTTTCTTTCTTCTGACGGGCTCTACATAAGGTGCTAATTGTTCCCAATACGCAGCCTTCCGTACTAACATAACTATTCCTCCCAACTATACTTTCACAGCTACCCTCAACTTGGCACTACGGGACCGTGGATTCTCTTCTACTTCTTTTTGACTTGGCTCTATGGCCTTATTTTTCGCTTTTACTAGGGGCACATGATGACATACGCATACCGGTAAGTTCGGTGGGCATGTACACCCTTGTGCTAACTCTTTAAAAGTTTGCTTTGTAATTCTATCCTCTAAGGAATGGAATGTAATTACCGCAATTCTTCCACCTGGCTGTAACATCGATACAGCATCTACGAAAGCATCGTGTAAAATTTGAAGTTCTTGATTCACCTCTATACGAAGTGCTTGGAACGTTCGTTTTGCAGGATGTGGACCCTCTTGTCTAGCCTTCGCAGGGATGGCATGTTTTATGATATCCACTAACTGAAAGGTGGTCGTTATAGGTGCTTCTTCTCTAGCTACCAGGATGAATTGGACAATTCGTTTGGCCCATCGCTCTTCACCATAGTCCCAAATGATACGATATAAATCTTCACTAGAATAGGTGTTTACAATGGTTTCGGCTGTCAAAGCTCCACTTTGGTTCATGCGCATGTCTAACGGACCATCTTGCATGTAGGAAAAACCTCTATCTGCTGTATCTAGCTGATGACTAGACACACCCAAATCAAAGACAAATCCATCTACTTTGTGAATACCTGCCCCTTGTAAAGCATTTTTTAAGTTAGAAAAATTAGTTTGAATGACTTTCACCTGGCAAGACAAATCAGACAACCGCCGAGATGCTGCCTCTAATGCCGCCACGTCTTGATCTAAACCAATTATCATACCTTCTGTAGACAATCGTTCACCAATAGCATGGGAATGTCCCCCACCACCTAATGTACAATCCACATAGGTTCCATCTGGTTTAATCGCCAATCCTTCTAGCGTTTCATTGAGTAATACACTCACATGATGAAAGTCCATAGTTCCTCACTTAAAATCCAATATCATCCAAATCAAGTTCTTCTGCCATCGCCTCAATATTTCCATAAATTTCATTGTTATATGTTTCCCAACGAGCTTTACTCCAAATTTCGATGCGTTCACCATTACCAACTACAACTACATCTTTTTTTAATTCACCGTGAGCACGAAGATTACTTGGTATCAGAACACGACCTTGTTTATCAAACTCAAGGTCAGCCGCACCACCCACAAAAAAACGTACTAAACCACGTTGGTTGGCTTTATTCGAGCTTTGAGAACTTAATTTTTTGGCTAGTTCTTCAAATTTTTCTTGCGTATAAATGGCTAAGGTATGGTCAAAATATCGCGTTACAACACAAGTTTCTCCTAATTGTTCACGCATTTTCGCAGGAATGATCATGCGCCCTTTACTATCTATTGTATGTGAAAATTCACCTTTAAACATAGCAAGGACACCTCCTTTTCCTACACCTTCTCGCCCTTATTACCACTATATGGTAAATTTTACCACATTTCCCCACTTTTCACAACAAATAAAACACTTAATTTATAGATAATTATACAAATTTTATATCAGTTTCTATTAATATCGAAAATTTAATATAATATTTATGTATATGTTCGTATATTTAGTTTTATTATCGAACATTTTACAATAAAGTGATAGTGGTAGAAAGTGGGAGATTTTTTCCATATTTCACCAATATACACCTACAATAAGAAATAATGAGGCAATATTCTCCTAAATAGATGCTTATTATTAAAAAAATAAAAAAAGATAGCCGAATCATAGATTCAACCATCTTTTCTCACACTTTAGTAACCGTTCATTTTTTCTGTCTTAAGCGCTTCTTTTATACTTGTCCTACCCGTTTCATAGCATCATAAATCCGTTGTGCCAATCCTGTAATTTGTCGTTTCGGAATAGAACATACGGCTATACGAACACCGCCAGATACAGGAATTAAAAATACATTTTCTTTTTTCAATTCTTCTACCAAAGCCTTTGGATTATCACATGGAATCGTGGCAAAGAAACCACCCATGTATGGCAACATTGGCAACCCAATTGCTTTTCCTTCACATTCTAAAATACCAGCTCTTTCTTCTACAAGCCGAGAATAGCAATTACGTTCCTCTTCATAACATTTTAATTTTTCAGGATCATGCACAATATTAGCGACCGTGCGCATAGCTGGTCGATTAATATTAGACCATGTACCACGAGAAGCCATTTGGTTAATATCAAAAAACTCTTGTGCCACTTCTCTATCAGAAGTAATTCCTAACATACAGCCAACACGTTGACCATACATAGTAAATCCTTTAGAAATACTGTAGCATACTACTGTTAATATATTTTTTGACAAATGCTCAAACTTTTTAAAGAATCGGCGTACATCTTCCTTAGGTCCAGAGAAATCAATATAGGCTGCATCCACGCCAATAATCACTTTATTATTTCCTGTAGTCACCAAACGGTTCGCTAGATCTAACACTTTATCCCAATCACTATCACAAAGCGAAAAACCTGTCGGATTATTACCAGGTGTATTAAAAATAATTAGAACATTCTCTTGTTTAGAAGCTATGTCTAACACCAGCGACTCTAATGATTGAAAGTTGAACTCATAGTTTTCATTAAATAGGGAGTAGGTAGCTAGTTCTCGTCCATTGTCATTGCATATTTGTTTGTATGCACCCCAATACCAATCTGCTGTAATCACTGTATCACCTAGCTCTGTGTAATTGTGCACTAAATGATGAATACCACCTGTACCACCAGCAGTAGCTATTCCTTCAATATAGGCATCTGGTCGAGATTGTCCAAAGCATTCTTGTTTACATGCTTCCACAAACTCTTTTAATCCCTCAATCGGTGCATATGCAACATATTCATTACGTGGCAAATTACGAAACTCATCTTCTACCACTTTTAAGAAAACAATATCACCATTTTCATCTAGGATAGATCCGACAGTTCCATTTAACACGTTTTCTTTGCCATATTGTCTTACTGCCTCTTGGGCTTGTGAGTTTGTTGCAAAGATCATATCATTTGCTTTTTTCCCACGCGCTTGTTTTGCTGCCATACTCATAGTAAACACCTTCCTATATTTGTTATCTATTTTATACCTATACTATTAGTTTACAAGAAAAATGATTCTCCTACAAGACATGTGACTCATGTATACACAATAGTTTTTTAATACTATTCAATTTTCTTTATATGTTGAAAGCATATCCCTATTTCCGTACATTCCTACGCTGGTATGTATACTCCATTCCTATCTACAGTAACTATCGATTCAGAATAGGTAAACAAAAAAGCAGATACACAACCACAATGGATTGTATATCTGCTAACTAGTGTTAGAGTGTGTTATTCTACTTTACCGCCTAGGTAAGCTTCCATCACTCTAGGATCGTGACGAATTTCTTCGGCAGGTCCTGAAAGAACAATTTTACCTGTTTCTAATACATATGCGTAGTCTGCAATTTTTAAGGCTTGACGCACGTTTTGTTCTACTAACAATACAGTCGTTCCTTCGGCGCTGATTTCCTTGATAACTTCAAAGATTTCATTCACTACCAATGGAGCCAAACCCATAGATGGTTCATCAAGCAACAACAATTTAGGACGAGCCATCAAGGCACGACCAATGGCCAACATCTGTTGTTGTCCACCAGATAAAGTACCACCTAATTGGTAACTACGTTCGTCAAGGATAGGGAAACGTTTAAACACTTTTTTAATATCAGCTTCGATATCTTTGTCGTTACGAATATAAGCGCCCATTTCTAAATTTTCATAGACACTCATGTCCTGTAAAATTTGTCGTCCTTCTGGAACTAGAGAAATTCCTGCTTTCACAATATCGTGAGTCTTCATAGAGGTAATATCCTGACCCTCGAAGATAATACGACCTTCTGTTGGTTTTACCAAGCCCATGATAGAACGCATAGTTGTGGATTTACCGGCACCATTGGCACCGATCAAAGACACAATGGAACCTTGAGGAACGTCTAAGTTAATAGATTTTAACGCTGTAATATGACCATAACCAGCTACTACGTTTTCAATGTTTAACATATTATTCCTCCTTTCCTAAGTAGGCTTCGATAACATCTGGATTGTTTTGAATTTCTTGCGGAGTACCTTCGGCAATTTTTTTACCGAAGTTCAACACTGCTAAGCGATCACAAATATTCATCATCAATGCCATATCATGTTCTATGACCACAACAGTGATACCTAAATCACGAATTTTACCAATTAATTGGCGAAGCACTTCTGTTT
Source organism: uncultured Veillonella sp. (assembly GCA_963518085.1). Lineage (GTDB taxonomy): Bacteria > Bacillota > Negativicutes > Veillonellales > Veillonellaceae > F0422. The sequence goes on along the minus strand of CAUQIB010000007.1, from coordinate 10,626 downwards.
CACTATCATTCATACCTGCTGCTGGTTCATCCAACAAAATCAATTGTGGATGCGTAGCCAAAGCACGGGCAATCTCCAAGCGACGTTGCTTACCATATGGTAAAGATGTGGCCACTTCTTCAGCATCTTCTTCCAAGCCAACAAGTTTTAAAAACTCATAGGCAATACCACGGCAACGCTCTTCTTCAATGCGTTGGCGGTTTGTACGGAAGAAACTAGACAACACACCAGATCCTGTACGGCAATGCATACCTGTTAATACAGTTTCCAATGCCGTCATATTACCGAACAAACGAATATTTTGGAATGTTCTAGCAATTCCCATTTCCACCGTACGATGTGGCTTAATACCTACCACATTCATACCATCGAACACAATATTACCAGTACTCACAGGGAATACGCCAGTAATTAAGTTAAACAATGTCGTTTTGCCAGCGCCATTCGGTCCGATTACACCAAAGACCTCCCCTTGATTGACTTGGAAGGTAACGCCAGTCAAGGCAGCCACGCCACCAAAGCTTTTACTTACATCATCTAATTGTAATAGCATGGTACCCTCCTATTCTTGACCAGACTTACTTTGCGCTTTATAAGCCTCAAAGCGTTCTGTTAACACTTGTGATTCTGGAATATATGCTTTCTTTTTCACTCCCAATTTACGATAGATTTTATCCATCAACTCTTCTGTCAAAATACCATCAGGACGAACAGCCATCAAGATAACTAATAAAGCACCGTAAATAATATCGCGATAGTCTGCTAGGAAACGCAATACTTCTGGTAGCAATGTCAAAATGAATGAGCCTAGTACAGAGCCCCACACTACATTAGAACCGCCAAACACTGGGAATAATAAAATTTGTACTACTTTATGATAGCTAAAATCTGTAGGATTAATAAAGTTTGTAATATGTGCGTACAAGCCACCACCTACACCGGCAATGAAAGCACCAATCACAAAGGCTAACATTTTGTAATACACTACATTAATACCCATCAATTCTGCTGCGTGGTCATCGGCTTTGATAGCTTGGAAGGCACGGCCAATACGGCTATTGTGAATACGTAGACAGAATAGTATAACTAAAGCTAAAATGACTAACAAAATAACGATAGTTAATAAGTTACCCCATGTCAATGCATCGATATCTAACAAACCATCCATATCGAATTCATACACATAATTTGTTAATTCTTGGGCAATCGCTGGAATACCTGAAAGACCCAAGGCACCATGTGTCACTTCTAAGTTCAAAAAGATAACACGCACCACTTCACCAAAACCAAGAGTAGCAATGGCGAGATATAAGCCTTTCAAACGTGTTGTTGGTAATCCAATCACAACAGCGACTAAGGCCGCTACGATACCACCAATGAAGATAGCAATCGGTATAGGTAGATCAACTTTCAAAGTAAGCAAGGCACCTACGTAGGCACCCACGCTCATGAAGCCTGCCGCGCCCAATGTCAACTGTCCCGTAGAAAGGGTGAAGAAAATGGAAATCCCCATAATGGCATTAATGATGAAGAACATCACAATTTGTAGATAATATGGATTTAAAATTTCACTCATGGTCGTCCCCCCTTATCTTTGGATCCGAATAACCCTTGTGGTCTCCAGAATAATAAGAGAATGATTAACCCAAAGGCTACAGCATCACGATAGGAGGATGCTCCATAGGCTACGGAGAATACTTCGGATACACCTAAGATGAATCCACCCACCATGGCACCAGTGATATTACCAAGACCACCAAGGATTAATACAGCTAAGCCTTTAAAGCCGATGACAACACCCATCATAGGCTCTACGGCGTCAAAGGATAAGCCCACCAATACACCAGCGGCAGATCCTAAGGCAGAGGCCAACATCACTGTTACAGAAATAACTAAAGTAGGGTTAATACCCAACAAAGAAGCTGTTTCTGTACTTAAGGATACAGCACGGATAGCTTTACCGATTTTAGTCTTTTTAATAAGTACATTTAAAATCAGCATTAACACAATGGATACGCCAAGGCCAATGATTTGAACCATGGAGATTTTGAACATACCAAAATCGATAAGTCCACCGATAAAGTCTGGTGGGAATGAACGTGTTTGTGGGCCCCATACAAGTAAGGCTACACTTTCAATAAAAATAGAGACACCAATTGTAGAAATCAATGGCGCCAAATGGGATACGTTTTTCTTGCGAAGTGGACGTAGTGCCACAAATTCTAACAAATATCCAAGAATTGCCCCTACCACCATAGCCACAAGGATGGCTACGAAGATATTAGCTTCAAAGACTGTCACCATAAATAAACCCACGAAGGCACCTATCATAAAGATGCCTCCGTGAGCCATGTTGATGATGTTTAACACACCAAAAACCAGTGTCAATCCGATGGCTAATACTGCATAGAGACTGCCTAAAGTAAGGCCATTCACTAATTGCTGTAAAAACATCGTCTAACTCCTATTTTTGTAATGCGTCGAACTGACCGTTTTTAATTTGTAGAACTTGAACTTCCATAGATGGGTCACGTTTTTCATTGAATTGGAATTTACCAGTTACCCCTACGAAGTCTGTAATGCCTTTTAATGCATTACGGAATTTTTCGCGATCTGTTGTAGAACCAGCTGCTTTCAAAGCTGCTTCATACAAGAACACTGCATCGTATGCTTGTGCTGCAAATTGATCTGGTTCATGACCATATTTTTCTACATAAGCTTTGCGGAAATCGCGAACTTTTTGGTCATCTTTGTTAGGGAACCAAGGTGTACCTACGATAGCACCATCGGCAGCGGCACCTGCATTTTTAATGAATGCTGGGCTGTTGAAACCATTGGAACCTACTACTGGTTGGTTCATGCCAAGTTCACGCATTTTTTTCATAATCAACGCCCCTTCTTGGTACAAGGATGCAACGATGATGATATCAGGTTTTGCTTGTTGAATTTTTGTCAACTGTGCAGAAAAATCTGTATCTTTATCGGCAAATGTTTCTGTTGCTACGATTTGAACTCCTTCAGATTCCAACGCTTTTTTTGCAGTATTGTTTACAGATACCATTTGGTCATTGTTATTGGAGTACATAATCGCTGCTGTTTTGTAACCTAATACTTTGTGAGCTTGTCGAATCGCTGCGTCAACTGCTAAGGATTCAGGTACTGCATTACGGAAAATGTATTCTCCTATATCAGTAATACCTTCTGCTGTTGTAGATGTACCCAATGCTACCACTTTGTTTTTGTTAGCAATCGGGCCAGCTGCCATCATTTCACCAGATAACATAGGTCCAATCACAGCCACTACTTTATCTTTAGAAATTACTTTATTCATAGCATTGATGGCTTCGTTTTTATCACCTTTAGTGTCTTCCACTAATAAGTTGATTTTCACATTATTAGCATCTGCATTAACTTGTGCTACAGCTAACTCTGCACCATTCTTAATGGACTCGCCATAGGCAGCTGCTGCGCCAGATGTTGTAGTCAATAAAGCTACTTTTGCTTCATTTGCATTGCTTGTTGATGAACTATTGCCACCGCAACCAGCGATCGCCGCAGCCAAAATAGCCGTAGCACCCAATGCTAGTGCACGTTTGAACATGGATTTTTTCATGTTACACCCTTCCTTTTTAAAAACTCCTCTTTTGGATTTTCTTACTGTGAAAGTCACCGTTACCGTTTCGCTCTATCATTGTAACGAGCAAGTGATACTCCTACAGAAAACCTATACTTTCCTATTATGAATGTACTATGAGTAGTTTGTCAAATATAATTATAAGAATTTAATTATGAGTTTATTTAGTAAATCTACAGCGTATGATTTTCCCATTTTTGTATGTATTGAGAGGACAAATATCTTTTTTGAAAAGTAAATATAGAAATAGATACGGTCTGTTACCAAGTATATTCTTTTTAAAAGTATGTCACGTTCTACTACTTAGGCATATTAAAACTGGCGATGAAAGTTGCCACTCTCATCGCCAGTTTACCACAGTTGAAATTTTATTTACTATGTATCAGTAAATTTCATCACTATTAGTTTATAGTATACAAATAATCATATTGTTCTTGTGTCAATGTATCTAAATCATAACCCATAGATTGTAATTTTAATTTTGCAATTTCTGCATCTACTTCATATGGCAATACATGCACATCGTCTGCCATCTCTGCTCCATGGTGCAAGATATATTCTGCTGCTAAGGCTTGCATAGCAAAGGACAAGTCCATGATTTCTGCCGGATGTCCATCACCTGCTGCTAGGTTTACAAGGCGACCCTCTGCTAGTACATACAATTGACGGCCATCTTGCATATGGTAGGCTTCGATATTTTGACGAACACGTTCATGAGATACTGCCATGGCTGCTAAATCTTTCACATTCACTTCGCAATCGAAATGGCCCGCATTGCAAAGAACAGCGCGGTCTTTCATGACTGCATAATGTTCTTCCGTGATGACATCCTTACAGCCTGTGACAGTACAGAAAATGTCACCGATTTTAGCAGCTTCCACCATCGGCAATACTTTGAATCCATCAAATACAGCCTCGATGGCTTTAATTGGATCTACTTCTGTTACATATACGTGAGCCCCTAAGCCTTTTGCACGAAGCGCCACTCCTTTACCGCACCAGCCATAACCAGCAACCACCACGTTTTTGCCTGTTACCGTTAAGTTTGTAGTACGCATAATGCCATCCCAAACAGATTGGCCTGTACCATAGCGATTATCAAATAAATATTTACAGTTAGAATCGTTAACTGCAATCATTGGGAATGTCAACTGCTCCGCTTCAGCCAAAGCTTTCAAACGGTGTACACCTGTTGTGGTTTCTTCACTACCACCCAATAGACGTTCTTTTGCATCTTGTCGAGTCGTATGAAGTAAGCTTACTAAATCGCCACCGTCATCGATGATGATATGTGGTTTATGGTCCAGCGCTTTGTTCAGGAACATCGTATATTCTTCGTCTGTACAATTGTACCAAGCATAGACAGTCAATCCCATATCCACAAGTCCAGCTGCCACATCATCTTGCGTAGACAATGGATTAGAGCCTGTAACAATAACCTCTGCACCACCACGTTGTAACACCGTCGATAAGTACGCAGTTTTTGCCTCTAAATGGACAGATACAACGATAGTTTGACCTTTGAAAGTTTGCTCTTTTTCAAAACGGTCTCCTAATGTGTTTAAAGTAGGCATAAAATTAGCTACCCAGTCAATTTTTTTACGACCCTCAGCCGCTAAAGAAATATCTCGAATTAAAGATTGCATTACCGTTCTCCTTTTAGATTCTTCACAATAGATTATAATTGAAAGCCACCATACTCAGACATGCGATGATGCGCAGGATAGTCTGCATTCACATCAATGCCTTTAATAACTTCTTTCACTAGCGATTGTAATTGGTCTGCCATTTGTTGCATCATCTCTACCACTTCACCGTGGGTCAAAGCAGATTCAGAAATACCCGCTGCATAGTTCGTCACCATGGAAATTGTCATGTACGCCATTTCCGCTTCATTGGCTAAGGTCACCTCTGGTACATTTGTCATGCCCACTGTTTGTCCACCTAACATAGCGTACATGCGAATTTCAGCAGGAGACTCAAAACGAGGGCCCTCTGTACATACGTAAGTACCGCCATTATGAACCGTTAATCCTAAAGATTTCCCTACTCTTTCAACAATAGAGCGTAACTCAGGACTGTATGGATTTGTCACATCTACATGCGCCACCGGACGGTCACCACCTTCGTAGAATGTATTCACACGGTTTTTCGTAAAGTCTAAGAATTGGTCCGTCAACACAAAATGACCAGGTCCAAAGTTCTCATCCAAAGAACCTACTGCCGTAGTAGATACGATGAACTTAACACCTAACTTTTTCAAGCCCCAAATATTAGCACGATAATTAATCTTGTGCGGTGGAATCGAATGATCACGGCCATGACGAGCTAAGAAATACACCGTCTTACCTTCATAGGTACCACATATATAATGAATCTCTCCATATGGTGTCATAAGAGATGATTCTGTCATAGTATCAAACATATTTGGGTCGTACACACCGGTACCACCAATAATAGCAATAGCTGACATATCGTTCCTCCTTGTGAAAGATAGAAAAATATCTGTATAATTTATTATAGCATGGAATGGGGGTATTTCTAATAAAATTTTAAGAAAACATCCCCACATTAGAAGTGATTCCATGTGGGGATGTTGTTAGAATTGCAAATTTCAAACAATAAAAAAGCCTCACGTCAGATTTGCATATCTGTCCTTGCGGATGTGAGGGGTTTGACTCATCTACAGAATAATCTTATCCGAACAAATTGTCAAGAATTTCCGTCCATGAGCCTTTTCTTTTTTATTAATTAGTGTGTATCTATAGTCATATGTCGTGGATTTCGATACTCTATCCTTTGTGTACTGTCATTCCAATCTAGAGGATACCAAAACTCTTGACTAAGATTATCCCAGTTATGAAACTCTAGCATGAAATCTGATTGATCCACCCTTAATTCTCTTGAAAGTTGGATAGAAGAACCCTGTTTTTTATACGGAGAATAATAATTAGCAGAGTCTACCAGTTTTTCCCACATTTTTGTTTGTCGATTATATCGATAGATAAAATTACGGCTTTTGATATCATTTTTATAATCGTCTCGTCTTGCATTAATCACATATAATGTTATATCACGATTCACATCATAGTATGCGTTAATATGAAATGTATCTTCTCCTAAAACCGTTGGAACCTGCGTTTTCTTTCCTTTAGCTCGTAACTCTAACTTACCATCTTTAGGATACACATATACCTCATCCGCATCATGGCTGAACCACATCTTAACATCCTTTGGATATGTTTTAAAATCAATATGGGTATTATCAATATTAACAAACTGTGCGTTTGAAACTGTTGTTCCTAGTACACTAAAAGCCATCGCCATACATGCCATTAACTTGGTAAACAACTTCATATCTTATCTCTCCTTTCTCAAATTACTACGTTTTCACTGACAAATTAATTCTATTTATAATTAGAACCATAAGCTTCAAGCAATAAAAAAGCCTCACGTCAGAATGTATCTGTCCTTACGGATGTGAGGGGTTTGTCTTAGTTACATGATATCCCTATCCCAACTACTCTGTCAAGTATCAATTCATACTTTCATCCACAGCATCATGATATAAAGTAAAATATTTTATTTACCACACTACATATTCTTACTAGTTAGATTCCCACAACAAATCCCCCATAAAATGCTATAATATACTCAACAACTATCAACACGTTAATCTATACAACAAAGGAGTTCTCCATGATTCGTATTGCTTTTGGTCAAATTCAGGTGCACCCTGGTGAGCCTGCTATAAACTTTCAATCTATGATGCATGCCATCGACTATGCCAAGGCGGTGAGCACGGACATCCTTATCTTCCCTGAATTATGCCTCAGCGGATACTTAGTGGGCGACTTGTGGGACCAGGTCCCCTTTGTGGAGGATTGTCTCTATTACGGTGAGGAACTGGTAAAAGCCACCGAAAACACCAATCTTACGATTATCTTTGGCAATGTAGGTGTGGATGAAAGTCTACGCAATCTTGACGGCAGTCTTCGTAAATACAATGCTCTTTATGTGGCTTCTAATGGCAAGCTAGTATCTAATCCATCACAACTATATCCGTTTACCATTAAAACATTGTTGCCATGTTATCGATACTTTAACGAGCCTCGGTATTTCACTAGCGCCAATATAGTGGCGAAAGAGCGCAATCTATCTCTATCGGATATTAATCAGCCTCTCACGATTGCCACTCGACAAGGAGCGTTCACCATTGCTCCCGTTATCTGTGAAGATAGCTGGGATACGCACTACCCTGACTGTCCCACAAGTCTTATGCTAGAATCTGCAAAAGCGAAAGACCAGCATATCGATTTAATCGTGAATTGTTCCTCATCCCCTTACACTATTCACAAACAGGAACACCGCCATGCCCTCTTCAGCGCTCAAGCCAAACGATACAATACACCGATTGCTTATACAAACCATGTAGGCATCCAAAACAATGGCAAAAATATCTGTATCTATGACGGTTGCTCCACTTTATATGACGTGAATGGTTCTATTGTAGAAGAAGTACCGGCTTTTGAAAATACTGTGCGACCAACTTTGTTGAAAACTACCTTGTGGCAACCACTTTCACATACTAGTTCTAATCATAAGTATACTTTCCAAGATAGCGCCGTATCTCGTCATATATCAGAAAATAATAATTCTGATAAGAATGATATATACAATGCATGTGATTCACATGATTTAGATGGTTTAGATAACTCACGTGTTCCAGCTAATTCAAATAATACACTTGCTACAACGCCTAACTACATTCCTACTCTATTCAAGGCTCTTCAATACGGCATTCGTCAATTTTTATCACAAACTGGGATTAAAAATATCGTTATTGGTGTCTCGGGTGGTATCGACTCCGCTCTCAATGCTGCTTTGTACAGTACGGTATTACCGCCAGAGAACTTATACTTAGTCAATATGCCAAGCCGTTATAACTCTGACATGACAAAAGATTTGGCTTACCAATTAGCACAAAACATCGGTTGCCATTATGGGGTATTCCCTATTGAAGAAGGTGTCAGTGCCACCATTGAGCAATTAGAGAATACTAGCTTTACAAAATATAACACTTATGTCATTTCAGAACTACATCACCATGGCAATGTGCATGCAACAACTATGCAAGATCTAAAGGAACATACTATATCTTCTGAAGAAGATATGAGCCAAACTCTGCTATACAGTTCTGACCAAACAATTGCAAACTATGACGAGCAACACCCTATTGAAAGTGACTCCAACACTACATCATTCTTGCAGTTATCTACATTAGCCAAGGAAAACATCCAAGCCCGTGATCGTTCGTCTCGCATCTTAGCTGGTATAGCATCCGCTGTGAACGGGGCTTTCACATGCAATGGCAATAAAACGGAGTTCACTGTTGGCTATGCTACGATATATGGCGATTTGGCTGGTTTTCTCGCTGTAACGGGAGATGTGTGGAAAACGGATGTCTATGCTCTAGCTCGCTATATGAATGAAACCATCTTTCAACGAGAGGTTATTCCACAAGGGTCCATTGATGTAGTGCCGAGTGCCGAGTTATCTGACGCACAGGATGTCACTCAAGGATTAGGTGATCCATTGCAATACGAATACCATGATTGCTTGTTCCGTGCTTTCGTAGAGGGTACACCTCATACACTGCCTCATCAGCGTTTGACTCCTGAGGATATCTTGCGGGCCTACGAGAAGGGTACACTGGAACACCTATTAGAATTGCCTAACTCTATGTCTCACTATTTCACATCCACAGAACAGTTCATCAATGACCTCGAACGCTGGTGGAAATCGTTCAATGGCTTAGCGGTGGCAAAACGCATCCAATCTCCACCTCTCTTCCTCATCAGCGAACGTGCCTTTGGAACTGACCTAAGTGAAAGCCAATTAAAACCGTATGTCTCACGAGATTATGAGGCTTATAAATCTCGATTATTAAAAAAACAATAATGTATACATGCAAAAGAGCTATCTATCCGATGGTATATTATCGGTAGATAGCTCTTTTGTGTATCGAAATTAGAATACTAAATGCTATTTAATATAACATATATAGAACAGCTTTATTCCGCAAGCCAATGCTATAGAAATATTCTTAACTATCGATAGGTATGCAATTATTTATGATTCAACAACTGAGCTGTGATTTGTTGCAATGCTTGAATTTGTTCATTTTGCGCTTTCACTTGCTCAGCCAATACTTGTACTTGGTCTTTCAACGTACCATTTTCTTGCACCAAAGCTTTGATTTCAGTTTTCATCACTGGCACGATAGAAATTGGTCCGTAGTGAGTATGTTTCAACTCTTTTTGTTCTTTTTCTGAAAGCGTATCTACATTCACATTGAATGTATCTGTGTCTTGGTTGTACAAAATAGATTGGTATGCATCAGATTTGGATCGAGATCCCACTTTAAGGCTCACACCAAGGTGGTACATTGTTTCAGAGTTTCCAATTGCCATACCGCCATGAAGTAATACATCTTCATTTGGATAATAACCGACACCCAATGCTGTTCCAGTAGCCCCTTTGAAATGTCCTACACCAGCCATAATTTGGAATTTATCGTCAGCATCAAAGGATAGTGGTTTCAAGGCAGATAAAGCTGCGTTTAAAGCACCAGATGTGTTTACTCTGTGGCCTAGTTGATCTAACTTAGTTTCTACAGAGTCCATACGTGTATGTACTTCTTTTACTAAAGCTTCGTCCACACCGCCTTTAGGACCTTGAGGGCCCGCTGGGCCGGCTACTCCTGGGTCACCTTTTTCGCCTTTTTCACCTTGAGCTCCTGTTGCACCTTGTGGGCCTGCTGGGCCAGCTACTCCTGGATCACCTTTTTCGCCTTTTTCACCTTGAGCTCCTGCTGCACCTTGAGGGCCTGCTGGACCAGCTACTCCTGGGTCACCTTTTTCGCCTTTTTCACCTTGGGCTCCTGTTGCACCTTGCGGTCCTTGTGGACCAGCTACTCCTGGGTCACCTTT
>CAUQIB010000006.1:0-104261 GCA_963518085.1 uncultured Veillonella sp. | reverse complement strand
GGAACCCTCTTTTAAAGCTAGGTAATTATTTTTCCAACAAAAACTTGACACCGTCCGGGGCGGGGGTGGAATTTGTATTCTGTAAATAACTATGGTATACTTAACATAGAAACAAGAAGAGCCTTCGACGTGTGGTGGCGTTAGGCTCATCTCAAAAAACGGTGAAATGAAATTGCCTAACGTGTTGAGGTGGTGAGATACCTCTTTACGTTAGGCATTTTCATTATTTATATAAAGCAATAATGTTAACTACTAATGATAAAATAGAAATGATCAAGCTGATTTTTTCGTATTTCGTCATAGTATCACCTCCTCCCATAGTAGGAAGAGATGAGCCCAACTCACGTTGATAACTCTTCTTTGTCTTTATTATATCACAAATATTTACGATATGTTGATATTTCAGGAGTTTTATATCATGAAACTCCTATAGATGTCGATTATAATCGAATCTACGCTAATATCCACTAATGATTTCGAGTATAGTCGAAACAGTAACTAATTTATTTATTCATTTCTAGTATACTCGAAATCACAAACAGCTTACACAAATTCTAAATTTGTCGAATTACACAATGTAAACTTCTTGTTATATTTTTACTTTTTCTTAAAGCATTAACACTATCATAAGAACACATTAAATTAATAAGCACTGTACTCTGGCATAGTGTATACAAAAGCACAGGATAATCTATCCTGTGCTTTTTACTTCCCATATTATTGAGCAATACTCTTAAACTATGTATCTAAATAATTCATTAAGTTTTCTATATCACGAGCTGCGTAAAAAATACGTACAATTGAAACTACATGCGTCATATCATTCACACAATAAAAAACTATATACTTATCAATAGGAACCTTGTACATCTTTTTAGATTTCCAAGGTTCCTCATCAACAATCTGATACCTCATTGGAAATACATCTAGCGAAGCTATCATTTTTCTGATTCGTAATATTTGATGTTCTGCTGCTATAGGAGCTAGTAATATATAGCGAATATATTCATATATATCTCTTAAATCTTCTAATGCCATGGTGGAATAAGTCACTGTATAATGATTACTCATATCCCATATTCCTTCGCAAGTAACGCATCTACTTCCTCTACACTATAGCATTTATCATTCTGTAACGAATTCATTCCCTTTTGCAATTCTACATCTAGTTCTTCTTTCGATAATCTATCTAAAGATATTGGTGGTTTACGGTTAGGCAAGCGAAGTTCAAAGGGTATCCCATTTTGTAACACAATTTGGCTATATAACATTTGTATTGCACTGGACGGAGAAATTCCAAGTTGTCCTAAAATATGCTCTGCATTTTCTTTTAAAGTAGAGTCAATTCTAGCATATACTGCATTTGTATTCGCCATATCTATCACAATCCTTTCTTTTCTTCATCATACACCATAGCGATTGCATATGCAAGTAATTGCAAGCGCATATAGGTGTTCTCTATTTATAATTTTCATATAAAATTTTTTGACCCTTATTTTGTCCCTCACTTTGTCCTTCATTTTCCCACTTTTTATTTTTTGCAATATACTACTACCAATAACAATTACTTTACTCTTCCTATATCTCTACTATCATGCTACAATGAAAGCGTACTAGATTAACAGGAAACGTATTCTAGCGTAGGGTACACACAAAAGCACAGGACTGCTACTCCTGTGCTTTTTGATTGCCATTTTCTCCACCTTTTTAGTATAATAGAGGGTAGTATACATCTACACCTCTATGAAAGCATGCATCATATTCAGGCTTTCATAATAATTTATATACATATTGTGATTATAGATAAGGTAGGATCAACTTTCATGGAAAAGAAACTGATTTTTAATGAACATGGTGACCGCGGTACGCAAAGTATGGTGGGCGGTAATACGACGAATTTGCGGGAATGGAATCGTATTAAATACGATTGGGCGAATACATTGTATCGTACGATGCTGAACAATTTCTGGATTCCTGAGGAAATTTCTTTGAACGAAGATATTAAGCAATTCCCGTATTTAACAGATAGCGAGCGCCGTGCTTTCGATAAGATTATTTCTTTCTTGAACTTTTTGGACTCTATTCAAAGCGAAAACTTGCCAAACTTGAGCCGTTATATTACGGCATCTGAAGTGGCTTCTTTATTGAATATCCAAGCATTCCAAGAAGAAATCCACGCTCAATCCTATTCTTATATTTTGGATACTGTAACGAATCCAATTACTCGTGACCGCATTTATGATGAGTGGCGTACAGATGAGCATTTATTGGCTCGTAACCGCTTCATCGCTGACATTTACCAACGCTTCAGCGATGAACCATCGGAACACAATTTGATCCGCACGATCATGGCGAACTATATCTTAGAAGGAATTTATTTCTACTCTGGATTTAGCTTCTTCTACACATTGGCTCGCCAAGGTAAAATGACGGCTACTTCCACAATCTTTAAATATATAAATCGTGACGAAGTAACTCACTTGGTATTGTTCCAAAATATTATCCGTGAACTTCGCATCGAACGTCCTGAACTATTCACTGCTGAACTAGAAGCTGAGTTAACACAAATGCTTCGTGAAGGTACTGAAAATGAAATTGCTTGGGGCCAATACATCACTGATGACAAAATCTTGGGCATCAACAACACATTAATCGAGCGCTATATCAAATACTTAGCGAACCAACGTGCTGATTCCATCGGCTTGCAACCATTATATCCAGACATTAAGGAAAATCCTATGGCTTGGATTGAAAGTTTCTCCAACTTGAACAGCACAAAAACTGACTTCTTTGAAGCAAAAGTTACAAACTATACAAAAGCAGCTGCATTCGATTTCGACGATTTAGAATAAGAATGCCTATAAGGTTATATATACAAAAGCTACACGTAGATATATTCTACTGTGTAGCTTTTTGTTTTCCTTATGAATCTGTATTTTTGTAACTTTAACATTCAATGGGCTTAGTACTTAACTAGGTTAATTAGGCTTAAAGCCAACTCATATTGTCCTATAACCCTTATCTTAGTTTTCTTTCACCAATGCTCGATGAATCAACCCAATCACGAATCCTACACCTCCGAATACAACCCAGTCCATACCGATACCGTGCATTGGTACTTGTGTAGCAAAGAATTGTCCTAGACTTCCCAAGTCTACCTTCGCTGTTTCTAAGCCAGATATAAGAGCTGTGATAAACGTTGTCCCCACTGTCCAAGCATACACACATTGACGCCCTTTAAATACAGGATCCAAGAATGCCAAGGCGATCAACACAATAGCCAATGGATACAGGAACATCAACACAGGAATGGCTGTGGTAATGATAGTTTTCAATCCAAACATACCGACACCGATGGAAATCAGTACAAACAATACGGCATAGGCTTTATAGGATAAGCCACCAAATTGTGTGCTAAAATACTGTGCACAAGAGGTAACCAGTCCAATACTTGTAGTTAAGCAAGCCAATAATACGATAACCGCCAAAATCATAGCTCCTAATTCACCGAATAGCAAGCGAGCTGATTCTGCTAATACAGGGGCTCCCGTATCTAGGATACCTAGCTGTTCTACGCTGGTAGCGCCCAAGCTAGCAATGAAGATGTACACCACACCTAAACAACCTACGGCGATTAAACCAGCTTTCAGTGTGGCACGTGTAATTTCCTCACGTGTTTGTGCTCCTGAAAGTGTGACAAATTCGATAACCAAAATACCAAACACAAAGGATGCTAATGCATCTAATGTGTTGTACCCATCTAAGAACCCTTGTAAGAAAGCTGTACTGCTAGTAGCATATTCCACTGTTGGTGTGCCATATCCCCCCAATGGAGTAATTAATGATTTCACAATCAACACAACGATAGTAAGTAATAACACGGGTGTCAACACATTGCCAATACGATTCACTAATTTTTGAGGGTTTATCGATAACCACAAGGTAAGCGCAAAAAACAAAATCAAGAATACCATTTGCGCTGTATCTGAGGCTGCACCACCCAAGAATGGTTTTACAGCAATCTCATAGGATACTGTACCTGTACGTGGTATCGCAAAAGCTGGACCAATGGATATATATAATGCCAATGTAAATAAAACACCAAATACTGGGTGTACACGACTAGCTAAACTTTGTACATTACGGCTACCAGAATATCCCATAGCCATAACCCCTAATAGTGGTAATCCTACACCGGTTACAATAAAACCTAAGATGGCCCACCACACATTAGTACCAGCATGTTGACCTAAGGTAGCGGGGAAGATTAAGTTACCTGCCCCAAAAAATAAAGCAAACAGCATCAGGCCGATAGCAATATAGGCTCGCCCCGATAGTTGAGTATGATCTGACATATGCTCTCCTTCCAAATACATTCTATACTAACAAATATACACTGTACAAAAACAATTTTTATGCTTATTTTTTTATTATATCTAATTATAGATGAAATAAAAAGCCATTTCCCTCGTCGGAAATGGCTTTGTCTATACTGATTATGCATATACAGGCAATCTATGATTGATAGATAAATTACATTGATTAACTATAACCTAATCCTCTTAATCGCATGGCTCTACATCCACTTTTACATCGTAAAATGTACTTCCCCATGCATAATCGGTTGGTCGTGAAGCCGTTAACACATTCATGGTATATATTGAATCATGGGATTGCGATTGCCACCATACACCACAGCTCACAATCGTCCCTTTTGCCACAGTATCATCAATTTCCAAAGCAATTCGTAAAGAGCCGCGCTCATTATATAATCGTATAAATTGATGATTCGCCACACCCTTACGTTCTGCATCTTCTGGATGCATGCGGGCTATCATTTGAGGTGTCTCATCTTGTAGTTCACAAAAGGAAGAATCCAATATGCGTGGGTCCGTTCCATTAATGAGGAAAAACTCCGCTGTATCCCCATGAGCTTCACGATACACAGGATATGGATCAGCCTCTATTGGATTGTATAACTCGATTTTACCTGATGGCGTACCGTACTCCAGCTTATACGTGTCTGATAAATCCATCTCTACCAGCTCCCCTGCCAAGATTCTATCTTGCACAGCTTTTGGAATTGAAGCATGTCGCACAATATCCTCAATCATCTCCAGTTCCGACATAGCAAATACAGGGTGGTCGATTTTCATAGCTCTGGCAATACTACAGATGGTATTCCAGTTAGATCGACTTTCACCGACAGGCGGAATGGCTTGATATCCACAGCCAATCGTGTAATGACCATAGGAATTATATACATCATTATGCTCTACAGACGATGTGGCAGGCAATACAATGTCCGCATACTTCGCCGTATCTGTCATAAATCGTTCATGAACGACTGTGAACAGGTCCTCTCTGGCTAATCCTTTACGTACCACCGTTTGGTCCGGCGAGGTTACCGCTGGATTACTAGAGTATACATAGAGGGCTTTAATCGGTGGGTTGTCGGCCTCTGTTAACATCGGCCCTAGACGAATCATAGGATTTAATCGTGTATCTTTTGTCTGAAAGCGCTCCCAGCTAACACGCTTACCACCTACGAATTGACTTCCCGATGCACTAGACAAGAGCCCTCCCCCTGTATGCAAGTAGGCGCCCACCAGAGCCGGTAAGGCTACCACACATCGCACCGTATTGGCGCCATTACCATATCGTGAAAGTCCACTACCTAAGCGAATAAATGGCGCTACTGCCTGTCCATAGGCTCGAGCAAACTCAATGATACGCTCCTCTGGCACCCCCGTTATACTAGCTACTTTCGATGGATTATATTGAGATACAACGGTATCTCGAAATCCTTCATAACCTTGTACATAACGATCGATAAACTCTGTATTAACCAATCCTTCTTTACCAAGAATATAGGCCACTCCTAAAGCAAAGGCTCCATCTGTACCGGGTCTTAAAATAATGACTTCATCTGCTAGCCTAGCCGTCTCCGTATGGTGCGTATCAATCACCCATAGTTTGGCTCCACGTTGACGAGCTATTGTCACATCGTGTAAAACATGCACATCCGTAGCCACTGCATTGAGGCTCCACAACACTACACAATCACTGTGTTGTATATCTTGTGGTCGATTCCCTAAGGTATTTCCCATAAGACTTACCCACCCATAGCGTTTCGCAGGAGAGCAAATCCCTTTATCTTGGCGGGTGGCACCTAATATGGCAAACAAAGGATCCCCTGCACTCTTTTGTAAAATCCCCATTGTTCCCGCATAGGAATAAGGCATAATACTTTCAGAACCATAGGTATCGATACAAGATTGAAATTTCTCAGCAATTTCTTGTAGTGCCTCATCCCATGAAATAGGCTTAAATTGACCACTTCCCTTTGGCCCTATCCGGCGCAAAGGGGTTGTCAGCCGCCCACTGTGGTGGACAGTTTGTTCGTAGTGTTGCATTTTTTGACACAAAGTTCCTCTCGTGAAACTGTGCGCTTTCATACCTCGTACCTGTTGCAATCTGTCTCCCTCAACGGTCAACGTTAAGCCACAGGCATCTGGGCAATCATAGGGACATACTGATGTCCTTGTATGTATGGGCTTCATCATCATTCATTCCTCATTAGTCATCATCAAAATCAAAGTCATCAAACAAGTCAAAATCGAAGTCAAAACTATCTCCCGAATCATGACTGTAGTGATCGTAATCATCAGAGCTATCAAATTCTTGTTGCTCATATTCTAATTCATCTTCCATAATATCATTGTACTTATTATGGAAAAATCGATCCTGTTCTGTTTCATTTGCACCAGAAAAATCATAACCTTCATCAGAATCCTCTGGCAATACATCCAATTGGCTATAATTACGAATCGTCATTGCCTCATAAGGGTCCATCGGTCCGTGGTGTTCTTTTGAATCTCCAAACTCCACCATATCCATAGCTCGATTCAAATCTTTAGGTGTGCCCTCTTGTTGCACCATATCCAAAAACTCATCCGGACTCACTTCACTCACTAGTGTATCCATATCGTCTACCACTGATGTATCCTTCTGTGGCTCTATCGTTTGTAATTGTCCCCGTCGTAAAAATCGATTCATCCTCTATCGCCCCTTTCACAACCTCTCTCGCATTACTAGTATTGTACCACCTAGTATAGACCTTTCACAATATACGGTTAATTATCACCTATCAAAGGTATCCCCTATATACTAAAAGGACCCCTGCAGTTAGCAAGAGTCCCCTTTGTAGTTATTGTATAGTTGTATAGTTTTAGTAATGTTCAGGATAGTATTCACACATAGGAAGTCTTTATGTGATTAGTTCTGTATTATTTCTAGTGAGGAATTAACCTAAAGTAGCACGTAAGAACCACAATTGTTTTTCATAGTAAGCAATATGATCTTCCATAATAGCTACTAATCCGAAGTTACCTTCTTCATCAGCAGATGCACGAATAGCACGAGCTTCTTTATTTAATAATGTAAAGTCTCCTACCAAGAAGTTGTATACTTCTTCTACGGAGAATTTATTGCCTGGTTCTTCTTTCAAAGATGCAATTTCCAAGTATTTTGCCACATGTACTACAGGTTCTTCGCCTTGCATTTTCACATGTTCAGCCACTGCGTCATAATAATCGAATGCTACATCGTAGACTTCTTCTAAATATTTGTGAGCTGGTACAAATTGAGATCCTACTGCGTTAAAATGGAAATTGTGAAGTTTAATGTTCCAAATTGCTAAGTTTGCAATATATTGATTGACTGCTTGTAAGTTTTTCATAACTATTTCTCCTTTTCTTAGTTTTTGCTAATTAGTATAATTAGCAGTTAATAATTATTATTTATTATGTACATATCTTAACACAGTACATTCGAAAATGCAATATTTTTTCATATAGTTTATCGAAATATTTAAATATAAAAAGTTCCCATTACCTATAACGTAATGAGAACTTATATCATATGTTATTCAGCTTTCTTAATAAGCCCTTGTGTGGCGCTATACAAGCAGAACCACACAAAGAAACTAGCACCAGTAATAATCAAATACATGGTATCCGTTAATTCCCCAGACCGATACATCGCCAAGGTATAAAAGAAGGCTGTCATCGTCATCAAAATATAGGACAATACATAGCGCATACCTCTTTCTACCTCTTTATCGGTAAACATATCTTTCTTAAAACGTATCCAGTAGATGCCACAAAGAACTATACCACCTAACATATTGGCAGCCATTAAACTCATATCAGCCCGACCATTAAAGAACCAGCACAAAGCTACATGATTAATAAATAGCATCCATTTAATGATCGATGTCAACCGGGCTGTGGTAACCGTTTGCTGTTGCTGTGGTTGGTGTTGCTTTCTTTTCTTTCCTTTTCCCATAGTATCCTCCCAAATTAATCTATTTCTTAGAATAATACGTGAGATGTGTAAATCAGACGCAAGGCTAAGATACCAACTCCAATGGATAAGCCAATCAAAATTGTTTTTGCTCGCAAACGTTTCGCAATGAAAGCCCCTAATTGACCACCCAATAAAGCGCCAATTCCACATGGGATAGCCACTTCAAAATGGATATGTCCACTCAAGAAGTGAGTGAGTGTACCAACAGATGTGGATGTAGCCAAGATAAAATGGCTAGTAGCCGTTGCCATATGAGTGGGGAATCCCATCATATAAATTAATGCTGGAACGTGAATGAGTCCACCGCCAATCCCAAATAAACTGGATAGGAATCCTACTACTACACTAACAAGGATACCCACCACTTTATTATAGGTCAGTTCTTCCAAGTGCAAAGCTTCTTCTTTACGTTCTCCTTTTCTCATATTTTTATAGCCAATAAAGCCAGACATGATGAGCAAGAAAGAGCCAAACCAGAATCGGAACCCACTGCCATTAAAATACTCCGCCACATGAGCCCCAATAATAGACCCCGGGAAGGTAGCAATACTAAACAAAATAGCTGCACTGTAGAGAATTTTCTTTTGTTTTATATACGCTATGGTCCCCGAAATAGCATTACATGTTACCGTAAACAAGGAGGTTCCTACCACCATAGCTGGAGTCCATTCTGGAAAGAAATATAAGAATACAGGTACAAAAATAATACCACCGCCAGCACCGATGATTGTTCCCAAGGTAGCTACCGCAATCCCCAATAATACAAATCCTAATATACTTATTACTTCCATACCTTAGTCCTCCTTAGTTAGCTTGGCAAATCGATCTAACTTATGTTTCTTAAAGACTGCTTTCATTCCCCGTTTTTCCGCTTTTTTCTCTGCCTTTTTCGCTACTTTTTGCAACACTTTTTCAGTCCATGTATCACCATGTTCTTCTGCGTAGCGTTCCCACTTAGACAACTTTTTCACCCACTTGTCTATAGATGGAATCTCTTTTTTATGTTTCGACTTGTCTTTACTTTTTTCCTTCTTTTTCTTATTTGCTTGCTTCACAATGCAGCATTTTTCTCGCTCTTCTGGGATAGGAGAATCTTCTGTACAATGTTTACACCGCTTTTTATGTTTCTTTTTTGGTTTTGCCATCTCGAAGGTATCATACAAATTAGACTCCGTACTAGTTTGTTTGGTTAACTCTATAGCAACATCCTCTTGACCAGAGTCCGCACTGCTCTCATCTGCAAATTCCCAGTCCTCATAGTCATACTCATGGATACGTTTCGTCTCGCTAGCACTGCTAAATAAATCCATAAATGAACTGGATACTGGTTTTAGTTCAACAGTTTTCACAACTTCTTCAACAGGCTCTTCTCCCTGGTCACCCATCGCAAAGTCTACCCCTAAAGCAACACCCACATCATAGCCTTCCACACCTTCATTAGCCAATGGCGCTACTTCAGTTAGAGCTTCTAAGGAGGCGATCATATCATACAAATAATGCTCTGTTACCATACTTTGGATACCGCGTAACTCTTCCCATTGTTTTCCTAGTAAAACCAACATATGAGCAAAGTTTTCCAAGTCTTCTACCACTTCCATAGCCATTTCTGGAGATTCCATATGCTGCGTTTCTAAATTCGCCACATATTGTTGTTGTACTTCTTTGCAGTGACCATAGGCTTCGTGCAACCCTTGTAGTAATTCCTCAATCCGTTCCTGGTCCAATATATATTGTTGCATACTATCCTCCCCTAGGACGATGTCGTGTCATCCTTCAACTTTCGTTTCCACAGGGCTCCCGTGGTGACAATATCTTCTCCAAACCGTTCTTCCAATGTATCTAGTACTTGTGCTAACCGATCTGGCTCTGTTTCTTCACTCTGAAAGAGCGACTCTTGTTCCACCTGTTGGTGAAAGCCACTAACCGTAATCCCCAATAAACGGAACGGCCCTAGTACATTAAGTTTATTATATAATACACTCGCCGTCTCATACAATACATCTTCTCTATCCGTCTGATAGGATAATCGTTTTTGCCTTGTTTTAGTTACAAAGTTTGGCAACCTCACTTTGATAGCAATCGTATGCCCTTTAAGTCCTTTTTGACGCAACCGCTTAGCCACATGGTGCGCAAAATATCGCCATTCGTTGTCTATCTCCTCTGGGTCCACCAAGTCCCTTTCATAGGTCAATTCATTCCCTACAGATTGCAGCTCTCGATTCCACTCAATAGGACGAGTATCGATACCTTTAGACAATAAATAGATACGTTCACTTTGATGACCACAATAAGGTTCTAGTTCATGATACGAATCCAGCTGTGCAATATCTTGAATCTTATGAAAGCCACCTCGTTGTAACGCTTGTTCCATATGGGCCCCTACACCCCACAACCTACGGATAGGTAAATGTTTAATGTGAGCTTCTTCTTGTCCATGTGGAATAATATATAAACCATCTGGTTTTTTCAAATCCGAGGCCAATTTCGCTAAAAACTTATTCGGTCCAATCCCGACAGATGCAACCAGCCCCGTCAACTCCTTAATTTGTTCTTTCACAGCACGACCCACTGCCATAGGCGATTCATAAAGTTTTCCTAGTCCTGAAATATCTAGGAAGGCCTCATCTAAAGAAATAGGCTCTAAATAAGGACTAAACCGATGCAATACTTCATGAATCTGATCAGAAATTTCGTGATACCGTTCCATCCGAGGCAATAGATAGATACCATCTGGGCATAATTTTCTAGCCTTCCCAATGGGCATGGCAGAGCGTACACCAAATTTCCGTGCTTCATAACTGCACGTAGCTACCACACCACGTGAAGAAAGGCCACCCACGATAACAGGGTGACCTTGTAGTTCTGGACAATCATGTTGTTCTACTGATGCAAAAAAAGCATCCATATCTACATGCATAATCCAACGTTTCATATTATTCTGCCACCGCTTGTGGAGCATCCTCAATACGGCAGTATTTGATTTGTGCACAAATACACTCATCTTTTGTTTTATATAATTCAGGCAAGAATTTTACAAATTCATCAAATGCTTCTTCATTAATAGAATAGCGAGTCCACAAACCGCTACGCACAGAGTTCACAATACCTGCATCAATTAAAATTTTCATATGATAGCTAAGAGTTGATTGAGACAACTCAAAGCTTGCCAAAATATCACAAGCACATAATTCATTACAAGACAACATGTCTACAATGTGCAATCTCGTTTCATCACTAAGAGCTTTAAAAATCGCCGCCAAACGTTCGTATGTAACTTCTAACATTACCATTCTCCTATATGTATTCTACTGTAACCTTACCCCCTTATTATATACAATTTTCCAAACTAAATCTAATAATTTAAATGAATAAAGGATACTTTTTAGTAATATAACCATGTAATTTTTGAAAGATAAAGACGGCAAAGCTACGCTTTGCCGTCTTTATGGGAAGTAAAGGATCTAAGATGTGTTCTTAGGAAAGTTTACAAATATAGTCAACATACTCATATAGTACATCATGTACCGTTGAAGATTCGAGAGAGGGAGAGGAGTCTTCAACCATGACTACTACAGGAGCTGTTTATTTACATTAGATTTTGCCAACTAGGCCAAGATCTGCTGGGTTCAATGTTTTTTCACCAGGAGTCCATTTTGCTGGGCACACTTCACCATGTTTTGCAACAAATTGGCAAGCTTGTACTTTACGTACCAACTCAGCAGCAGAACGACCTACACCCATGTCACAAATTTCTGCAGCACGAACGATGCCTTCTGGGTCTACCACGAAAGAACCACGATATGCTTGTCCGTCTTCTTCAGAGAATGTATCAAAGAAGTCAGCTAATTCATGTTTAATATCGGATAACATAGTATATTCGATTTTATTGATTGTAGGAGATGCATCAGACCAAGCTTTGTGAACGAAAGCAGAGTCAACAGATACAGAGAATACTTCTACGCCCAATTCTTTTAATTCTGCGTATTGATCTTGTAAGTCTGCCAATTCTGTTGGACACACAAATGTGAAATCTGCTGGATAGAATACAAACACACTCCATTTACCTTTGATATCTGTATTACTTACTTTAATGATTTCTGGTTTACGGAATGCATCCAATTCAAAAGCTGGTAGTTGTTTACCGATGATTGCCATTCTAATATCTCCTTCAATGTTACAACCTATACATAGCACATACTAGGTATGTGACCATGGAATCAATCTATGTGTCTATCATACACCATACTTTTAGAAAAATCAATATAGAATTGTTATCATTCTCTATACGGATAATGCATAGATTACTTTTCTAACATGGTTTCTAAGATAACAACATCGGTTTGTTTCATTCCTTCACGTGCGATAGTTGCCACAGTTTGCACGGTCTTGTCAATGTCTTCTTTTACGATACCTTGGCCTGCTTTAAAGCTATTTTCCGTCTTTGCTTGTGTATATGCTAACAAAGAATTACCTAAAGACATACCAATTTTCATAGCGCAAGATGCTTTCGCTCCATCGCAAACAACACCGGATGTACCGGCTAATGCATTTGATAATGTTTCCCAAATCACTTCCTTAGATTCATTAAGCAAAAATGCTACTCCAGAAGCTGTGGCAGAGGCCGCACTCACTACACCACAGTAAGCACTCAAACGACCAATATATTGTTTAATGTACAGGGCCAACACATTGGCTAAGGCTAAGGCACGCAATGTATGGTCGCGATCGATACCGTATTCTTTGGCATACATCATGATAGGCACAGATAATGTAATACCTTGGTTGCCACTACCGCAGTTAATCATAACCGGCATAGAACAACCATCCATGCGCGCATCAGATCCAGCCGCTGCATAAGCCCGTGCTTTATCTGCAATGGAAGAAGAATTCGAAATAATCAACTTACCAATATTGGAACCATAATTGTTTTTCATTCCTTCTTCAGCAATGGCCATGTTCAAGTCCAATTGCGGTCCTAGAATCTCTTCCAATTCCTTCGCATCCACAGTACTAGCAAATTCATAACAAGAATCAAAACACAATTCTATGGAATGCTTTGCCACTTCTTCTGAAGATAAGGCAATGACCACTTCCCCATCTTTTTCTGCATAAGAAATAGTAGTATGTGTATTTTGAACAATCACCTTCGATGTATGTTCACCAGCGACGGCAGTTACTTCAATGAACAAGTTTTCTACCCCTTCTGCAAGTTCAACAGAGCAATAATCCGCTTCAAATAAATAGTCTGCCTCTACCACTTGTTCATGAGTAAGGTCTTCCAACACTTCTAACTCTTTCTCCGCCGTACCTACTAAAGTCCCCAAAATAAGGCTATAGTAAATGCCTGTCCGTCCTTCTGAGTTAGGAATCGTCACACTTTTTGCATTTTTAATAATATTACCGCTCAAGCGGCCATGAACGTGATCTGGTCGAACACCCAACAGTTCCGTCGCTTTCGCTGCTGCAAAGGCTAAGGCGATGGGCTCTGTACAACCAAAAGCTGGCTTTACCTCACGTTTTAATAATTCTATATACTCTTTCATACAAACCTCCTACTTACCTATGTATAACAACGATACGTTTCACCTCTACTTGAAATGCATCTCTCCTGTATATGTCATATACTCTCATAAACTACTGTCGCCTTGTATCATACACATCCATACCCTGTGAAAATATATAAATCACTTATAGATGCCATAATTTTTTATGAATGCAATAGACTTCTATCGTCTCTACATCAATGTCTACACCCAATCCAGCACCCTTAGGTACCTCAATACATTGTGAAAGTCCACTTGCACCGCAGTCTTTTATTCTACTAACAATAGGTGGCCTAGTCAAATCTCGCTCAAAATAACGCAGTGAATCCGACAAATCGCCTGACATATAAGCATCTCCTAAAGCCGCTAATTGCACATGCATCCATTTAGAAATACTTGATTCCACCATGGACCCAATCCAGTACTGTATTCCATGATCACGACAATACTGAATGACCTTAGCCGTTTCTCTGAGACCACCTAACCGTCCTACTTTCACATTGAGCACATCTAATAAGCCATGGGTGTGAGCATAGACCAAATTGTCATAACTCAAAACGGATTCATCTAAACATATGGGTATCGTAATGCCCCACTCATGAATTGTCTTAAAACGATTATACTCTTCTAAACTTTTTATCTGAAATGGTTCTTCTATACAAGCCAAATCTAATGCATTCAAAGCCCGCACTTTATCCATCTCTTGGTAGGTATAGCTTTGATTGGCATCCACCGCTAATATAAGGTTCGGATAGGCTGAACGTACTCGCTGTACTCGTTCATATCCATCCTTAGGGGATATTTTCAATTTAATACGCCCACAACCTTGTGACACATAACCAGATACAGCATCCATCAAAGTATCTAGGTCCACCTCACCAACAACAATGCCTGTAGGCACGGTCGGTATTAACGGCTGCTGTAATACATATTCCACTGTATTGACCCCTAAGTGAGCACATTGTAGATGGAGCAAAGCATTTTCCACCGATGCCACGGTCATAGGCATACCTTCCGACAGCCATTGCTGTGGTAATATCGTGGTTGTTTCTTGCCCCAATACGCTTGGCAAATACCGTGTGCATAACACATCCCAACAAGATGCCACCGTCTCCTTTGTATAAAAAGGGTCTACGAAAGCCACGCATTCGCCGTATCCTACATAGCCCGCTTCATCTTCCAAACGAACAATGAGAGTATCCCTGACGCCTACTTCACCCTTTGCTGTTTTGAAAGTAAACTTCATCGGTAGTTGCACATGGTACAGGGCAATATTTGTAATCATACAGCACCTCTCATTTCTATTATGATAACTAAAACGATATATACCTAACTAGGTTCACAATATAACATAGTAGACACCACCGTAGTATGTAGTAAATATGTGATACATTGCTGTCGTACACAGTAAATAGCCTTCTAAAAACTACTTCCTACCATATCCGCACATCCTTCTGATACATATATCTAACATATCCCCCTAGTACCTTCCGGTATAAAAAACTGTTTCAATATCTGCCGATACGCCTCTGGCGCTTCCACATGCACATTATGACCGACTTTCGACACGATACGATGAATATCGCCAAAATACTGTGCTCCAATAGCGGTATATTTCGAGTCTAATTCCCCACTAATATAACAAACGGGCATGGTTAATTCCAACAATCGATGACCTACATAGGGCATACTACCCTGTCCGCTTCCTTCCAAGGTGAAAGCCAACGCATGAGGACTATTGAGCAACCGCCGTCGCTGAATCTGCTGTTGTACCTTTGTAGGTAAACTTTGTTGGGTTTGGAAGATAGCTAGCTTCGCCCAAGTCTCGCTGAACCACTGTACATCATGTTCACGAATGCGATTCGCCAGTACTCGATCCGCTGCATAGCGTTCTTGTCGTTCCGTTTCATCTTCTATTCCTACAGATCCGCTTTCCAAGACGAGGTGAGTCACTTCCTCTGGATACTCCAATGCATATAGTAAGGCTAGTCTAGCCCCCATAGAATACCCCATGAGAGCATATCTTTCACCGGCTACGGCATAGATAACTCTGTGCAAATCGCTGAGCATCTGTGACAATGTATACGGTGTTAATTCCATAGGCCGTGCAGACCTGCCATGACCTATACTATCGATACGTATCAGACGATAGCCTGGTATCTCAATACCATCCCAAGTGGATTCAGATTCCGAAAATCCATGGAAACAAACCAGCGGTTTTCCTGTACCCACTACAGTCACTCCATAGTAGTACTCTCCTATGTTGATCTGCATACGTTGTATATCTAATGTTCGCATATCTTGAATCATCGTTTTCATATCATTGCACCCGATATATCTTATGCAGTTCACGACTGATTTCTTTAGAGGTAGCTACTTCGATGATATGAATTCCTTCTGTGCCAATATACTGTTGCATAGCCTGTTCTAACTCTGAATTGGTAGTGACTTTCACATAGTCTAAGCCATACATGGTCGCTAAGCCACTGTAGTCGATACCTTGTGGCGTATTGAAAAGGTAATCGAAATCGTCTGTCCCTTTTTGCGGCAAATATTGGAAAATCCCACCTCCATCATTGTTATGTAAAATGATGGTCAAATTCATGCCATGCGTTTTTCCAATGGCTAGACCATTCAGATCATGAAAGAAACTCAAATCCCCTGTGATCATCACCGTCGGTTTCCCATTGGTGCTAAGGCCTAAAGCAGTAGATACGGTCCCATCAATGCCATTAGTGCCACGATTGCCGTACACCATCGCTTGGGATCTCCCAGTGGCCCAAAAATAATCCATATCGCGAATCGACATGCTGTTGGCCACAAGGATTTGTCCTTCATCGGGTATGATTTGTTGTAACATATGAATCGTACGACCTTCAAATAAAGTGGGTTCCTCTTGTACCTTGTCTAACTGTTGACGGCTGTCAGATTCTATACGTTCCCATATCTCTTCATAGGTTGGGGTCATCACTACGCTATGACTATCTGCGGTTTCCTCATGCCTATGCCCATCTTCCTGCCCCTTAGATGTATGTCTCGTAGATCTCGATGTCGCTAACCGCTGTAATATCGCTCTTTGTTTCTTTTCCGTGCTTATCAGTAAAGGGAAACCTCTTTTTATTTCCGCCAAGAATACATCCACACTCGCCATCACATGTATAGTAGTTGTCAAACTAGGGTTCACCACATCTGCATTAGGGCTGACGGTTATATAATCGATATCTGTCAAGGTTGCCATCCATTGTTGAATCCTCTTCGACACTGGAATTTGTCCCAATTGGATCACCACATCTGGTCGTAAGTCGTCCCATCGTTCTTGATGAGCCAAGAAGGCATCATAGGTACTGATCACTCCCTCGTATTGACGTAAATTGGACAAAGGATCCCCTATCACAACGGCACCAATTCGTTCTGCAAAATCTACCACTGCTTTTGGATTCGTCACACTAGGACCACCCAAAATAAGCACTCGCTTTCCATTTAATAGTGGTGCCAGCGTTGGTAGTTTATCATGTTTCACGAGGCGGAATGCTTTCTCACTGCGTCCCTGTGTAAAATACTCCGCCCCACAATTCGGAACCAAGGGCTCAAACAAAGGTACATTGATATGCACCGGTCCTAGTTTATGGTCATTTGCTTTCAAATAGGCACGGCGTGCCACTTGACGAGGGTAGGTATAAGAGTGACTTTCACTAGGCACAGACAATTCCTCATAATAATTCACGAAGGTGCCAAAATATTTTTGTTGGTCAATGGTCTGCGGCGCCCCCACCTGTTGCAAAGTGTATGGGCGGTCAGCGGACAGGATAATCATCGGCACACCGCTGTGTTTCGCTTCCACTACAGCAGGACCATAATGTGTCAACGCAGACCCCGATGTACACACCAACACAGCAGGTTCACCTTGTGCTTTGGCAATACCTAGTGCCATAAACCCAGCGGACCGCTCATCAATATTCATATATGTGTGAAAGCCTCCATGGCTTTGAAAGAGCATGGCTAATGTAGTGGACCGTGAACCAGGGCTGAACACCGCATGGCGTAGCCCCAGTTGGTACAACTCATCCACCAAACTTGCTATATATTCATTCATATCGTATCTCCCATACCAACCTGTGGTATTGTGTTATATCTAATGGTAACTATCTACTATGTATTATACCATTGTTTTCAGATTCTGTACGTATCCATATGAGTAGCATACGAGGCTACACGCACCGAACCAACATAACCCATATTTGCTGGCAAATGATATACCTAGCAACACGATACATAATGCAAAAAGGAATGCTGATCGGTCAACATTCCTTTTTTATTTCCTATATCTGTTCCACCAATTTGCACGGATATATCGTCTTAGCCTATTGCATACCTAATTTGATCTATACATAGATGTATAATCCTATAGTGCATCCAATATGGTGCCCATTTTATTGATCGTTTCTTCGTACTCTTCATCGCTATTGGATTCACCCACAACACCGCATCCTGCATAGGCATACAGAGTATTCCCAATGATGAGTGCTGACCGAATGGCAACCACTAGAATGCCATCTCCCATATCTTTCATAAATCCAAAAGGCGCCGCATACATACCACGCTCATGGGCTTCGTACTTCGCTAGTAAGTCCATAGCCAGTTCTCGTGGCTCGCCCCCTAAGGCTGGTGTAGGATGTAATAATTGTCCCCATTCGATGAGGGACTTCGTGCTATCCTTAGCGGTAATGATGGTCCGCAAATGATATAACCGTGACAACTCCATAATCCCCGTTTTCCCTACGGTTACATCTTCTGTCACTTGTCGCATGGTGCTGACGATACGATCTCGTACGATATTATGCTCCACCCGATTTTTATGGTCATTCAGGAATCTCTCTTTCGTCCACGCCTTAGGACCAAACTTTGGTGCCGTCCCTGCCAAGGCATAGCTTAGAATTTCATCCCCCCGATGACGCACGAGAATTTCAGGAGATGCTCCCACGAAGGTGCGCCCCTCTTTCTCATACCCGAAAATAAAACAGTTCGGGTTGTTCTCCACCAAACGGTCCAATATGCTGACCACACTAAACGTTGTGGGACTAGTGAACTCTACCTCACGAGAGGAAACCACCTTTGTCATGCGCCCTGCATGAATATTCGACAAAATGGCATCCATCAAGGTATCCCAATCTTGTTTATCATCGCTGGTTTCTGTGAAAGTATGGTCTACACGCTCAATCTTATGGTGCTGTATATCCACTCCCTCGCCTGCATGCAGGTAAAAGGACTCCCCATTTTCTACGATATAGTAATGGGTGAAAGCCACCATTTCATGGCCCATGTTACGCCATTTTTCATATTTCACAGTGGGAAAGAAGGTGCCCCCATAAAATACGTATGCATATCGCTCCCAGTCGACGTCGTCTTTCACCACCGCCAATCGTTTAGCGCCTACCACTACACGATCGCTTTGACGGTCCACCCAAAAGACCCGTTCCTCTCCCTCGAAATTTAGCCAAAACTCCAAAGGATTGTCTAATTGTAAAGGCTCCTTAGTATATTTCATATGACACCTCATCGATTGCTACATCATACTCGCTTATTACAATTATACCACATGCGTCATATCTAATAGGGGATTAAAATGAGTGCGTTCCTTTATACCATACCTACAACAGTTAATCGAGCCTCAAAATTAGTGGCGACCATTACACACTTTTCTTAACACTACCTCGTACAAACAAAGGCCCCTTGACTGGTGTAACCGCCGATATCTCCGATTGCGGGGTAAACAAATAGTTCTCTCGCATGCGTTGAATACGGTCTACCTTGATGAAAGGCTTTTTGAAAAATTCTTCTGATGCATCATTGATAATATTCAACTTCTCATTCACCTCAGAATCAGCACCTTCCCTAGTGTCAAAGGATAATGTATAGGTCTGCTCAGTGCGATGATCATAGTACTCTGCCTTCGGCACCCGCTTATCAAATGTAATGGTAAAGTCATTATTTTCTTCTACCCACCAAAAGTACCATATAAGATGGCGCATTTGCAAATGATGTCCAGTCACCACCTGTACATTCCCTTTGTCCTCAAAGGTTTTTTGTGGTGTATAGCTCACATAATCAGGGTTTGCTCCCCTATGAACATATCCTACAATCCAGCCCGGCGACGCTGTTATCGTTTCAATGCCTCGTATACTAACTATCATACCAACTGTAAAAACAGCTCCAAAAATGGCACAAATCCACTTTTCTTTCTTCGTGAAAGTAAACAGCTCACGCAAGCTTATATTTCCTATCTCGTTCCATGCATCTTTCCATTTGTCTTTCCAATTCATGTTCATACCTCTTTCTGTCATCAAAAACACAATACAATAATGGGTATTTTCAGTATATCGAACGGGAATGACAAAATATGTCATTGGCAATTTTTTTCATTATTCTTTTACTACCTCTACATCAAAAGATTTCAGCGCTGTATAACTTTACAACTGTGCATTCCCATCCTGTATATCCTTCATCATCAGCTAGTATATAAATTATCTTAATTCTGATATACTTATAGATATATCACCATACGAAATAAACCCCTCACTATACCTTGTGAGCCGGTCTATCCCCCTAGAAAATAAAGGAGTTTTTATGCGATACAACACACGAATGACTAAAGAGCAAGCCAAAGAAATCTATGATGACTTAGGGTATCTGTCTCAGCCTTTCCCCTATGCGTCTGCACCCTTCCTTGAAAGTTACGCTCGTCTATTAGGCCTTGTTCCTGCGCCTGCCAGTACCGCTCGTATTCTAGAAATTGGCTCTTCCTACGGCGGTAATTTGATATCGCAAGCTCTGTTCTATCCGAAGGCTACTTTCACAGGCATCGAAATTGCTCCGACACAGGTGAGCGTAGGCAAGACCTACATCGACCAATTGGGCATCAGGAACCTTAATTTGTTGGAAGCTGATGTAAATGAAAGTCACCACCACCTAGGCACGTACGATTACATCATCGCCCATGGTTTCTATTCTTGGGTGGATGAGGAAACAAAGGATAATTTTCTTCGCCTCTGCAAAGAGCATTTAGCAGAAAACGGTATCTTGTATATGTCCTATAACACCTACCCAGGTTGGCATAAAATGGACAGCGTGCGCGCCCTCTTACAGTTTGCTAACAAAGATATCGACACCTTGAACCATCGTGAAAAAGTGCGCCACGGCAAAACAGTGGCGAGTAAATTAGGTGCGTTGATGTTGGAGTACGACACGGTGAAAGCACAACAAGGTCCGTTCCTACAATCTTTGCGCCACACATTACAAAAACAAGATTGCTACGTTGGTCATGACCATTTAGAACCAGTGAACACGCCGGTGTACTTTCACCAATGCATAGACCATATGGCGGAACATGGATTCGCCTACCTCTGCGACTGCGATTTAAATTTATCATTCCCTAGCGTGTATGACGAAACATTGCGCGCTAAGTTACAAGAGCTTGCCCCTCATGACCCATTGGCACGAGAACAGTACATCGATTTCATGCTGAACACAGCCTTCCGTAAATCCTTGTTCACCCACAAAGGGACTACGCCAAAACGCATCACGGAAACATCTGTCACAGATACAGGATTCCAACACAGTTTGGAGCAATTCCTATTCACACTACGCATTCCGTCGGAGCATTTAAAATCCATCTTTGAAGACTTGGCAAAACGGATGGCAATTTCTATAACAGACAATAACCATGTTCATGAAAATACGATAGATGCTAATACTGATCATGTACATGCGAAAGATACCAATACAAATTCCACAAATACCCCTAAGGATACCTTACTCAAGGTAGATGACAGCGAATCTATAGCTAAGTACTTGTCTAATGTATTCCAACAAGAAGGTCCTCACTTCTATCTGAAAAACAACACATTGGTGACCTATACAGGAGAACACAAAATCCTTGACATGTGCTTACCATTGTTCTATCAATTCTTGGTGGAACACATCATCCAAGGTGGTATCAACTTGTCTGTGTTAGAAGTAGAGCATCCTTTCAAACATCATATTTTTGAAGAGAAGAAAAGCTATATCCCTGAACGGTACATTCCATTCGTAGAGATTATGCCACAAGAAGGTGTCAACGCTTACATCTACCCTGGCAATCGCTACAATGACCCTATCTCTGATTTTAATGAAGAAGATTTAGAGTTTATGAAACTCCTCAGCAAGCCAACCACAAAACACGATGTAATGTGCAAAATCTACCAGGCCATGACAGAAGAATCCATCAGCCCTCTAGCACTACAACAATCCAATAAATACACCATGATCCTGGCGTTCTACGAAGAAATGATTCACCGTATGGAATACTTTGGATTCTTGGAAGTAGAGGAAACTCAGTTTAGTTAAATACTAATAAAGATTCATTACTGCTATGTTTCTATGATACTATTAGTAATATAAAACAAGTATTAAAGAATTCTATAATAAATTTTTATACTAATTATTTATAAACCCATCAATATTTGATGAAAAACAAATACATAATATAATATGAGCAAAACAGCGACTCTATTCAACCAGATAGAGTCGCTGTTTTCATTTGATATAGAGTCTATGAAAGCAAAAAAGGCTGCAACAGAATGAGTAAAACTCATCCTATCACAACCAGATTGCGTTTGATTATACAAGCTCAAGAATAGCCAATGGAGCTGCATCGCCTTTACGAAGGCCAAGTTTGATTACACGAGTGTAACCACCATTGCGCTCAGCATATTTTGGAGCAATTTCATCAAATAATTTTTTTACTGCATCTTCGTTCATAAGAAAAGCAAGAACTTGACGACGAGCATGTAAGTCGCCACGTTTGCCCAATGTAATCATTTCATCAACATATTTACGAAGCTCTTTTGCTTTTGCTTCTGTTGTTTCAATGCGTTCATGTACGAAGAGAGATGTTACCATACCGCGGAACAACGCTTTACGAGCGGAACTGTTGCGGCCTAATTTTCTGTATGCCATTAGTCTTTCTCCTCTTATTCGCTTTGAGATGTTAAGGAATTATTACCCTCATTGTAAGATTGTAATTTCTCTAGAATTTCTTCTACAGATTTTTTCCCTAAATTGCGGATTTTTCCTAATTCGTCTTCTGTTTTACCAGTTAAGTCACCGATTGTATGAATGTTAGCACGTTTCAAGCAATTGAACGCACGAACAGACAACTCAAGATCTTCAATAGGAATTGTCGTTGGTCCTTTAGGTTCAGCATCTTTATCGCCACCTTCTTGACCA
The DNA here is from genome assembly GCA_963518085.1 of uncultured Veillonella sp. Taxonomy (GTDB): domain Bacteria; phylum Bacillota; class Negativicutes; order Veillonellales; family Veillonellaceae; genus F0422. The sequence continues at coordinate 81,084 of CAUQIB010000006.1, read as the reverse complement.
TTTGCACTTGTAAATTCAGCTTCACTTTCACCCACATCAATCATATCATAAGAATGAGCTAAGCGAGTGAAGTTTCCTAAATAGGAAATCATAATAGCAGCTGATTTAGCAATTGCATCAGATGCTGTAATAGAACCATTTGTCCAAACTTCTAAAGTAAGCTTATCAAAGTCCATTTCGTTGCCCACGCGGACATCGCTGACTTCATATTTTGCTCTTAGAATTGGCGAGAAGATAGAGTCAATTGGAATTTGACCAATTATATCATCTTCACGTTTATTCTTAGTAGATGGTACATATCCTTTACCGCGTTCGATACGCACATCCATAACAAGATGAGCTGCTTCATCCATTGTAGCAATTATCAATTCTGGATTTAAGACTTCGATTTCAGGCGGCATGAATTGGATCAAATCACCTGCTGTTAATACTCCATCTTTACGAACATCGATATGTACATCCATCGGTACAGGTGCTTCATCTTCAAGACGAATACACAACTGTTTAAGGTTCAGAATAATATCGGATACATCCTCACGAACACCTTCAATCGTAGAGAACTCATGAAGTACTCCGTCAATTTTGATGGAAGTAATTGCTGCTCCATCTAAGGATGAAAGCAAAATGCGACGCAAGCTATTACCGAGAGTAATACCATAACCACGATCCAATGGTTCACATACGAATTTGCCGTAGCGACCATCTTCAGTCATTTCTACTTTCTCGATTCTAAGTTTTTTTTCTTCGCTCATCAGGTATACCCTCCTCAAAAACTTGTCACTATTCTAAGTATAGCTCAGATTATACGCGACGACGTTTTGGAGGACGACAGCCGTTATGAGGAATTGGAGTCACATCTTTAATGCTAGTTACTTCAAGACCAGCTGCTTGCAACGCACGAATCGCTGCTTCACGACCAGATCCTGGACCTTTAACAAATACTTCGACAGTGCGAAGACCGTGTTCCATAGCTGCTTTTGCTGCTTGTTCAGCCGCCATTTGCGCTGCAAATGGAGTGGATTTACGGGAACCACGGAAACCTAGACCGCCAGCAGATGCCCAAGAAAGAGCATTACCGTTTACGTCTGTTACTGTAACGATAGTGTTGTTAAAAGTGGAGCGAATATGCGCTGCACCAGATTCGATATGTTTCTTTTCTTTTCTTTTGGATCTAACTGTTTTCTTAGCCACAATATCCCTCCTTTATTATTTCTTCTTACCTGCGATTGCTTTGCGAGGACCCTTACGAGTACGAGCATTTGTCTTCGTACGTTGACCACGACATGGAAGTCCCATACGATGACGTTTACCGCGATAGGAGTTGATTTCAATTAAGCGTTTAATATTAAGGGCTTCTTCACGACGAAGGTCACCTTCTACTTTATACTCTGCATCAAGAAGTTCACGGATTTTAGCTACTTCATCTTCACTTAAATCACGAACGCGAGTATCTGGATTGATACCAGTTTTTGCTAATACTTCTTTAGCAAGAGTAAGACCGATACCGTAAATATAAGTTAAACCAATTTCCACACGTTTGTCACGTGGTAAATCTACACCGGCTATACGTGCCATCTATTCATCCACCTCCTATCAATTATCCTTGTTTTTGTTTATGTTTTGGGTTTTCGCAAATAACCATTACACGGCCTTTACGTTTAATAATTTTACATTTTTCGCATATCTTTTTAACTGATGGTTTAACCTTCATAAGTACCTCCTTTGTGGATCCTATGCTTACTTAAAGCGATAGGTGATGCGACCACGGCTTAAGTCATATGGTGTCAGTTCCATAGTAACTTTATCACCAGGAAGGATACGGATAAAATTCATTCGCATTTTACCTGACACATGAGCCAACACCACATGACCATTTTCCAATTCTACTTGGAACATAGCATTTGGTAATGCCTCAACGACCGTACCTTCCACTTCAATAACGTCTTCTTTTGACATATCTTTCATCCTCCGGTTACTGGTTATTGTATTAACCTCGGTGTATCACGCATAGTAAGAATTTCTGTACCATGTTCAGTAATGGCTACAGTGTGTTCAAAGTGTGCAGCTGGTTTACGGTCCATTGTGACCGCTGTCCAGTTGTCTTCAAGCACTCTTACTTTGTGCGTGCCCATAGTAATCATTGGCTCAATACAGATGACCATTCCTGGTCTAAGTTCTGGACCTTTGCCCTTAGTACCATAATTTGGAACTTGTGGATCTTCATGCATGTTTTTTCCTAATCCATGCCCTACAAAGTCTCGCACAACACCATATCTATGACGTTCTGCATGAGATTGTACTGCATGGGAAATATCACCTACATGATTGCCTGCTACAGCTTGTTCAATTCCTTTAAAGAGACATTCTTCTGTAACTTTTAGCAAGGAATATACTTTATGACTTACTTCTCCTACTGGAACTGTAATGGCAGAATCCCCATGATATCCATTCACAGATGATACTAAATCAATGCTGATGACATCGCCATCTTTTAGTATACGAGATGCACTTGGAATCCCATGTACCACTTCATGATTTATGGAAGCACAGATAGTTGCTGGATACCCATAGTAACCAATGCAGCTTGGAATTCCTCCATGACTGCGAATATATTCTTCGGCAAATTGGTCTAACTCAAGCGTTGATACGCCCGGCTTTACTAATTTAGCAAGCTCGGTTAACGTAGCTGCTGTCAGTTGAGATGCCTTTCGGATATGCTCAATTTCTTCGGGCGATTTGAAAATAATCATCGATTATTTCTCCAAAGCCGTAACGATATTTGCAAATACTGTGTCCACATCCTGTAAGCCGTTGATTTCTACATATTGACCACTATTACGGTAGTAATCGATCAATGGTTTAGTAGACTCTTCGTATACAGCAAGACGTTTCTGTACTGTTTCCGGTTTGTCATCATCACGATTTTCAAGACGTGCTCTTTCACTGATGCGTCGAACCAACTCTTCAGATGGAACACTTAAATTAAGTACAGCATCAAGAACTATGTTCATTTCTTTTAAAATCGCATCCAAGGAAACAGCTTGTGCTGTAGTTCGAGGGAAGCCATCTAGAATGAAACCTTGTTTACAGTCATCCTTGGACAAGCGTTCACGAACGATGCCAATGGTAACACTATCTGGAACAAGTTGTCCAGCATCCATATATTTCTTAGCTTCTAATCCTAATGGAGTAGATTCTTTTACAGCGGCACGGAACATGTCACCTGTAGAAATTTGAGGGATACCATATTTTTCAATCAGACGAGCTGCCTGCGTGCCTTTACCAGCACCTGGAGGTCCCATTAATAAAATATACATATCATAATCTCCTATTTCACAAAGCCCTTATATTGGCGTGTTAATACTAAAGATTCTACTTGTTGCATTGTATCTAATGCTACGCCCACTACGATGAGTAGTGCTGTACCACCAAAGTACACACCTTGAATGCCTGTCAATCCACCAATCATATTCGGCAAGATTGCAACGAAAGCTAAGAAAAATGCACCTACTAATGTAATTCGAGTCATCACTCGGTCTACATAGTCAGCAGTCGGTTTTCCTGGGCGAATACCTGGGATAAAACCACCGTGTTTTTTCATATTATCTGCCATATCCGTAATATTGATTGAGATAGCTGTATAGAAGTATGTAAAAAATAAAATCAGTACAGCATACAAAATAGTTTGTATCGGCGTTCCCCATTGGAAATAACTTGCAACGGTTTGTACCCATGGTACTTGTACAAATTGTGCCAATGTAGCTGGGAACATCAATATGGATGACGCAAAGATAATTGGGATAACCCCTGCTTGATTGACTTTCAAAGGCAGGAATGTTGAGTGACCACCATACATTTTTCGTCCTACCACACGCTTAGCATATTGGATAGGAATACGACGTTGGCCTTGTGTCACAGCAATTACAAGAACGATCATAGCTACCGCAATGATAGCAAATAGAATCGCTTGAAATACATTAATTGTACCTACTTGTAGGTATTGGTAAATGGTCTGAACCCCATCAGGGAATCGTGCCACGATACCAGCAAAGATAATGAGTGAAATACCATTACCTATGCCATGAGCTGTAATTTGTTCCCCCACCCACATCAACAAGCAAGTACCTGCTGTAAGGATAATGGAAATCAAAATAACAGACATGAAGCTATTGTCTATAAGCGCATTGCTTGCACGTAATGCATACGTCATACCAAATGCTTGGATAAAGCCAAGAATGACTGTACCATAACGTGTTACTTTTGCAATTTTCTTACGCCCTTCTTCTCCATCTTTACTCCATGCTTCAAATGTTGGTACTACTGCCCCTAACAATTGCATAATGATTGATGCATTGATATAAGGGGTAATACTCATTGCAAAGATAGAGAATTTACTTAACGCACCACCGGCGAACAAATCTAGTAAACCAAATAGGTTACCACTGGTGAATAAGCTTTCAATAACAGATGCCTCTACGCCAGGTACCGGGATATGGATACCTAAGCGAAAGACAATGAACATAAGTAATGTATAGACTACTTTGTTACGTAATTCCGTTACTTTAGTGATGTTCAAGAGGCTATCTAGCACCCTAGATCACCTCTACTTTTCCACCTGCTGCTTCGATTTTTTCTACTGCAGATTTTGTAAAGCCGTTAGCGATAACAGTTAATTTACGTTCTAAAGTTCCGTTACCAAGGATACGGATACCATCACGTACATTTTTCAAAATACCAGCTTCAATAAGAGCTACTGGATCTACAGTTGCACCGTCTTCAAAACGATTCAATTGGGATACATTAACTTCTGCATATTGAAGTGCAAAGATATTTTTGAAACCACGTTTTGGTAAACGACGATAAAGAGGCATTTGGCCACCTTCGAAGCCAGTGCGCACACCGCCACCACTACGAGAATTTTGACCTTTTTGACCACGACCGGAAGTTTTACCTAAACCAGATCCAAGACCACGACCTACACGAGTACGAGTTTTTTTGGAACCTTCAGCCGGAGCTAATTCATGAAGTTTCATTCGTGCACCTCCTCATCTATTATACTTCTTCTACTTTTACTAAATGTCTAACTTTGTGAAGCATACCTTCGATTTGAGGTGTCACTTCTTTAACTACTTGGGAGTTAGTTTTTTTCAATCCAAGAGCTTTAACAGTCGCACGTTGATCTGCAGGACGACCGATTAAGCTTTTTGTTAATGTTACTTTAACTTGTGCCATTATTGGTCTCCTTATTAACCGTAAATTTCTTCAAGAGTTTTGCCACGAAGTGCAGCTACGTCTTGAGCTCGTTTTAATTGAGCTAAACCTTCTAGTGTTGCGCGCACCATGTTGTTAGGATTGGAAGATCCTAAGGATTTAGTCAAGATGTTACGAACACCCACTAATTCCAATACGGCACGAACTGGGCCACCAGCGATAACTCCAGTACCTTCTGCAGCTGGTTTCAAGAATACGCGGCCAGCACCGAATGTTCCTGTAACTGTATGTGGGATTGTACCATTTTTAATAACAACATGAATAAGGTTTTTCTTAGCATCATCAATGCCTTTACGGATTGCATCAGGTACTTCCGCAGCTTTACCTAAGCCAACACCTACATGACCGTTGCCGTCACCAACAACTACAAGGGCGCTGAAGGAAAAACGACGACCACCTTTAACAACCTTGGCTACGCGGTTGATGAATACTACTCTTTCTTTAAGATCAAGAGTTGTGTAATCAATTCTTGCCATGTCTATAGTTCCTCCTTCTTAGAATTTTAAGCCTGCTTCACGAGCACCTTCTGCAAGGGCTGCTACACGACCATGATAAATGTAACCACCGCGGTCAAATACTACTGTATCGATACCTGCAGCAATTGCTTTTTTCGCAACAGCTTCACCAACTGCTTTGGCAGCAGCTATGTTACCACCGTAGGAAAGATTTAATTCTTTATCTTGAGAGCTAGCAGATACTAATGTTTTGCCAGCTACGTCATCAATGACTTGAGCATAAATATTGCTTAAAGAACGGAATACGTTCAAGCGAGGACGTGCTGCCGTACCGGAAATGTGACGGCGTAAACGTAAATGACGTTTTGCACGAGCAATTTTGCGTTTGGATGTTCCTGCCAAGATGTCCACTCCTTTCTAATGTAAACTGTTATTACTTACCTTTAGCGCCAGCTTTACCTGCTTTACGACGAACAACTTCGCCTTCGTAACGAATACCTTTACCTTTGTAAGGTTCAGGTTTTCTCCATTTACGAATATCAGCTGCTACTGCACCAACAACTTCTTTGTCAGCACCAGAAACAACGATTTTATTAGGAGCTGGGACATCGATTGTAATACCAGCAGGAGCTTCCATCTCTACTGGATGGGAGAAGCCCAATGTTAAAGCAAGTTTGTTACCTTGCTTAGCCGCTCTGTAACCAACGCCATTGATTTCTAAAGTTTTAGTAAAGCCTTCATGTACGCCTGTTACCATATTTGCAACAAGAGCACGAGTTAAACCGTGTAAAGAACGGTGTTCTTTTCCATCACTAGGACGAGTTACTGTGATTACATTTTCTTCTACAGCAATGTTGATATCCGGATGGAAAGTACGAGTTAATTCACCTTTTGCACCCTTAACTGTTAACGTATTCTCGTTTTGAGATACAGTTACGCCAGCTGGGATCTCGATAGGCATTCTACCGACACGTGACATTCTTTCTACCTCCTATTGCTATGATTACCAAACGTAAGCGATTACTTCGCCACCTAAACCTTCTTTACGAGCTTGTTTGTCACTCATAATACCTTTAGATGTAGAAATAACTGCGATACCTAAACCACCAAGTACGCGAGGAAGCTCTTCCTTTTTCGCGTATACACGTAGGCCTGGTTTAGAGATACGTTTAATACCGGTAATTACTTTTTCATTATTAGAACCATATTTCAATGTTACTTTTAAAGTAGCATGTTTTTCATTTTCAATTGTTTCAACTTCCTTAACGAAACCCTCGTCTTTAAGGATAGCTAAAACAGCAGCCTTCATTTTAGAAGCAGGGATTTCAACTGTTTCATGAAGTGCAGAGTTTGCATTACGGATGCGTGTCAGCATATCCGCAATCGGATCTGTCATTACCATCTTCTAAAAACCTCCTCTCGTTATCCTATTACCAACTAGCTTTTTTCACGCCAGGGATTTGTCCTTTGTACGCCAATTCACGGAACGCAATACGGCTAATACCGAATTTACGCATATAACCATGAGGACGACCTGTTAAGTTGCAACGGTTGTGCAAGCGTGTTGGGGATGCGTTGGCAGGTAATTTGGATAAACCTTCATAATCGCCTGCTGCTTTTAACGCTTCGCGTTTTGCTGCATATTTTGCAACGATACGTGCACGTTTTTTCTCACGTTCGATCATAGATTTTTTAGCCATCTATCGTTTCCTCCTAATTATTTTTCAAAAGGCATGCCGAATTGTGCCAATAATTCACGAGCTTCTTCGTCAGTGTTAGCTGTTGTTACGAAGATAATATCCATACCTGTTACTCGTTCTACTTGATCGTATTCGATTTCAGGGAAGATTAATTGCTCTTTTAGGCCTAATGCATAGTTACCACGACCATCAAACGCTTTTGCGCTGATACCACGGAAGTCACGCACGCGAGGCAATGCCGCATTAATCAATTTATCGAGGAATTCATACATGCGTTCGCCACGAAGAGTTACTTTTGTGCCAAGAGGCATACCTTCACGAACTTTAAAGTTCGCAATGGATTTTTTCGCGCGAGTTACGACTGGTTTTTGACCAGCGATAATTTCTAAATCTTTAACAGCTGCGTCCAATGCTTTGGAGTTACCAACAGCATCGCCTACGCCGATATTGATTACGATTTTTTCTAATTTAGGAATTTCCATTACGTTGCCATATTGGAATTTCTCTTGTAAAGCCTTCTTAATTTCAGAAGTATATTTTTCTTGTAAACGAGACATTTTGTAAAAGACCTCCTTTCCTTATCAATTAAAGTTTAGCGCCACTTTTAACAGCTACGCGAACGAAAGAACCATTTTCCTCAACTTTTTTAGTACGAGTTGGAACTTTTTGTTCAGGATCTAACACCATTACGTTGGATACATGGATTGTACCTTCTTTTTCAATGATGCCACCTTGAGGGTTCGCTTGGCTAGGTTTTGTATGACGTTTAACTAGGTTAAGACCTTTTACAGTTACTCGTTCTTTTTTGATATCAACAGCGATGATTTCGCCTTGTTTACCTTTTTCCTTGCCGGAGATAACAACAACTGTATCACCTTTTTTAACATGTAGTTTTTGGGACATGTTGAGCTCCTCCTTCTTATAACACTTCTGGAGCAAGGGAGATAATTTTCATGAAGTCTTTTTCACGAAGTTCTCTTGCTACAGGTCCGAAAATACGAGTTCCGCGAGGGCTTTTGTCGTCTTTAATAACTACAGCAGCGTTCTCATCGAAACGGATATAGGAACCATCTTGACGACGGATGCCTTTTTTAGAACGAACAATAACGGCTTTTACAACGTCGCCTTTCTTGACAACGCCACCGGGTGATGCATCTTTTACAGAAGCAACGATTACGTCACCAATATTGCCAAATTTACGGTAAGAACCGCCCATCACTTGGATGCACATAATGCGTTTCGCACCAGTGTTATCGGCAACATTCAAAATTGTTTGTTGCTGGATCATGACTTTTCCTCCTTACATCACTGATTATTTTTGTCTTTCAATAATTTCTACAACTCTCCAACGTTTATCTTTAGATAATGGACGAGTTTCCACGATTTTTACGATATCGCCAACTAAGCATTCGTTGTTTTCATCATGTGCTTTAAAACGTTTGCTTGTTACCATTGGCTTGCTATATAATTCGTGAGGTACTTTACGATCGATTTGTACAACAACTGTTTTGTCCATTTTGTTGCTTACAACTTTACCTACACGTGCTTTTCGTACATTTCTTACTTCTGCCACGACTTTAAGCCTCCTATTCAATCCAAACAAAATTTGTTATTATGCGTTACCTTTAATTTCTTCTTCTCGTTGTACAGTTTTGATACGAGCGATAGTTTTTTTAACTTCACGGATACGCATTGGATTTTCTAATTGACCAGTAGCGAGTTGAAAACGTAGGTTAAACAACTCTTCTTTCAATTCGGAAACTTTAGTGTTCAACTCGGCAGCGCTCAAATTGCGAATGTCATTAACCTTCATTTACGTCACCACCCAATTCTTTACCCTTAACAACGAACTTCGTTTTGATTGGAAGTTTATGGCTTGCAAGACGCATAGCTTCACGAGCCACTACTTCTGGTACGCCGTTCATTTCAAACATTACACGTCCTGGGCGAACTACTGCTACCCATTTTTCTGGAGAACCTTTACCGGAACCCATACGAACGCCTGCTGGTTTTGCAGTGATTGGTTTATCAGGGAAAATTTTAATCCAAACTTTACCACCACGTTTAATGTAACGTGTCATAGCTATACGGGCTGCTTCGATTTGACGGTTTGTGATCCAAGATGGCTCTAATGCTACTAAACCGAAATCACCATGAGCAACTTTGTTACCACGCATTGCACGGCCTTTCATACGACCGCGGAATTGTTTACGATGTTTTACGCGCTTTGGAATTAGCATTAGTTGTCACCTTCTTCCTTTTTAGATGTTTGTTTAGCTTCTGGCAAAACTTCACCTTTGTAGATCCATACTTTAATACCGATGCAACCATATGTTGTATGCGCTTCTGCTGTTGCATAGTCGATATTAGCACGAAGTGTGTGAAGTGGAATGGAACCTTCACGGTAAGATTCGCTACGAGCGATCTCTGCCCCACCTAGACGACCAGATACCATAACTTTGATACCATTAGCGCCTAAACGCATAGTGCGACCTACTGCTTGTTTCATTGCACGACGGAAGCTTACACGGCGTTCCAATTGGCCAGCAATGCTTTCAGCAACAAGTTGAGCTTCCATATCTACTTGTTTAATTTCAGCAATGTTTACATCGATTTGTTTATCTGTAAAGCGTTTCAATTCTTTACGGATATCTTCGATACCTTGTCCACCTTTACCGATAACCATACCTGGTTTAGCAGTGTGGATAGTTACTTTAATACGTTTATTTGTACGCTCAATTTCAATGCGGGAAATACCAGCAATGAAAAGTGTTTTCTTCAAGAAGGTACGAATTTTAACGTCTTCATGAAGGTTAGATGCGAAATCTTTATCAGCATACCATTTTGCGTCCCAATCTTTTACGATACCAACACGCAAGCCATGTGGATTTACTTTTTGACCCACTCTGTTTCCCTCCTTCGATTAAGCTCTTTCTTTAACAACTACTGTTACGTGGCTAGAACGTTTCAAAATTTTGAAAGCCTGTCCACGGGAACGAGGATGAATGCGTTTCATTGTTGGACCTTGATCAACGAAGATCTCAGACACATAAAGATTTTCTACATTCATGTCAAAATTGTGTTCTGCATTTGCGATAGCAGATGTCAAAACTTTAGTTACTACATCGGCGCCAACTTTCGGAGTAAACTTCAAGATGGCAAATGCTTCGCCGATGTTTTTACCGCGCACTAAATCTGCAACGATGCGGATTTTACGAGGCGCAATACGAATATGTCTAGCGATTGCTTTTGCTTCCATGTTAAATCCTCCTATTTTCTGCCTGTAGTTTTTTCGTCCTTACCATGACCTTTATAAGTACGTGTAGGAGCGAATTCACCTAATTTATGACCTACCATATCTTCTGTAATGAATACAGGTACATGTTTGCGACCATCATGCACAGCAATCGTATGGCCTACAAATTGTGGGAAAATAGTAGATGCACGGGACCAGGTTTTTACTACTTTTTTATCATTAGTTTCATTTAAGGCATCAATTTTTTTCAGAAGAGATTCTGCAACAAAAGGGCCTTTTTTAATTGATCTGGACACTGTTATATCTCCTTCCTATATCCTATTTTGTACGACGTTTAACGATTAACTTGCTAGAAGCTTTTTTCTTGTCGCGAGTTTTAACGCCATGAGCTGGTTTACCCCAAGGTGTAACAGGATGTTTACGACCAACTGGAGATTTACCTTCACCACCACCATGTGGATGGTCACAAGGGTTCATTGTAACACCGCGGTTGCCAGGACGAATGCCTTTCCAACGTTGACGGCCAGCTTTACCAATAGTGATATTTTCATGGTCAATGTTAGATACAACACCTACTGTAGCACGGCATTCTACGCGTACACGACGAAGTTCACCGGATGGTAAACGAAGTAATGCATAGTTGCCTTCTTTCGCCATTAATTGAGCGGAAGTACCAGCAGAACGAACGATTTGTCCGCCTTTACCGATTTTCATTTCGATGTTGTGTACTTGAGTACCCAATGGGATATTAGCCAATGGTAACGCGTTACCTGGTTTAATATCGGATTCAGGACCGGAGTAAACTACATCACCCACTTTAAGACCATGTGGAGCAATGATATAACGTTTTTCACCATCTGCATAGTTCAACAATGCGATACGAGCACTACGGTTAGGATCGTATTCGATTGTAGCTACGCGAGCTGGGATATTATCTTTAGTACGTTTGAAGTCAATAATACGGTATTGACGTTTATGACCGCCACCTTGATGACGTACTGTCATTTTACCAGTGTTATTACGACCACCTTTAGAAGTTACTTTTGCGAGCAAGGATTTTTCAGGTTTGCTTGCTGTAATTTCAGTAAAGGCAGACACTGTCATAAACCGACGACCAGCGGAGTACGGTTTAAATGATTTAATTGCCATTATTGGGCCTCCTTACTAGACTCTTATACACCTTCAAATAATTCAATAGATTCGCCAGCTTTTAGAGTTACGATAGCTTTTTTGTAATCGCTACGTTTACCCATTGTGCGACCCATGCGTTTAGTTTTTCCTAACACACGGATTGTGGCTACTTTTTCTACTTTTACGTTGAAGATAGATTCAACAGCTTTACGGATTTCTACTTTGTTCGCAGTCAAAGGAACTTGGAAAGTATATTTGTTTTCTTGCATTAACAAAGTTGTTTTTTCTGTAATGATTGGACGAATTAATACATCAAATTTGTTCATTATCCAAGCACCTCCTCAATTTTTGCAATAGCACCTTCAGCGATGAAGAGTTTGTCGTGGTGCAATAAATCGAAGATATTGATATTTGTGTATGGAAGTGCTTTCACACCTTGGATGTTACGAGCGGATAATTCCACATTTACATCACCATCAGTGATGAAAAGAACTTTTGCGTCACCAACTTTGAAGTTATTAAGAATGTTTAATACATCTTTAGTTTTTGGTGCGGCTAATTTCAATTCGTCGATTACGAACAATTCGCTGTGATTTACTTTATCAGATAATGCAGATTTAACTGCTAAGCGTCTAGCTTTACGAGGCATAGCTTTGTAGTAGCTACGAGGTTGTGGACCAAAAGTGATACCACCACCTACCCAAATTGGGGAACGGCTAGAACCAGCACGAGCACGGCCTGTACCTTTTTGTCTCCAAGGTTTTTTACCGCCACCGCGTACTTCTCCTCGAGTTTTAGTTGCATGTGTACCAAGTCGTTCGTTAGACAATTGACGAACTACGGCTTGATGCATAACAGCAGCGTTTACTTCAACACCGAATACTGCATCATTCAACTGGATTTCGCCGACTTTAGCGCCGGACATGTTGTATTTAGTTACTGTTGGCATTATGTATCCTCCTTTCGACAATTAGTTATTTAACAGGTTTTACTGTGTTGCGAACCATCACTAGGCTACCTTTAGCACCAGGGATGCCACCTTTGATTAATAAAAGGTTACGTTCAGCATCAACTTTTACAACAGATAGACGTTGTACAGTAACTCTGCCACCACCCATTTGTCCAGGAAGTTTTTTACCTTTAAATACTTTACCGCCGCCACCGGAGATCATTGGACCGATGGAACCTGGTTCACGATGAGATTTGGAACCATGAGTTTCAGGACCACGGCTAAAGTTATGACGCTTAATTGTACCAGCGAAACCTTTACCTTTACCTGTACCCACAACATCTACTAGCTCACCTTCTGCGAAGATATCAGCTGCCAGAGTTTGGCCCACTGTGTAATCAGTTGCTTCAGCAAGGCGAAGTTCACGAAGATATTTAACTGGCGCTACGCCGGCTTTATCGAACTGGCCTTTTACAGGTTTAGTTAAATGTTTTTCTTTAATGGAACCGTAACCAAGCTGTACTGCATTGTAACCGTCGGATTCAACAGTTTTTACTTGCACTACTACGCTAGGTGTAGTTTCCACTACAGTGACAGGAACTAGTTTGCCTTCAGTTGTGAAGACTTGAGTCATTCCTAACTTTTTACCCAAAATAGCTTTAGACATAATCGCACCTCCTTATTTCTTATAATTTTATTTCAATAGATACACCAGCTGGCAAATCAAGGCGAGTGATTGCATCTACTGTTTTCGAATTTGGTTCAATAATTTCTACTAAGCGTTTATGTGTACGCATTTCGAATTGTTCACGAGAATCTTTGTTAACATGTGGAGAACGAAGAATCGTGAAAATATTTTTTTCTGTAGGCAATGGAATTGGTCCAGAAACCAACGCGCCATTGCGTTTTGCAACGTCTACAATACGTTGAGCACTTTGATCTAATGCTTTGTGATCATATGCTTTCAAGCGAATACGGATTTTTTGTTGTTTTGCCATTGTTATATATCTCCCTTCGTCCATTTCCAGAATGAACTGCTCCATAGAAATTCTCCCTCGCGAGGGCAACCTTCTATATCATAGTTTATACACAACCTAAGAGCGGCAAGTTTGCCGCTCCTCGATTGCACGGTTTATATAGATAATCTTTCAGTCAGATTATGCTTCGATAGCTGTAACAACACCAGCGCCTACTGTATGGCCACCTTCGCGGATCGCGAAACGTAAACCTTCTTCAATAGCGATTGGAGTGATAAGCTCGATGTTCATAGTGATGTTATCACCAGGCATACACATTTCTGTACCTTCTGGTAAGTTGATAACGCCAGTTACGTCAGTTGTACGGAAGTAGAATTGTGGACGGTAGTTGGAGAAGAATGGAGTATGACGGCCACCTTCTTCTTTTGTCAACACGTATACTTCTGCTTTGAATTTAGTGTGAGGTTTGATGGAACCTGGTTTAGCCAATACTTGACCACGTTCGATGTCTTTACGGTCGATACCGCGAAGAAGTGCCCCTACGTTGTCACCTGCTACTGCAGATTCCAAAATTTTACGGAACATTTCAAGACCAGTTACTGTAGTGCTGGATGGTTCTTCTTGAAGACCAACGATTTCTACTACGTCACCAACGTTGATTTGACCACGTTCTACACGGCCAGTTGCTACTGTACCACGACCAGTGATTGTGAACACGTCTTCGACAGGCATCAAGAATGTTTTGTCTGTATCACGTTCTGGAGTTGGGATGTATTCGTCAACTTTAGCCATCAATTCGTTGATTGCTTCAACGTAAGTAGCGTCGCCTTCTAATGCTTTCAATGCAGAACCTGCCACAACTGGGATGTCATCGCCAGGGAATTCGTAGCTGGAAAGCAATTCACGGATTTCCATTTCTACTAATTCTAATAATTCTTCATCGTCAACCATGTCTTTTTTGTTCATGAATACAACGATAGCTGGTACACCAACTTGGCGAGCTAGCAAGATGTGCTCACGAGTTTGTGGCATAGGGCCGTCAGCTGCGGATACAACTAGGATAGCGCCGTCCATTTGAGCAGCACCAGTGATCATGTTTTTAACATAGTCAGCATGGCCTGGGCAGTCAACGTGTGCATAGTGACGAGTATCTGTTTCATACTCTACGTGTGCAGTGTTGATTGTGATACCGCGTTCACGTTCTTCTGGAGCTTTGTCGATCATGCTGTAGTCTTGGAAGTCAGCTTGACCTTTTTCAGCAAGAACTTTAGTGATTGCTGCTGTTAAAGTAGTTTTACCATGGTCAACGTGACCGATAGTACCAATGTTAACGTGTGGTTTATTACGTTCAAATTTTGCTTTTGCCATTTTGAATTGTCCTCCCGGATAATTAAAACTTTATATATAGTAATCCTGTGGGGCTAGAAGCCCCACTGGATGCACTTTTGATTAGCCATTTTTCTTAGCTTGAATTTCTTCAGCAATTTTCTTAGGCACTTCTTCGTAATGATCAAATGTCATGGAGTAGTTACCGCGACCTTGAGTTTTAGAACGTAGGTCAGTAGCATATCCAAACATTTCGCTCAATGGAACATATGCTTTGATATGTTGGGAACCGTTGCGAGCTTCCATTCCATCCATACGGCCACGACGGGAGTTTAAGTCACCGATTACGTCGCCCATGTATTCTTCTGGAACTTCAACTTCAACAGCCATGTATGGTTCAAGTAGTGCTGGGTCAGCTTTACGAGCACCCTCTTTGAAGCCCATTGAACCTGCAATTTTGAAGGCCATTTCAGAGGAGTCAACATCATGGTAGGAACCGTCAAATACGATAACTTTGATGTCAACCATTGGATAACCAGCAATAACACCGGATTCCATAGCCTCTTTAACACCGTTCTCAACTGGTCCAATGTATTCACGAGGAATAGAACCACCGACAACTTTATTTTCAAATTCGAAACCAGCACCTGGTTCTTGAGGAATAATTTCCAACCAGCAATGGCCATATTGACCTTTACCACCAGATTGGCGAACGAATTTACCTTCAGATTTAACTGCTTTACGAATTGTTTCACGGTATGCTACTTGAGGTTTACCTACATTACATTCAACCTTGAACTCACGGTTCATACGGTCAACGATGATGTCAAGGTGAAGCTCACCCATACCGGAAATGATTGTTTGGCCAGTTTCTTCATCAGTACGAACTTTGAAAGTTGGATCTTCTTCAGCCAAACGAGCTAAAGCCATACCCATTTTTTCTTGGTCCGCTTTAGTTTTTGGTTCCACAGCAACAGAGATAACTGGTTCTGGGAATTCCATGGATTCAAGAATAACTTGCGCTTTGTCATCACAAAGTGTATCACCAGTAGTAGTATCTTTAAGGCCTACTGCAGCAGCGATGTCACCAGCGTACACGCGTTCGATTTCTTGACGGCTGTTAGCATGCATTTGCAAGATACGGCCGATACGTTCTTTTTTACCTTTAGTAGAGTTGAATACATAAGAACCAGACTCTAATGTACCGGAGTACACGCGGAAGAACGCTAATTTACCAACATAAGGATCAGCCATGATTTTGAAGGCTAACGCAGCGAAAGGACCGTCATCAGTGGAAGGACGAGTTGTCTCTTCACCAGTGTTAGGATCGATACCTTTGATTGCTGGTACATCTGTTGGAGCTGGCATGTAGTCAACTACAGCATCTAGCAACATTTGTACGCCTTTGTTTTTGTAGGAAGAACCGCAAAGAACTGGGAACAATGTGTTTTCACACACAGCTTTACGAAGAGCTGCTTTAATTTGTTCTTCAGAAATTTCTTCGCCTTCCAAGTATTTTTCCATCAATTCATCATCAGTTTCAGCAACTGCGTCAACTAACATTTCGCGACGTTCTGCTGCCACATCAGCATATTCTTCAGGAATTTCAGTGATTTCGTATTCTTTTCCGTCATCACTGATGTAGATTTCAGCTTTCATAGTTACCAAATCAATGATACCTTTGAAAGTGTCTTCAGAACCGATAGGCACTTGGATAGCTACGCTATTTGCGCCTAAACGAGATTTCATCATATCTACTACGCGGAAGAAGTCAGCACCTACTGTATCCATTTTATTTACATAAGCGATACGAGGTACACCGTATTTATCCGCTTGACGCCATACTGTTTCAGATTGAGGCTCTACGCCACCTTTCGCACTGAATACAGCTACGGATCCGTCTAGTACACGAAGGGAACGTTCTACTTCTACTGTAAAGTCTACGTGACCAGGAGTATCGATAATGTTGATGCGATGACCTTTCCATTGAGTAGTAGTCGCAGCGGACGTGATAGTGATACCACGTTCTTGCTCCTGCTCCATCCAGTCCATCGTAGCAGCACCTTCATGTACTTCACCGATTTTGTGAACTCGACCAGTATAGTAAAGGATACGTTCCGTTGTGGTTGTTTTACCAGCATCGATGTGAGCCATGATACCGATATTACGAGTTTTCTCTAAAGAAACTTCTCTTGCCACTTGTATATCTCCTTAACTAATTACCATTTGTAATGAGCAAATGCTTTGTTAGCTTCTGCCATTTTATGAGTATCTTCTTTTTTCTTAATAGCTGCGCCAGTATTATTGAACGCATCCATTAATTCGCCTGCTAAACGTTCTTTCATAGTGCGTTCACCACGAAGACGAGCATAGTTTACCATCCAGCGAATACCTAGAGATAAACGGCGATCAGCACGAACTTCAACCGGTACTTGGTAGTTAGCACCACCGATACGGCGAGCACGCACTTCTAATACAGGCATTACATTTTTTAAAGCCTGATCAAAAACTTCCATAGGGTCTTGACCCATTTTGGAACGAATAATTTCAAATGCATCATATACGATGGATTCAGCAATGCCTTTTTTGCCATCGTACATTACTTTGTTAATGAAACGTGTTACTAATTTGCTATTGTACACCGGATCTGGTAGTACATCGCGTTTCACAACAGGGCCTTTTCTTGGCATGTCAATTCCTCCTTTAACGATGTGTGTTCTCTAATCTTATGCTAAATTATTTTTTAGCACGTTTCGCGCCATATTTGGAGCGGCTTTGCATACGGTTTTGTACGCCAGCTGTATCCAATGCACCACGAACGATGTGATAACGCACACCAGGAAGGTCTTTAACACGACCGCCTCTGATAAGTACAACGCTGTGCTCTTGTAAATTGTGACCAATGCCTGGGATGTATGCAGTTACTTCAATACCGTTTGTCAAACGAACACGGGCAACTTTACGAAGCGCGGAGTTCGGTTTTTTAGGCGTAGCTGTGTATACACGAGTACAAACACCACGTTTTTGTGGACACTCTTTCAAAGCTGGAGAGTCAGATTTACGCACTAAAGATTTACGGCCTTTACGTACTAACTGGTTAATAGTTGGCATGTGGGCACCTCCTTTCCAAACAATTAGATTTATAATTGATCCGCTCGATTATATATCGTTCGGATATTACCAAAACTAGCGAAGCACGCCGATTGCGGCAGCTCCCACTTTAATGTGAGCAGCTTGTCCCAATTCTTCCATCGTGTGATTACGATTGACTGGCACACTATGCTCTAAACAAATTTCCAGAATCGGCAAGATAAGTCGGTCATCGCTATCAAGACCTACAAATACACACTCTACTTCATCACGACCCACCGCTTTACGCGTTTGCTTCGCTCCTATTGTGAGATTTGCATTTGAAAGCATATCGATTGTCATATGCGTCTCCTTCTCATTCGTTACTTACTTTAGGGCGCACTGCCCCTTAAGCACTTTATTAGTTTACCATTCTTTATATGCCATGTCAAACGATTTTACCCCTCATAAATCGCTACAATAAAGCATTTTATATGTACATGTATCCGCGCGGTTCAAAAATATTATTTTCTGTATATTTTGCGTTAGTTTTATGCAGATTTTATATTTTATTTGTATGTATATACGCTGCTTTTTTATTTTAGTATTTTATCTATGCAAAATTGATATAGTATTTTTCTATATTTCCTTATAAAAATAACGGATAACTTCCTTATAGGTTGTTACCCGTTATTTCTTTAGACAATCTCGACTAGCTTTTAGGCTCGTTTTAGTGTCCTTATATTATTCTACTGTTTCTACATCTGTAGTTTCATTGACTACATCTGCATTGACAACTTCTGTATCTACTACTAGATCTTCTAGTTCAGGTGTATGTTTCACTACTTTAATCTTACGATAACGGCTCATACCCGTACCAGCTGGTATCAATTTACCAATGATAACATTTTCTTTTAAGCCAAGTAATGGATCGATTTTACCTTTGATCGCCGCTTCTGTAAGAACACGAGTTGTTTCTTGGAAGGAAGCTGCTGACAAGAAGCTGTCTGTTGCCAAGGCTGCTTTGGTAATACCCAACAGTGTACGAACACCTGTGGCTTCTTTTTTACCATTTAAGCGTAAACGACGGTTTTCATCTTCAAATGTATTTACATCGATAGAATCTCCTGGTAATACATCTGCATCGCCAGCATCTTCAATTTTTACTTTATGTAACATTTGACGAACGATAACCTCAATATGTTTATCGTTAATTTCTACACCTTGAGATTTGTATACTTTTTGTACTTCATATACTAGGTAACGTTGCGTTGCTTCTGTACCCATTACACGCATGATGTCATGAGGGTTAATGGAACCTTCTGTTAAACGGGCACCTAAGGATACTACATCGCCATCTTTCACAATGATACGAGATCCGTAAGGGATTAAGTAATCAAACTCTTCACCCTCAGCTGTTGTAATAAAAATAGTATTGGTACCTTTTTTATTGTCGTTAGGTACGACACGTACGGTACCTTCTACTTCTGCAATAATAGCATTACGTTTTGGACGACGTGCTTCAAACAATTCTTCGACACGAGGCAAACCTTGCGTGATATCGTCACCAGCAACACCGCCTGTATGGAACGTACGCATTGTTAACTGTGTACCTGGTTCACCGATAGATTGTGCCGCAATAATACCTACTGCTTCACCCACTTGTACTTGCCCGCCAGTACCTAAGTCACGACCATAACATTTCATACATACGCCATATGGAGAACGACAAGTTAATACAGAACGGATTTTCACTGTGTCATAGTGTTTTACTACTTCATCAGCTAATTCGTCAGTGATTTCA
Source organism: uncultured Veillonella sp. (assembly GCA_963518085.1). Classification (GTDB taxonomy): domain Bacteria; phylum Bacillota; class Negativicutes; order Veillonellales; family Veillonellaceae; genus F0422. The sequence goes on along the minus strand of CAUQIB010000006.1, from coordinate 61,146 downwards.
CCATTCAATGGAACAATCACTTCACCTGTTTCTTTATTGATCAATTCTTCTGCTGCTGTACGACCTACGATACGATCTTTCAATGGTTCGATAACGCCAGTACCTTCTAAGATAGCTTCTACTTCAATGCCATGAATTTCATTGTTACGTACTTGAACTTCTTTTACATCAGAGTTCAAGATAGCTTCGATGCCTTCTTCTGTTAACGCTGTATGAGCAGGGAAGATTTCTACACCTTCGCTATCGATAACAGGATATACAGTATCTTTACCCAACATATTTTCAATCATGGTATTGCGTAATGTGGTACGAATAGTGTCATCCACTTCACCTAACGCAATGGTTTGAACGATGTTAGTATGGTTGATATCGCTGTCGCTACCCAATTGTGCTCCACGTAATGCAATGGATTTTACTTGAGATTCTGCTAATGCTTCAATAGTTGCTTCTGTTACGATGCTTTCAGCGTCAGCAATCACTTCACCAGTCATAGGATCCACTACATCGCGATCCAACACACGACCGATTAAATCATCTTTTAAGTATGTTAAGGCATCTTTTGTATTGCGCGCTAACCGAGCTCTTTCACGAGCTAGGTCAATGCCTACTACATCGCAGTCTTCTTCACGAACAATTACATCTTGAGATACGTCAACAAGACGGCGTGTTAAGTAACCAGAGTCAGCTGTACGAAGGGCTGTATCGGCCAAACCTTTACGAGCACCATGAGAGGACGTAAAGTAATCCAATACAGTCAAACCTTCTTTAAAGTTTGCTTTAATTGGCAAGTCGATGATACGACCAGATGGGTCCGCCATCAAACCACGCATACCCGCCAACTGACGGATCTGTTGTTTGTTACCACGGGCACCGGAGATGGCCATCATGTATACTGGGTTGAAACCGTCTTGGTCAGCCGCCATGTTATCCATCATGGCTTCTGTTACATTGTCGATGGCTTCATTCCAAAGCTCAATCGTTTTGCGGTAACGTTCTTCTTCTGTAATTAAACCACGACGATATAAACGGGATACTTTATTAACTTCTGTATCTGCTTCTTCTACGATACCAGCTTTTACTTCTGGTACTTTGATATCCGCAATAGCAATCGTCATACCAGCACGACGAGCGAAGGAGTAACCCAAGGATTTAATACGGTCAAGTAATTCTGCAGTTTTTTCATTACCGAATGCTTGGAAACATTGGTCCACTAATTTACCAACCATTTTCTTATCCATAACTTTACCCAAGGACCATGTGCCGTCTTCTTCTTTCACAAATTGACGGATTTCTGGATATAAAGCTTCGTTGAAAATCAAACGACCTGCTGTTGTTTTAACTAGACCATACCCTTCGATACGAATATAGATAACGTCTTGCAAGCCGATTACGCCAGAATCGTATGCTAACATCACTTCATCATAATTAGCGAAGCGTTTTGCTTTATCTTCTGTGTCTTTACGAACTACCGTTAAGTAGTATGTACCCAAGATCATATCCTGAGATGGAACCGCTACTGGTTTACCATCTTTCGTAGATAAGATGTTATGGGATGAAAGCATCAAGGTACGCGCTTCAGATTGTGCTTCTACGGACAATGGTAAGTGACACGCCATTTGGTCACCGTCAAAGTCGGCGTTGAAGGCTGTACATACTAATGGATGCAATTTGATAGCACGGCCTTCCCAAAGGATTGGTTCGAAGGCTTGGATACCTAATCTGTGCAACGTAGGGGCACGGTTTAGTAATACTGGATGTTCTTTGATAACTTCTTCCAAAGCTTCCCAAACACCAGGACCAATACGTTCTACTTGACGTTTAGCAGCTTTAATATTGCTCGCTTGTCCACGTTCTACCAAGCGTTTCATCACGAATGGTTTGAACAATTCCAATGCCATCTCTTTTGGAAGACCACATTGATGCATTTTCAATTCTGGACCAACTACAATAACGGAACGACCAGAGTAGTCAACACGTTTACCCAACAGGTTTTGGCGGAAACGGCCTTGTTTACCTTTTAACATATCGGACAAAGATTTCAACGGACGGTTACCGGGACCTGTAACAGGACGGCCACGACGACCATTGTCGATCAATGCATCTACAGCTTCTTGTAACATACGTTTTTCATTGCGCACGATAATATCAGGAGCACCTAAATCCAATAAACGTTTCAAACGGTTATTACGATTGATAACACGGCGGTATAAATCATTTAAGTCAGAAGTAGCAAAACGGCCACCATCTAATTGTACCATTGGACGCAATTCAGGTGGGATAACTGGCACTACATCCATAATCATCCATTCTGGACGGTTCCCAGATTGGCGGAATGCTTCCACCACTTCTAAACGGCGAACAGCGCGAACTTTACGTTGACCTGTTGCAGTTTCTAGCTCACCGCGCAATTCATCGTTCAATGCTTCTAAGTCTAATTCGCAAAGCAATTCTTTAATCGCTTCTGCACCCATATCGATACATACGAATGTGTTTTCTTCTAAGGCACCAAGTTCTAATTTTTCTTCACGAGTTAATACTTCGTATTCTTTTTCTTCTTCTGGAATTTCAGCATTTGCTGCAAGTTCTGCATTCACAGCTTCTTTATGTTTAGCAGAGTTAATTAATTGCAAACGTTCACGACGTTGTGCAATAGTTTCAATGATGACACTTTTACCAGCTATTTTGTAGTCAGCGTCATTGAACATAGCTTCGTATTCACGGAATTCAGTTTCAAATAACAATTGTTGTTTAGACAATGGAGATTGGCCTGGATCCACCACGATATACGCAGCAAAGTACAACACTCGTTCCAAGGAACGAGGGGATATGTCAAGGATCAATCCCATGCGAGATGGGATCCCCTTGAAATACCAAATATGAGACACTGGTGTAGCCAATTCGATATGGCCCATACGTTCACGACGTACTTTAGCACGAGTCACTTCTACACCACATTTATCACAGACAACACCTTTATAACGGATGCGTTTATACTTTCCACAATGACATTCCCAGTCCTTTGTTGGTCCAAAAATGCGCTCACAGAATAAACCATCTCGTTCTGGTTTTAAGGTGCGGTAGTTAATTGTTTCAGGTTTTTTAACTTCTCCATGAGACCACTCCAAAATTTGTTGTGGCGAAGCTAAACCGATTCGCATGGAATCAAATTCATTTACGTCTAGCACTGTATGCTCCCTCCTTTACGAGATAGTGGTATTACTCATTATCAGAAGATTCTACATAGCCGCTAATTTGGCTGATAATATCGTCTTCTTCACCTGCTGTGACAGGCTCTTCTTCTACAATATATCCGTCAGGTGTGCCTTCTACTGTGGAAGCTTCTCCTTCTGTAGTTGCTTCTGTAGTGCCTTCTTCCATCACTTCGCGGATATCATCATGACGTGGTACATCATCTTCATCTAATTCTTTGATGAGAACTTCTTCTTGATCTTCGTTTAAGATTTTCACGTCAAGACCGATACTTTGTAATTCTTTTAATAATACTTTGAAAGATTCAGGTACGCCTGGCTCAGGAATATTTTCACCTTTTACGATTTTTTCGTACGCTTTTACACGGCCCACAACATCGTCAGATTTTACAGTTAATAACTCTTGTAGTGTATAGGCTGCGCCATACGCTTCAAGAGCCCACACTTCCATCTCACCGAAACGTTGTCCACCGAATTGAGCTTTACCACCCAATGGTTGTTGTGTAACAAGGGAGTACGGACCTGTAGAACGAGCATGGATTTTATCATCTACTAGATGGTGAAGTTTCAACATGTATACGTAACCAACGGTGACTTTGTTATCCATTCTTTCGCCTGTACGGCCATCGTACAATACAGTTTTGCCATCATCATCACGACCAGCAATGCGAAGTGTATCGAATACGTCACTTTCATGAGCGCCGTCAAATACTGGTGTTGCAATATGGATACCTGCTATATCAGGTTTTGGCATGCCATATGTATCATAGTCGTAACCATATTTTTCCAACTCAGCACGTAAGTGACTGCGTTTTTCTCGTACATGGTGAATTGTGTCAATCACAGTAACCACACGACGAAGTGCACGCAATTCTTCTTCTAAGGCTGGTTCCATTTCTGGACGTTCTACTTCTACATCGTCAAATGTTTCGATACCTAATTCGTAGATACGTTTTTCTTCTGCCAATAAGAAGTTATAGCGAGTTTGTCCGCCCAATTCTTCAAATTTATCTTGTGCACGATGTAAAATTTTATCTAACGCCACTACTTTTTGGCTGTCGATTTGTTTATCTGTTTCCAAATAATTTGCAATCGTCGGATCTGCAATGGCTTGTTCTAGACTTTCAATTTCTGCGTAGATATCTTTGATACCGTCGATACCATCCCAATATGTACCATTCAATTTAGCTTCGTTTAGTACTTCTTTAATTTTTAGGTCTGTTGCTTTAATTTGCATACCCAAACCTTGTACTGCCCAACCTAAATGTGTTTCTAACACCTGTCCGATATTCATACGAGACGGTACGCCTAATGGGTTCAATACGATTTGTACTGGTGTACCATCTGGTAAGAATGGCATATCTTCTTGGCGCATAACGCGAGAAACGACACCTTTGTTACCATGACGGCCCGCCATTTTATCGCCTTCATGGATTTTACGTTTTTGTGCAATATATACACGAACTACTTTATTAACACCTGGTTGTAATTCGTCACCGTTTTCACGAGTGAAGATTTTAACGTCCACGATTTTACCTGCTTCACCATGTGGTACACGCAAGGAAGTATCACGAACTTCACGCTCTTTATCGCCGAAAATCGCACGTAATAAGCGTTCTTCTGGAGTTAATTCAGTTTCCCCTTTAGGAGTGACTTTACCAACTAGGATATCCCCAGGTTTAACTTCTGCACCGATGCAGATGATACCGTTTTCATCCAGGTTTTTAAGGTTATCATCACCAGTATTTGGCAATTCACGAGTGATTTCTTCGGCACCTAATTTAGTGTCACGAGCATCACATTCGTACTCTTCGATGTGGATGGATGTGTAGATATCTTCTTTACAAAGTTCTTCACTTAATAAAATCGCATCCTCGTAGTTATAACCTTCCCAAGGCATGAACGCTACCAGCACGTTGAAACCTAATGCTAATTCGCCACCATCTGTAGCTGGACCATCTGCCAATACTTGACCTTTCACAACGGATTGGCCACGGTATACGATTGGTTTTTGGTTAAAACATGTAGATTGATTAGAACGCATAAATTTATTCAATTTATATACGTCTACACGACCATTTTCACGTTGTACATGGATTTCATGGCCCCAACAACGTGTCACAATACCCGCTTCTTTTGCTAATACGCAAACGCCGGAGTCTGTAGCCGCTTTGTATTCCATACCTGTACCTACTAAAGGTGCTTGTGCACGAAGAAGAGGCACCGCTTGACGCTGCATGTTCGCACCCATCAAGGCACGGTTCGCATCGTCATTTTCTAAGAATGGAATCATAGCAGTACCGATGGATACCACTTCTTTTGGACTTACGTCCATGTAGTCTACTTTATCTGGAGACACTTCTAATACATCATGACCACGACGACATGCGATGTGTTCAGATACGAAGTATCCTTCTTCATCAATGCGAGAGTTCGCTTGGGCAATTGTCATACCTTCTTCTTCATCAGCTGTCATATACACAACTTGGTCTGTAACACGAACTTTCAATACTTTGTTAGCATCTTCGCCTGTACCATATACTTTTTCAATTTTACGGTATGGTGCTTCGATGAAACCAAATTCATTCACTTTCGCGTAGTTAGACAAGGAGTTAATCAAACCAATGTTTGGACCCTCTGGAGTTTCGATTGGACACATACGGCCATAGTGAGAGTGATGCACGTCACGAACTTCGAAGCCTGCGCGCTCACGAGATAAACCACCAGGTCCTAAAGCGGATAGACGACGTTTATGTGTCAATTCGCCCAATGGGTTAGTTTGGTCCATGAACTGGGACAACTGAGAAGAACCGAAGAATTCTTTAATCGCTGCCACAACTGGACGGATGTTCAACAAGGCTTGTGGTGTAATTACAGAGACGTCTTGAATTGTCATACGTTCTTTGACCACACGTTCCATACGAGTTAAACCGATACGGAATTGGTTTTGTAATAATTCGCCTACGCAACGAAGACGACGGTTACCCAAATGGTCGATATCGTCAGTTTGACCAATATTTTCGATCAAGTTCATCATGTAACTTACGTTAGCAATCATATCTTCGCGAGTTACTGTACGATGGCTGAATGGCAAGTTGCTGTTGTTACAGATGACTTTTACCACAGTGCCTTCTGTATTTACTACGAAGAACTCAGGCACTACATCGCCACTGTACACACCACTATTAGCCACTACATCTAGAACTTCTTCGTTCACATAAGTATTCGCTTCTACGATGATTTCGCCATTTTCGTCTACAATTGGTTCTGCCAAAGTTTGACCGAACATGCGTTGACGCCAACCTAATTTTTTATTTAATTTGTAACGACCTACACGAGCTAAATCATAGCGACGAGGGTCAAAGAATAAATTATCGAATAAGTTACGAGCACTTTCCACAGTTGGTGGTTCACCTGGACGAAGTTTTTTGTAGATTTCTACCAATGCTTCATCAGCGGATTGTGTGCTGTCTTTTTCTAATGTACGAAGTAAACGTTCATCGTATTCAGGATGACCATTTTCGTCAACTTGTCCGTTCCAGAATAATTCCAAGATGGATTCGTTAGTTTCCCAACCCAATGCACGTACTAATACGGTAGCTGGTAATTTACGATTACGGTCGATACGTACAGACACGATATCGTTCGCATCTTTCTCTAGCTCAATCCAAGCACCACGGTTCGGAATCACTGTGGAATCATACAAACGGTTACCCATGGTATCGATGCTGCCACCGTAGTATACGCCAGGAGAACGAACTAATTGGGATACGATAACACGTTCTGCACCATTGATGATAAAAGTTCCTGTATCTGTCATCAATGGGAAGTCGCCCATGAATACTTCTTGTTCTTTAATATCTGGATTTTCTGGATCATTGTTAACAAGACGAACATTGACACGCAATGGTGCTGCATAGGTAGCATCACGATTTTTGCATTCGTTAATGTCGTACTTCGGCTCTCCAAGGCTGAATCCCTCAAAGGAAAGAGCTAGCTTTCCCGAATTGTCTTTAATCGGAGAAATATCGTTAAAAATATCTTGTAAACCGCTCTCCAAAAACCACTCATAAGACTTGCGTTGCACGTCTAACAAATGTGGCATTTCGAGAACTTCGTTAATCTTAGCGTAGGTATATCGAGTACGCTTACCCACCTGCTCAGGTTTGAACATGTTCTTTTCACCCCTCATAAAAATTGGCTTACATATTCTATAACGGTATGACTGCAGACGATTCCAGGTCTCAGTTTTCCTGCTGACCAATGACAAAATAAGCAAGGCTCGTAATTTTTTCTTGTGAACCTTGCTTTCCTCATTTCAGCACAACCTTGGATATATTCCTTCATCAATTCAATGTTATAGTTACTTTTTTGCAATTAAATATTATAATCTTCTTAATTCTATTTGTCAAGGATATGTTCACTGAAAGTCTATAATAAATCTATAGTAGTCAAACATTTGTGACACAACCTCTTAACGATGTATGTAAGAAGTACTCCACGATATATTCATTAGTTACTAGCGCTTCATTTCAATACTGACAAAAAAAGCAAAAAGGACTTGGTACACAAACATGTTATTCGTTCGTATCCAAGTCTTTTTCTTTCACCATCTGCACGGCACCCACTGGGCATATGGCATAACAGTCGCCACAGTGAATGCACATGTCCTGATGGATGACATAGCGATCACCTTTGTGTGTGATGGCCTGCACGGGACAATCCATGGCACAGCCGGCACAACACACGCAAGTGTCTTTAATATGAAAGTACATATTATTCCACAATACACTGACACATCTTCATCGTCAAGAGTGCTGCATCATGGGATTCTTGTGTTACCCCTGCGCAACATTTCGGATCCACATGAAGTGGGACTTCTGGCAGGCCCGCTTTCAAAATTAATGCATTCGATACGACGCAAATATCCGTGCATAGTCCAACCATCGTGATCGTTTCAATTGGTTCCGCTTCATACATCGTCTTAAGGTGCGCTAGCAAATCCAAGGACCCAAAGTTAGGTTTATCTAATATATCCACCCTTTGGCCTCGTTCACGAGCCGCTTTCAACAAGTCACCAGCAATCTCCCAACCTTTGGTGCCACGGGCACAATGTTCCACTGGCAAATGTTTGCCCTCTTGGCTTTCAAGATAACCATCATCATGGGTATCACGAGTGAACACAATGGGGCCATTAAAATTACGAATTTTTTCACGCACCGCTGGCACGATAGTCTGTGCTTGCGGTGATCCTAATGTTCCATCAATAAAATCATGTTGCATGTCTATGACAATCAATACGTTCATGGGGCATCTCCTTTGTTATAAAGTAGGCAAGGAAACATTACATCCCTTGCCTTACTAATAATACATGAAACCTTTGACAACTTATACGATTGTGATTATCCTTTGACTACGTCAGCGCAACGAGCACATAATGTTGGGTGTTCTGTATCTTGACCAACTGTATCACGATGAATCCAGCAGCGTTCGCATTTTTCCAACTCAGATGGAGTTACCACGATGGATAATACTCCGTCTTCTACTGTCACAGCATTGTCTGGTGCTTTATCACGGCCTTCCACTACATACGCTTCAGACACGATTAACAAGCTAGCCAAGGATCCGCCGAATCCAGTCAATGCTTGGTACGCATCGCCATCTGCGTAGACAGTGATGGATGCATCTAAGGAGTGACCGATGGCTTTATCACGACGAGCCCCTTCTAATGCTTTTGTCATTTCGCTACGAAGATCTAACATGGTCGCCCAACGTGCAGACAATTCTGGATCCACATGGTCTGCATGACCTTGTGGCCAATCTGCTAACATCACACTTTCTTCCATGCCCTCTTCTTTTGGCATGTATTGCCATACTTCTTCCGCTGTGAAAGAAAGAACTGGAGACACCATTTTAACCAATGTTGTCAAAATTTCATAGATGGCAGTTTGTGCACTACGACGAGCTACGTTGTTTTCTTTTTCTGCATACATAGTATCTTTCAACACGTCTAAGTAGAAGGAAGATAAATCGACAGTACAGAAGTTATGGATGGTGTGATATAAAATGTGGAATTCGTAGTTTTCGTAAGCATTTGTTACTTTTTGGCGAACTTCTTCTAAACGATGTAATGCCCAACGATCCAATTCAGTCAAATCTTTGTAAGCTACTTTATCTGTATTTGGGTTAAAGTTATCTAAGTTACCCAACAAGAAACGGAATGTGTTACGGATTTTACGATACACTTCCGCCAATTGTTTTACGATGTCTTTGGACAAACGAACGTCTGCTTGGTAATCTGCGGAGGATACCCATAAACGCATTACGTCCGCACCGTGTACATCGATGATGTCGGATGGCGCCACTGTATTACCTACAGATTTAGACATTTTGCGACCTTCCCCATCCACTACGAAACCGTGCGTCAATACCGCATTGTATGGTGCATGACCACGAGTGGCAATACCTGTTAACAAAGAAGAGTTGAACCAACCACGATGTTGGTCAGAACCTTCTAAGTACATAGCGCAAGGTACTTCCATTTCATTTTGTTCCAATACGCCAGACCAAGAGCTACCGCTGTCGAACCATACGTCCATGATGTCTGTTTCTTTATGGAAAGAATCATGTCCGCAAGATGGACATGTAAATCCTTCTGGCAATAATTCTTTCGCTTCATGGGCCCACCAAGCGTTGGAGCCTTCTTTGGCAAACCATTCTTGTAAGGAAGCAATAGTATCATCATTGACAATATGCTCTCCACAGTGATCGCAATAGTAAATAGGAATTGGCACGCCCCACGCGCGTTGACGAGAGATAACCCAGTCCCCACGGTCTGCGATCATGTTATAAATACGATCATGACCCCATTTAGGAATCCATTGTACTTGCTCGTCAATCGCTTTCAATGCTTCTTGACGGTATCCATCCACGGAGGAGAACCATTGTTCTGTAGCACGATAGATAACAGGATTTTTACAACGCCAGCAATGGGCATATTGGTGACGAATGTTGCCTTTTTGTACTAACGCACCATTATGCGCTAGGATTTTAATCACTGGCACTTCTGCATCGTGGATTTCAACACCAGCCAATGGTTGCTCTGTATCGCCATAGCGACCATCATCTACTTTTGCAATGTAACGCCCAGTAGCATCGACTAAGGATAAAATATCAAAATCAATTTTGCCAGCATCTTTATATACTTTCACCACGTTAAAGTCGTCTTCACCGTGAGCAGGCGCTGTATGTACGCAACCTGTACCAGCTTCTAAGGTAACGTGAGAACCCAATAAGATAGGAGCGTTACGATCAGCAAATGGATGTTTAAAGTTCGCTAATTCTAATTCGCTACCTTTGAATGTGTTCAACACTTCATAGGATTCTACGCCCATTTCTTTAGTCGTTGTTTCCACTAAGCCATTCGCTAACAACCATGCTTCATCGCCAATTTTCACCCAAGAATAATCTAATTCTGGGTTCACAGAAATGGCTTGGTTGGCAGGCATTGTCCAAGGAGTTGTTGTCCAGATGACGGAGAACAATTTACTTGTATCGAAACCTGCTGGTAAAGTACTTTCAGCACCGTTTACGTAAGCAAATTTAACATAGATAGAGAAGGATTTTTTCTCTGCATATTCGATTTCCGCTTCTGCCAAAGCCGTTTCACAATGCGTACACCAGTACACAGTTTTCAAACCTTTGTAGATGTAACCACGTTTCGCCATTTCGCCGAACACGCCGATTTGTTTTACCTCAAATTCAGGGCGCAATGTCAAATACGGACGATCCCATTCGCCAAGCACACCAAAACGAATGAAGTCTTTCTTTTGTTCTTCTACACAATTCAGTGCGTATTCACGACATTTGTTGCGAAGATCTAACGGACTCATTTCATGACGGTTCAAACCAGTTTTTTTAATAACCGCATGCTCGATAGGAAGACCATGTGTATCCCAACCAGGAATGTATGGTGTGTAATGGCCTTGCATCGATTTATATTTCATCACAATGTCTTTTAATGTTTTGTTCAAGGCATGACCAATGTGCAATTTACCATTCGCGTACGGAGGGCCATCGTGTAAGATAAAAGATTTTTTGCCTTTATTTTTAGCTAGGCGTTTTTCATAAATTTTATTATCTTCCCAAAACTTGATAAATTCTGGTTCCCGTTTTGGCAAATTGCCACGCATAGGAAATTCTGTTTCAGGCAAGTGCAAGGTCTTACCATAATCTACTTCATTAGACATTGTATTTCTCCTCTCAATAAAAAAAGCACCCGCTCCCCGAAGGGACGAATGCAAATCCGTGGTACCACCCTACTGATGATTCTTGTGAAAGTAACCCCCAACGAATCATCGCTCAAACATATAACGGTGTCCACCGATGTGAGTACCCCCAGTACGGGCTCCCCAACATATACTCAAAAGTGATCTGCCATGCATTCACCCATGAGGCTTTCACCATCCCTCACTCGCTCGGAGCTACCTTGCATGACCGTCTTTATCAACGTATTAACATATATCGTTGTCAATTACAGATACAATTATATACTATCTGTAGGGTACTTGCAATAGGAGGAGCGCATTCTGTACGTGCAAGAAATGTAACAGGCTAGAACGATATTCATAAAAATTTAGTATGCTAACACAACCGATGACATGTATATATACGTATATTAGGGGTGTAACAAATTTCACTTATGTGCTACCATAAGGACAGGATGATTACAGTTTTACACCACGCACATAGGAGTTAGTATGGAACTTTGGAAACGCACATTATACGTTTGTTTATTTGGTGCCTTCATGGCATCGATAGGGCTGAGTCAAGCAGCCCCTCTCATTCCCTTATATTTACAGGACCTAGGTGTCCACGACCAAGGAGCTCTTGCCAACTGGTCTGGCCTAGCCATGGGTATGACCTACCTCATGGTGGCTCTCTTCGCTCCCTTTTGGGGTAAGCTAGCAGACCGTAAAGGGCGCAAGCTCATTCTCTTGCGCGCTAGTCTTGGCATGACTGTTACCAATGCACTCCTTGGATTTGCCCAAGCACCAGAACACATCGTTATCATACGAATCTTAAACGGTATGATTTCTGGATTCTTCTCTGGTTCCATCACGCTCGTGGCAACCCAAACACCACAAACCCAAACAGGCTGGGCCCTAGGTCTTTTGTCCGCCGCCAACCTCGGTGGCTCTCTCTTGGGTCCCATGATTGGTGGTTACATTGGAGGTATCTTTGGCATTCGCTATGCCTTCTTCATCGTATCCGCCTTATTAGGGACCGCCTTCTTATCCACTTTATTCTTTGTGAAAGAAGACTTTACGCCGCAACCAAAAGGGGCCTCTCAATCCTTAGCTACTTTGAAAGCATCCATTCCCGATTGGAAAGGTCTCATCTACATCTCTATCGGTTCCTTCATCTTTGCTTTCACCACCATGGCAACAGCCCCTATCTTATCTGTATTCGTGCAACAAATCCTAGGCCAAGGAGCGGAACACATTGCCCTCTTAGCGGGATTAGCATTTACGGTAACAGGCCTTGCACAAATGGTGGCTAGCTCCGTGCTCGGTAAATACATCGACAAGCTAGGACCACGGTTCATCCTTTGGACAAGTTTCATCTATGTGGGGCTCGTAACTATACCACAAGCCTTCGTCAGTGATATATACACCTTATGTATCTTGCGCTTCCTACTCGGCATCGGCTTAGGCGGATTATTACCAGGTATTAATACCTTCATCTCTAGCATTACACCAAAAGCATTTGCTGGGCAAGTCTTCGCCTATAACCAATCTACCTTATTTATGGGGTACTTCATCGGATCCTTAGGCGGTTCCTTCATCGCATCCCAATGGGGCTTTGGTGCTATGTTTATCACTACCGGGGCGATTATTGCATTAACAGGAGTATTCTTGAAAGTTACACTGGGGCGTACTCGAACAGCTAATCATTAATTCCGCCTCCGTAAAATACGGTATATCTTAAAATACCATATACTCATGAAGATACACTTATAAGAAACTATTAAAAAAGTAAATACCATATAGCAAAACAGAGGTCTTATCAGCAAGGCCTCTATTTTATATTTACAATGTATTCACACCCGTTTCCAACGGAAAATCCTCATAGGTCACCCAATCGCTAGAGCTACCTACGTACATGGCTGGTTCTACACCGATTTCAGCAAGGGCAATCATCAAGTTCGCCGCTGTTACCCCAGACCCACAATAGGTGACAATAGGTTTTTCCACCTTAGCTAAATCACCATAAGCTGCTTCTAACTCTGCAATAGGACGTATGCCATCAGAGGTAAAGCCCCATTCGTAGAAATGGTTGATTGCTCCTGGGATATGACCTGTCATGCCATCCATGGTATCCACCACAGATCCATCATAGCGTTGTGGTGCTCGTGCATCGATGATAACATAACTGCCAACTTCACTGGCTTGTAACACTTCATCACGGTGCATGAGTAAACGGTCTTGCAAGGTATACTCCAATGGTTGTGAATTTGCCACAGTAGGTGTAGGTTCTTGTGTCAACGGATATCCTTCACGATACCAGCACTCGATGCCACCAGCTAGGACTTGCACATTAGTGAACCCCATGTATAATAACAAGAATCGTAAACGGCCAGCAAAAGAAATCCACGCATCGTACACCACGATATGAGAATCCATAGTGACCCCACATTCGCTTAAACGGTTGGCTAACACGGACATATCTGGTAAGGGATGACGACCGCCATGTACACCTAAAGGGCCACTCATGTGTGCATCCATATCAATGGCAAAGGACCCCGAGATATGAGCCGCTTCATAAGCATCAAATCCACGAGCATCTAACACAACTACTTTATCTAATTGTTCATGTAATTCTTTTGGTGACAGTAACACACTCATTATTACACCTCCTATATATAAACTAGTATGCCTATGTTACATCTCTATCGTATCTAGTATGCATACCTTTGAACGATAGCTACTGCTATCTCTCCAAGATATAGTATAAGGCTAAAATATCTCTATCTACCATGGTACCGATACATAAAATAGAAACTATTAACATGCATATACAGACTATAAAGAATGCCATACACTCTCTACTATCTAGTGTAACATAGATTAGTTTCGATGTGTATGGCATTGGCATTCATACATAAAACTTATGTAATTGTATCTTATCCCTTAATAACTTGGAAAGCTTCTTTCGCAATTTGCAATGTGTACGCCAAGTCTTGTTCGCTATGGCAGGTAGACAAGAAGTTGCTTTCATATTGGCTCGCTGCATAGTAGATACCACGTTCCAAATTATAATGGAAGAATGTTTTGAACGCTTCCATGTCACAAGCACTAGCATCATCGAAGTTATGCACCGCTTTGTTTGTGAAGAACAATGTAAACATAGAGCCTACTCGTTGCACCACCACAGGTACACCTACTTCTTTTGCCGCTGCTTCTAAGCCTTGGCAAAGCAATTCCGTAGATTCCTCTACTTGACGGAATGCATTCGGATGTTTTTGTAGCATAGACAAGGTCGCAAGGCCTGCTGCCATAGCTACAGGATTACCGCTCAAGGTACCAGCTTGGTACACAGGACCGGATGGAGCGATAGCAGACATGATGTCTTTCTTGCCACCAAACACAGCCATCGGCAAACCGCCACCGACGATTTTACCTAAGCATGTCAAATCTGGGATCACATTGTAATATTTTTGTGCCCCTCCAGAACTAGAGCGGAATCCGCACATCACTTCATCAAAGATGAGAACTGCGCCGTGTGCTGTCGTCACTTCACGCAAGGTTTCCAAGAATCCTTCCACAGGAGGCACGCAACCCATATTACCTGCCACTGGTTCTACGATGATAGCTGCAATACTTTCACCATGGGTAGCGAACAATTGACGGACCGCATCAGAATCATTGTACGGTAAAGTAATGGTATCTGCCGCCACACCTGCTGGCACACCCGGACTATCAGGCACACCAAAGGTTGCTAGTCCAGAACCTGCTTTCACCAACAAACTATCGCTATGACCATGGTAACAGCCGATAAATTTCACAATTTTGTCACGACCAGTATAGCCACGAGCCAAGCGCAAAGCACTCATCGTAGATTCTGTACCGGAATTCACCATACGCACCATTTCCATGGACGGATAGAAGGCTTGAATCTTCTTCGCCACTTCTGTTTCAAGCAATGTTGGCGCTCCATAGCTAGTGCCACGAGGGATGGCTTCCAAAATGGATGCCACGATTTCAGGGTTCGCATGACCTAGAATCATAGGTCCCCAAGACAATACATAGTCAATGTACTCATTGCCATCGATATCGTAAATGCGAGATCCACTGGCAGAACTGATGAAAGGAGGATTGCCCCCTACACTACGGTAGGAGCGAACAGGACTATTCACCCCACCCGGCATATATTCACGAGCCTCTGCAAAGGCTTGTTTTGATTTTTCTAAACTAAACATAATGGCTCCTATATTTCCACACTATTTTTCTTGTAGCCAACGTGCCACATCAAGGGCATGATAGGTAATGATCATCTTTGCCCCTGCTCGTTTCATAGATAGCAAGGTTTCCAAAGTAATGCGTTTTTCGTCCACAAGACCAGCTGCCGCTGCCGTTTTAATCATAGCATACTCACCACTGACATTGTACACGGCTAATGGGCAATCAAAATTGTCTCGCACTTCACGAACGATATCCAAATAAGATAGAGCCGGCTTAATCATAATAATGTCCGCTCCTTCGATAATGTCTTGTTCCACTTCACGCAAAGCTTCCAAACGGTTCGCTTCGTCCATTTGGTATCCTTTACGGTCCCCAAATCCTGGTGCGGAATGGACCGCATCGCGGAATGGTCCATAATAAGCGGATGCATATTTCGCTGCATAACTCATGATGGATACATTACTAAATCCCGCTGCATCTAAGGCTTCACGGATCGCAGCGATACGTCCATCCATCATGTCCGATGGGGCCACCATGTGAGCCCCTGCTTTCGCATGGCTCACCGCTACATTGCATAATAATGGCAAAGTAGCATCGTTGATGACTTCATGATGTTCCACGTGACCGCAATGACCGGTGGATGTATATTGGCATAGACATACGTCGGAGATAACAATCAACTCTGGCACTTCTTTGCGGATAGCCATAATCGCTTGTTGTACCGGTTGTTCCATATCCCATGCGGAAGAACCATCTTCATCTTTATACGTAGGGATGCCGAAGATTTCGACTCCCTTGATACCTAACTCATAAGCTTCTTTCGCCAATTTTACAGCTTCGTCCACGGACACATGATATTGTCCTGGCAAGGAAGAAATTTCTTCTTTCACCGCTGTGCCCGGCACGATAAAGATTGGATAAATTAAATCATCTACTTGTAATGTTGTTTCACGAACCAACGCACGCATAGCTGGGTTGATGCGCAATCGTCTTGGTCGATTTCGTAATTCCATAGTGTGCCTCTTTCTATTTGCAATCGTTCAAGATTAAGTCCACCATCGCAGGGATTGTGAAAGTTTCCCCAATTAAATCTGGTTGGATTCCTTCTTCCACGCAGGTAGCACCTGTGATCGGTCCAATGCAGACAACTTTCGTTTTGCCTAACAAGCTCACCGCATCAGGTCCGAGCATATCCTTCGTATTTGTCACCGTAGAAGAACTTGTAAACGTAATGTAATCTACTTCGCCTGATCGTAAAGCTTCTTCTAAATATTCTTTGTGGGATGTGTCTTGTACCGTTTCATACAGACGCAATACTGTCACATCGCATCCCGCCTGTGAAAGTCCTTTATAAATCACATCGCGCGCCACTTTTGGTTGTACCAATAGAAACCGCAAGTCGCGTAACTCACGATTTGGCCATACACGACCTTGTTCAGCCGTAATTGTTTCTACCACAGATTCCGCTTGGTAATTTGCTGGAACAATGTCGGCACGAATACCACGATCTAATAAGGATTTTGCGGTAGCACTGCCGATAGCGCATACTTTCATAGAACCTAAAGCACGGCTATCCAAGCCACGGTCCAATAAACCGTCAAAGAAGAATCGTACTCCTTCGGCTGAGGTGAAAATCAATCCATCATAGGAAGATAAACTATCGTATGCCACATCCATCTCTTCGGTACTAGGTAATGCCTGTGTTTTAATAGCAGATGCTTCAATCACATGAGCACCCAATTCTAGTAAACGTTCTGATAAAGCACTAGCTTTACTACGAGCTCGTGTAACAACGATGGTTTTACCAAATAACGGTTTATTATCGAACCAACGCAATTGCTCCCGCAAAGATACTACTTCCCCAACGATGACAATGGCTGGTGCTTTCAATTGTGCTTTCTCCACATCTTCTACTACATGTTCTAATGTAGATACCACTGTTTCTTGAATTGGCTTCGTCCCCCAACGGATAACTGCCACTGGAGTTTCCTTAGGACGACCGTATTTAATTAAATGATTAGCAATATTCGGCAAATTAGAGATACCCATCACAAAAGAAATGGTATCCACAGATTTTGCTAAGCCTTCCCAATTCATGCCAGATTCTGGTTTTGTCGGGTCTTCGTGGCCTGTAACAATGGCAAAGGATGTGGCCATTGCCCGTTGTGTTACAGGAATCCCTGCATAAGCTGGCGCCGAAATGCCAGATGTGATACCTGGTACAAATTCAAATGGCACACCTGCTTCTACCAAAGCCAACGCTTCTTCACCACCACGACCAAAGACTAGTGGATCACCACCCTTTAGACGAGCTACCACTTTTCCTTCTAACCCACATTTTACGAGAAGTTCGTTGATCTCCCATTGGTGCATCGTATGATTGTTGCTTTTTTTACCAGCATAAATAATCTCGGTCCCTTCTTTGGCATAGGACAAGAAATGCGCATCTGCTAAATAGTCATAGACGATAACATCTGCTTTTTCAATACATTCTTTGCCTTTCAGAGTAATTAATTTATGATCGCCCGGTCCGGCACCAATTAAATATACAATGCCTGTCATTTCAATACTCCTTTTTCTACTAAATCGTCAATGATAGCTTTGCCTCCTTCTTCATAGAGAGCTTTCGCCAAATTACGACCTAACATGTCGGCTTTTTCCTTCGGTCCTGACAATTCACCTTCAAAACAATTTTTCCCATCTAAAGAGGCAATGATAGCTTTCAACGTTAATTGTCCTTTATAAATCGTCCCATGCACGCCCATCGGCACTTGGCAACCACCCTCTAACTGACGAAGGAAACTGCGTTCGCCACGAGTAGCCCACATAGTATTTTCATCGTGTAATACAGATAACATGTCTAGCATTTCTGCATCGTCCTTGCGGCATTCAATACCCAATGCCCCTTGACCTACAGCAGGAATCATTTCATCACTGGTGAAAGTCTGCGTAATAACAGATTCTAAGCCCAAACGTTTTAAACCAGCCTCTGCTAATACAATGGCATCAAAGTTTTCTGTTTCTAATTTATTCAAGCGTGTTTGCACATTGCCGCGAAGTACAGAAATCTGTAAATCAGGCCGTTGGTTCAATAATTGTGCTTGACGGCGTAAACTACTAGTCCCCACCTTAGCACCTTGTGGCAATTGATCTAAGGTTTTATATTTCGGCGACACCAAAGCATCACATGGTGTTTCACGTTCTGTGATAGCACCTAGCACTAAATCTTCTGGTAACTCCGTTGGCATATCTTTCAAACTATGTACAGCTAAATCAATGCTACCATCCCGCATAGAGGCTTCTAGTTCTTCGGTAAATAAACCTTTCCCACCAATTTCAGCCAATGGTTTTTCTAGAATGCGATCCCCTTTTGTGCTGTGATGGACTAGTTCCACCTTGCATGAAGGGTAATGTTTGCGCAATGTATCTGCTACATAATTAGCTTGCCATAAAGCAAGAGCACTACTACGGGTGCCTATACGAATAATTTCTCTCATAGTGCATCGTCCTCCACTTCTAGAGCAAACATATCTTGGAATAATTTCCAATAATCACGTTCTTTTTCTTTACCCGCTACTTCACCAAAGTGAATCATTGGGTCACGCAACAATTTACGCACCAACATACGGGACATGTTGCCGATAATCTTACGTTCTCGTTCTGTCGCATCTGGTAATTTTGCCATCGCACGATGTACTTCACGTTTACGAATGGCTTCTGCTTTTTCACTGAGTAAGACCATAATAGGACGGACTGATAGATATCGTAATTTTTCTTCAATTTCTTGCAAGGCTTCTTCTAAAATAGGCTCTGCCTTGCGAGCTTCCTCTTCACGTTGATGCTTGTTCGCCGCTACTACACTTTCCAAAGAATCAATATTAAACAAGTAGACCCCTGGAATATCTGTTACATCTGGGTTGATGTCACGAGGCACAGCAATATCAATCATGACAATAGATTTATTATCTCTATCTTCCATGATTTCTTCTGCTTCTTCCCGTTCAATCACATAATGAGGAGCCCCTGTAGAAGTAATAATAATATCAGCTGTTTTTGCTTCTTCTACAAAATGGCTAAATGCTACGGCTTTACCATTAAATTGTTTTGCTAATTCTTCTGCTGTTTTTAACGTCCGGTTGGACACAAAAATGCTTTTTACACCTTTAGCTTGCAAATGACGGGCTGTCAATTCACTCATTTGACCAGCTCCTAAAATAAGAACTTTTGCCTCACTAATAGGTATATCTAAACTATCTTCCGCCAAGTTCACCGCTGTATAACTGACAGAAACAGGCGTATTCGCAATACCTGTCATAGTCCGCACACGTTTGCCCACAGCAATGGCTTTTTGGAAAATAATATTAAATACTGATGCTGTCAGCCCCTTACTATAAGAAGAAATGTAGGCCATCTTTAATTGACTCAAAATTTGACCTTCTCCCAAAACAAGGGAATCTAAACTAGCTGCCACTCTAAACAAATGAGAAATACAATCTTTTCCCTCATGAAGGAAAAACCATTTCTCATTTACGCTTACGCTTGTTTCACCTTTTAAATGCAATAGTAAACGTATCATATATTCTTTTATATTCTCTACATCATCAAGGACAACATAGAGTTCAGTACGATTGCACGTCGACAAGAGAACACATTCCTCTACCTCTTCATGAGCATAGATATGATCCATAGCGCAATCCAAATCTTTTTTAGAAAAAGAAAACTTTTCACGCACTTCTACAGGAGCACTTCTATGATTCAGTCCTAATACAATTAATTGCATGTACAATATTCTCCTTCACTGAGTCTCCTTGACCCTCTAATATCTGTATAAACTCTGATTCTCCTAAATAAGTACGCCAGAACTGCTCTCGTTCTTTGGGAGTACCTAATCTACGTTGCAATTCTTTCCTCCATAGACGAATCTGGGGTAACCAATCGGCTAATACGGCATACCGTTTTTCTATATCCTGTCTAAGCAATCGGCTCACTCGAGGGCTCACTTGATTAGTAAATATGGAAATTTCTAAATCACCAATCTCTGTGGCACTACCGAACACCCAGTTGGAATCATCCTTTACATCGGCTCGGTTAATGAAAGCCTGTACCTCCTGTGCATCTTCCATGACTTGTACATTCACAACAGGATTATCTGTAGCAACGATGACAAACTGTTGACCTACCATATATTCTGAACTATACGGTTTAGCTATCCACTGTAACTTACCTTCTTTCTGATATGTTGCAATGTCAGGCAATACATCTGGACTCACCACCAAAATCTGGGCCTCTTCATCTATTAATTTTTTAATCCGCCGTAAGGCCACCTCTCCACCGCCTACAACGAGGCAGGGTCTATGTTTTAGTGAAAGTCCAACAGTAATCATCCTACTACCCTTATATATCTCTATACAATGCCAAAAACGGCTTGAATAATCAAGCCGAAATTCACCTTATGCTTCTGTTTCTGTCTGTACAGGTGTGATTTCCTGTAAAGCAATACCATCTAATAATTGTAGTTGCGCTGTTAAAATCGATTCTACTTTTGCACGGAATACGGCCATTTCATTCGCAATGGTAGCATATTTAGCTTCTGCTTCTCGCAACGCACGATTGGCATCTTCTAAGATTAATTTACGTTGTTGCTCCGCATTTTGTAGTATTAAATCAGCTTCTTTACGAGCTGCCTCTTTTACGTTTTCACCAGTTTCTTGAGCCAGTACCAATGTATTGCGCATAGTTTCTTCCGTTGATTCATATTGATTCAAACGTTTTTCCATTTGCTCTACTTTATCAGTCATTTCGCGATTTTCGCGATACAAGATTTCATAGGCTTGTACCACTTCATTCAAGAACTCGTTTACTTCATCGCAGTCAAAGCCACGAATACTTTTTCCAAACTCTTTATTATGAATATCCATTGGTGTTAACATAGGATTAGCCTCCTTACATAAATCGTTTTAGATATACTCCAATCCGTCCTTTTTTAGATGTACCCGTAATATCTTCTATTTGCATACGACCTCTACCACGTAGGGAGATAACATCTCCTTCCTTCACTTCTTGCGCCGGTCCTTTCGCAGGTTGCCAGTTTACTTGTACTAATCCTGCCTTAATGGCCTCCACAACTTTTGTACGCGATGTACTAAAACCAGAAGAGGCTATAGAATCCAAACGCATGGATGCTACAGTAGTTCGTACTTCTTTTATTTTTTCTTCTTTCGGTTGTAATTCACTCAATTCCATTCGTGACACTGTCACCGTAACCATAGCAATCTTTGTAAAATTCTGAATTACAAAATCTGCTATCGTCTCATCGACAATCACCTGAGCAACACCACTAGTAACGATAATATCTCCAAAATGAGTGCGATCAATACCAAGCCCCATCAAAGAGCCCAATACATCACGATGTGTCAACAGTCGGAATCGTGGGTCCCAAGATACTTTCAACACCGCAATTTGTAAATCTACTGTGCCTTGGAAGTGAGGATCCACAAAAGCCACCCGAAGGCGCTCTGCTCCTTCGTAACCACCGCTGGAAATGATATCAATACCACCGAAATTCGCTTTCACTGCATCTGCAATGACAAGACCTGCGGGAGACATAAAATCTGTTACACGATACGGTCTACCTGCTTGTACTTGTTCCGCTAAATCAATCATACGTCTAGCTTCTTCACCGTTACCAGATGCTTCAAAATATCGAATTAACTTTTCTTTATCTTTCACGTTGTTTTCCTATTTCATTTGACCGCTCATAACAAGCGAGGATACCTTCCATAATAGAGGAGCGCAATCCTTCTTTTTCCATAGCTGCAATACCTGCTATAGTAGTACCTCCTGGAGATGTCACCTGGTCCCGCAGTACACTCGGATGCAAACCTGTATCTAAGGCAATTAAGCCTGAACCATACATAGTCTGTACTGCCGCTTGCAATGCCAATGGCCTAGTAAGACCAATCCGAACCCCTGCATTAGCCATGGCATCTAAAATGGTATACATATAACCTGGTCCCGCCCCTGCTAACGCGCCAATACGGTCTAAATCGGCTTCTGAACATACGACAGCTTCGCCTAATGCTTCAAAAATACGCAAGGCTTGCTCCCGTTCACCAGGAGTGACCTCATCACTACTTGCAATAGCTGTAAAACCAGCTTTCACTAAGATTGGTGTATTCGGCATAGCTCTCAACCAATGCGCATGGGGAGCAAAAGACTGCAATGTGTCCAATGTAATGCCTGCAGCAATGGAAATACATATTGTTCTCGGCTCAATGAGTGGGCCTACCTCTTGCATAAGAGATGGTAATACTTGAGGTTTCACGCCAAACACAATGGTTCTATACTCATCAAAGGCAGGTATGGCATCACAATCTGTAAAGGCCGTCACACCAAATGTACGCTCTAATTCCGCCGCTTGTTCACTGCGACGCACCAATACATCGACTTCCTCAGGGCCCCAAACACCTTGTTCCAAAGCCCCTTGTAAAATAGCACCACCCATCGATCCTACGCCAATTAGTAGTATTTTTTGCATGGCTATCTCCTAATACTTAGGCTTGTGGCTCTTTCCAAGCTAATTTATCAGATATTTCTGTATATTCTTTGTCTGTATAATCTACTGTTACATTCACTGGTACGCAGATGAAAATATCTTTACCAATTTTTTCCAATTTGCCATCTAAAGCAAATGTAGCGCCACTAACAAAGTCTACAATGCGTGCAGCTTCATGAGGGTCTGTATTTTCAAAGTTGATTACTACTGGACGCATATCGCGTAATTGATTTGCAATGTTTTCAGAGTCTTCGAATGATTTTGGCTCTACGATGACTACTTTCATACCACTAGAACGTTGTGCCACTGTGTTATATCCTCCTGTTTTTGGATGTGCTGCTGATGCTACAGGTCCATTACCGCCTGCCACTGGTGCCGTTACCACTGGCTGTTGAGATTCTTCTTCATATACATCTTCTGGATAATCTTCATATTCGTACCCATCATCTTGATTACCGCCAAAAAAGTTTTTTACAGAATTCCAGCTGTCTTTCAGTGCCATCGTCATTTCCTCCATTACTTATCATAGTGGCGCTCTCCAAATATTGCGGTTCCCACACGAACAATATTTGCACCCTCTTCAATTGCTACTTCAAAATCATGGGTCATCCCCATAGATATATATTCGATCTGTCCTTCATCAAAATGAAGTTTCATGTCTTCAAACAAAGCATGTGCCACTCTAAAGATAGGCCGTGCCTCTTCTGGATCATCAAAAAATGGTGCCATACACATAAGCCCTTTTACCCGTACATTGGGTAATGTTTTAGCATATTCGCGTATAGTTGGAAACTCTTCCACATCCATACCAGACTTGCTTTCTTCTCGTGCCACATTAACTTGTAGTAATACTTCTTGTATCAAGCCTTCTCTAGCGGCAATACGCTGGATCTCATCCAACAACTTAACATTATGAACCGAATGAATCAACGCAAACTTACCCACTACATTTCGCACTTTATTGTTTTGCAATTGTCCAATCAAATGCCATTGTAGCTCTGGTCCTTGGTAGAGTTCCATTTTTTCTTTTGCTTCTTGTACACGATTCTCACCCACGGTTCTTACACCTAGCTGAGCCACCTCTTGCACCGCCTCTACAGGATGATTCTTCGTCACCGCTACTAGTGTAACAGAATCTGTTCTTCCCACTCGTGCCTTCGCCGCTTCGATGCGTGCCTGCACTTCATGTAATGCTGTTGCTATCATATATGTCAGTCCTCTTTCGTCGTTACATTCCACTCTGAAAGGTCTTCATAAAAAAAATAATACTTTATCTTTTTTATTATAAACGAAAGAATAAGAAAAGTACATAGAAAAAGCATGATTTCAAGCCTAGTTCTCTGTATTTTCTTATTCTTAGTAATCTATTGTATATATTTGTCAAGTATTCCATGTATGGATAAAGGATATCTTCCCTATCGCACATAGTCATCAGATGTCCTATCCTTGGAGATCTACGGTATCCAATGCATCCTGTAAACGTGATCACCCTCGAGGGAAAGTAACCTAAGATATCTATGTCCTAGACTTGCTCTCGCAGGACAGCGAACATAGCCATTCGACCCGTCCGGCCTTGATCTCTCCGGTAGGAATAACATCCATCCGTGGTCATTGTATCCGTTAATGATACCGACACTTGCTCTATCGGTACACCCTTCTGCACCACACAAGTTGTAAGGTATCCTTTCAGGTCTACATGTGGTGTCGGTGTTGTTTGTCCGTCTCGTTGGATATAACGCACCACCTCGTCCACCTGTGAAAATCCCAAGGCACGCATGTCCTGTCGAAATTGTTCAGCGATCTCCTCACTCACCTCGAAGGAGGTCCCTCCAATAGAGGGACCAATGAAGAGATAACAATCGGATGGTGACGTTTCGTATGCCCTGTGCATACTATCTATCGTTCGTTCTACAATATGAGCGATAGCACCGCGCCAACCAGCATGGACAACCGCCACTGCATGATGCGCCACATCATAAACGAGCACAGGTACACAGTCCGCCACAAGTAGCAAAAGAGGAACATTCACCAAGTTTGTATGAATCGCATCGCTGTCTGGGATACTATTATCCCAACTAAAAGCACCTTTTCCTACAAGTTCTTGCGTCACTCTCGTCACACCGGTACCATGCACTTGCTCACCACAAGTCAAATGATTGGGATCCACCCCTAACACTTGCGCTAAGCGTTTACGATTCTCCGCCACTGCTTCTGGATCATCACCCACATGCAACCCCATGTTGAAACTATCAAAGCTATCTTTGCTGACGCCACCATAACGATAGGTAACACCATGAGTAAGGGGGAAGCGGTCTAGCAGTGGGGTGTATTCGTAGGTAATGTGTGTCGAGTTGTTTTGAGGGAGGGGGAATTGACGGAAGGTGGAGGATGGGTGAGATATTTGAGTTTTGTTCATTTGTGCCTCCTGAGTTATTACCGGACTGATTTATAGCGTATTGAATATAAAGCTTATCTCACTTGATTGTCAAATTTATTTTGTATTGTGGTTAAGGATGTGTTCCCGCATTTAGAATTAATGTGCCTCTAGCTTTATCTTAGTTACTCTTTCTCCATCATTTTCAAAAGAGATCCCCGTAATAAAATCTGAGTTCCACATAAATCCGCCATAGAACCATGTGTTCGTCGTAAAGATATATGTTGGTCTTCCATATACTTCATATACTTTTTCCAACGTATCACCAACACCAATTCCTCTATGAGTAACAGCATCCCGATTAGTAATTTCCATGTAGTCTACAACATATGAATCCTTATTATCACCCTTTGTAAATGCTTGAGTAAACCTTACTCCTCCATACACTAATCCATGTCCTGGAGAAGTTGGTTGCCCCAAGCTCGCTTTAACCTGTCCAAAAGTAGCTCCCATAGGAACTCCAAGCACCTGATATTCAATAGAATCTAATGAATGACCCACAACTTGATGCAGACCAAAGTTACTTGGATACTCCGATCGTTGTGGCAAATACATCGCGCTCCTAGATTGATTACTTGTTTCTGTTGATGCGTTCTGTTTCCCCGCTTCATTCCAAGACTTTTCAATCTTTTCCCACGCTTTAGATAACCAGCTCGCTTCTACATGCGTTGGTGTATAGATAGTGGCACTGAATAGTGCTAGTAAAATAGATGTAGTTAATTTTTTCATAAAGAGACCTCTCATTGGAAATATATATTAATGAGAATGCAGATGAATTTTCGTAACTCTTTCACCATCATTATCAAAATAAATACCAAAAATATAATCTGAGTTCCACTTGAACGCACCATAAAACCATGCATTATTGTCAAAAATATATGTTGGTCGACCATAGGCATTATACACCTGTTCTAGCGTATCACCTACTGCAATCCCACGATGAGTCGTAGCGTCCCTATTCGTAATCTCAATATAATCTACCACATTATCATCATAATAGTCGCCTTTTGTAAACGACATAGCAAATGTTACCCCACCATATCTCATACCATGGTTAATTTCAGTAGGTTCCCCAAGGCTATTCCTTACTTGTCTGAATGTAGCGCCCATAGGAACTCCTAATACTTGGTATTCAATGCTATCCATATTGTACCCTATTAATCTCCCACCTCTATAACTACTTGGATACTCCGACCGTTGTGGTAATCGAATCGTACTAGAAGATGTACTACCTGTATCTGTATCTGTAGCTCCTGCCCTAGATGCCTTATTTCGCTCTGAAGTTTCATTCCAAGCTTTTTCTAGCTTTTTCCAAGACTTCGACAACCAGCTCGCTTCTACATGGACTGGTGTGAAGATGGTGGCACTGAATAGTGCTAATAAAATAGATGTAGTTAATTTTTTCATATTCTCTCCTTTTCTCCACTATTTCAAAAGTTCTTATACTTGACGACTTATAATTTTAGTTGTCCAAAAATCTTTTTAATAGCTTCACACGTTTCTTCAAACTTAATATCTTCCACATAGCTAAACTTTTTAGAATAGTTGTCCCACCGTTGCCGCATAATATCACTAAGTTCAATCATTTCAATAACTTGATTAAACTCTTTTATTCTATTGTATGTACCTCGCTTTTCAGCAGTTTCTCTTAAAGCTATTTGTAATGTAGATATTTCTATATTTTTACTCTCTAACTTAGTTAGGATAAAAATATCATAATAATCTCTAAGCCGTGTATTTTGATCCCCTCTTACTATAACCGATTCTAACTTTTCCGCAAGAATCGTAGATAAATTATACGCTAATATATTAATACTTCTTTCTTCTAGCATAAGATTATACCTATATTCAATCTCTTTTGGTGTAATCTTATCTCCTGTAGTTATATCCAATTTTAATGGCACCGCCATTTTATCATAATTACCAATTAATGATATCCTATACCCTACATACTCATCTTTTTCTCTAATTTCTTCTATACCACATCTTTCAAAAGTTATTCTATCTTTCAATGGTATCGCTATAATATCATCAATCATTTCTATAATTCTCTTTTCATTTAATGGATAACCTTTTATGGTTGCATCCATATCCATAGTAGATCTAATATCCACTCCAATCATAGATGCAATTAAAAATCCACCTTTGAGAATATACTTATTTTTATACTTACTATATGAGATCCTCTCTAAAAAACGTTCTAGCATATAATTTTGTAAAAGTATTTGAGCAGATATATTCTTCTCCTTCGAAATCTTTTTGATAAGGCTTTTGAGCTGCATAGCATTTTTCATAATAACACCTCTAAATAAGAACGAAGTTTTTTTTCTACTTTCAACAGTTTTGCAAACTCCGAAAGCAGGGGAATATTTTTTTCAGTTCTTTTAGTATATCGTTTAAATGCTTCGGTAATAATTTGAATATCCGTATGATGTTTTAGCTGTAATATTTCACATAAGGTCCTCTCTACAGAATATCCCCTTACCGTGTTGCCACTGGGCGTTACTAATTCAGTTATACCAACATCATATAATGATGATCGTATACCCCTACATAAAATTCCATCAGCCTTTGGATTTGTTAAGTTATAGCCATAAGGGAACGTCATATTAAACCGTATTGGCGTTCTATCAGTTAAATCAGTTAAATATAACACAGTATCCAAAGAATAGATTCCACGTTTATACCGGCTTTGTAAGACAACAAATTCATCTTCCCATACCTCAGGTAATGTATATACCCCTCTTGAAGCACGCTCTAAATTTCCTTGTTGCACTAAATATTGTAAGCTACTCCGTGATATACCTTCTTTTACAACCATATCTGTCGTAACTAACCCATTATTATATTCTGCTATTTCTAAAATTTTCTTTGAATTATTGATAGATATCCCCCCTCATATCATTCATGTACTTTCTTGCTCTAAATTATAATGTAATGCAGCATCAAAGTAAAGACTACATAAAACTTTTCACACATTCCACGATAGGTAAATCAGCTTCTAACCAATCTACATCATATAATGTTTCTAAGTTTAACCAACGAGCTGCACTATGTTCTTGCAAATGAAAGTCTCCCAATAATTCACATTGATAGGCATGCATAATAAGATGGAAGTTAGGATAGTCATACTCTACGGTTATTAAAAAATCTCCTACTGTAATCTGCACATCTAGTTCTTCTTGTATTTCACGAGATAAAGCTACTTTATGAACTTCTCCAGGCTCAATTTTACCTCCCGGAAACTCCCAACGTCCTTGTAAATCTCCATATCCTCGTTGTGTAGCTAATACTTGTTTATCTTTCAAAAGGACCGCCGCTACTACTTCTATCGTTTTCATCCATATCTCCTTCAATGATTCACAAAATAATCATATAGATCTTCTCGTATTGGTGTCTCTAAATCATACATAATGCGAACTGCCTTTTTCGTTGTACCTGGCATTGTAAACACTTCTGTTTCACCCGTAGCATGAATATGGCCTAAATAATAAAATTCTTTTGCTCCATCTTCATCATTTTTATTTTTCCGAATAAACAGATGCATTGTAATATTTTCTTCTTTTGCATGTAAAGCTTTTTGTACCAAATTATTGGTAAGGTCCACGCCACTTTTAGATATAGCAATTAATTGTTGTGGAGACAATAATTTATCTTCATATCTGATAGTATCTGCAATATCTTCGCCCTTATCATAATTGATAAATACCGGATATGTTTTGGTGTCCTCATCATATTTATAACCACCAATATTTAAAGGTACGATACTCGTTTCCCAATCCATTAACTGGCATACATCTTCATAGGTATATTTTTGATACAGCGTAAAAGAAGTTTCCTCATATCGTTGACTATAATGTTTTTGATTTCTTTGAAAGCCTACTTTCACATAGTCTTCGACCATATCACGGAATCCTTCTTTTTCTAGAGCTTCACGGAATACTGTTGATATTTGTAATCCATCGGCCACTTCATCACACAACACTGCATCCTTAAAGCTAGCTTTGGCGGAACCTGTTTTAAACTGACCCGTAAATAAATTGATAATATTTTTTTCCGTATGGATTGTACAAGGAATGCCTAATCTTACTAACTGATGTTTCATATATGCTAATGGATTAGCTTCACCCTTCAATAATCCTTCCAATACATAAAGTTCATGTACACGTTTGCCAAGTACCATGTACTGCCCCATATACTCTAATATTTTAGCTTCTACCGCCGAAAACCTATAGGTATAGTCTTTTTCATAGTCTATCAAAAACTTATAATATGTTTTTGCATTACTACTAAAGATCAAAGAAATATCAATGCTTCCATAGTTTTCAAAATCTATCAATTTAGGTATACGCCCTAATTTGTATTTTAAATTTTTATAAGCTTGTCGAATATGTTTAATCTGCGTGAACTTAGCCGTGTCGATAGATTTAAAAATGCGTTCTTGAGCAATTGCATCAAAATGGATGGTAGATGCACCTGGGATCACCCGTGTACCTTCTTGCACATAATAGCGTAAACTATCTTTATTATGGCTTACGTCACCAGAAAGCGCTACAGGAATCATAAAGTTATTATTAAAGTTCCCAATAAAGTCAAGAACGACTACATAGTCTTTACTGTTATGACGACGCAATCCGCGGCCTAACTGTTGCACAAACACAATCGGGCTTTCTGTCCCACGAACCATAACAACTTGATTGACCTCTGGAATATCGATACCTTCATTAAAAATATCTACCGTCATAATATAATCTAATGCGTCATTTGCATCCGGCCCTGATAATCTTTGAATCGCCGCTTCACGACTTTCTTGTGAGTCTGCACCACTTAGACTAAGAGTTCGCATTCCCAGTTGATTAAAGGCCATGGATAGTTCCTGCGCTTCTTCAATAGTATGACAGAATACTAACCCTTTTACTCGTTCTCCAGAATATCCATAAAAATTACATTGCTCTAAAATTAATCTGGCTCTTGTTTCGTAATCCCATTCATTAGCAAAAATACTTTGTGCCTCATCACCTTCATAGGTTGTTATCCCATCAGATAATTGCCCTATACCAAAATAATGGAATGGACACAGCAGATCTGCCTCCAATGCATGTTGTAATCGTATTTCATGAATAATATTGTAATCAAATAATTTATAAATATCGAAATCATCTGTACGCTCTGGACTAGCAGTCATAGCAAACCAAAACTTAGGTTTGAAGTATTCCATAATTCGATGGTAACTTTCAGATCCTGCCCTATGCGCCTCATCAATGACGATAATATCAAAATCTGTAGGAGAAAACCTCTCATAACAATCTGGCTTTGACATCATCTGCATAGTGGCAAATAAATACGTTTCAGAAAAACCTTTTGCTGTACCCGATAACACACCATATGTTACGGCGTCACCAATGACCCGTTGATACGATTCCATCGCTTGTCGTGCCACCTGTTCTCGATGCACTACAAATAACACGCGCTTCGGTTTAACACTACTTACAGCAAATGCTGATGCATAGGTTTTACCTGTACCAGTTGCAGAAATTAATAACCCTTTGTTAGCATCGGTCTTATATAGCTCTGTAAACTTTTCAATCACATAAGACTGCATGCTATTCGGCTGTAATACTTCTTGTGCTTGATTATATTCTGTCAAATTCGCATCAGCTACTGCTGCTAATTGCTTCTTTGTCGAGTCATTATACTGTTTATATAACATTCTATACGTATCAATATATTCTACATAAGTCTTTGTTTCATCTGCTGCCCACAAACTTTCAAACTCTTCTAGGACAGATGTTACAAAAGATTCTTGCTTATGAGAACTATAATGCACATTCCACTCTTTATTTCTCGTTAATGCATGGAGTGTCATATTAGAGCTGCCCATAATAATCGTAAACTCATCTTCTAAATGGAATCCATATCCCTTTGTATGAAAGCCTACATCAGACCCTTGTGCATCAAATATACGGAGTTCAATATTACTAAACTGACTTAACTTGTCCAATATTTTTGGATCATTAAACATCAAAAAATTTGTTGTTAAAATACGACCTGGAATATGTTTTTCTTCCAACTCTTTTAACGTCATTAATAATGGACTTAATCCACCTGCTGTAATAAAAGCTACGCTGATAAAAAAGGATTCACATCGTTTTAATTCACTCTCTATAGCAGAAATTACCTTCCTACCTTCTTCTGCATTATTTGACACAAACTCTGGTCCACTATATTGTAATGATTTAGTAAAATTTATCGCACTCATCTCTATCTCCTATATACATCTATATAAGATCACTCTACCAGCTCTTATGCATAAGATCAATAGAAAAATAAAAAAGCGAACCCCCTCTCATGGTTCGCTTTTTCTCATTGATTATATAATTCAGCTTTTCTCGGCTAGTTCTCTGCCTTTTTCTGTGACTTTCAATATGATTTTTTCAGGTGATAAGCAGTCTAAGAGGTAGGTACCTCCAAGGACGTTCAGATATTTACTGAGTTCACTCACGAGTTCTCTTGTAATTTGAACACCTTCCTTACGCAGCGCTAATAGGGCATCCAAGAAGGCATGAACGATGCGCGGATTGTTGGATGTATTGCGCTCTAAGATATCGGTGATAAAGCTAGCTTGTTCACACACTAGCCTCGTTAACTCAAAAGGGTCGGATCGTTGTCCGTCATAGGTCAATCGTCCGATCCACCACAGTCGAGCCACCCCTTGTCGAGTTAAGGACACCCGGGGTCCCATGCCAAAGAAAAAATGATTCCGTATGGTATCTACTGACGATTGTCCATCAATACCCCAACGATATTTAATATATCTCCAAAAATGACCGAGCCCTAAGCCAGCCCATAGCCGTTCATCTGACGCTTGGGAATCTGTTAAAAATTGTAAATTACTATATACAATTTCCACATTTTTCGCTTCTGTAGCAAAGGGATTCTCCCCATCCATCATCACTTCAAAATCTGGGATATCCTCATAAGAAGTTGGCAAAAAGAGCATCCCTTCTAGCTTTTCCACTAACCAGCTGGCATCATCCACATCAAATCGTGGTTTCCAAATTTCTAAATTACTCTTAATAATATCAATGCTATCTTGAGAGATTAATTCTAATTTCATAGTTCATCGTCCCCTATCGAATCCAATCCGTACACAAGAGTACTGAAAGCCCCCGAAATAGGATTATGTAACATTTTCTGGGCTAACTCCATCATAGAATATTCTTCAAAAGCATCGCTTTCCAATAGACAATCAAAACTTCGTTTCAACACACTGCGAATGGTGCGGTACCAAATTTTATCATCATAGTCCATCCGTTCTTCCACGCGCATTTGTTTCAATTCCGACAGCACATAGATGAGCGCTGGAATGATTGTCATAGAATGTAACACATTACGCATAGACACATTACCAAAAATGGCTTTATAACTCATATAATCATGGACTGGCAATTTAATAATGATTTTTTGCTGCTCGTAATCCACAACCATATGTTGGTAACTTTCATCAGGATGTTTTGTAATTGTAAAAATAGATGGCGTGTTGGATAAATCATCCACCACTTTTTCAATATCTGTATCAAAGGTATCCCCTACGGCAAGGATACAACCTTCCTCGATCTCAAAAGATTGTCCTACATAATCTTCATGAAAGTTCGACGATGTATAGTTAGGAATGTCTTCTTTCGCCACGATGAATGTACAGATTTCTAATCGACCGTTGATTTCCTTATCTAGCAATAAACATTGCAAAGACCGTTCTCTCGACTCGTAGACACGGCGAAACCCAGTCTGGGCACATTCAAAATGATAGGCATAGACGGCACGCCCCTCAAAGATGAGCGCATCTAAGGCGGAGCAAGATAAGTTCGCATCCAATGTGACTTTCACATCGTATCCATCATTGGCAAGCTGTATATCTACTTGAAAAGAACTGTCCACATAATCATCGGAATAATTTGCTAAAACCGGATACGGATACAGCTTTTGTCTTATTTCCATACGCCACTACCTCCATCGAACAGAAGTCTTTATAATCTATGCGAACTGTAATCCGCAACGGTGTATCTTTCACAAAGGTCAATCCACGAATGCGATTCCCCTCCATATAGCAGTTTGGGTTCCCCGTGCAGTCCACCTCTAATAGATTCGCCCGATAATGGCTACTTTCTGCCACCATAAACACATCCATCATGCCATTTTGGGCATGCACCGTGGGAACAAATACAATCTGGTAGATACCTTCTTTACGGTTTAAACAGATAATTCTAGACCGTTTGAAAGGAATTACGGAAATGCGTTTTTGCGCCGTCATTTGTCGGTCTCCTGCGCGAGTAGGGGACACTGTCCGCTGCCTCCGTTGTCGTGTAATTCGCTTTTGACCGAGACCACCTTCCAATTGTTGTGTCTTAGCCTCCTTATGCGCTTCGTAGTCTTCAAATAAAGGATCGTCCCCTTTTTTGCGGCTCTTCGTAACCAACGGCTTTTGCTTATTCACCTCAATATGACGAATCCGATCCGATACATGATCTACCTGGTGTTTCTCGTCTCCTCCCGGCTCAAGGGCTGGCAATAGTTCTCCCACCGCAGGGTCTAAGCTATCTTGCACATCTTCACTTTGCAAGTTTTTCAACTGTTCTTTAATGAACTTTGTGAAAGAAGACAGTAACTTCCGTGCCTCCTCTGGTCGGTCTGCCCGTTCTACTTCCCATTCCATATGTTGTGGATTTTCTAAATTGCGCAAATATCCATTGAGTTCTTGTCCTTTAATGTATACGGTACCCCCAAAAGGGATGACTCCATTGATGCGATCTTTATCTAGAATTTTCATGCCAGTTTCACGAATCATCGCCACACGACGGCATGTTTGTAGATCTTCACTAATCATCAGGCGTAATTGCAATTCTCCTCGCATGCCTGGCTTATCCACCGTCATCGTAAAGATAGGGCATGTCTCCTCATCACCGGTCAACACTCGATAATACACATCAGCATACCCTTTTCTGAGATCTGGGCGTTCAATTTTCCGTTCTGTATAGCGCTCGATTAGTTGTGGTAAGGTCTCTTTCGATATCTCCTGATGACCTACTTTCACCACCAATGTACCCGACAAAATAGCATATAGGAATCCATCAAGGATGGCGCCAATCATATCCTCTTCCCAATGGGCAAAACTGTGAAAGCCCACCACAAACACATCTGTTCCATAGCAATCCGCAGGACGTGTAAAGTCTGGATCTAAAGAATAGGATTCCCAAATCGGCGTATTCTTATCCCGTCCATAAAATCCTGTCCCCTGCGTAATACTTCCATCCTCTTGTGCAAAGGAAGTCAAGCGAGACACTCCTTGGTAGGCAGAGATACCATCGTTTGCTACCGTACTATAGAGGACTGTACGCAATCTGGAACATGCATAGGGTGCAAACTTACCAATCCCAAAGGAGCCCCCTTTAGTTCCACTTTTATCGGAGGCACCAGAGGATTTAATCAAATTGCACCAAGGCGAATTATAGGTATCCTTAGCGCCTGTCAGCCCCGTTGTATGGAAATCGCTAATCCGTAAACAGGTAACCATCATTTCATGCGTGGCCTCTATGGCTGCGTTATAAAACTTGCGAGCCTTATCAGATTGCTGGATAGACCAGAATTGGTATCCCTTCTGAAAGGCATCCTGTAGGGAATCGATACCTGGTATATCATTCGTGGGAATCGCAAAGGCATTAAACTCAACTCGTACTGGTTCTTTGCTACCATCACTGGCATCTAATGAGTTCTGACAAATTTCTCGCGCTAATGAAGTAATAGGAGACCCGTTGAAGGTCTCCACTCCAGAATCTGCTATGCCATAAATTTGTCCATTGTCATTGGATGGAAAGCGCCAGTCTTTCCTATCTTCTCGTGTTGTCATTCTCTTACCACCATTCATTGATATATGTATTTTGTCTTGGGTAGGCCCGATTTAACACTTCTAATATATCATCTGGTCCTTCTAGTGTTTCTTCAAAGGCCAGTTCTGTAGCGCTCATGCGACCCATCAGTAGTAAACTCAAGGCCCCTACGGAGAATACTAATTTCGCATTAATGTCCACATGTTCTTTGTGTTTCACCACTTGCGCTTTGCCTTCTTTATAGGACACTACATAGGTGCCGTGGTTCCACTCACATAATGGGTCTTTCACACCAAATTGGATCGCTCCTTCTAATGCCACCGGTACAGGAATGCTTTCCATAGCTAGCTTCACATCTACGATACGACTCATCATGAATGGCATCGTACTGTGTCCTGTTTTTCCATTCGTGTGAAAGATATAGCCTTGGTCAATCATACCTTCATTCCAACGTACGCTTTCACCTTGGGAACGATGATTATACAAAAAGTTCAACAATGCTTTTTGGGCACGACGAGTAGTATACACAAACTCACTCACTGCAATCTCCGGTTCTCCTAAGCGGTAGAAACAATAGCCTTCTAATTGTCCAGAATCATTTCTCACATACCCAACTTGCACGCCTTCTGCAAAAATAGATTCTAACAAACGAACCCATTCTTTTTCTTTTCGTACCGCATAGCCGGACAATGGTTTTGTATACGTTTCATAGACACCTGCTAAGCGTTTCCACTCACGTGGGGATCGCAACATGCCAAAGGATAAGGTTTTATCTAGTTTCTTTAATAAAGGTGCTAACTCGTCCAATTTTATGGTTTGTACCCATTGATGGGCGTACAAATCCCAACCGTAGTTTTGATAAAACCCTGCAGAAGATGGCATTAGAATGGTTAAGCCTTGTCCACGTTCTTTCAATTCCCCTAAGGTGGCTTTCAATAATTTTTTACCTACCCCGCTACGTCGTACAATCGGATCTGTAGCAACCCCTACCATGTAAGACATAGGAAGGTCCACCCCACGAACACGAATGGTATTTTGTCGTAAATGGACAGTGCTCACCAAATAACTGCGATCAATGCCGACCATTGTATTGTCTGGTTCATAAGCTGTAGCAAAGTAGTATTTAAAAAATGGATGATCTTCTGGTTCAAAACAATAGGCCCACAAACGTTTTACTTCTTTTGTGTCTGACTCTTTGGCAATTCTAAATTTCAAAATAATCCCTCTTCCATCGCTATGGTACATAGAAAATAGTTCGTATACTTTATGCTATTATTATATAAAAAAATAAGGGCCTACTGCTAGACCCTTTATACACTTCTTTTGTGAAAGTTTACAGACATAGAAAAAGAGCCAGCTTAGCTGACTCTTCCAAGCATGCATCCTCAAACGCATACCCCAATTAGTTATTATATTACAATACCTCACCAAAGGATGCAATGATAATTCATAAATTATATATACAATAAAACCCCATCTAAAAATAGTTTAGCTCCGTACCCGAATAGGATTAACCCACAAATTCGGTTAATCCATACGAGTTGCGAAATCTTAATGCGCTTTGCTAGTTTATGAATGATCGTCGACAACGCTCCAAACCAAGCAAAGGCAGACGCGATGTATCCCAACAAGAAATAGAGGGATGATTCCTCTGGAATACTGGCTTTCACAGCGCCGAACATCATTGTCACATCGATCAATGCCTGCGGATTTAACCAAGCCACTGCAAAGGCTGTGGTCACAATGTTCCAGATAGTCACATTCGTATCCACATGGGACACATTCGGCTCCGAATTAAAGACGGTATACCCCATGTAAAAGATAACAGCTCCACCTAGTAATAAAATGATGCCTTTCAAAAATGGCCATATGTCAAAGATAGCACCAATGCCATAAAAGGCTGATATGCTTAGGGTAATGTCAAAAAATGCCACGATTAAAATGGTGATAATAATGCGTGGCACCTTTTGCACTAATGCTGTATTAATGATAAATAGATTCTGCATCCCGATGGGCGCCAACACAGCAAAACCGATGAGTAATCCTTCCCAAAAATAGGTCATGGATGACTATCCTCACAAGCACCTTGTTTCATGCAACGAGCATCATATTTTTCAGCAAAATGATCTGGGTTATACGACTCTTTCGCCATGCGAAGACCAGGCAAGCCCATATCTTCTTCACGGTTGATAAACTTCGTATCCGCAAATTCATGACGAATAAATTCATTATTAATAGCTTGGTACAAACCACGGATAGTCGGATTTGCTTTTTCAATATGAATGAGCGCCATATGCTCATTCAACATTTCCCCAATGGTGAAAGCTTCTACTCGTCCGAACAATTTAATGCAACCACCTACCAGGCCCAATGCATCCCAATGATCAAAGAGCAAGTTAATGGCCGTTAGCTCATCTTCGATGCCTTCTTCATGATGTGTTTCCACCCATTGTGCTGCCGCTTCACGACACAAAGGAATCGTGTTTTCATCAATTGGCATATATTCATAATTAGAATATTGCATACGGAATTGATTCAAATGATTTTTCTTTTGGCGCAACTTTTTACCTGCTAAGGTAATCATATCTTCTGTACGGTAAATATATTCAAAGTTGTCACGGTCTGGTGTAAATTCATAGCAGTCTGGACATAACTTTTGCATCCGTTCCATCATAATCGGATTCACACCTTTTAATAAAAAAGGAATTTGGTTCTCTTTGAACCACTCTTTCGCCATTTGTAATCCATCTACAAACTTGGCATCTTTTCCCGCAAACGGTGGTAACATAAACGGAGATTCTGTCACCCCGCCACCCTTAATAAATAACACGCCTTCTTCTTCTGCCCAAGTAATGCCATAAATATCTTGCCACATAAACAATGTGGTAAAACTATTATCTGACGCTTCATAATGATGCTCTCCAAAATATGCATCAATACGGGGCTTATCTTCTAAGGTAAAACGCTTGAAGTCTAAAATAGGACTCGCCTCCTAATACTCTGATTTTATGATATAACATTACTATTATATGCTATTCATCGATAAAATTCAATCCAGGAAAATCTCCTCATTTACGTTTTGTGATTTTTATCTATTTTCGAAAAATTTTGGTATAATAAACTTGTCACTATATCCCAATTCCGTGACGGAAAGGGGGTATTATTAATGTCAGAATTTATTTTCCTGTTACTCGTTACTATCATGGCAAATGTTATTAGTTATTTCATTTGCAAATGGCTAGATAGTAACAATAAATAGTGACTAGCCAAAGCCGTAATATAAACGGCAAAGAAAAAGCACAGGGCGGCAACCCTGTGCTTCTTTTGGTGTATCAATGTCAGATACATTTCCTGTTATTTTAACTCACCATTATTGTATCACAACTTAACGTAAAGGTAAACATAGAATACCGCAGTATCTCCACTCCTCCGTAAAGCGCCATTGTAGGAGTGGTCTTTCTTGCTATCCCATTACTGCGTAAACTCTACAAACGTAGAAACGAGCAATCTATTTATATTATAAATTATACATCTGTCACGTTCTATTCTGTTAAATTATAAAAATACAAGAAGAGCACGACATGTTCCGAAGCAAACCTAACCACTGTATCAGTTTGCAGAGGAATGTGTCGTACTCTTCTATTATGCTAAATGCATGCTATTGAACGTGACAAACTACAAACAAAATGGATTGCTCGTTTCCTTTACTTAGCTAACAAAGAGGCTAGCAAGAAAGCCTCTACTAAAACAAGCTTTCGTCTTCTTTTAACTCTTCTCCAGAGATTACCGCCACAGAGGCAATTTTATCTCCTTCGTCTAAGTTCTGTGTTTTCACGCCAGAAATGGCTTTACTTTTCTTCACCGCAATGTCGTTCACGTCAAAGCGAATAATCTTACCTTGTTCAGAAATTAGCATCATTTCATCGTTGTCATTTACGATTTCTACAGCTACGACTTCACCAGTTTTATCCGTGATTTTAAAGTTTTTCGTACCTTTGCCACCACGTTTTTGTACTGTGTAAGAGCTTTCTACATTGCGTTTGCCATAGCCTTCTTCACTGATAGTAAAGACTTGGCATTCTTCGCCTGTACCGTGGATGATGCTTGCACCGACAACTTCGTCACCAGCGTTTAAGTTGATACCTTTCACACCACGAGCAGCACGTTTCAACAAACGTACATCACTTTCATGAAAACGAATAGCCATACCTTTTTTCGTACCTAGCAATACATCTTGGTTGCCATAGGTCAAGCCCACAGAGATCAACTGATCTCCTTCGTCCAATGCCACTGCATTCAAGCCACCACGGCGAATGTTGCGGTACTCATCGATGGATGTGCGCTTCACAACGCCTTGTTTTGTGACCATGAACAAGTTCACATCACTGGAGATGCGCTCTAAGTCGATCATGTTCGTCACTGTTTCCCCTACATTAAGAGGAAGTACATTGATGATAGCTGTACCACGAGAATTACGGCTGGATGCTTCTGGCACTTCGTAGGCTTTCAAACGGTACGCCCGACCTGTGGATGTAAAGAATAACAATGTATTATGAGTGCGCACATGCATAATTTGCGCCACATAATCGTCTTCTTTCGTTTTCATACCTACAACGCCTACGCCACCTTTATGTTGATTGCGGTACACATTGGCATTCATACGTTTAATATAGCCTTGACGAGTTAAGGTGATGACCATTTCTTCGTCAGCGATTAAATCTTCCACATCAAAATCAGATGTATCAATCGTAATTTCACTACGACGTTTATCGCCATATTTTTCTTTCATGGCGATTAACTCTTCCTTGATGATCTCACGTTGACGTGCATCGGACGCTAAGATGGCTTTCAAATCCGCAATCAACACCAATAATGCCGCATGTTCTTCTTCGATTTTTTCACGTTCCAAACCTGTTAAACGAGCTAAACGCATATCTAAGATAGCGTTCGCTTGAATTTCTGTAAGGTTGAACTTTTCTATTAAAGCAGTACGAGCGATATCTGTAGTTTGAGAGCTGCGGATCGTGTGGATTACTTCATCAATGTGATCTAAAGCAATTAACAAACCTTCCAATACATGCGCGCGAGCTTCTGCCTTCGCCAAGTCGAACTCAGTACGGCGTACGATGACTTCTTGACGGTGCGTTAAGTAATGACCCAGTACTTCTTTCAAAGTCAATACTTTTGGATGGCCTTTCACGAGCGCCAACATAATCACACCAAATGTATCTTGTAATTGTGTGTGTTTGTATAATTTGTTCAACACAATATCTGGTTGCACATCCGCACGCAATTCGATAACGATGCGAAGACCACGACGGTCACTTTCATCACGAAGGGCCGTAATGCCGTCCACCACTTTATCACGACTTAAATCTGCAATGGTTGCTATCAAGCGTGCCTTGTTCACTTGGTACGGAATTTCTGTGACTACGATGCGATGTTTCCCTTTCGTCATAGCCTCAATATGAGCTTTCGCACGCATTTTGATGCTACCACGACCTGTGGCATAGGCTTTTTTAATGCCCTCACGACCAAGGATGGATGCCCCTGTTGGGAAGTCTGGACCTTTGATAGCCGTCATCAATTGATTCACATCTACCTCAGGATCGTCGATGAGCATTACGAGACCATCGACCACTTCCCCTAAGTTGTGGGGCGGAATGTTCGTTGCCATCCCAACGGCAATGCCTGCGGATCCGTTGATTAACAAGTTCGGAATCTTGGCAGGAAGTACGGTTGGTTCTTCCAAGGATTCGTCATAGTTCGGCATAAAGTCCACTGTTTTTTTCTCGATATCTGCCAACATTTCTGTGGCAATACGAGACATACGAACTTCTGTATACCGCATAGCCGCTGCAGAATCGCCGTCAATGGAACCGAAGTTACCATGACCATCCACTAGTGGATATCTTGTATTAAAATCTTGGGCCAAACGCACCGTTGCATCGTACACAGAACTATCACCATGTGGATGGTATTTACCAAGTACGTCGCCGACGATACGAGCCGATTTTTTGTACGGTTTCGACGGTGTCATACCTGTTTCATGCATCGCATATAGAATACGACGGTGCACAGGTTTCAACCCATCTCGTACATCTGGAAGGGCGCGCATAACGATAACACTCATAGCGTAATCGATGTAGGAGCTACGCATTTCTTTATCGATTTGGACCGGCAAAATTTTGCCATGACTCCAAGCCTTTTCCTCCATTGTATCACCTCATTTTATAACACTGATTATATAACTAATCCATTATACCATTTTATGCACTTTTTTTCTATCTTTTTACATGAAAGTTTCAATACAGTCATATATAAACACTTACGAACGTATAGGCCGCATAAATATTCACACAATTTTATTATTCCACCGCTAACATGGCCTCATTTAATCGATTCATACGGAACTGTTCCACCACATCGATCATAAAGCGTTCATCATGGATAGGGTTCACATCCATCTTGAATAGGTGGGACTCACAATGACAATCGCTACAGCCAAAGCCTTTTACCTCATCTGTGCTGATGACTTTCATAGCCTTCGCCAATTCACATTCTAAATCGCTAGAGCTACGAATCGGTAAGGCTGCCACAACAGTACTGACACTGCGCAAATAATCTAAATGCCAATGTTTCTTTTTCCTCTTCCGTTTATGACGTTCAATACGCTTTTCCAAATTCGCCTTCGCTGAGCCTACATACACATAATAGCCTGGTTCAAAGTACATGTTGCCCTTACTACCGATGGTTAAGTCCACCGGTTCTTCTACCTGCAACACCATGAGGTAATCCCCACGATCCTCCGCTTCTCGTCGCACCGCTTCATCATTGTACAAGCACTCGCGCACCACTGTAGGTTTCGTAAACTCTGGTGTCCACTGTAACGCCATCGCTTTCCAGTCTAACTGCGGCGCTACCTCAATAAATGTTTTGGTAAATTCCAAATCTGTGTGAAAGTCTGGGGAGAACCACAGAGCCCGTTCCCACTGCACTAAGAACAAAATACCCGTGCGGTATCCTTCTTGTTGTAACTCTTGCAAGTGTAGTAAATGTTTTCGTCCTCGCTCCGTCACCGCATCAGGGAACATGGCCCCTTGATCACCAAATAAAGTGCAAGACTTCACTTCTAATAAAAAACGTTCTTCCTTATCATTGGTAAGGAGTAAATCAAATCGACTATGACCCACAGTGTACTCCCGGCGTACCACACGCCACTCTTCCCAACCAGGGATGAGTTGTTCCTCAATCATATACTCCGCCATGTCATTACAATAATTGGTGTCTAACATAATGGGCACACCATCACGTTCAATACCGATGACGCGATATTGCGTTTTCGCTCCTTCTTTTGGATGATGCACCACATACATCTTCACTCCTACAAACAGGAGTTCCCACATACGACCTGGATTTGGCAAGTGGGCGGCTATGATTTGTCCCTGTAACTCTAAATGCACAACAAATCGGTTAGGTCGCTCTACAAAGGTAGCAACCTGTACATTTTCATATAAAACTTTCATAATTTTCCTTATTTATAGCTAGATTAATATATTAAGATAGATATACACCACTCTGTGGATAACTGTGTGAGTATCCTGTGTCTATATTGTGTGTAACCTCTAAAGTATCTATCTAGTAAACTTTAACATGTGTATAACTATGTGATTATCTTGTGTATACTCTGTGTGTAATCCAAGGGTACCTTAGATATACTTTTATTTTAGTCTTAACTTAATCACTTTTTGTGGATAATTCTGTGTGTAACTTAAATTTTTCCGTGTATAAGCCGTGTATAGTTTGTGAATTAAATTCGTTGCCTCAGCTACATACAAGAATCGCTTCTTATAGTATACTAGTAGTATAGGCTTTCGCCTAGTCATATATAGTAATTAATACGTTATAATAATACAACTTACAACAAACAACTTAATGATAAGGAGATACACATGGCACAAGTGGCAGGCAATTTACAACGTATCCGTAACGGGAAACGCACTTATGCGATTACCCCTCGGATCCCTGGTGGTTTCGTACAACCGCAAATGTTACAAAAATTTATCGACGTGGCAAATACATTCCACGCAACTTTGAAAATTACAGGTGCTCAACGCATCATGATTACTAACTTAAATGCAGAAGATGTAGACAAAGCATGGGCGATGCTCGGTATGGAACCAGCTCATACTGTATCCAATCGTGTTCGCTCTGTGAAAGTCTGCCCTGGCACGA
The DNA here is from genome assembly GCA_963518085.1 of uncultured Veillonella sp. Classification (GTDB taxonomy): domain Bacteria; phylum Bacillota; class Negativicutes; order Veillonellales; family Veillonellaceae; genus F0422. Next base: position 17,365 of record CAUQIB010000006.1, on the reverse strand, counting down.
CATTCTGTAAACGGGCTAAGCAAGACAGCGTACACTTAGGCATGCAATTAGAACGAAAATACATCTCTAAAGAAATGCCATCTAAAATGAAAATTGGTGTGTCTGGCTGTCCTAACTCTTGCTCCGAAGCGATTACAAAAGATATTGGCGTGATCGGTAATGACCAAGGTTGGCAAATCTATGCTGGTGGTAGCGCTGGAGCTCATCCACGGTTGGGCGATTTAATCACGGAAGTAGCTACTGAAGAGGAAGTATTGACTATCATTGACCGCATGATTGCCTATTACAAAGAAAACGCACAAATTGAACGTATCGGCCAATTCATTGACCGCATCGGCCTTGACGCATTCCGAGCTGCTGTGTTAGATACAGTTGATTCCCCAACAGTTACTTCCAAAGCATCTGCAGAACCAGTAGTCAAATTACCAGGACAAGGCAATGCAGGTCTTGCAGAAGCTGCTACCCCAGCTAATGAAAAAGGGGCGACTCCACTTGCTCCAGGCCAATTAATTACAAAAGATACTATCGTTCGTCATATTGTCGAAGTGTACCCAGAGTTAATTCCAATTTTACAATCCATGGGCATGGGATGCCTTGGCTGTCCTTCTTCCACAGGGGAACCTCTATGGCAAGCCGCTAATATTCACGGCATGGATATCGATGAATTAGTAGCAAAACTAAACGCAGGTCGCAATGTATCTGAAATTGCTATTACAAAAGATTCCATCATTCGTGATATTATAGATATGTACCCACAAACAATTCCTACTTTACAATCCATTGGCATGGGTTGTCTAGGCTGCCCTTCCTCCACGGGAGAACCGTTATGGCAAGCCGCTCAAATTCACGGTATTGATGTGGACGAACTTGTTTCTAAATTAGAAGTTGCACGAAAAGGAGCTTAACATGTCAGCAGTACTGGGACACATTCATTTTTGGTTATACAAAAAAATTCAGCTTATCGCTGAACGTGAACAATTGATTAAAAAAGAGGCGCACACTCGCCTTGACGATTTAGCAGATGAGTTATATGCAACCGCTATCGATTTATATGGAAAACCAATTCCTCCAGATCGTCAATTGGACCGCATCATCGATCATAATAATATTCACGGTTGGTTACACAACCAATTACAAACCTCTTCCGTTCGTGAAGCTACTTTCATCAAAGATTTAACGGATTGTGGTGGTGACGATGGCATTGATGCTGTATTAGAAGCTTTCATCAAACAAGGGGCTATGTGTGGTACTGAAGCAAAAGAAAAACTCAGCGCTCAAACAGCACCTGCCATCTACACAGTGATGCAAGACTACTATGTAAATGGTATGCCTTGTGATCCAAGTGATACTGTAATCGATCAAACTGATACTACCTTTAGTTGGTACGGAAATCACCAAAATCAAATTTCTTATTGGAAAACAGCGGGCGTGAACCCAATTATCATGGCTGCTGCCTTCCAAGCATGGTTCAGTGCTTTCGTAAGTCACGTTGCACCGGACTTTGCATTTAATGTAAATCTTGATGGTGATATTCCTGTATATACAATTGCAAAAAGCTAAGTAGCTTATCCCTTTTATATTGTTAAAACAGCAGTAACGCTGTTATTATTGACTTTCACCCCTGTGAAAGCACCAAGAATAGGAGGTTCTACTATGGCAGGAACTGTAAAACAAGAACTAGGTTTAATTTTTGATGGTCCTAATTACAAAATCGTGAAAAAAGGCGGCGTCGCTGGTGACCAAGTAGAAAAACACAATCACCCAGAAGCTAACGTTATCTTCACTGTAGTAAAAGGAAAAGTCAACGTATTCCTTAACGAAACAGAATCCCATATCTTAACACCAGGCGAAGTATTACACTTCGACGGCAACAACTACATCCAAGCTACATTAGCAGAAGATAGCGAGTTCGTTGTAAACCTAATCCATAAATAATAAAAAGGTGTGAATCCATGCTAATCATTAGCATTGGGTTCACACCTTTTTTATCATCTACCTACCAAATTAACTCAACAATTTTTTCTATTGGTGAATTAGGTAACATCGGTCGAAACTCTTCATGTGGATCTAATTTTTGCTCTCCACCATCTCCTCGTATCTCTGTAATAGTATAAGCCTTAGCATAGCGACTAACTAAAATATGCCCCCATACTTCACTACCTTCATTAGTAACTATCTTTACCCATACATAGGCATTCGTACCATACTTCTGAACTGTGTCTTTATCAATATAATATGATGTCCCATCTATAGTTCCCATATAAGACAAGTGACTTGCTGCCAAAGACGTAGCACTTCCTAATGAGATCAGCAATACAGCCAATAGTAACACTCTTTTTAACATATCTGTTCCTCCCTTACTACCATACTCATATCTTAAATCTATACCATAAGAATACCATACTATGTATAAAAAAATAACCCCTAGGTTACATGACCTAGGGGCTTTTCATATCTTATTTGTTGATGCGTTCTACTACTACTGGAGTTAAGTCGATAACTTGGTTACCTTCTTTAACAGCGCCAGCAGATGTTGGATTAGCTACTAATACATCGATATCTTTTTCTTTTGCAATAGCTTGAATTGCTTCTGCTACTTTTTTGTCCAATGGAGCTAATGCATTTGCTTCTTCTTGATTGTATTTTTCTTGGATGCTACGAACATTTTTATCGAAATATGCTTGTTTTTCAGCATCCGTTTTGAAGTTGTTTAATTTTTTAAATTCACCTTCTAATTTAGGGCCGTATTCTGCACGCAATTTATCAATTTGCATTTGGATAGCACCAAAACCATTGTAACCAGTATAAATAGCTTCTTCGTTAATTACGCCTACATTAGCAGCGTTAGATACTGTGAAAGCACCAACTACAGCTAGTGCGCCTAATGTTGCAATTTTTTTAGTTAAGTTCATGTATAAGCCTCCTATGAGAAATAGTTTCATTTATGTATCTAGTATAGCAAAGTTATATGCATTTAGCAAATAACCTTACTTCTTTACTATACCCTATATATATGAATAGTGCATGAAATCAGTATTTATGAATCTATCCAAATCATTAGCAATTATTGCTCTTCACTTACATATACATATTCATCTTTTTTCAATTTGCTAATAATTTCTGGCACCATACCGATCAAACGATCGAAACCAGTGTATTTAGCAGAACCTTTGATATTGAATAATTCAATGCGTTCCCCTTTGATGACAAGCACAGCTGTTGGCTCTGCTTTTGCTCCGCCACCGCCAGCTTTTTGGCAGCCCCCTAAACCAAGGGATACATCCACGAATGGTACAATCGTAGTATCTCCTAATTGTACAGCTTCGCCTACTACGGTTTCCACACGAATCATTTCTTTAAATTGTTCGAATAAAGGCTCTAAATTCTCTTTTAAGTTTGTAAGTTTAGTATCCATCATGACCTCCTACGATTCTTCCTTCAACTTCTGAAAGTTCTTTATTTTGCACTTTGCTTACGACGACGATACTGTACAAATGCTTTTGCACTGTCCATCAGACACTCTCTGACTGCTTTTTTCACTATAAATAGAGTTCCATAGAATGCAAATACACCTAGTTGCATATGCCCTTTTATTGTTAAACTGCCTGTATAGGCAAACTCTGTATACGAGAAATTAACATGTTCCACTTGTTTAGGACATACTGCATAGGCTGTTGCAGTAATGAGTCCCATTTCATAAGGCTTAGGAATCCCAAAATCACCTTCTAATTGGAATACTCTAGGACTAGCATGGCTAGCACATTGCTTACTGACCGTAAACAGTGCTTCATAGAGTTTAGGGTTTGATACATGTTTCCACCACCAATAGGTTGGTAGGCTCTTTGTATCTTGTTTCTCTTCTGTTGTTTCTTCTTGCGGTGATGTAGATTCTACTGGTTCCAGTACATGTCCATTCGCATCAAATCGCACAGATTGTACAGGCTCTGGTCCAGAGTATCCCGATACTGGATACGGATCTGGTTCGTCTGGCGCATCTTTTGTGTCTACATCTTCTTCTTTTGTGTCTGTCGCTAACGGCTCTAGTTCTTCTTTCACCCTACGATTTAACCAATCTTCGTAATCACGGGCAGAACCAACTTTCATAGACCCTAATACATAGACCTCCTTGAACAAAGAATGGCCTTGCTTATATGCAAGATGCACCTTCAATACTCGGTACATCCACTCTAATCGGAAGTCAAATTCATAAGGCTTGCGCGAACTTATTTTCAGACTATATGTGATAGGAATACATAAAATGGCTATGATGAAAGCTATTACTAGCAGCAATAGAATCATCCATAGTGACACGATACCACCTACCTTTCAGTACGTTATACGATATACATACTTAATTATATCATTCTTTACCCTTAATGCTCAATACCAAGACGAGCTTCTACGCCTTGATCATAATAATGACGGTACGCTTCCATGACAGTAACCAAATCCGCTTCATCCAAGAGCCATTGAGGAGCACCACGTCCAGTGAATACCACCTCTACATTAGGATTGCGAGCCGCTAGTAAAGCTCGCCCTTCCGCTTCGTCAATTAACCCGAAAAATAACGCCATATTGTATTCATCTAAGATAACAATATCAAAGTCTCCCGTAGCCACCGCTTGTAGGGCTCGTTCTTGACCAATGTGAATTAAGTCTTTGTACTCTTGTGGGGGCTGCCCTTTGGGAAAGACCACTACATCATCCCCCCATCGACGCAACTCTTCCTCGCTTTTCATACCTTCTGGAATGATGAAAAATGGTTTTCCCACTGTTTCTACTGTGATAGGTTCCAAATGATCTAATACAGCATGTTCTGAGTACACTTTTGACTTCATAAATTGAAGCAATAGTACTTTCTTACCAACTCCAGCAGCACGCACTGCTAGACCGATGGCAGCGGTTGTTTTTCCTTTGCCATCACCTGTATAAACTTGTACATAGGATTTCATAATTGCCTCCTATTGAATGGGCAAAAATAATAATGGATCTGTAGCCACACCATTCACACGCACTTCATAGTGAACGTGACTACCTGTACTTTTACCAGTACTTCCCATCAGCGCAATGGATTGTCCTTTTTTCACAGTCATTCCTACTTGTACTAGTAGCGCTGAATTATGCCCATATTTTGTCACAAATCCATTGCCATGATCAATTTCTATTTCATTGCCATAGCCACCATTATACCCTGCATAAGTCACAGTACCCGCCGCAGTGGCTACAATCGTCGTGCCTACATCATTGGCGATATCTAAGCCTTCATGAAAGGACCCTCCACCGTACACAGGGTCTTGTCGTGCCCCAAAGGTAGAACTAATAACGCCTTTAGCAGGCCAAATAGATGGCATATGACCATTAGCATCTGTCGCATCGCTCTCCATGGCTAACATAGATTGAAGCTCTCGAATATCTTTCCCCACTCCATCCTTGAGGACATTGTAGAGAGTATACATAGAGATCATACGTCGTTGTGCTTGACGGTCTAAACTAGATATACGTGCAGATAATTGGGTCGTTGTAAAAGTTTTATTTACGCTTTTGGGAGAAGGGTCCTCTTTCTCTTCTTTACTTTGTGCACTACCATCTGTTTTGGGCACTGTACCAGACTCTGTTCCTTTAATCATATTTCTAATATTTTGATCTAGCTCATCCAGAGTCTTCATTTTTTTATCTAAGACCTCTACCTTTTGGTCCAGTAGTTTTAATTGTTCTTTTTGTAATTGATTTTCTTGACGTAATTGCAATACTTCTGCTTGTCGTGCTATCCCCCAGATACCAAACCCTAAAAGGATAACTAAGATAGCAATTACTATAATGGCTATGGTCTTAACTTGTTGTTTTGTAAACCGCAAATTCCATCCATCACCATGTTGCTCTAGATGAGACTGCAACCATTTAGGCATTTGCATATAACATCCTTTCTATGCTGACACGGAAGAACTGGCTAACACATCTCCATTGCTTCGTTGTCCCATAGCAGATTGCAAGCTAGCTAATTCTTCTTGTGAAAGACTGGCTAAACTTTTACCATTCACAATTGGTTTCGTAAAAATACGTGATTCATTTCGTCCATACACACTAGAAATAACAATACCATTGAAATTTCCATCTAATAATGTTAAAGAAAAGGATAGTTCATTACCGATATTTTCAAAAGCATTATATTTCACAAAGCCAATATGCTGAAATGTTTGTGCCTGTGTAGATTGAATCACTTTTTGTTCTGATAAAATTGTTTGCCAAGTGCTTGCCATATCTCGTAATTCTTTCACTTCGATAGCAAGACGTCGCTCAATACTCTGTCCATTATCTCCATCCATAAAGTATCGATACCGCTTGGTTAAGCGGCTCACTCGGATATGTAAACTAAATGCATGTAATACTAGCAGCACAATAATCCCCGCCAATATCCATGGTAACCAGGGTAATAGTTGTTCTAACACAATAATCCTTTCTATTCCAATTCATGTTCAAATGGCTTGATAGCACGTTGTAAAATGCCATGCAAAGAGGCTATCAACACACCGTAGTTGACGATGGGAACCCCTTGGACAGAGGCCACATCAATACGTCGTAACACCTCTCGACGCGTCAACATACAGCCACCACAATGAATAATGACATCATACTTAGATACATCATGAGGGAAATGTCCACCGCTGGTCCACTCTAATTCTAAGCCTGTATATCCTTTTGCTTTCAGCCATCTTGGAATCTTCACAGTTCCAATATCTTCACATTGTTGGCGATGTGTACAGCCTTCACTGATTAATACCTTGGAGCCTGCTCGCAATTGGTCGATAGCATGTACACCTGCCACTAAATCTTTTAATTTTCCCTTAAATCGTGCCATCAAAATGGAAAAACTTGTTAAGGCTATCTCCTCTGGCACAATTTGACTCACCGCCTCAAAAGCTTGAGAGTCTGTAATCACTAATTTTGGTGGCTTATGTAATTGTTCCAACGTAGTTGCTAGTTCCTCTACTTGGCAAACCATAGCCATGCCATGATGGTCCAAAATTTCTCGAATCATTTGCACTTGTGGCAAAATAATACGACCTTTGGGAGCCGATTCGTCAATAGGACATACTAAGACAAATACATCTTTTTCTTCGATATAACCACCTAATAAAGATTGTACATCCTCATCTACAGGTTTTAATTTACTTAATGCCTCTAGCAACGTCATACGGTTTGCCCTATCGTTGGCATCTGCTATTACTATTTGAGATGTATAAGGTTGTAGTTCTCCGTGGGTTTTAATAAAGTCAGAACCTTGATGATCTTCTACTTCATTGATGACCACCAACGTAGGTATATGACTACTTTGTAGTTGTTGTAACCACTCTATATCTTCTGGAATGGGCTCCATATCTGTGCGTAACATATACACGGCTAAGTTCATCGTTGGCAATACTTGTTTTGTTTTTTCTACCCGCAATAAACCTAATTCGGTTGTATCATCGATTCCTGCTGTATCCACGATCATCACAGGGCCTAAGGGCAATAGTTCCATCCCTTTAGATACTGGGTCGGTAGTGGTCCCCGCAATAGGAGATACTAAGGAAATCTGTTGCTCTGTCAGCGTGTTAATCAAAGTAGATTTACCTGCATTACAGCGCCCAAAAAAGCCTATGTGCAAGCGATTTCCTCTAGTTGTTTCTAATACCATAGACTTCCTTTCTATTCGCCTTCAATATAGCTAATTAAACGCATCAATTCTTCTTCACTTTTGAAAGAAACTTCGATAGTGCCCTGTATTTTTTTCGTATTTTTTAAGCGAATATCTACAGGAGTGCCTAGGCTATCTTTCAATCGTTGCATTAACTTACGCAATTCCGCTGTTGGTTGAGGCTGAGACGATGTTAACCGTTTCTTGCCAGCCTGCAGTTCTTTTACTAATTGTTCGACTTGACGGGCATTTAAATCTTTTTCCTTAATCCGTTCTAAGGCTTGTAATTGTAAATGTTCCCCCTCTAACGCCAATAACGGTCTTGCTTGCCCTATAGTTAGCATACTTGTTTCTAGCTCTTGTTGTAAAAACTCCGGTAATTGTAATAATCGCACAATATTCGCCACGTAGGAACGACTACGACCTACTGTCATGGCGATTTCTTCCTGTGTTTTTTTGAAAGTATCCATTAAATACTGATACCCAAAGGCTTCTTCAATAGGGTTTAAGTTTTGCCGTTGCAAGTTTTCTACTAAGGCAATTTCACTCACTTCTTCTGTTGTATAGTCACGAACTACCACAGGAATTTTAGTTAACCCCGCTTGTTGACACGCACGCCAACGACGTTCACCAGCTACGATTTCATAATGGTCATCTACTTTGCGAACTGCAATAGGTGCAATGAGTCCATGAGCCTGAATCGATGCCACTAGGCTTTCCATATCTTCTTCTGTAAAGCGTTTACGGGGCTGATTAGGGTTAGGTTGTATTTTAGTAATATCCATTTCATAGCCACTTTTATGACCATCTTTAAAAGAACCAGACAAGCCAAACGACCCTAAGCCTTTACCAAGACCACCTTTTGATTTCTTAAGCTCCACGCTCAATTACCTCCCGTGCTAAGGCACAATATACTTCAGCTCCTTTGGACCTTTTATCATAGATAACTACTGGCAATCCATGGCTAGGAGCTTCTCCTAATTTCACATTTCGTGGTATCGTCGTGGTGTACACAGCATCACCGAAGTAATTTGTTACTTCCTCTGCTACTTGCACCGCTAATTTAGTCCTACCATTATACATGGTGAGTACAACGCCTTCTAATTCTAGCTCTGTGTTTAGTTCTTCTTGTACTAACTCGATAGTCTTCACTAATTGGCTCACGCCCTCTAAGGCGTAGAACTCTGTTTGTATAGGGATTAATACACTATTAGAGGCGGTTAAGGCATTGATTGTCAACATACCCAAGGAAGGAGGACAGTCAATAATAATATAGTCATAGTCATCTACGATAGGTGCAACCCGTTGTTTCAACGTATAGCCTTTGTCTTCCATCGTTACTAAATCCACCTCAGCTCCTGCTAAGTCGATGGTAGTCGGCGCAACTTGCAGTGTATCTATGACAGTAGATTCTATGATATCGGTGATCGGCACATCATTCACAAGCATTTCATACACACCGTGGTCAATCTCCTCTTTATCGATTCCTAATCCACTTGTAGCATTTCCTTGAGGGTCTAAGTCTAATAAGAGCACTCGTTTTCCTTCTACAGCCAAACAAGCGCTCAAATTAACAGCAGTTGTCGTTTTACCAACACCGCCTTTTTGGTTGGCTACGGCAATAATTCTAGCCATGATTTCACCTCTTTCTTATCGTCTTATCACATTATAACATAGATTGTTATATTTTTTATAAAAGGCGCCAGTATTTCCTCATCTTTTTCATATATTTTTTACTGTTTCACGTGAAACACCTTGCTATTTGTGTCATGTAATGTTTCACGTGAAACAGTATAACGTTTGCGGCATTCAACATTTTTCTATTCATTGTTTCACGCGAAACATTCTAACAAACTATTAAATAGCAATCTATGATAATCCATTCTCACCTATATTGACCTATAATAACAGATATTGAACAACAAAAACTAAAATTGTAGTACAAAAAAGGAACGTTGATTTCACAGATTCAACGTTCCTCTTTAGTCTGTAACATATAGTATCACATGTTACGTATATTTTTATAATATTATCATGCTATTACTCATTAGTTAATAGTTCTTTATGGTATCTGATACCTAATAGCTTCTATGTTATGCAACCTCAATACCCAATATGCATTAGTATTACTCATCGCCTAACAGCCCTTTTACAATGCTCACCGCAGAGATACCATCTTTAGCATAAGAATCAGCACCTGCTTCATCTGCATAGGCCTGGGATAATACAGCGCCCCCTACTAGGACCTTCGCATTGATGCCAGCTTCGCGTACTGCCGCAATGGTTTCATTGATCATCGGCATCGTGGTGGTCATCAAGGATGCTATACCAATAATCGGTGCATTGTGTTCCTTCGCTGCTGCAACGATTTCTTCTGGAGACACGTCTTTACCTAAGTCTACGATTTGGTATCCATTGTTTTCTAACAAGGCAGATACAATATTCTTACCTAAGTCATGGATGTCACCTTTCACGGTAGCTAAAATGATCGTCGCCTTCTTCTCTGCTGTTCCTTCTGGCAACACTTCTTTGATGGTTGTGAAAGCCGCTTGCATTGTTTCTGCTGCTAGCATGACTTGTGGCAAGAAAGCTTTACCAGATCCGAATCTTTCCCCTACTACTGCCATAGCATCAGATAACCCTCTACGAGTCACCTCTAAAGGATCTAACCCTTGCGCCAAAGCCTCTTTCACCAATGGTATAACCGCCTCTTTTTCACCTTGCTCTACGGCATGTTTAATGCATTCAATAGGGTCATCACTATGGAAGGCTTCCGCTGTAGCTTTCACTTTTTTCGTCACCACTGCGTTTTCATCGTCATCACCGTACTCAGCAATAAAGTCCGCCGCTGCTGGGTCAAATCCCATGAAGGTACGGCCAGTAATGAAAGCTTTTCGTACGATTTCATTCATTGGGTTCATGATAGGACAGGTCAAACCATTACTCAATGCCATCGTCAAGAACTGTGCATTTAAGTACGCCCGTTGTGGCAAGCCAAAGGATATGTTGGATAAGCCCATCACTGTTGGGAAACCAAATGTTTCAGCATAGAGTTTTAATGTTTTTAATGTTTCTCTTGCTGCATGTTGACTACTTGCTAAAGTCAATACCAATGGATCTAGCAATAAATCATTTGGTCGTAATCCATAGTTGTATGCTTCTAAGACAATTTCCTTCGCTAAGGACACACGCTCTTCTGCTGTTTCTGGCAATTCCTTTTTACCTAATGGCAAGCATAACAAGGCTGCGCCATAGCGTTTCGCCAACGGCAATACCGCTTCTAATTGCTCTGGCTCTGCGTTCACAGAATTCAACAATGGACGGCCTGGGTAGGCTTTCAAACCTGCTTCCATCGCCACTGGATCTAAGGTATCGATAGATAAAGGAACCTCCACAAGCATCGTTAATTCTTCGATAGCTCGTTTCATCGTTTCCCCTGGGTCAACGCCTGTCACACCCATGTTGACATCTAGCACATCAGCACCGGCTTCTACTTGAGCTAAGGCATCTTTCTTCACCATGATAAAGCTACCCTTGCGAATTTCTTCTGCCAACACCTTACGGCCTGTTGGGTTAATACGTTCCCCAATGATGATAGGTTTTTCTTGCAAACCTACTTTCACTACACTAGTACGGCTCGTGAAAGCAGTAAACGGTTCCACATGTGGTCGTTCTATTGGTATATGCGCCCGCGCTGCCTTTGCGATAGCTTCAATATGTTTTGGTGTACTACCGCAACAAGCCCCTAAATAGGAAGCTCCTGCATCGAGAAAACGAGGCGCATATTCACCCATTTCTTCCGGTCCCAATGGGAAGATTGTTTCTTTTCCTACGAGTTGTGGCATACCAGCATTCGGCTGAATACTGATTGGCAAATTCGTTACCGCTGCCATGCGTTCTACCAGTGGCAATAATTGTTCAGGCCCCAAAGAACAGTTAATACCTACGATATCTGCTTCCATAGCATCCATCAAAATTGCCGCCGCTTCTGGTGGTGTGCCTGTGATGGTACGTCCATCTTCACTGAAGGAAAACTGACAGATGATTTTCACATCATCTTTTGTTTTTCCTAACTCTTCACGAGCATCTTTGGCCCCCAATAAAGCCGCACGCATTTCTTGGATATCGATGATGGTTTCGATAATAATATAATCTACACCAGCATCGATGAGCACTCTCGCTTGGTCTTTGAAAGCCTCATAAATCTCATCAAATTGAGCCACCCCTAGTGGCGCCATGAATCGACCGCTAGGACCCATATCACCTGCGATTTTCGCATTCGGATTAATCTTATCACGAGCCGCTTGTGCGACTTTCACAGCGGCCCGATTGATTTCATCCATACGATGACCTAATTGGTATTCATCCAGTTTTAAAGCGGTCCCACCAAAAGTATTGGTCGTAATAATATCACTACCGTGACGCAAATATTCTGCATGAATGTGTTCCACTACGTCCGGATGTTCTACGTTAAATAATTCTGGACACGCCCCGTCACCAAGACCTGCCGCTTGCAGCATGGTACCCATGCCGCCATCTATAATATATACCATATGTCCCTCACTTATGTATCAAACCACTATATACAAGAGGTCTTTCCTCTTTCCGGTAATTTACGAGAATCACATCCCACTTGACTACAAGATGTGCAACCTCGTTGTGTCTTTGGTCCTTCTTCATCTGCAGTTTGACAGCCCACAATAGCCGTTACAGATTTACGTGGAAATAGCATGCTTGTATCTGTTACCGTCAATCCAATTTCTTCTGTTTTAATAATCTTGGCAAATTCTTGCTGCACAGTAACAGGCCAATTACCATAGCCTGGGCTAAATCGCCATGTCGTTTTAAAACCTTGTTTCTTCGCTTCTCGATCAATGAGTTCGTTTACTTGGTCTGCCACTTGTTCTACGGCGGTTGTAGCCGCTGCATCCACGAGAAGACCTAATGTAGATTTTCCTTCTTTAAATAAAGCAGAACTGCGTTCTTCTACCGCCTCTCCTACTGTCACAGCAAGAACATATACTTTTTTAGCATTTCCTAAATGACGAATGATGCCTGTTGCGTCTAGCACCATTGGCGGATCACTGAGTATCGTATGTGTCTCTGGATCATAATCATAACATTGGTACACACCACGAGGTTCTGCTACTAGTTGCACTTCTAAGGCAGCTTCTTTCACATACTGCTCTGGAAAGCCCTCCGCATGTTTCAATCCAGAGTATCGTTTTATTTCATCTTCATTGAGTTTTGGTAATCGTCCGTTATAGATTGCCATCGTCTCACCTCAATCTTGTATTACAAATATAAAACATGTGCGAACACAACGTGACCGCACATGTAAAAGAGTACCTAATAAGTATACCATAGTTCATGCTTATAAGCATTTTTCTATATATTATTATAAGTTATAGCACAAAGCTATAAAGGCTTTATTTTAATCTCTTTTGGTTTTCGAGGGTATTTCTTAGCCGTAGGTTTTATCTTTTTAATATACACAATAGCTCGTTTATCCTCCAAGGTCGGTAACGTCACTTCTTTGACCTCTACAATTTCACCGCCCAAGATGGATAAAGCACGTTTACTTTCCTCTAATTCTTCTTGCACAATAGAACCTTTTAATGCCACCATATAGCCACCTACTTTCACGTAAGGCAGTCCCCATTCCAATAAGATAGATAAACGGGCTACCGCACGGCTAGTGAGAAGATCAAAGGATTCTCGATACTCTCGATGCGCTAAATCTTCTGCACGGCCATGTAAGGTTCGACATCCATGCAAACCTAAGTCTTCAATAATACCATCTAAAAAGCGTAATCGCTTTTGCAAAGAGTCAAATAAGGTAATCTGCAAGGACGGGTCGTAGATACCCAAGGGAACCCCTGGAAAGCCTGCTCCTGTACCTAAATCGATAACAGAAGCACCCTTAGTAAAATACTTAGAATCATAACAAGATAAAGAATCTACCACATGTTTTAGAGCAAATTCTTCCGCCTCGGTAATCCCCGTTAAGTTCATGTGCTCATTAGTGGTGACCACTTGTTCGTAAAACCGTTGTAGTTGGTCAATTTGTACATCTGTGAGGTCCAACCCATAGGTGTCGGTGTGGGTTTTCACATAGTTTGAAAACATCATATTAACCTCTTTCACGGTAATACTGCTCAATTTGCACTAACAGCACAGAAATATCCGCAGGAGATACCCCTGAAATACGGCTTGCTTGGCCGATGGAGTGCGGTCGTACAGCATTCAATTTTTGAATGGCTTCCAAGGAAATACCCTTCATAGATGTGTAATCCCAATCTTGAGGGATGATTTTAGCCTCTAACTTGCGCACCTTTTCCACTTGTTCTAGCTGCTTTTTAATATAGCCATCATACGTAATAGTAATATCGATTTCTTCTTCCACTGGCGCTTCGTAACGAGGCAATCCAAAGGCCTCAGCCACTACCGCATAGTTCAGCTCATTTCGTTTCACCAAATCGTAAGCCTTAATTCCTGTTTTGATGCGAGGTGTGCCGATGCGATCTAAGATTTGTTGCATCTCTTCGCTAGGGTTCACAGGCGTATCCGATAGTAATTGAATCGCCTCTTCGATCTTACCTTGCTTTTCTTTAAAAGTGGCATATCGCTCTTCACTAACAAGGCCAATTTCATAGCCTTTTTCTGTTAAACGCATATCTGCATTGTCTTGACGAAGTAACAAGCGATATTCACTACGGCTCGTCATCATACGGTACGGTTCTTTCGTTCCTTTTGTGACTAAGTCGTCAATTAACACGCCGATGTAGCCTTCGGAACGGGATAGGATAAATGGTTCCTTGCCTTCTAACCATAAGGCTGCATTGATACCTGCCATCAAGCCTTGTGCTGCCGCTTCTTCATAGCCAGATGTACCATTCGCTTGCCCTGCAGAGTACAAGCCTTGGATATGCTTCACTTGTAAAGCAGGTGTCAATTGCAATGGATCTAAGCAATCGTATTCAATGGCGTAAGCAGGACGCATGATTTCTACATCTTCCAACCCAGGGATAGTACGCAAGAACGCATATTGCACATCAATAGGTAAACTTGTACTCATACCTTGGACATACATTTCGTTGGTGTGATTGCCCTCTGGTTCCACGAATAATTGATGGCGCTGTTTATCTTCAAAACGAACTACTTTATCTTCGATGGATGGGCAATATCTTGGGCCTGTTCCTTCGATAACACCTGTATACATTGGGGCACGATGTAAATTACCACGAATAATATCGTGTGTTTCCTGATTGGTGAACGTCAACCAACATACTTGCTCATTGCGATCAATCCAATCAGACATAAAGGAGAAGGCTCTATGGTGAGAATCACCAGGTTGCATTTCCATATTTTCTGTATGCAAGGTGCGTTTATCTACACGAGCTGGTGTACCTGTTTTAAATCGCATCAGCTTAATACCTTGGTTCAATAACGATTGAGACAACAACTCCGCTGTCCGCTGTCCATTAGGACCCCCTGTATATGCCAATTCTCCAGTAATAATCTTACCTTTTAAGTACGTACCCGTACATAAGATAATGGCCTTTGCTTGGTATATTTCTCCTAATTCAGATACAATCCCTTGTACAACACCGTCTTCGATGAGCAATTCATTGACCATGATTTGCTTCACATTGAGGTTCTCTGTATTTTCTAAGACTTCTTTCATACGGCGTTGGTATACAACCTTATCAGATTGGGCCCGCAAAGAATGTACTGCAGGGCCTTTCCCTGTGTTGAGCATACGCATTTGGATGGCTGTCGCATCCGCATTGATGCCCATTTCACCGCCCAAGGCATCTAGTTCGCACACTAGATGACTTTTACCAGGTCCCCCAATAGCTGGGTTACACGGCATAAGGGCAATGTTATCTAAATTCAATGTGGCCATCAAGGTACGGTGCCCCATACGAGCTGTGGCTAAGGCAGCCTCACAACCAGCATGACCACCGCCAATGACGATTACATCATACGTATCTACTAAATACATGTGTTCTCCTATTTTCCTAAACAGAATCGTTTAAATAATTCATCCACCATGGATTCGCGTAAACTTTCACCTGTAATATCACCCAGTAGCTCCCAAGCAGCGCGAATATCCGTGACGATTAAATCGATAGGCATACCGCTATCGATGGCAAGAATGGATTGGTCCAAGCTAACTTTCGCCTGTTCCATCAAGGTAATGTGGCGCACATTGCTGAGCATCGCCTCATGACTGGCCTGTACAGAACCGCCTTGCACCAAGGACGTAATGACCCTCGCCATCTCCTCCATGCCTTCCCCTTGGGCCGCACTGATGGTGACAATCTCTGTGAAAGTTCCCAATGCCACAATCTCTTCCTTCGTAATGCACTGCGCTTGGTCTGCTTTATTCAAGAAGATAATACTTGGACGATTCGTAATGAGCTGCAATAGCTCTTGTTCTTCTGGTTCCAATTGTTTGGACCCATCTATGACAAGGACCACCACATCTGCTTTATCTAAGTACTGACGTGCTTTTTCAACGCCCATACTTTCCACAATATCTTCAGTCTCACGAATCCCTGCGGTATCAATTAAGCGCACTGGAATCCCTTGGATGGTTAAAAATTCTTCAATACTATCGCGGGTTGTGCCTGGAATATTTGTCACAATAGCACGGTCCTCACGAAGTAAAGCATTCATCAAGCTAGATTTCCCCGCATTAGGTCGGCCAATGATGGAAACCATCACACCATCACGCAGTAATTTACCACGCTGTGCCGTTGCCAATAAGGTGTCCATTTTCTCAAGGATAGGTTCTAATCCTGTGCGTACCTCTTGGGCCGATACCTCTTCAATATCTTCCTCTGGATAATCAATAGTTACCTCTAAATGAGCAATCATAGCAATTAACTCATCCCGTAAGGAGCGAATATACTTGGATAAGGTACCATCTAATTGATTCACTGCCACTTCTAAAGATTGCTCCGTCTTCGCATCAATAATATCGATGATGGCTTCCGCTTGGGTTAAATCAATACGACCATTCAAGAATGCTCGTTTTGTAAATTCCCCTTCTTCCGCCTGACGTACCCCCTCTAAAAGTAGGACTTTCAGTATTTCACGGACAGACACAAAACCACCATGACATTGAATCTCTACCACATCCTCTGCCGTATAGGAATGAGGCCCTTTCATCAACACCACGATGACCTCATCCAAGGTTTTGCCCGTCTTAGAATGAACAATATGACCATAATGGATCGTTCGCGTCTGACGCTCACCCAGTGGCACAGATTGTTGACTGTGAAAGATACGATTCACAACATTGCAAGCCTCAGGGCCACTGACGCGGATAATACCAATACCGCCAATCCCTGGAGCCGTCGCAATCGCTGCAATCGTGTCATCTAAAAACATAGTATCTCCTGTCTACATCAATGCCGTCATTTTAAGATATATCTAGTAGATATCCTTTATAGGGATACCATATATACATAGTATCATTAACATATCATTATGACACTTTCATGATACTCCTAAAAACATATCTGACATCTAGTAATACCATTTCACATAAAAAGAAAAGGCCTTGTGGCCTTATATAAATTATATCACGCAACCAAAGTAACATCAATGATAGATAGGAGAAAGACGGTGTCAAGTTTTTGTTGGAAAAATAATTACCTAGCTTTAAAAGAGGGTTCC
>CAUQIB010000005.1:0-146918 GCA_963518085.1 uncultured Veillonella sp. | reverse complement strand
ACAAAGGTTGACCTTCTTTTGCTATTTTATTTTCCCACAAACATTTTACACTAACTAAAAATAGACACAGCTCCAAAGGAGCCATGTCTATCTCATTATAATAGGAATCGTATGTCTTTGATTACGCTTCTGCTTGTTTTGTTAATTTAGCATAACTTTCCGCTTCTACTTCTTCTTGCGTTCTCATATCTTGTGGTAATGTAGATAAGCGAATCCAGCTACGAATAGCTTCTACTAATACAACAAGAATCATAATGAACATAGCTACGGAGAAGGCAACTAAAGTCCATTTACCAGCTGGAACGTAGTTGTAGAATACGTTTTCATAGTCGGCGCCAACCGCCACAATAGCCATAAGAATAGTTGGAATACCGGTTACCCAAGCGTATCGTTTTTTACCTAGACGCATAATAATCGTCGTACTTACTGCCAACGTCATCGTGCCTAATAATTGGTTAGATACGCCGAATAATGGCCAAATAGTACCGATATTACCTTGCAATACTAAGTACCCCCACATGATACAAATCAATGCAGCACAACCATACACACCAGGAGCCCAATGTTGGTCATTGAATTTAGGCCAGTATAAGCCAAGCAATTCTTGTAATAAATAACGGCCTACACGAGTACCTGCATCAATCAATGTCATAATGAATAAAGCTTCAAACATGATACAGAAATGATACCAATATCCTAATAAATGATCCATATTAGGAAGACGAGAGAAGATATGAGCCATACCAACTGCCAAGGATACAGCACCACCTGGACGATGCATTAGGTCTTCCCCAACGAGTGCAGATAATGCTGGTAATTCATGAACATGAAGTCCTAGTGCTTTGAACGATTCTGCTGTAGAGTTAATCGCAAAATAATCATCTGGATGCAAAGCTGTTGCTGCAATCATAGCCATCATGGAAATGAAAGATTCTGTTAACATACCACCGTAACCGATAGGTAATACTTCTCTTTCGTTTGTTAACATTTTTGGTGTTGTACCTGTAGCAATAACTGTATGGAAACCAGATAAAGCGCCGCAAGCGATAGTAATAAAGATATATGGGAATACAGATCCTTTCAACACTGGACCACCACCCCAAATATACTCTGTTACAGCAGGCATTTGGATTTCAGGCATAACGATTAAAATACCAAGCGCTAAGGCTCCAATAGTACCAATTTTTAGGTATGTGGATAAGTAATCACGAGGAGCTAATAATAGCCAAACTGGCAAGGCTGCTGCAAAGAAACCATACACAGCTAGCATAATTTCGATGGTTTTCAAATCATAAATGAACCAAGATGCATATTCACTAGCCGCCACATTAGGACCATAGATAATTGCAGCGAAAATTAATGCTACCCCAATAATTGTAGCCTCTTGAATTTTCCCAGGGCGCAACCATTGTAAATAAATACCGATAAAAATAGCAATAGGAATTGTTGCAAATACTGAGAAAAATGCCCAAGCTGAATTATGAAGCGCATTCGCTACTACAACCGCCATACCTGCTAGTGTAATAACAAGTAAGAACAAAGTAGCTAACATAGCACCTAAACCAGCTATTTTGCTAATTTCTTCGCGAGTGATATCCGCAATGGATTTACCGTCGTAGCGAATAGATGCGAAGAGAATAACCATGTCATGGACTGCACCGGCAAATACGGAACCGATTAAAATCCATAGAGTACCTGGTAAGTACCCGAACTGCGCTGCAATTACCGGACCTACCAAAGGACCTGCCCCTGCAATTGCCGCAAAGTGATGACCGAATGTAACCCATTTATTAGTAGGTACATAATCATGTCCATCATTGTGAACCATAGCCGGCGTCATTCTATATTTGTCTAGAGTTAACACCTTTGCCGCTATGAATGCCCCATAAAAGCGATATCCTAACATTAAGATACACGCTGAGGCGATAACTAAATAAATACCATTCATGACCATACATACACCCCCTAAATAGTAGATGCGTCTTATTCCATAAACACTTGTTTACATCTAGACTGCATCCTATGATCTATGCCAAAAAGTAAATTGGTATTTCTGTTTTAATTATAGTTATAATGTTCATCAATGTCAATTTACTATTTCTCATAATAAAATATACACATCACCCTTAAAATTCCCTTTATTTTCTAGGGGTATATACCAATATGAATGTTATTTATTCTCAATATTTCAACATTTCATGACCATATATAGTAGACAGAACCTATGATATTGTTCTTCTAGTATAGTCATCCAAGAATTGTTTATACTCTTCCACTACAGAAATAAACGACTCCCGTCCCATAGCAACATTCAAAGCATTTCTCCAACGTGCCGCTTCTGGTAAACCTTTAATGTAGAAACTAGCATGAGTTCTAATCTCACGTGTTGCCAAATCTACGCCTTTATACTTGCACAATAAATCATAATGATGTAATAGCATAGCAATTCGTTCGGAACCCGTCGGATTTTGACGATAGTGTCCCGTTTCTAGATAGTCTTTAATTTGTTGAAACAACCACGGATTCCCTTGCGCCGCACGACCTATGAGCATAGCATCACAGCCAGTATATTCTAGCAGTGCTTTGGCACTTTCAGGGGAGTTGACATCACCATTTCCTATAACAGGAATGGTTAGCGCTTCTTTCACCTCTTTAATATAATCCCAATTGGCTTGACCACTATACATCTGTTCACGGGTACGACCGTGAACAGCTACAGCAGAGACCCCTACAGATTCCATACGTCGTGCCATATCCACTACATTGATAGATGTGTCATCCCAGCCTAGGCGCAATTTGACCGTCACCGGAATTTGCACCGCTTTCACAGCTGATTCTGCCACCTTCATGGCTAACTCTGGCGTCTTCATCAATGCCGAGCCATCTCCAGAAGATACTACTTTCTTCACAGGACAGCCCATATTAATATCTACTATCGGTGCCCCCGCTGCCTCTACCACTTTTGCACCAATAGCAATAGCTTCTGGGTCTGACCCAAAAATTTGCATAGACACAGGCTGTTCTACTGCTTCCATATAGAGCAATTCTTTTGTATGTTCATTATTATATTTAATTCCCATGGCACTGACCATTTCCGTACACACGAAAGAGGCCCCCATTTCTTTTGCTAATAAGCGATAGGACACATCGCTAAATCCAGCCATGGGCGCTAACCCAATGCGGCCAGGAATTGTGACATGTCCTATGTGCCAGGATTCATTATTGATTTCTTTCATAAATAAGCCGTAATCCTTCTAATGTCATCATTGGATCAATGTGGTCGATCACATCTGTTTCCGCGCTAATAAGAGGTGCTAAGCCTCCCGTAGCCACCACTTTTGTATCCTCTGGCATTTCTCGTTTCATACGAGCCACAATGCCTTCCACTTGTCCAACATATCCAAATAATACACCCGCCTGCATAGCTCCCACTGTATTGCGACCAATCACAGGACCAGGGTTTTTAATTTCAATTCTTGGTAATTTAGCCGTACGACCAAACAAAGCTTCTGCAGAAATGCCAATGCCCGGAGAAATGGCACCACCTAAGTACACACCACCATCTAATACCGCTGAATAGGTTGTAGCTGTACCAAAATCAATAATAATTAAATTACCACCATATTTTTCATAGGCCGCCACCGCATCTACAATTAAATCGGCTCCCAGTTCTCGAGGATTTTCATATTTAATAGAAATCCCCGTTTTAATACCAGGCCCTACGAATAATGGTTTCTTGTGAAAGTAACGCAAACATACACGTTCTAACGTAGGATTTAGCGGAGGAACTACAGAAGAAATGATGACTGCCTCCACATTCTCTTTATTCACCTTGGGATCGTGAAGAAATAAATTGCTTAGTAACATACCATATTCATCAGTAGTTCTCCCACGATCGGTAGAAATCCGCCAATGAGCCATAATTTCTTTGCCCTTATATACGCCTAATACGATATTCGTATTCCCTACGTCTACAACTAATAACATCTTAATATCCTCCTCCAGTAGAGCGTATAGACACATCCCCTGCTATGATACGTTCCTCACGTCCATCCTCTAATTGAACGATCAGATTTCCATCTCTATCTAAATCTTTAGCATAGCCTATGTAATCTTTATCTGGGGCTTTTACCAATACCTCTTTATACAAGGTTACGCTATATTCTTTCCATTCTTCTAAGGTCGAATCAAACCCTTCTTGACATACCGTTTCATACTGCTCTTCTAAAGCTTTTAAAATCACAGCAAAGGCTTCTTTACGGTCCACCTCTATGCCAGCTATGGCAAAAGACATAATTTTATCCTTCAAGTCCTCGCTGACTTCCTCAATGGTCGTATGCGTATTAATACCAATCCCTAAGACAATGTAGTTAATCTCTTCCATGGTACCATTCATTTCTGTTAGAATGCCCACCATTTTACGAGATCCTACTAGTATATCATTCGGCCATTTGATGCCCGCCTCTGAAAGCCCCAACTCACGGAACGCTTTCACTAGGGCTACGCCTGCCATCAAAGTACATTTTGATGCTTCCATCGGCAAAAATTTAGGTCTTAGAATCAAGCTAAACCAAAGCCCCTTCCCATAGGGAGAATACCATCCTCTAGATAAGCGACCGCGACCGGAGGATTGCTCTTCTGCACACACTACGGTTCCCTCTGGAACGTCATCCATAGCTAAGGCCTTAGCAATACTATTTGTGGACTCTAACCGTTCTTCATATACATAATAACGGCCAAAGGATTTTGTTTGCAGTACCCCTTCCATCTCTTCAGGACTAATCAGATTTGGTTCCGCCAACAAGCGATACCCTTTTTTAGTAAAGGATTCAATCACATACCCACGCTTGCGCAATACTTCTATATGCTTCCAAATCGCTGTGCGTGACACATGACATGCCTCAGACATAGCTTGTCCTGATACAAATTGATCTTTGTTTGCTTTTAAAAAGTCAAGTATTTCATCTCTCACGGCTTGTCGCCTCCTTACCTTTAGCGAGGTTTACAATACGATTGTACAGAGGTCCTACATAAATTGCAAGTCTTTTCTAAGTATTTCACCACTCAAAGCTATGCGAATTTGGTACAGCTACACAAGATTCACTATAGTCACTGTCTTACTTTCTTAACAGATGCACAAAAGGTACCCTCCCTGTAGGGAAGATACCTTGGCTATATCATCTCAGATTATTCTTTTGATGTATCAATTTTATCTGGCATTACAATACCAGCTGCTTCTAGAGGAGACTTTTTACTATTTTCTTCCTCTTCAGCTTTTGTTTCTCTCTCTTCTGGACTTAGTAAAGTACCATAACGATACAAGTTCTCCACTTGTTTAGCATCAATCGTTTCTTCTTCTAACAAAGCTTTCGCCATATTATGTAGGAAATCAATATTTTCTGTTAACAAGTTCATTACATCACCGTATGCCTCTGCTACGATGCGATGCATTTCATTGTCGATTTTCTCAGCTACTGCCTCACCATAATTTCGTTCAGAGCCTAAACTTTTACCTAAGAAGACTTGCTCTTGGTGTTCACCAAATACCAATGGTCCTAACTCATCACTCATACCTAAACGAGTAATCATTTCACGAGCAATATTCGTCACCATTTGTAAGTCTCCAGAAGCACCACTACTGATTTCTTTCAGTACGATTGCCTCTGCACAACGTCCACCCAAAGCCACACGAATTTGCGCCAATAACTGGGAGCGCGTCATATAGTTTTTCTCTTCTTGTGGAAGCATCATTGTGTAACCGCCTGCACTACCACGAGGGATGATCGTTACCTTATGAACTGGATCTGCATTCGGCCACAAATGAGCCACAATAGCATGTCCAGATTCATGGTAAGCAGTCAACTCACGTTCTTTTTGGCTCACCACATGACTTCTACGTTCAGGACCATAGCTTACTTTTTCACTAGCCTCTTCTAAGTCATGCATGGAAATCGATTTACGATCTTGACGAGCCGCTAATAAGGCTGCTTCATTTAATAAATTACTTAAGTCAGCACCAGTAAAACCAGGCACTTTTTTCGCAATGGTTTTTAAATCCACGTCTGGATCCAACGGTTTATTACGAGCATGGACTTGTAAAATCGCTTCACGACCACGAAGATCTGGACGACCTACTGTCACTTGACGGTCAAAACGACCTGGACGCAATAAAGCTGGGTCTAATATGTCTGGGCGGTTCGTTGCGGCAATCGTAATAATGCCTTCGTTAGCACCGAAACCATCCATCTCAACCAATAATTGGTTCAAGGTTTGTTCCCGTTCATCATGACCGCCACCTAGACCAGCGCCACGTTGACGACCTACCGCATCAATTTCATCGATGAAGATAATGCAAGGTGCATTTTTCTTAGCTTGATTGAATAAATCACGTACACGAGACGCACCAACACCAACAAACATTTCTACAAAGTCAGAACCACTGATGGTAAAGAATGGAACTCCTGCTTCCCCTGCTACGGCACGAGCTAGCAAAGTTTTACCTGTACCTGGAGGTCCAAATAGTAGAACCCCTTTTGGAATTTTAGCGCCGATAGCGTTGAATTTACCTGGGTTACGCAAAAATTCAACGACTTCTTCTAATTCTTGTTTGGCTTCATCTGCACCTGCCACATCTTTAAATGTCACATTTACTTTGCCTTCTCCTTGCATTTTAGCACGAGATTTACCAAAGTTCATAACGCGACCAGATCCGCCTTGTGTAGATTGCATCATAAAGAACCAGAATCCAATAATCAATACAATTGGTAACGCAGATGTTAATAAGCTTACCCACCAAGCTGGTTGCTCAGGTGGTTGCGCCTTTACATCGACACCACCTTCGGACAACTTTGCAAAAATACCTGCATCACTTGGTGCATAGGTTGCAAATTCTGTGCCAGATTTTAATTTACCTGTAATCGAATGATCTCCTGTAATTGTGACACTCTCTACATTTTTTCGTTGTACCTCTTGTAGGAACGATGTATATGTAATTTCTGATTTATTTTTAGTACCTTCAGAAAATGAGTTTATGGCTGCCACTGCGGCCACAATTATCAACAAATAGAGGAGTACATTTTTTAAGCCTCGCTTCAAATTTTTCTCCTTTCTCATCTATAATCTAAATTGATACTTATTTATCATATCAAATTTTGTCGAATATATCAACGATTATTGATAAACTTCTTCTTTCAAAATACCGATATAAGGCAATTGACGATATTTTTCATCGTAATCTAGACCATACCCAATAACAAACTCATCAGGAATCACAAATCCTTCATAGTCTACATAGACATCGACTTTACGACGATCTGGTTTATTCAACAAGGAACAAAGACGAACGCTTGCTGCCTTACGGGATTGTAGGTTTTCTAGTAAATACGACAACGTCGTACCTGTATCTACAATATCTTCTACTACGATGACGTGCTTTCCTTCTACAGGACGGTCTAAATCTTTTAGAATACGCACAACGCCACTGCTCACCGTGCTACTACCATAACTAGAGCAAGAAATAAAATCCATCTTCACATCGCCTTCAATATGACGTGCTAAATCTGTAAAGAATACAATGGCCCCTTTTAATACGCCGACAAGGACAATTTCTTTACCTTTATAATCTTCTGTAATTTGACGGCCTAATTCTGCCACTCGTTTTTGAATTTGTTCTTCTGAAAGTAATAATTCTTTCACTTCTGGTATCATAGTAACTCCTTATTAGTTAGGTCTATTTCTTTTCTATGTCACTACATAGAACAATCTTAATTGTATCATATGACGTCAAAACTTGCACCTGACGGAAACGAAATTCTTTACCACTTGGTCCTTTCACCAGTAAAAGTAGGCTCTCCAGTGCTGTCTGACTTAATTGTTCTGGACGTACATAAGGACCTAATATTCGTTTCCACAACCGGCTCACTAAAGCATCATGCTCATCCATTAACCCTCGTTTATCCAACACTATGCCATCCCCAGTATAACTGACATAGTCTGTTGCTAGCCTTCTTACCTCTTGCTCGAAATAAGAAACATCACATCGCGCCAACTCTCCTAGGCGGCACAGAGCCTGTACCGTTTGTGGATATCGCTCTGTACAAGTAGGTATCAGTACTTGGCGAATCCAATTTCTATCATAGGTTGTATCTAGATTTGATGCATCTTCTCCATGAAAACAATGTAGCCACTTTGCATAGTCTTCTAATACTTGCTTGGGCACGGTTAAACAAGGTCGCCACACATCTTCCGCTATGGTCTTCATACCTTGCAAGCCCTCTAGCCCAGATCCACGTAATAAATGTGCTAAAATGGTTTCTCCTTGATCATCTAAGTGGTGGGCTGTCACAATATATTCATATCCCTTGTCCTCTGCTATATCTCGCAAATGTTCATACCGCAGTTGACGCCCCATCATTTCAAAGGACACCCCTGTTTCGCTGGCTTTTTCCATGACATGTTCTTTCACCGTATAGCACGGCATACCAAATTGCAGGGCATACCATTCTACCAAGGTGACTTCTTCCGATGCTTCTGGTCTTAAACTGTGGTCCATGGTAAATACACCTACATTCGTGAATCCTTCTAGATACAGATAATGCAACAAGGCGATGGAATCCACCCCACCAGAACAAGCTAACAGTAATGGGGTATCCTTAGTAATCAAGTCACCCATGGCGTCTGTGATAGCTTGTCTAAGTTGTTGTAGGGTCCGCCAAGCATCACTATACAACGCTTTTTCCTGGCTCCGTGTCAAAGGCTCTGTACACCGAAACATGCGTTGCCGATACGTATGATACTGATTGATACAATCCTCTCCATACCACCGACTCAATAAGGTGCGACTATTGTCCACTTGGTCTGCCAACTCTTCCATCGTCAGCAAGGGCACCACCATCTCCATATGTTTTCGTGTTTCATTCGCTTTTTCCACTTCAATAACAGTGTGAAAGTCCCCTTGACTTTCATAAGCATCTAACAAGCTATCCACCAAGGGAGCCCAAAAATAATAGCTTTCTTTATCTTCCACCATATTGTGATTGCCACCCTTCTAAGCCATCAGCTTCACTAACCACAATCGATCCAATTTGGTATGTATCCATGAGGGATGTAATAATCTCAGCCCCTGGCACAATAATATCTACACGGCCTGGTTGTAAGCCTTTCACTTGCAACCGTTCCTCACGACTCATATACCGAAGTTGTAGTATCATAGCTTCAATGGTACCTCGGTCCATACGATGCCCCTGTATTTGTTTTGGATTGTACGTTTCCATTTGCAAATCAATGGCTGCTAAGGATGTGACGGTACCCCCAATACCAATAAACTCTCCAAAGGTCCCTTCAATAGGTAATTCTTCCCACATGCGTGCCGTTTCTTCCCATACACGTTGCGGCCCCTCACTAGACATTTCTTGCATACGCACCGCACCTGCAGGATAGGATTTCGTATAATATACATGCTTGGCATCGCCCAGGGCAATTTCCGTACTCCCTCCCCCTACATCGATGGTAGCATAGTGAAAGTCTGGATGTTCATAAACTGTAGCTCCTTTAAATCCGTAAGTAGCCTCTTCCTCACCGCTTAGCACGCGATACTCCATAGGGCACACTTCCTTAGCTAGGTCTAGAAACTCCTTACCATTTCCTGCTTCCCGAATAGCACTCGTAGCAAGGCCAATACGAATCGTAGCACCATAAGCATCTAACACCTTACGAATCTCTTGGAGTGCTTGTAACCCACGTTCTATACCTTCCTTAGTTAATAATCCATCACTACTACGTTTACCTAATTGTGTAGTCCATACTTGCTTCGGTTCATTCTGCCACTGCACTCCATCATAAGTACCCAACAACACTCTAAATGAGTTCGACCCTAAATCTACAATTCCTATTCGACTACCTTGTTGTACAGTATATGATTCCATCTATATCACTCAACTTTCTATCCAAGATTACACAAACCCTTATTTTCAGTCGACCTATAGTACGCACAAAAAAAGTGATACCTTTGTATCACTTTCCCTTATCGAACATAGGGAACTTCCCCAGGTTTCACAAGACCTAGCTCTTCCCTTGCTACACCCTCGATATGTTTATCATCTTCTAATAATTTCTTTTGCTCTGATAAACTTTCATTTTCCTTTTTCAGTTCCTGTAATTGTTGCTCTAACTGCTGTTTTTCTTGATGCAAACTATAAATCGTATACACTTGCTGCACTAGTACAATAGCAAACAAAATGAATACCCCATAGCGCACCTTTTTCCAGATACCACTTGCCTTAGCCCTAGCAGGACGTCTCGGTCTTTTAGTACCGTTCTCCATGGTCTTCACTCCCGATTTCTATCTACAATATTTATCTAATCTTTCGTCTAGTTTTATGTACACTTGTATTATAGCATATCTCCACAGTTCCGTGTAAACCTCATTCACAGTAAACTAACACATAAACGACTCTATGAATGCATAAAAAAGCGACCCCCATAGGAGGTCGCTCTTTGTATGTGAATGTAAGGATTAATTATTCACCTTTGTAGTTCAATACTTTTTGAGTTACAGGTGTTGCATGTTTTTCGAAGTATTGAAGTGCTACTTCTGGGAACATAGCGTATGTCAATACGTCTTCTTCTGTTACGCCAATGAAACCTTTAGCTTCAAGATCAGCACGCATTTTTTCCATTTCTGGAGCTACATCATCAGCTGGACGATGAGTAATAGGAGTTTCGTCGCCAATAATCAATTCTTTGATTTCTGGTTTTACAGCTGCTGGAAGTTGACCGTATTTACCACGAACTAGGTCTTTTACTTCAGCTGGTGTAGTGTTGTAACGAGGCAATCCTTGGGATTGGAACAATACGTTCATCATAGCCATTGTACCAACAATTTGAGATGTTGGCGTTACCAATGGAGGGAAGCCAAGATCTTCACGAACGCGTGGCATTTCATCCATTACGTCGAAGAATTTATCAGCCATACCCATTTCTTTCAATTGGTTTTGCGTATTAGACAACATACCGCCAGGGATTTGGTAGTGACGAACTTCTGGTAATACTTCATGAGCTGGAGTCAAACCAAATTCGTCAGCGATTTCTTTACGAACGCCACGGAAGTAAGTAGCTAATTCACGCATTTTAGCAAGATCTAAACCAGTGTCGTATGGAGTGTTTCTGAAGATTTCAACGATAGATTCAGTAGCAGGTTGGCTAGTTGCATGACCGAATGGGCTCAATGCAGTATCAATGATATCAACACCAGCTTCTACTGCTTTTAAGTAAGTAGCAGATGCTAAACCGCAAGTGAAATGGCTGTGTAAATCGATATCGAATTTTTCACCAAATTCTTTGCGTAAATCTTTTACTAAGGATTCTGCATCGTATGGAGCTAACAAACCAGACATATCTTTGATGCAAAGAGAATCGATACCCATTTCTTTTAATTCACGAGCTACTTTTACGAAGCTTTCGTTAGTGTGTACAGGGCTGATTGTGTAAACCATAGTACCTTGTACATGAACACCTGCTTTGTTACCAGCTTCGATAGCAGCACGCATGTTACGAGGGTCGTTCAATGCGTCGAAAATACGGATGCGATCCATACCATTTTCTTTAGCTTTACGAACAAATGCTTCTACTACATCATCAGCATAGTGTTTGTAACCTAATAAGTTTTGGCCGCGAAGTAACATTTGTAATGGTGTGTTTTTCAAGTTTGCTTTTAATGTACGAAGACGTTCCCATGGGTTTTCGTCTAAGAAACGGATACAGCTATCGAATGTAGCACCACCCCAGCATTCCAAAGCATCATAACCAATTTCATCCAATTGTTGTAATGCTGGAAGCATATGTTTCATACGCATACGTGTTGCCAAAATGGATTGATGACCATCACGAAGAACTGTTTCTACTAATCTTACTCTTTTTGCACTCATAATCCTTCTCCTTCACATTGACCCTTCTCTATCAAGACTCTACCACCTGATAGAAGGGGAATTATTAAATACATGAGTAACAGTTATCTCATGTATAATGTACATAACTATATTAGACTACTAAACGTGATATTTGTCAACCAAATTACATGCTTTTTAATCATATGAATTTTATCGATGTATTACCATATGTTTCCACTATGTTAGAGGAATTTCAGGATAGATAGTAGCATATACATTGTCAACATTTTAGTTTTATTTTGCTTTTTTAGGCGCTGTTTCTAATACAATATGATTGCCATTACGCTTGACCTGAATAGAAAAATCCTTTACGTCATCTTTGAAATAATCCATTTTTACAGCTAGCAACAACTTGCCGATTTCTGTTTTCATCCGCTCTGTTAAAAACTCTTGGTAAAAGTCATCTTCCGTTTTTTGTTCTTTTGGTTTTCTTACTACTTTGTTACCTGACTTAGTTTCATCTTTCAATAGAGCCGTCTCAAACGTTTCTGTTTCCACAAAGCCTTTCATCATATCTGCATCACTTAATCCTTTTTGGATTTTAAACTTTGCCATGTTTCTATTCCTCCCTTCATATGCGTCACAATTTTGTTTCTATTATGACTAATTGTTATAGCTTTTCACAAAATACAGTGAATTATATTACTGCAAGTTATAAAATTTTTCTAATTTTTACTTCTTTTTTTCTGCAGGAGTACTATCTTTAGCAGATTCTTTGTCTTTGAGAATAGAATCTACCGTAATTTCTGTCAATTCTGTTGGGTTACTATAGGTATAAACTTTATTAAATCCAACTCCCAATTTACCCTCATAGGCTTCTAAGGCACGATTTTTATCATCTACTTTTACAATATAGATCAATTGTCCCTGAGTCACACCAATTAAGCGGTATTTTCCTGGAGGGTTGATGGCACGCCAGCCACCTTCTGTACCATTGAACATAAACACATCGCCAGTACGTACATTGTCGTAGAAAAAGCGATCTTCATTGTAGAACATACCGATACGTCCAATATCAGATGCTTGCATATACACCCGACGCGTATCATAGTTCGCATCTGTCCGATACACACGGTAGGCCCCATCTCCTACGCGAACCTTCATATACACCACATTCGTTGCTGCGGAGTACGCCACATCCGTAATGCGCGATCCATTAGGCACAGAATTAATGGTCGTATCAATTTCATGTTCTGGAGCTTCTGGATCAATGCGAGCTAAAACTATATCATTGTGCTTGCCACCAAATAACCCAACGATAGCTAGGTTGCGATCCGGCATCCATTCAAAATAAGATACTTCACGTTCCTTTAAATCTAGTGTCACTGGTGCCTCTTTACCTGCCGTGTAAATATCCACCCG
This sequence comes from uncultured Veillonella sp., assembly GCA_963518085.1. Lineage (GTDB taxonomy): Bacteria > Bacillota > Negativicutes > Veillonellales > Veillonellaceae > F0422. The sequence goes on along the minus strand of CAUQIB010000005.1, from coordinate 133,611 downwards.
ATTCTGTTCTACCACAGCCATATACTTATGGTCATGGGAATAATAGCGAGTTCCCTCTTTCACATCAGGAAAGTTCTTATCTACTTCTTCCCCATTGGTGACCTGAAAGTTCGTGGTAGGCGCTAAATATACTTGGTCTAAATAATAATAGACCCCGCCTTGTAAAACTAAGCCCAACAAAAAGGCTGTCGTTACTTTTCCAAAGGTTTTCATAGACTCTCCTATTTCACGATAAATACAGTAGGAATCATGCGTTCACCCAACAAATCGGCAGGTTTATTCACAGTTTTACCATTATAGAACAAAGTGGTACTAGAACCACCATCTAAGTTAGCCGCAATGACAGCCCCTTCTTGGAACAAAATATCTTGTACATCACGTAAGGTAGCCCCTGCTGAATATGCCTGGCGACCATCGATGACTAAGAATAGGACGGTGCCGTCTTTCTTTTGCGCAATGGCTGTACGAGGCCCAATACCCCAACCACCATCACCATCGGTGATCAGCTTCTTACCGTTTACAATAAGAGGAGGTCCAAAGGTTAAGCCTTCTTTAGCCCCCATCTCTTTTAGTTCCCGCTTATTATAGGTGCCTGCAATTAAGTTACCAGATTTTGTAAATCCAATAAAATCTACATTTTCATCAGGCCCTACATCTTTACCGATGACATACTCTCCATCATGTAAGATAAAACCATAAGGAGAACGACCAGTGCCCGTTCCGTTTGGGTCGTGGAATCCACCTCCATTAATAGCCGCAACAGCTCCATTCAAACGTGCAATATTACTAGTGGTCTCCCCTTTTTCATTCAACTGCGGCGCTGTAGCCACCTGAATACGACGAGGATCTGGAATTTCCAATATAAATCCTGTATACCGTTTGGACTCAATTTTACGCAAATTGAGTGATGTGTCTTCTTTGACATCGAATTTAAACAGCTCTTGGTTTTCACCCGTTCCCACAGTCCCTACAATTTTTTGTATTTCCTCTGGTGTATAGAGCCAAGTAATATAATGCGGGTGGCGAGACCTCAAAATGGCACCTACCACCGTGCGTTTAATGTTATCAAAAGGCCCAAACAGCACTACGATTGGTGCTGTGATAGCCGTAAATATAAACATGAGAAGGATAAATTTTACCCATCCTTTTCTAAAAAAAGAACCCATATACTATGCTCCTTATTGATTTCTGTTAAGATTCTAATACTCGTAATTCTTTTAGGCGATTACCTATAGATGCTCCTTTATAGGAGAACGTAGGATACACTTCTTGCAAAGGCTCCAACACAAACTGGCGTTCCCAAAAGTACGGATGGGGTACCACTAAATTTTGGGTTTCTATGCTCACACATTGACCCGTTTCATCCTCTATCCAAACAATATCCAAATCCAGTGTCCTAGGTCCCCAGTGAATGTCTCGCTGTCTACCTGCCAACCGTTCAATATGCAATATGGTTTCTAGCATAGTCAGTGGTGTTAACATAGCCTTAACTTTCAGAATACCATTTAAAAATGGTCCCTGTTCTACTGGCCCCCATGGTGGGGTTTCTATCCAACTGGAGTGTTCCACATGAGCTACCCCCTGCATACCACGTAATTGGTCCACTGCAAATGCTAAATACCCCTCCCGGTCACCGAGATTAGATCCTATACCGATATAATAGGTATACATTATAATTGACCTCGTGTAATCACCACTTCTACGTAGTCCAGTACTCCTGGGATGGGAGCTTCTGGCTTGCGCACCGTCACTGAAAGTCCCTGTAACCCTTCATAGTGCCCCCAAATAGATTCCACTATTAAAGTTCCCACACGTTCAATCAAACGATGAGGCTTTCCTTCCACGATAGCTTTGGTCTTCTCATAGATTTCCGCATAATTAATCGAATCTTCTAGTTGATCTGACTGACCTGCTTTAGATACATCTAAAGCCATAGAAATATCCACAAAGAATCGTTGACCCAATTCATTTTCACTAGGTAGATTACCATGGTATCCATAAAATGCCATGTTTTGTAAGTTAATTCTGTCCATTACTCACCTCGTAATAGTACATCTGCCACCGTAATAGCCCGTTTATGCATTTCCACATTATGCACACGTACCATATCTACGCCTTGAATCATACCTGTAATACAAGCAGCCACCGTACCTTCATCACGTTGATCTGCTGGGATATCATTTAATATAGTGCCGATAAACCGCTTACGACTAGGGGCTAATAACACAGGATACTCATACACTGTAATTTCTCCTAACCGTTGGATAACCTCTACATTTTGGACATAATCTTTGCCAAACCCGATTCCTGGGTCGAGCCAAATGTTTTGCGGTTTTACCCCTTCTTTCAAGGCTAAATCCACGGAAGAAAAGAAAAATGCCTTCATATCGTCAATAATATCATCATAATCAGTACCATTCTGATTGTGCATAATGATGACAGGTACATCGTATTTCGCTGCTACTGCAGCCATATCTTTGTCATATTTTAAGCCCCAAATATCGTTTAAAATATGAGCTCCATGAGATAAGGCAAAATCAGCCGTTTCTGCCCGGTATGTATCTACTGACACAGGTACCGTAGACGCCTCTAGGACTGGCAATAAAATTTCTTTCATCCGTTCAATTTCATCAGCCACAGAAATTTGTGTGTGCCCTGGACGTGTGGACTCTACCCCTACATCGATAATATCTGCCCCTTGTGCAATCATCTCTTTCGCATGAGCTACAGCAGTGTCAGAAGTATTGTAACGACCTCCATCGGAAAAGGAATCGGGAGTTCCATTTAAAATTCCCATAATTAATGTACGGTCTTTTAGTTCTAATTGTTTACCATCTTGCCAATTGTACTTGCGGTACTTAAACATGATCGTTACCTCCTAATAACACCAATGCTTCCTCACGTAATATCCCCATAGGCTCTAGTACACCTGTAGCAACTATCGTCTTCGCCACTGTTTCTTGTGCCACTTCACCTTTCATGAGCATACATAAATGAGTGGCTTCCACCATCACCATGGCTCCTAGCGCATCGCCATCTTCCACTAAAGATGTAGCAATATCATGAGTGAATCGCTCTTGTAATTGCGGTCGTTTCGCAAAGACATCTACCAATGCTTTCAAGCGCCCTAAGCCAAATACTTTCCCATCCCGTGGCTGATACACAATGTGCACCTTTCCATAGAAAGGCATCAAATGATGTTCACATATGGAATAAAACGGAATATGATTCACCGACACAAGGCCCGTATGTTCCGTCGGGTATACATCGCCGAGCGCCTCTTTGCCCGTGCTATCACGTCCAGAAAACAAGCTTTCAAATAACGTGGCCACACGTTTCGGCGTATCTGTCATACTCTGTGTTTCAAGATCGATACCAAGGCCCTCTAATAACTGGCGTACACCGTCTAGAGCTTGTTCGTTCATAGTCATCTCCTAAATAATTTTCGTAGTCCAATCCTCGATGGTCCAAACGTCGGTCACCCAAGATTCATAAAATTCCGGTTCATGGCAGACAAGGACAATCGTCCCTTTGAAAGCCTGCAAAGCCCGCGCCAATTCTGCCTTTGCATCCACATCTAAATGGTTTGTCGGTTCATCTAATACAAGTACATTATAGGAGTCTTGCATCAATTTACACAGACGAACTTTAGCGTTCTCCCCACCAGACAAGACACGCATTTGGCTCGTAATATGCTCATTTGTCAAACCGCAACGAGCGAGTGCTGCACGCACCTCGGAATTAGTCAAGGACGGATAGGCATCCCAAATATAATCTAAGGCAGTTTTCGAGTTATCTCGGCTATCTTCTTGGGCAAAGTAGCCAATTTGTAAAAACTCCCCTTTTTCTATCTTCCCAGACAAGGCAGGAATCATGCCTAACAAAGTTTTTAATAAGGTCGTTTTCCCTAAGCCATTCACGCCTTGGATGGCAATTTTCTTGCCTCGTTCGATGACCACTTCTACGGGTCGTGTCAATGGCTCATCATAACCTAATACAAGGTCCTTCGCATCTACGATGAAGCGACTTGGAGTACGTCCCTCTTTAAATCCAAAGGATGGTTTTATCTTTTCTTGTGGTTTCTCTAAGATTTCCATCTTTTCTAGGCGCTTCGCTCTGGAGTTCGCCATACCACGGGTCGCCACACGAGCTTTATTACGCTGAATGAAATCTTTCATATCTGCCACTTCTTGCTGTTGACGCTCATAAGCACGTAAGGCTTGTTGTTTTTTCACTTCATAAGCTGCCAGGAATTGGTAGTAATCGCCAGTATATCGTGTAAGCTGCGCTTGCTCAATATGGTAAATGACATTCACCACGGAATTTAAAAATTCCACATCATGAGAGATCAAGATAAAGGCATTTTCATAATTTTGTAAATAGTTTTGCAACCATTTAATATGGTCCACGTCTAAATAGTTCGTCGGTTCATCCAACAACAAAATGGTCGGTTGTTCCAACAACAATTTTGTGAGCAACACCTTCGTCCGTTGACCACCGCTCAAATCCATCACATCGCGGTCAAGGCCAATATCCATCAAACCCAAGCCTTGCGCAGTCCGTTCAATGGTGGCATCGATTTCATAGAAACCACGTTGCTCTAACATCTCTTGCCATTCGCCAGTACGCTCCATGAGCTCATTCATTCTGTCCTCAGAACAATCACCCATCTCTAAATAAGCATCTTGTAATTGTTGTTCAATACCATAGAGAGAATCGAAGGCCCCTCGTAATACATCCCGAATGGTCATCCCTTTTTCTAGGACACTATGCTGATCCAAATATCCCACCGTCACTTGGTTGGACCATTCTACCTTGCCTTCATCGGGCATCAAATGACCAGTAATGATATTTAAAAATGTTGACTTACCTTCTCCATTGGCACCGATTAGGCCTACATGTTCACCTTTCAGCAAACGGAAGGATGCATCATCTAATATTTGTCTTGCCCCAAATCCATGGGTTACATTCGTTACAGTTAACACACTCATATTTATTCTCCAAACTATTCTTATGTATCTTTTTATTATACGTTAACATGGCAATAATTTCTAGTTTTTACATATCTGTCCTATTGTTTTTACAATTTCTGTGTATTTACGTATGACACTGTGAAAGTGTATACTAATAACATTCTTAGAATATCCTATTGATTTACAAAGGAGAGTGTCCCATGAATCATGTACCTACTATACTATCCATACAAGATATGAGCTCCGTCGGTCGTTGCTCGTTAACCGTATTCATCCCTTTGGTGAGTGCCTTGCGTTGCCAGCCGATTCCATTACCAACAGCCGTACTTTGCAATCATTTAGAATACCCGAACTTTGAAATGGTGGACATCACTGACCACCTTGAAAGTTTCTACAACTGTTGGAATAAAAACGACATCACCTTCGATGCCATCCAAAGTGGTTTCCTCGCATCACCAGAGCAAATTCGTCTCGTAGAAGATGCCATCGAGCGTTTCGGGAAAGATAAACTCGTCGTGGTAGACCCTGCTATGGCAGATGACGGTAAACTCTATTCCATCTACAACGATGAAATGGTAAAAGAAATGCGTAAACTCATTACGAAGGCCTATATAATTAAACCTAACTATACAGAAGCGTGCTTCCTATTAGATATGCCCTATGACCCTACACCACAATCAGAAGAAGTCATCTACCACATGTGCCGCCGCTTACATGCCCAAGGTCCAGAGTATGTGATTCTCTCTAGCTTACCTTCCGAAGACTCCGCCCTCATCGCAGTTTATCGTGGTAGTACAGATACCATCACTTGGGTGTCTAATCCATTAGTGAACGTGAAAGCCCACGGGACAGGAGATACTTTCACAGCTATCTTAACAGCCCTTGTATTACGTGGCTACACACCAGAAGAAGCGTCTCGTATTGCCGGTGAGTTTACTACAGAAGCGGTGAAGTTCACCCACGAGGAAATTGGTTCCCTCCGTGACGGCTTAGCACTTGAGCTGCTATTAGATCGTTTAATTTCTATTCCAAATCCACAATAAGGAGGTTTTATGAACACTAACATTAAAGACATCATTTACATCGGATTATTATCCGCTTTATGTATCGTATTTACAACCATTAAGGTACCATTACCAACAGGTGCTATGGTACACCTTGGATCCGCTGCTCTATTTTCCATCGCCTCCGTATTTGGTGGCTTTTATGCGGGTCTAGCTGGAGCTATCGGCTCTGGTATCTTTGACCTCATCATGGGGCACTCCCAATACACAGTATTCTCCATTGTAATCAAAGGGTTGGCAGGCGTCATCGTAGGCTTGTTAACAGTAGGCTGGAGACCATCCGTGCCAGTTCGTTCCGTATCCACCTTGCGGTTACTCTTCGCCATGATTATAGGTGCTATTTGGACAGCAGCCGGTTACTTCGTGGCATGGTGGGTCGTACTAGACAGCTACATCGCAGCCGTAACAAGACTACCTGCCTCCTTCCTAACCAGCGGCATCGGAATTTTAGTATCCTTGCTATTAATCCCGATCTTACGTCGCATTCCTCGTAAATAATTTGGCACACCGTTGAAAGTATGGTATACTAGACATAACAAAAGAGAGCCAACAACGTATCGAAGGCGTTAGGCTCATCTCAAGATACTAGAGAATTGAAATAGCCTAACGTATTGAGGTGTGCAAGACCTCATTCGTTAGGCTTTTTCTTACATGTTTAAGTAAGTTAAAAATGCTATAACAAGCATAAGAAATTGTATCAATAAAGATAAACTTTCAAATGGTGTCATAGTATCACCTCCTCCCGTTATAGGAAGAGATGAGCCCAACATACGTTGTTGACGCTCTTATTTATAGTATAGCATATTTTGTGCAAATTGTTTAATTTTAAGGAGTAAAAATTAATATGAATATCGTAAGACATAAAGAGCACGATATATTCCGTAGCAAACCTACCGTAGGATCAGTTTGCGAAGGAATGTATCGTGCTCTTTCCTTGCACTTATTAAGGTAAAATGCCACAGACTTCATAGACTAAACAGTGGCAATTTTCGCCATAAACTTCTCATTATTGATAATAAAACGCTCATGTGTGCCACGGCCGATAACTTTTTCACCTTCTTTTGCTATTACTTCAAAGGTTACTTTCCGTCCATCAACAGCTACTACTGTCGCCATTGCCGTAATCGTTGCTCCTAATGGGCTAGCTGCTTCATGACTTGTTTCCATGCGAATCCCAACGGATCCTTCGCCGTCACCTAAATCACCTTGAATACCAGTATAGGCTGCTTTCTCCATCAATGCCACCATCGCAGGTGTGGCAAACACAGGTAACGTACCACTACCCATGTACTCTGCCGTATTGTTAGCATCCACTACCACCGTAGCCATACCCACTTGTCCAATCTCGATTGCCATAGAAACTCCTTTCTAATCTATCATTCATACAGAATATCATTTGCTTACATTCTAGCACTACTTTGTATTTTGTGATATTTTCTCTTTAAAACAAAACATATTATTTTTATATTTGCTCTGCATACATACGAAGCCAATTAACAACATCCTCATAAGACTTCTCACCAGAAGCTATATCAATAATTAAAGACTTCTTTTCTTCTAGAGTAGCATTAATTATGTATCCATTGGCCTTTAAATATATAAACATACAATGTAATGCAGTTCGTTTGTTTCCATCTATAAATGGGTAATTCTTTGCTATCCCTCTACATAATTGTGCTGCCTTTTCATGCACCGTAGGATATAAATCACATCCACCAAAAGATTGAAAGGCTGTAGAGATAGCTGACTCTAATAATCCCATATTTCGTACCCTAGGCGATAGCACAAACTGTTTTTCTAAGTCAGAATGAAAGTTTAGTATATCTTGTAATAAAAGATGAATAATTGCATGCATTAGCAGTTCTCTAATTCTTTATATAATTCATAGTTTTCTGTGATTAATTCTTGCGAAAGCTCTTTAAGCCTTTTTTCTAACTCTTTATTATTCTCACTAGTAATAACTTCAATATTTTTTGTATTTTGTGTATCCTCTGTATTCATCATAGCCTCCTAAGTCCAATAATATTTCATGCATTATAATTAATGCAGAATATTATCTGTTTCCATTCTAGCACTTTTGAGGGATATTTTCTATTTTTTTATGAAGATATGCAAAGTGGGTACCACGTCGTTATGACGGGGTACCCACTTTTTGGTATGCATAGTTTAGTTTTAACTATTGTTATTCAGTTTTATGCTAACCCCATGCGTTCCATAAGCATTTTAATTTGTGCTTTCATTTCTGCATTTTCTGCATCTTTTCGAGCATTTTCTGCTTTCAACGCTGTGATTTCATCTTGCATTATGTATACAGAGGAGATTGGGCCTCCTTTGTAACGTTCTGGAATTGTATCTTCTTCACCTGTGCCAAAGCGATATGTGGCACCTAGGTTTGCCATACTCTTACCAGCGCCCATTGTAAATCCAACCGTTACCATGAAGTTTTCATTAGCATAATGAGCAATACCCAATGCTAATGATTGGTTACCTGCATATGTGCCAACACCAGCCATAATTTGGGATTTTCTCAATGGATCGTAACTTAATGGATTTAATGCTGCTAATGCTGCAGAATGTGCACCTACTTGGTCAACACGTTGGGAAGTTTTTTCTAACACTTCACCTAATTGACCCGTAGTTTTAGCAATCTCTTCTTGAACTTGACCAACCGTAGCCACATCATTAGCATCAGTACCAGGTTGTAATCCACTGATTTTACCATTTTTGATAGTAATTGGTGTAAGCGCTTTACCATTTTTGTCTGTAGAAATTATAGACAAGCCATCTTTACCCATAGACACTGCTGTAGCATTTTTTTCTGTAGGAACGCCGTTTGCATCTACTGGAGCACCTGCTGTGATACCACCATTTTTGATGTCTACTTTAGATACTTTACCGTCTTTGTCTTTAGTTGCTACGGAGAAGCCATCTTTATCCATAGATGAAGCAGACCCTGCTTCTTTAGGAATGCCATCTTGACCTACTGGATCACCAGCGCTTACTCGACCATTGTTGATACCTACTGTAGATAGGTTACCGTCTTTATCTTTAGATGTTACGGAGAAACCTTTATCTCTGTCCATAGATGTTGCAGTACCTTCTTTTGTAGGATTACCCTCTGCATCTACTGGAGCACCGAAGTTACCTGTATTCGCTGTTATACTACCATCTTTACCATCGATTTTTACAAAAGTATTACCTTCTGGATTACCAGCTGTGATAGTGCTATCAACTCCATTAACCTTTACATTAGGATGTGTATCATCTGGTCCACCCAACTTAAGCTCATCACTCAATGTAGCATGGAATGTTTTAACTCCATTTTCCATTGTAAAAGTAACAGTAATGTTTTTATCACCTTTAACATCGACACCTTGGCCAGCTAATTTTCTGATTTCTTCTTTACCTTTATCGGAAATATTGGATAAATCTTTCAACTTATCTACTTCTACATTAGTAGCAGAGCTAATAGAATCAAAACGATCATTAATGGTTGCTAACGCATCTCCTACATTATGTTTGGTAACAGCGTTACCATTTTTATCTTTCAAATTATACGTAGGCTCACTCAGTGTTCCATCAGCATTTACACTGGCACCACCGCCTAGGGCTGTAGCAATGGAGTTCGTTGTATTATACACTTGGTTACCAGTCACGGCATCTTTAGAATTAGCTGCAATCTTTCCATCCGCAAGGTTGGACATTTTCACACCTTTTGTTGGATCTAGTGGATTCATTGCATTGACTTGTAATTTATCTGCTTCTACAGGTTGAGCTGTACCTTTTTTATTACCATCTTCGCCAACATCATCTGCCAAGTAATACTTACCATCGTTTGCTTTTGTCAAACGATTTCCTTGGTCATCAGTATATACGACAGAACCCGCTTCCCCATTACGGATAGCATTTACTTTTTCCGTTAAAGTCTTACCATTCAAGCCGTCCTTAGCCGTTAACCCTGTATCTTTTGCAGTACCATTAGCACCATCACGACCATCAGCAGATGTATCACCAAGTTGAGCCACTTTAGCTAAATCATCTTTAACAGCTTTGGATAAAGCTAGAGTAATTGTATCACCTTTTGCTGTAGTTTCGATTTCATTAGCAGTACCTTTTACTTTTAATGTTTTTTCTTTTAAGTTCAAGGATAATTTAGATGCAGTATTGTCATCATCAGCAGGATCATCTGGTGTACTATGTTCATCGATAGTTTTATCGCCAGCAAAGTATAAGTTTGTTTCAGACCCTAACTCAGTTTTTAAAGTATTTATTTTATCAGTTACAGATGTATTGGTTGCAAGTTCATTATCAATTTTTTGTTTTATACCATCAATTTTGTCCTTAGTATCTTCAAGTCTTGCATTATGATCAGCTAACGTATTATCGACACTGGTAACTCTAGCATCGAATGATTGCTTCAAGCTATCTACTTTTTCCTTATTAGCATCTGCAAGATCTTTAACTTCTTTAAACTTAGTATTTACCTTAGTATCAAGTTCTCCTAATTTATCGCTATTTGTTTTAATCTCACCTTTTAGTTGATTCTTTACTTCTTCTAGTTTAGCTGTGGATGCGATACCTTCAATAACAATATCTTTACCCGCTGCTTCTGTGCCTTCACCATTTTCTTGTTTTAACGTCACATTGCCATTAGCATCAACAGTATATGGAGTAGCAGTGGTTTTCACATGTAACTCGTCAGTTTTATTGACTTTGTTTCCTTTCATGCCCTCAATGGCTGCATTAATAGTGTCAGCATCAGCTTTTTTTGCTAATTCTGCCGTTACAGTTGCTGCATCTGCCTTTTTACCTAATTCTGTAGCTACATCTGCTGCATTTGCTTTTTTACCAAGCTCAGTATCTACATAAGATTTATCTGCTTTTGTATTAATTGTATTTGTTAAATTAGTAACATCTTGTTTCGTAGCAATACCAGTAATTGTGAAGTTATTCTCAGGTTTTGGTGGTTCCTTCAAGCCATTTTCTTGGCGTAATGTAACAGTACCAGCTGCTTGATCTACTTCGTAACTAGTTGCCACTACATGCAATTCATCAGCTTTGCTTACTTTGTCAGCTGTTGCATTTGTAATCGCGTTGTTTAATTCTTCTTTTGCTGCCGTTATTTTATCGTCAGTAGCCTTACCCGCATCTGCTAACTTTTTATTTAAATCCTCAGTAGATACCTTATTTTTCATGCTATCAACGAATGCATTAGCCGTATCTTTATCAAGTTTATTAGCAACAACCTCTTTTAATGCATTAATATCATCATGTGTTGCCAATGTTGCTTTCGCAGTTTCAAAGGTAGCAGTGTCTAATTTGTTAGCAAGTTCACCATTCACACGATTTTTCTCAGCAGTGAAAGTATCGTTGCTTACTTTTTTAGCTAATTCAGTATTAATCGTATTAATTTCAGATTTGCTTGCAAGACCTTCGATAACAACATCTTCTCCAGTAGCTTCAGCACCAGTACCATTCACTTTTTTCAAAGTGACTTTACCCTCTGTATTCACAGCGAACGTACCTTTTTTCACATGTAATTCATCCGCTTTGCTTACTTTATCAGTCGTTAGATTAGTAATATCAGCTGCGTTTGCTTTTTTATTTAATTCCTCTGTTAATTTTGCAGTACTTACCTTATCTGCTAAGGCTGTATTCATATCCGTTGTACTTACTTTTTTGCCAAGTTCAGTATCTACGTAAGATTTGTCTGCTTTAGCGTCAACAGTAGTTTTTAATTCATCTAATTTTGCTTTACTTGCTAAACCCGTGATTTTTACTGCTTCATCAGATTTGGTAGTACCTGTACCATCTACTTTGTCCAATGTCACAGATCCATCAGTAGCTACACTATATGTACCTTTTTTCACGTGTAATTCAGCAGTTTTATCTAATTTATTAGTCGTCAAATTAGTTACATCAGCAGCATTCGCTTTTTTCGCTAATTCTGTAGTCAATGTATCATTACTTACTTTGTCGGCTAAGGCTTCTTTGACTTTACCAGCTGTCACCAATTTATTGGCATCACCAGTTGCATTTACGTTGGACGCTAAGTTTGGCGTTACACTTACTTTGCCGTCTGTACCAGTGGATACAGAAATGGCATCACCATTACCACTTGTGATGGAGTTTACTTCACTTTTAGAAGCGATTGTTACAGAATTACCTGCTGCTGTTAATGTGATGTTTTTACCAGCTACTAATTTCACTTTATTAGCATCTGTATCACCTTCTGTTGTACTAGGTACTAGGTCAGTTGTTGTAGCCCCATTCACAACTGATACTGTGCTAATAGATGCATTACGTAATGCTTTCAATTGTTTTACATTGATGGCATCGTTATCATTTGTACCGCTGGCAACACTAGTGATACGACGTAGGATACTACCGCCATTACCTACGGAAACCACGCCGTTACCTGTATTATTAACAGCATCGTTTGTTAAGTATCCATTTGTAGCATTGCCATCAGCTTCTGCTGTGGTAGACCCTTCACCTAGTGCTACGGAGTGAGCTAATGCAGCATTAGAATTCTTACCGATTGCAATCGCTGATGTTCCAGATGCTTTTGACGTATTACCAAGGGCAATTGTGCTATCAGCAGATGCAGATGTGCCATTCGAACCAATTCCGATACCACTTTGACCGGTTACACTAGACATGTAACCAATGGCAACGGCACCACCTGCATTTTCACCAACAGTCATATTAGAACCAATACCTACGGATTGGTTACCTAATACATTTGTAATATAACCGATAGCTGTAGTGCCATCTTGTTTTGAGCTCACTTGGAAACCAAGACCTACTGATTTATTTCCTTCTACTTTGACTTGATTACCAATCGCTGTGGAACCATGTTGTTTTGCTAATACTTCCGCACCAATCGCAGTGGCAGCTACACCAGATGCTGTTGCTGTAGAACCCACAGCAATGGAACTATCAGAATTAGCAGATGTTTTTGCACCAATCGCAATGGATTGTGTGCCAGAAGCATTAGGAGCCTCTGCTCCTTTCATGGCACCGCCGATAGCAATAGATTGCACACCGCTAGCAGCGGAGCTTGTACCAAGGGAGATTGCATTTTCAGCTGACGCTCTTGCATAAGTACCCATACCTATAGAGTGTGCTGCTTCCGCATGCGCAGATGTGCCGATAGCTACCGCACTGTCTGCAGATGCTAATGTTCTACCTGAATCACTGTTACCTCTGTTATCATTACTAGAACCGATAGCTACACCATTTTTACCAGTTACTTTTGCAAAATAACCGACTGCACTACCATATTGAGCTGCGCTATCTACGTCATTTCGAGCACCTACGCTAAGTGCTTGATTGGCAGCTACTGTAGAATAATAACCAATATTAGTAGCGCCTGCCTGACGTACAGTTACAGCAAACCCTACGCCCACAGCTTTGTTGGTTTCTACGTTAACGTTATTACCAAGCGCTACCGCACCATGTTCTTTAGCATACGCTCCAGCACCAACAGCTACCGCTGATGCACCTGTTGCTTTGGAGCCACTACCTACTGCAACGGAACCATCACCAGTAGAACTAGTACTTGTACCCACTGCCAAGGCATTCGTAGTGCTTGCCGATGCTTTATCGCCAATGGCTACTGCTCCCGTTCCAGAAGCTGTTGCGCCATTTACTAATGCTAACACTGCATTATTAGAGGTTGAACCTTCTTGAATCGCCGCTTCTACCGTTGATACTTGAGCACTTACTGTCAACGCTGCCAATACGCTGGCTACAACGATTTTCTTCTTACCCGTTGTATTCTTTGCTACTTCAGATACTACGATGTAGCATTGCTTAGATTTGCTCCAAATAACTTTAAATAATTTGTTCATTGAGATAGATCCTCCTAACCTATTAAACATCAAACTACTCTTATTTCATATGTAAATCATAGCTAATATCGAACCCTTAGCCTGTATATGATCACCTCTTACCAGAGTATCATCCTTTATGGATAGTACTTGCTACCTCCTAAATGATTTTTTATTCCTCTATATCATATAGGACATATTTTACTATTATATACAATATATCGAAAAATATCAATTGTAATATTAAGTATCTTTATACATCATAAAAAGAGATAGGGAGGAGAAGTCATTACCCCCCCCCATTATTATGGGAAACTGCACGTTTCGTTAATACATTCTATTCATGGCATATCATCAGAATTATGTACTTTCCAGTATATTTTATACACTTAAATTATACCTAATAGGATAGGAATTTTCCACACGATATTTTTCAAAACTATATACCAATTCATCATACTGTTTCTTTTTACAATTCATTGCGATGTATGACCAGCAGTGACGCATACAAAATGGACACCCCGTCTTTCGACTGAGTGTCCATTTGTTTGTTATACATTAAGGGATTCTCCTTATGTATAGGGTATTATTTTTTAGCTTCTAGCATAGTTACGCGTTCGATGAGCATTTTAATTTGTGCTTTCATTTCTTCGTTTTCTGCTTCTTTTTTAGCATTTTCTACGTCTTTTCTAGCATTTTCTGCTTTCAATGCTGTGATTTCATCTTGCATTACGTATACGGAAGAAATTGGGCCTCCTTTATAACGCTCTGGAATCATGCTATCTTCACCACCGAATCGGTAGGTAACTCCTGCATTCACCATATTTTCACCATTGCCTACGCTGACACCTACGTTGAATAAAGTATCTTCGTTGGCATAATGAGCCACGCCTAATGCTAATGCACTGTTTCCTTTATAGGAACCATAACCTGCCATGACTTGCGATTTTTTGAGAGGATCATAGCTCAATGGATTCATCGCTGCTAGTGCCGCTGCATGTGCGCCTACTTCGTTTACCCTACGGCTCAAAGTACCTGCGGCTGCACTTACTTGACCCACTGTAGCCGCATCATTTGGTGCTGTACCAGGGCCTACATTATGAATCGCATTGCCACCATTATCTAAGCCGTCTGCTGTTAAGGTTACGGATGGTTTATCTAATCCTTTTACTGGAGTAATTGTAACACCTGTACCATCCACTTTTGTGGTAGCAACCTTTACAGATTTGCCCTTAATGTCCATGTAATGATCGTAGGAAGTAGAACCTCCTTGCATATCCACATCTTTTTTCAAGCGAATCATCATGGTAGCTGGGATGTTACCTTTAGCCTCTGTCAATTCTACCCCGATATTGCCATCTATCAGCTTGCCCTCGGCTCCACCTTTAATCGCCAATGTATCTCCTAATGCCACTGTAGTAGATGCTACACCAGTATCAGCTGCAAAAACACGACCTTTTTGTAATGTGTCAGACACATCTTTCATTTGGCCTTGTGTAGCTGCTTTACTACGATCTGCATCCGTTACTTTCGTTGGATCCCATTTCGTATTCGTCAAACCAGACACTGTACCATCTTTAATGATTACAGTAGATGTTACCGTACCATCCGGTTGTTTTGTCGTTACAGTGACACCTTCAGGAGTTACCGCCGTATTGGTTTTATTGGTATCACCAACTTGAACGGTGTTCGTATTCACTACATTGATCGTAGCATTCGGTGCCGTTATAGTACCTGTTGTGCCATCCACAGTGATTTGTTTATCACCTTGACCGAAGGTCACTTTGTCGTCCAGTTTCGCTGTGAAAGTTTTTACTCGTGATACAGTATCCGTAGCATCTGTTACAGTAATACCATTCGTGCCTACTACATTCACTAAACCTGTTACTACATCTTTACCAGCATTCGTCAAATTGCTCAAATCTTTGTTAGCGGAGTTACCTTTCAATTTTTCAATATCTGCTTTATTATCCTTGATACTTTGGGTATTTGTCGCAATGTTATTAGTATTATTAGTGATATCTTGTTTAGCTTGCTTCATATCGCCTTGTAGTGTAGTGATATCTGTTTTAGCTTGTATCATATCACCTTGTAACGTAGTAATATCTTGCTTAGCTTGCTTCATATCAACTTGTAAAGTAGTGATATTCTTTTCTGCTGTAGTTAAGCGAGTATCGATACCATCAATTCGATTGATTTGAGCTTTAGTCGCGTCCGTCAAATCTACAGTATATTCACGTTCACCTTTATCATTAAGCGTACCACCTGTTACAGATACACTGCCATTTTCAGCTGCTTTCACAATCGTATCACGGCCATTCACTGTATATTTTGTAACATTGTCTTTGGTTTCTGTATCCACTGTGATATTATTACCAGCCGCTACTTTCACTGCTCCTTGTGCTGCATCGGTAATTACTTTTTTACCTGCTGTAGTCAAGTTGCTTAGGTCTTGGTTCGCTGCATTGTCAATAGCACTACGAGTGTCGTTGTCTAAACCGATATTGACCACTCCCTTAGCTCCTGTAGAAATCACAATGCCTTTTTTAGGTTCCACAGAGTCCGTAGTTGCTGTTGGGCTTGTTGTACCTGCTTCTAGATGTTTTGGAGCCGCTGTACCTGTACCAGCTACAAAGTTCAAACCTTTTTTCAGTTTCACTGTGTGTGCATCTGCATCTTCAGCATTATTCGCACGGTATGTAATATCTGCTTCGATATTCTTAACAACTAATGTAGTGTTTCCAAAATCTACACTTGGATTCGTCGGCGGCGTCACTGTTCCTGTATCAGGATCTGTGCTACCTGCTTTACCCGGTTTCACAGTAATCGTTGCATCACCATTTTTGATCACCAAGTTATCTGTACCATTACCAGCGATTTCTTTGATATTGCCAAGGTTTTCTGCTAATTTCACATCGAATCCATCACCTGTAGCATTTTTCACTACATCGATGTTATTCTTAGCTGTTGCTTCACGAGTGAAGTTCTCAGCACCTTTTACTTTTAAAGCTTCACCCAAATTACGGTGTACTTTATCTGTTTCTGCTGCATCTTTATTACCATAGAAGTCTAAGCCTTTTGTCGATAATGTAGTGTTAGCATTGTTGATACGAGTATCTAACTTAGTAATTGCATCACCTACATTTTTAACAGGGTCAGTCGTATTAGTACCATCATCTTTTGTGATATTGTACGTAGGACCTGTGAAAGTTCCATCTGCATTTACTTTGGAATCACCACCAAGGTAAGTTGCTAAGTCAGATTTTAGGCCATACAATTGACGACCTGTGACAGCATCATTGGAGGTAGCTGTTATAGCCGCTTCTTTGATGTTTGTTAACTTAGTTGTGGCTACTTTATTAGTATCGTCTGCTTCTGGCGCTGTCGTACCGTTGGTATTCACAAGCGTTGCTACAATCGTTGCTTTTTCTACTGCTACAGGAGCTACGCCATTGTTTTCAGCAGGAGTTTTTACTACTCCATTAGCATTCACTTCTGTGGCTTTGTAGTAATTACCATCTGTCGCTTTCACAATACGATTACCGTCTGCATCTGTGTACACAACGGAACCTGCTTCACCATGACGTAAGGCATTTACTTTGTACGTTGCAGTTTCACCATTCAAGCCATCTGCTTTCGCAATGTCTTTGGAAGCAATCGCATCCGTTTCAGATCCTAATTTGCCATCACGGCCATCTGCATTTTTAGCCGATAATTGGGCTAACTTATCTGTCACAGCTGTAGAAAGTCCCAATGTATAGGTACGAACTTTATCTTCCCCAAGAGTACCACCATTGACAGTTACTAATGTATTGTCGGATGTTACCAATGTATCGTTAGCATTTACAGTATACGTTGTTACATTATCTTTGGTTTCTGTATCTATTGTTACATTCTTACCAGCAGCTACTTTTACAGAACCTTGTGCGGCATCGGTAATTACTTTTTTACCTGCTGTAGTTAAGTTGCTCAAATCTTGGTTTGACGCATTGTCAATAGCACCACGTGTATCACTATCTAAGCCAATATTGACCACACCATTTGCTGCCGTAGAAATAGCAATACCTTTTTTAGGTTCTACAGAATCTGTAGCTTCCGTTGGGCTCGTTGTACCTGCTTCTAGATGTTTTGGAACTACTGTACCAGTACCAGCTACAAAGTTGAAGCCATCTTGTAATTTAACAGTTTTCTTATCTGTTTCAGTACCCGCTTTATAGAAAATATTAGCATCTAGGTTGTTAGTAACTAATTTCGTATCTCCGAAATCAATACTACCTTTATTTCCATCTTTAGGCGCTTTTACAGTCACCTTAGTATCGCCGTTTTTAATCACTAGGTCATGTGTACCATCACCAGAGATTTCTTTGATATTTCCAAGGTTTTCTGCTAATTTCACAGCAAGATCATTACTAGTTTTCACAACTTTAATGTTGTTCTCAGATGCGCCACGTGCAAAGTTTTCTCCACCTTTGATGGTTAAAGTATCTCCTAAATCACGGTGTACTTTACCATTGTCTGTTGTGTCGTCTCCAGTGAAGTTCAAACCTTTTGCTGTAGCTGCTGCTGTGGCCGCTGTTCCTGCATTAGTAATTTTAGTAGATAAGTCATTGTAATTATTAGTTACCGTAGTAGTCAAATCACTAATAGTAGTATTTTGACCTTCATTTGTTTTATTTAACTTATCGATAGCATCTTTTAAGGTATTTGCAGTATCAGTACCACCAGTTGCATTAGTAATATTGAACGTTGGGCCTGTTACAGTTCCATCTGCAGCAATTGTTGTACCACCGATGACATTTGCCAAGTTACCTACGGCTGTTAATTTACCTTTTGTAGCATCAGATAAGTCTAATGTATAGGTACGAACTCGATCCGTAGCACCTAATTCACCACCAGAAATAGTCAATCCATCACCTGTAATGGCTACTTTTGTATCATTTGCATTCACTTTGTAAGTCGTTACACCTTCTGTTGTAGTTGTATCTGTATCCACTGTTGTGTTGATACCATCTGCAACTTTTACTGTTTCTTTCGCAGCTGCTTTTGCCAAGTTAGTAATTTTGTTATTACCAGTTTCAGATAAATTACTTAAGTTTTTATCTGCTGCATTATCAATAGCACCACGTGTATCACTATCTAAGCCGATATTAACCACGCCATTTGCTGCCGTAGAAATAGCAATACCTTTTTTAGGTTCTACAGAATCTGTAGCTTCCGTTGGGCTCGTTGTACCTGCTTCTAGATGTTTTGGAACTACTGTACCAGTACCAGCTACAAAGTTGAAGCCATCTTGTAATTTAACAGTTTTCTTATCTGTTTCAGTGCCAGCTTTGTAGGAAATATTAGCATCTAGGTTATTAGTTACTAATTTAGTATCTCCAAAGTCGATACTACCTTTATTTCCATCTTTAGGCGCTTTTACAGTTACCTTAGTATCGCCGTTTTTAATCACTAGGTCATGTGTACCATCACCAGCGATTTCTTTGATATTACCAAGATTTTCTGCTAATTTCACATCAAATCCATCACCTGCAGTATTTTTTACTACATCAATGTTATTCGTAGCTGTCGCTTCACGAGTAAAGTTCTCTGCACCTTTTACTTTTAAGGCTTGACCTAAATTACGGTGTACTTTATCTGTTTCTGCTGCATCTTTATTACCATAGAAGTCTAAGCCTTTTTCTGTTAATGCATTCGTTGCCGCTGCTCCGGCATTTGTAATTTTAGTAGATAAATCATTGTAATTATTAGTTACAGTAGTAGTCAAATTACTAATAGTAGTATTTTGACCTTCATTTGTTTTATTTAACTTATCGATAGCATCTTTTAAGGTATTTGCAGTATCAGTACCACCAGTTGCATTAGTAATATTGAACGTTGGGCCTGTTACAGTTCCATCTGCCGCAATTGTTGTACCACCGATGACATTTGCCAAGTTACCTACAGCTGTTAATTTACCTTTTGTAGCATCGGATAAGTCTAATGTATAGGTACGAACTCGATCCGTAGCACCTAAGTCACCACCAGAAATAGTCAATCCGTCGCCTGTAATTACTACTTTTGTGTCATTTGCATTGACTTTGTAAGTCGTTACACCTTCCGTTGTAGTTGTATCTGTATCTACTGTTGTGTTAATACCAGGTGCTACTTTTACTGTTTCCTTCGCAGCTGCTTTTGCTAAGTTAGTAATTTTATTATTACCAGCTTCAGATAAATTACTTAAGTTTTTATCTGCTGCATTATCAATAGCACCACGTGTATCACTATCTAAGCCGATATTAACCACGCCATTTGCTGCCGTAGAAATAGCAATACCTTTTTTAGGTTCTACAGAATCTGTAGCTTCCGTTGGGCTCGTTGTACCTGCTTCTAGATGTTTTGGAACTACTGTACCAGTACCAGCTACAAAGTTGAAGCCATCTTGTAATTTAACAGTTTTCTTATCTGTTTCAGTGCCAGCTTTGTAGGAAATATTAGCATCTAGGTTATTAGTTACTAATTTAGTATCGCCAAAATCGATGCTGCCTTTGTTTCCATCTTTAGGAGCTTTTACAGTCACCTTAGTATCGCCATTTTTAATCACCAAGTCATGTGTACCATCACCAGCGATTTCTTTGATGTTACCAAGGTTTTCTGCTAATTTCACATCAAGGTCATTATTATTTTTCACAACTTTAATGTTATTCTCAGATGTACCACGTGTAAAGTTTTCTCCACCTTTGATCGTTAAGGTTTCTCCCAAATCACGGTGTACTTTACCATTGTCTGTTGTGTCGTCACCAGTGAAGTTCAAACCTTTTGTTGTGGCTGCTGCTGTAGCTGCTGTGCCTGCATTAGTAATTTTGTTAGATAAGTCATTGTAATTACTATTTACAGTGTTAGTCAAATTATTAATAGCCGTATTTTGTCCAGCATTCGTAGTATTTAGCTTTTCAATAGCCTCTTTAATAGTACTTGCTGTTTCATTTGTACCATCTGCTTTTGTAATATTGAACGTCGGTCCTGTCACAGTACCATCCGCAGTAATATTAGTACCACCGATAACAGTCGCTAAACCATCTACTGCTGTTAATTTACCTTTGGTAGCATCTGTTAAGCCGATTGTAACAGTATCACCTTTTGCAGTTGTTGTAATATCTGTAGTATCACCTTTGATATGTAGTGTACCAGTAGCTAATGCTAATCCTACTTTAGCCACATCAGCATCTTGTGCATCTTTTGTCACATTACCAGCAAAATTTAGATTTGCATTACCTGTAATTGTAGTATTTAAATTAGCAAGCTCTGTTGCTACATAATCTTTACTTGCTGCATTATCAATAATGCCACGAGTATCACTATCTAAGCCGATATTAACCACGCCATTTGCTGCCGTAGAAATAGCAATACCTTTTTTAGGTTCTACAGAATCTGTAGCTTCCGTTGGGCTCGTTGTACCTGCTTCTAGATGTTTTGGAACTACTGTACCAGTACCAGCTACAAAGTTGAAGCCATCTTGTAATTTAACAGTTTTCTTATCTGTTTCAGTGCCAGCTTTGTAGGAAATATTAGCATCTAGGTTATTAGTTACTAATTTAGTATCGCCAAAATCGATGCTGCCTTTGTTTCCATCTTTAGGAGCTTTTACAGTCACCTTAGTATCGCCATTTTTAATCACCAAGTCATGTGTACCATCACCAGCGATTTCTTTGATGTTACCAAGGTTTTCTGCTAATTTCACATCAAGGTCATTATTATTTTTCACAACTTTAATGTTATTCTCAGATGTACCACGTGTAAAGTTTTCTCCACCTTTGATCGTTAAGGTTTCTCCCAAATCACGGTGTACTTTACCATTGTCTGTTGTGTCGTCACCAGTGAAGTTCAAACCTTTTGTTGTGGCTGCTGCTGTAGCTGCTGTGCCTGCATTAGTAATTTTGTTAGATAAGTCATTGTAATTATTAGTTACCGTAGTAGTCAAATTACTAATAGTAGTATTTTGTCCTTCATTCGTTTTGTTTAACTTATCGATAGCATCTTTCAAGGTAGTTGCAGAGTCAGTACCACCAGTTGCATTAGTAATATTAAACGTTGGGCCTGTTACAGTACCATCTGCAGCAATTGTTGTACCGCCGATCACACTTGCCAAGTTACCTACGGCTGTTAATTTACCTTGTGCTGCAGATGTTAGAGCGATGGTAACTGTATCACCTTTGGCAGTGGTTGTAATATCTGTCGCATCACCTTTGATATGTAGTGTACCAGTAGCTAATGCTAATCCTACTTTTGCCACATCAGCATCTTGTGCATCTTTTGTCACATTACCAGCAAAGTTTAGATTTGCATTACCCGTAATTGTAGTATTTAAATTAGCAAGTTCTGTTGTTACATAATCTTTACTTGCTGCATTATCAATAATGCCACGAGTATCACTATCTAAGCCGATATTAACCACGCCATTTGCTGCCGTAGAAATAGCAATACCTTTTTTAGGTTCTACAGAATCTGTAGCTTCCGTTGGGCTCGTTGTACCTGCTTCTAGATGTTTTGGAACTACTGTACCAGTACCAGCTACAAAGTTGAAGCCATCTTGTAATTTAACAGTTTTCTTATCTGTTTCAGTGCCAGCTTTGTAGGAAATATTAGCATCTAGGTTATTAGTTACTAATTTAGTATCGCCAAAATCGATGCTGCCTTTGTTTCCATCTTTAGGAGCTTTTACAGTCACCTTAGTATCGCCATTTTTAATCACCAAGTCATGTGTACCATCACCAGCGATTTCTTTGATGTTACCAAGGTTTTCTGCTAATTTCACATCAAGGTCATTATTATTTTTCACAACTTTAATGTTATTCTCAGATGTACCACGTGTAAAGTTTTCTCCACCTTTGATCGTTAAGGTTTCTCCCAAATCACGGTGTACTTTACCATTGTCTGTTGTGTCGTCACCAGTGAAGTTCAAACCTTTTGTTGTGGCTGCTGCTGTAGCTGCTGTGCCTGCATTAGTAATTTTGTTAGATAAGTCATTGTAATTATTAGTTACCGTAGTAGTCAAATTACTAATAGTAGTATTTTGTCCTTCATTCGTTTTGTTTAACTTATCGATAGCATCTTTCAAGGTAGTTGCAGAGTCAGTACCACCAGCTGCATTAGTAATATTAAACGTTGGACCTGTTACGGTACCATCTGTATTAATTGTTGTACCACCGATTACAGTTGCCAAGTTACCTATAGCTTTTAATTTATTTTTTGTGGTATCTGTTAAACCTATTGTAACAGTATCATTTTTTGCAGTTGTTGTAATATCTGTAGCATCACCTTTAATATGTAGCGTACCTGTAGCTAATGATAAGCCTACTTTATCTGCATCTTTATCCTGTGCATCCTTAGTCACATTACCAGCAAAGTTTAGATTTGCATTGCCCGTAATTGTGCTATTTAAGTTAGTCAGTGCATTTTCCACATAGTTTTTACTTGCTGCATTATCGATAGCACTACGTGTATCGCTGTCTAAACCGATGTTTACCACGCCATTTGCTTCAGTAGAGATAACAATTCCTTTCTTAGCTGCTTTATTATCTGTAGATGCTGTTGGACTAGTTGTAGTGGTTGCACCTGTTGCTGGCGTTGTGGCCGCTACTGTGCCCGTACCTGCCACGAAATTGAAGCCATCTTGTAATTTAACAGTTTTCTTATCTGTTTCAGTACCCGCTTTATAGAAAATATTAGCATCTAGGTTGTTAGTAACTAATTTCGTATCTCCGAAGTCGATGCTTCCTTTTCCTCCATCTTTAGGCGCTTTTACAGTCACCTTAGTATCTCCATTTTTGATGACTAAGTCTTTTGAGCCATCTCCAGAGATTTCTTCGATATTACCAAGGTTTTTGGCTAATTTCACAGCAAGATCATTACTAGTTTTCACAACTTTAATGTTGTTCTCAGATGCGCCACGTGCAAAGTTTTCTCCACCTTTGATGGTTAAAGTATCTCCTAAATCACGGTGTACTTTACCATTGTCTGTTGTGTCGTCTCCAGTGAAGTTCAAACCTTTTGCTGTAGCTGCTGCTGTGGCCGCTGTTCCTGCATTAGTAATTTTAGTAGATAAGTCATTGTAATTATTAGTTACCGTAGTAGTCAAATCACTAATAGTAGTATTTTGACCTTCATTTGTTTTATTTAACTTATCGATAGCATCTTTTAAGGTATTTGCAGTATCAGTACCACCAGTTGCATTAGTAATATTGAACGTTGGGCCTGTTACAGTTCCATCTGCAGCAATTGTTGTACCACCGATGACATTTGCCAAGTTACCTACGGCTGTTAACTTACCTTTTGTGGTTGCCGATAAATCTAATGTATATTCACGAACTCGATTTGTAGCACCTAAGTCACCACCAGAAATAGCCAATCCGTCGCCTGTAATTGCTACTTTTGTGTCGTTTGCATTGACTTTGTAAGTCGTTACACCTTCCGTTGTAGTTGTATCTGTATCCACTGTTGTGTTGATACCATCTGCAACTTTTACTGTTTCTTTCGCAGCTGCTTTTGCTAATTCTGTTACTTTGCCTTTGCCATCATCAGATAAATTACTTAAGTTTTTATCTGCTGCATTATCTACTTTTTCACGGGTAGCTTTATCTAGACCGAATGTTACTAGTCCATCTGCACCAGTTGTAATAGATAAGCCTGCTTTAGGTCCTTCTGCTGCTGTAGTTGCATCTGTAGCCGCTACGAAGTTCAAACCTTTTTTCAATTTTACTGTGTTCGCAGCTGTATCTGCAACACTGTTTGCACGGTAAGTAATATCTGCTTCTAAATTAGATGCTATAACTTTTGCATCACCAAAGTTAACAGTTCCTTTATTATCGTCTTTACCTGGTGTAATTGTTACTGTATTAGTACCATTTTTGATGACTAAGTCAGTTTTACCATCACCAGCGATTTCTTTGATGTTACCAAGATTTTCTGCTAATTTCACAGCAAGATCATTACTAGTTTTCACAACTTTAATGTTGTTCTCAGATGCGCCACGTGCAAAGTTTTCTCCACCTTTGATGGTTAAAGTATCTCCTAAATCACGGTGTACTTTACCATTGTCTGTTGTGTCGTCTCCAGTGAAGTTCAAACCTTTTGCTGTAGCTGCTGCTGTGGCCGCTGTTCCTGCATTAGTAATTTTAGTAGATAAGTCATTGTAATTATTAGTTACCGTAGTAGTCAAATTACTAATAGTAGTATTTTGTCCAGCATTGGTAGTATTTAACTTATCGATAGCATCTTTTAATGTGTTTGCAGTATCAGTACCACCAGCTGCATTAGTAATATTAAACGTTGGGCCTGTTACAGTACCATCTGTAGTAATCGTTGTACCACCGATGACATTTGCCAAGTTACCTACAGCTGTTAATTTACCTTTTGTGGTTGCCGATAAATCTAATGTATATTCACGAACTCGATTTGTAGCACCTAAGTCACCACCAGAAATAGCCAATCCGTCGCCTGTAATTGCTACTTTTGTGTCGTTTGCATTGACTTTGTAAGTTGTTACACCTTCCGTTGTAGTTGTATCTGTATCTACTGTTGTGTTAATACCAGGTGCTACTTTTACTGTTTCCTTCGCAGCTGCTTTTGCTAAGTTAGTAATTTTATTATTACCAGCTTCAGATAAATTACTTAAGTTTTTATCTGCTGCATTGTCTACTTTTTCACGGGTAGCTTTATCTAGACCGAATGTTACTAGTCCATCTGTACCAGTTGTAATAGATAAGCCTGCTTTAGGTCCTTCTGCTGCTGTAGTTGCATCTGTAGCCGCTACGAAGTTCAAACCTTTTTTCAATTTTACTGTGTTCGCAGCTGTATCTGCAACACTGTTTGCACGGTAAGTAATATCTGCTTCTAAATTAGATGCTATAACTTTTGCATCACCAAAGTTAACAGTTCCTTTATTATCGTCTTTACCTGGTGTAATTGTTACTGTATTAGTACCATTTTTGATAACTAGATCTGTTTTACCATCACCAGCGATTTCTTTGATATTGCCAAGGTTTTCAGCCAATTTTACATCAAGGTCATTATTATTTTTTACAACTTTAATGTTGTTCTCAGATGTACCACGTGTAAAGTTTTCTCCACCTTTGATCGTTAAGGTTTCTCCCAAATCACGGTGTACTTTACCATTGTCTGTTGTATCATCACCAGTGAAGTTTAAACCTTTTGTTGTGGCTGCTGCTGTAGCTGCTGTTCCTGCATTAGTAATTTTAGTAGATAAGTCATTGTAATTATTAGTTACCGTAGTAGTCAAATTACTAATAGTAGTATTTTGTCCTTCATTCGTTTTGTTTAACTTATCGATAGCATCTTTCAATGTAGTTGTAGAGTCAGTACCACCAGCTGCATTGGTAATATTGAACGTTGGTCCTGTTACAGTTCCATCTGCAGTAATTGTTGTTCCGCCGATCACACTTGCCAAGTTACCTACGGCTGTTAATTTACCTTTTGTGGTTGCCGATAAATCTAATGTATATTCACGAACTCGATTTGTAGCACCTAAGTCACCACCAGAAATAGCCAATCCGTCGCCTGTAATTGCTACTTTTGTGTCGTTTGCATTGACTTTGTAAGTCGTTACACCTTCCGTTGTAGTTGTATCTGTATCCACTGTTGTGTTGATACCATCTGCAACTTTTACTGTTTCTTTCGCAGCTGCTTTTGCTAATTCTGTTACTTTGCCTTTGCCATCATCAGATAAATTACTTAAGTTTTTATCTGCTGCATTATCTACTTTTTCACGGGTAGCTTTATCTAGACCGAATGTTACTAGTCCATCTGCACCAGTTGTAATAGATAAGCCTGCTTTAGGTCCTTCTGCTGCTGTAGTTGCATCTGTAGCCGCTACGAAGTTCAAACCTTTTTTCAATTTTACTGTGTTCGCAGCTGTATCTGCAACACTGTTTGCACGGTAAGTAATATCTGCTTCTAAATTAGATGCTATAACTTTTGCATCACCAAAGTTAACAGTTCCTTTGTTATTGTCTTTACCTGGTGTAATTGTTACTGTATTAGTACCATTTTTGATAATTAAGTTATTTTTTTCATCGCCAGCGATGGATTTTATTCCCGTTAAGGTATCAGATAATTTAACAAGCAAACCATTAGCCCCAGCAGCTCCATCTTTTGCTACTTGAATGTTCGTATTCAGTGTAGTAGATGTATAATTAGCGCCACCTTTCACCGTTAATGTAGTATCTAATGTACGAGCTACGCCTTGATTATCATCACCCGTGAAAGTAATAGCTTTCCCTTTGAAATTATCAAATTCAGTTTGGCTAACTTTTCCCTCCACAGCAGTAGTAAGATTTGAAATCTGTGTGGTATGTGTGCCTACGGTTGTATTGATACCATCTACTACAGATTTTTTGGCAATATCCTTAATTACTACACGAGCGCTTTGGTCTTGGTTATTGCCATTTTGTTGAATCAACGATGCATTACCATCAGTACCAACTGTATACTCACCCGTTTTGATGTGCATCTCTGCAGTTTTATCAATTTTAGCATCAAGAGCTGTTTTCACAATCCCAGAAGTAACTAGTTTACCTTCTTCATTCGCTGCTCCTACAGCACTTGCGATGTTAGGGGTAATCGTTACAGCGCCATTACTTGGATTTACTGTTAATGCCGTCGTATTTCCACTAGTAATGGAAGTCACTACATCCTTAGCCTTAATGGTAACTGTGCCATTATTATTTTCAATGGCAATGTTATCGCCTGCTTTTAAAGTAACACGTTTTTTTGTTTCACCTTGAACTGATGCCGGTGTTACGTCTGTTGGTGTCGCATTCTCTCCACTTTGAGTACGCAATAACCATTCGTTAGATTCTAATGCTTTCAATTGTTTTAAATTTACTGCATCATAGTCACCAACAGCCCCCGCTAAGCCAGTTAATCGACGAGCAATCGTTTGTCCATCTCCAGAGGATCGTTTTTTACCAATTGCTACAATGCCATTTCCTGCATCATTAGCCGCATCTTCTGATGATTTATCTAATAAATAGGCATATGTTTTTTGTGCGTCTGGCACTTTGTTGGAAAGTGTTACTTCATTCTCACCAATCTCTGTTCCCCAGCCAATCGCCACGCTACCTTGTCCGCCTAATACTTTTGCACTTGTGCCGATAGCTACGCTATGGTTCGCTTTAGCTTGTGCAGAAGTACCAATAGCAATAGAACTTTCACCTCCAGCAATTACCTCACTTTGATCATTGCTAGAACCGATAGCAATAGCGTTTTTATCTAATGTCTTAGCCTTGTAACCAATCGCTGTTGAGTATTGTGCCTTATCTTCAATATTAATTGTAGAACCAAGACCTACTGATTGATTCGCCTTTACCGTAGATTGGTAACCAATATTTACGCTGGCACTTGCATTACCAGTCGTATTTTGATGATAACCAATAGTAGTGGCAAAGCTTTTATCCACATTTACTCTCTTACCAATGGCTACAGAACCTTCTCCAGAATTGGCTATATTATAACCTAATGCTGTAGCATAATTGTTAGCAGCCACTACCTCATTACCGATGGCAGTTGAGCTTAAGTTTCTAGCTTCTGCATAAGCTCCGATGGCAACAGAATGTTGACCAGTAGCACCATCATTATCCCTATTTGTTTTTAACGTGATATCACTGCGTACCTCCATCACTTTATTTGCTGTGGCATCAGATTTCACAGATAAAAAGTCCAAACCAGTTGTGGATATCTTTACATTATTACCATTGGCATCGATAGCAATATTTTTACCGGCTTCTAAGGAAATTACTTTCTTAGTACTTCCAGATGGGGCCGTCGGTGTTATATTGGACACTGATGACGTAGTCTTTGTACCAGTCGTCGTTGTTGTTTTAATGCCTAATGTCCATTCATCGGATTTTTTAGCCACATCTGTAATGGTTGCAGTCTCGGTTACATCTTTATTTTCTCCATTTACATAATTTAATGTAATGGTACCTGCTGCATTTGGTGTATAGGAAGTTGCCTTAATATGGCGTTCTCCGCTTTTTAAGGAACTTTCAATCGCTTTCGCTTGTTTCAAGTTGACTGCATCATAATCGTTTACACCACCTGCTACGCCTGTTAAACGACGTGCGAATCCAGTGTCTGTAGACGATCGTTTCGTACCAATCGCCACAATACCATTCTCTTTATCTGCTACCGCATCTGTTCCTTGTGTATTTGTTAACATATACGGATATGTTTTCTGTGCCGACCCACTGGATGTGGCTACATCTGAAGCGGTGATTTGGGTGTTCGCGCCTAAGGCAATACTACCAGATCCAGCCAGTACCTTCGCATTTTTACCGATAGCAATACTATTTGAGGCATCCACAGCTGGTGTAGTTCCTGCTGTAGTTCTTCCTTCAGCTATACCAACAGTCGCACCCTCACCAATGGCAATACCAGATGTACTAAACGCCTTAGCACCATTACCAAGAGCTGTGGCACTGGCTTTTGTGGATTGTGCTGCTGCACCAATGGCTGTAGAATTAGCCGCTGTAGTATTGGCTTGATAACCGATAGCAGTGGAGCCACTACCAGCTGCTGTAGCTGCATTACCAAATGCACTATCATTGTCATTCGAAGCACGAGATGAGCTACCTACTGCAATAGTATCTTTTGCTTGTGCTTGCGCATCATTACCCATAGCAATACCACTGGTACCACCAGAGGTAGCACCTGTACCAATGGCTATGGCATCAGCCTTTTCTGCTGATGCTCCCTTACCAAGTGCCGTAGCATTGGCTTCCGAAGCTTCCGCACCTGTGCCAGCTGCAAAGGCGTCGTTTGCACTTGCTTTGGCACCTGTACCAATGGCTGCTGCATTTTCTGCCGAGGCTTTTGCTTTTGTACCCAAGGCGGATGCACTTGTTCCAGATGCAAAAGCGCTATACCCAATAGCAGCCGCTTTTTCCGCTGAAGCTTGGGTTCGTTCTTTATTATCATCCAATTTATTTCCATCGCCACCGCCAATAGCGATAGAATTAGCTGCTGTAGCAGCAGCACTACGTCCCAATGCTGTGGCATTACCACCAGTAGCCATCGTTCGCAAGCCTATGGAAACATCACCAAATTTTTGGTAGTTAGAAATCGTGGTTTCATCGTCATCCCAGATAAATGTTTTTGGAGTCCCATCTGCATTGAATGTATTAGCACCCGCTAAGGATTGGATACCTATGGCAACGCCACCTTGGCTGTACCCACGGGCACTTACACCATAGGCTGCAGCTCCCATTTTTTTAGACCGCGCACTTTCACCAACCGCTGTAGCATGTTCTGTGGCTACAGATTTAAAACCCATGCCGATACCATAGTCACCATTAACAGTTGCATATCGACCTACAGCAACAGCATAAGAATTTCTAATATCAGTATCTAAGCCGACTGCCAATGAAGAGTTCCCTATAGCGACCGCCCTTTGTCCAATGGCTATACTAGGATCTGTTGTACCGTCACGTTGTGTTCCTACGGCATAACTTTTTTTACCTAATGCTATCGAACCATCTGACCCTGCAAAAGATCCAGACCCTAATGCAATCCCACCAGGTTTAGCAGTCCCTTCATCTACGGCATGTACATATGCACTCATATCCGCCCCCACAGCCATAGCCGCCAGGATACTTGCTACTACGATTTTCTTTTTACCAGAATGATTTTTAGCCATTTCAGATACAACGATATAACATTGTTTAGATTTACTCCAAATAACTTTGAATATCTTATTCATGTTGATACAATACCCCTCTATATACTAATAATAGAACAATACCTAAGCTTATTTACTAACTGATTTATACTTCTTACTGCACTGTGACACTACATAACTCAAACTGACTTGTATCGATAACAACCTCCTGACTCTGGGCCATGTCCTTGCTTAGTTCTGCATGACCTAAGCAAATGCTTATGTATTGCATTATATTCATCTCTCTAGGATTTACATAATACGATAGGTAAACATTTGCTCTTCTGAAACGCACCTTTCCTATTTTACACATTCTGCTATTATATCTATCTTTTATGAAAGAATTATGAAAAACCTATAAATTTAATAGAATTTTTTAGTATATTCCTCACTATTTTACACTAAATCAGTATAGTATTTCAAATTGGATTATTTCAATATATAAAGGTTCTATAATATATTTTGGGGGGCAGCAAAAGCCAGCCCCCCAAGATATATTTTTTATGCAAAAAATAGGCATATCATTCAGTTTGCTTTACAATATAAGTAACGACACAAATAAGAAAGGACTGAAGCATATGCCTATATTAGATTATACTGAATTTTTTACAAATATCAAAGCAAATTTTATTCATGATGTCGTATTTGATGAGGAAAGCAAAGCTGTAATCTACTATATTAAGTTACCTAGAGTCACTCATGCATGTCCTATATGTGGATCTGTACACACAGAGGTAAAAGGGTATTACACTCGTACTATTAAATTGGGGACAGAGGTAAGCCCACAGTTTACTATCTGCAAGAAAATTGGGAAATACAAACAGCGGAGATATCGATGTAATTCTTGTGGTAAAACTTTCAATGAAAAGAATTCTTTTATAAGCAAGCATTTCCAGATGAGTAAAGCTGTGATAGCCACGATGATGTACAAGCTACAAGGTACTCATACCTATACAGATATTGCTAAAGAGCTAGATGTATCTACTACCACTGTCATCCGCATGTTTACCAAGACCTTTCACTTTGGGATACCAGATTCTTTACCAACGACACTAGCTATTGATGAATTCAGAGGAAACGCTGGTGGGCAAAAGTTTCAGGTCATCGTCACAGATCCAAAAGGTAAACGGGTATTAGATATTTTGCCCGAAAGAAGTGAGGTAGCTTTATTTAGCTACTTTACACAGTTTAGTTTACAGGAACGCTCTAAGGTGTGTTATCTAGTCATGGACATGTCGGAGTTTTTCCGTTCTAAGATGAGAAAACTCTTTCCTCAGGCTACCATTATTGCCGATCGATTCCACTTAGTACGTCTGGTAGGCTGGGACTTTGAAAATGTTAGAAAGCGTGAGCAGAAGCGATTAAAGAACTCTGGTTCTTACATTAAACGTTCTCGAAAGTTATGTCGCAAGGCATTCCACACACTCTCCGAGGGTGAACGCATTCGCTTATTTGAAGTTCTACGAAAATCTGATGACTTAAGACGGGCCTATGTATTAAAGCATTACTTTGAGCACCTATTTACTGCAAAAGGTCGAACAGCCATTGAAGATACATTATCTAACTTCCTTTCTCTTGTGAAAGTGGCCAATCTTAGCGAGTTTAACAATCTTCTACGATCGTTTACAAGTTGGCATGACGAAGTAGTTAATGCTTTCCTATTACCATACTCTAATGGTTTTACAGAGGGGTGTAACAACAAAACTAAAGTGTTGAAACGGAATAGCTATGGTATTCGTCATTTCGGTCGATTTAGAGCTAGATTACTGATGATCTTGCCTAGTATCTACAACAAGCCTGATATATCTGTATCTGTCGCTGCATAGGCTATTAACTATATTATATGATGGTAGTTTCCCTACAAAAAAAGAAACATAAGTGGGGCTACTTTGTGGTACCTAAAATTAGTTATATCCATTGTATCTCACTTATGTTTCTTTGTATTTCTTTATATTTATATTTTTATACAGTTCTTATGTGAAAGAAACTGAACAGATTAATTGCTGTCCCCAAAAATTGACATAGAGCCTATATAAAAAGGAACATCGGCATGCTACTGATATTCCTCTGCTTTCATTTAAAATGGGTTTTCAGTCTCCATTCCGACCACTTGTTATAGATTTAAAGTCTCTATACCGACTATTACTTATCCTCATTCTAAACTTCATTTAGTGAATTATCAATATTTTTAATGAGCCCAACAGAATATACCTTTATGACTTGCTCAATTCTGCTCGAATTTCTTGTACTGCTTGTACCATGTGTTGTAAGCTGGTAACAGTTTCTTTTTCGCCACGTGTTTTCAGTCCGCAGTCTGGGTTTATCCACACATGTTCTACTGGGATTTTTGAAACGATCAAACGTATAACGTCTTTGATCTCTTCTACGCTTGGTACTCGTGGTGAGTGGATATCGTATACGCCAGGGCCTACTTCTGTTTGAAAGTTATTTTCCAATAAAGCATCTAATAATGTTAACTTAGAGCGTGACGCTTCAAAGGTAATCACGTCTGCATCCATCGCATCGATTTCAGAGATAATATCTTCAAACTCGCTATAGCACATATGCGTATGAATTTGCGTTTCCACTTTCACTTTCGCATGGCATAGACGGAAAGCTTTAATAGCAAAGTCTAGGTAATCGCTATACCAGTCAGCACGGCGCAACGGCAATTTTTCACGAAGAGCCGCTTCATCGATTTGGATGATGCGAATGCCTGCCGCTTCTAAATCAAGCACTTCTTCACGGATGGCCAAGCCGATTTGGTACATCATTTCTTTCGTAGAAATGTCTTCACGAGGGAAGGACCAATTCAAAATTGTCACCGGACCTGTCAACATGCCTTTTACTTGTTTATCGGTCAAGCTGCTAGCGTACGCATTATAGTCTGTAGTGATGGCTTGTTTTCGTTTGATATCGCCGAATACGATTGGCGGTTTTACACCACGTGTGCCATAGGACTGTACCCACGCATTAGAGGTAAACACATAGCCATCTAAATTTTCTCCGAAAAATTCTACCATGTCATTGCGCTCGAACTCGCCATGCACCAGTACATCTAAGCCGATGTCTTCTTGTAACTTAATGCAGTCTTTGATAAACTCTTTTGCTTTTGTACGGTATTCCGCTTCAGAAATCTCCCCTTGGCGGAACAATTTACGGTTTTCTTTCACCGTTTTTGTTTGTGGGAAAGATCCGATGGTTGTGGTTGGCAACAACGGTAATTGGAAGATGTTTTTTTGTACTGCTTGGCGTTCTTTGATCGTTTGTGGACGGTTGAAATCTTCTTCTACCAAGGCCGCTACCGCTTGTTGCACGCTTTTATCTGTACGAAGTTCAGATTTCACGAACAATGCTTGGTTCGATTGGAACGCTTCGTGAGACACGTAATCTGAAAGCTCTGCTAGATCTGCAATTTCTCTTAATTCTCCTAATTTTTCATAGGCGAAGGAGAAATGTTGTAACACCTCTTGTGAAAGTTTCGGTTCATTCGCCACGGTATACGGCACATGTAGCAAGGAGCAAGATGTACTAAGTACTACGTCGATACCCGCTGCTTTTAATTCATCCAATTTTGCCAACACTTTTTTATAATCTGTGCGCCAAATGTTTTTACCATTCACTAAACCAGCAAAGAGTAACTTACCTCGTGGGAAGCCATGTGTTTCCACCAAGGATTCTGTTTGCTTACCTTCGATGAAATCTAAGCCAATGCCGTCAAAGTCAAGGTGTGTTACTGCGTCATAGGCATCACGAATATCTCCGAAGTAGGTTTGCAATAGGACCTGTAAGCCTTGTTTTTGTGGAAGCAAGCTTTCATAGATACGAGTGAACAACGCCACATCTGCTTCGCTAAGATCATATACCAAGTATGGTTCGTCCAGTTGAAGCCAAGAGACGCCTTCTTCCTTAGCCGCTTGGAATGCCGCTGCATACGTATTCACTACCTCATTTAAGACATCCTCAATACCTTTGCGACCTGTAAAGTCTGCTAATTTTAAGAATGTAAATGGTCCTACCAACACAGGTTTTGTGGTAATACCCAAGGATTTCGCTTGACGGTATCCATCAAGGAATGCGGTGGAACGCAATTGCAATGTAGCATCATCATCGATTTCTGGCACCAAGTAGTGATAGTTCGTATTGAACCATTTTTTCATAGAGAAGGCTTTCACATCGCCCGCTTCCCCTTGATAACCACGAGCCGCTGCAAAGTAAGTATCTACTTCTCCTAGGCCTAGATCTTGGTATCGCTTAGGAATCGCATTCAACGTAAACGCTGTATCTAGTACGCTATCATATAGGGAATAGTCATTAGATGGAATGAAGTCCGCCCCTGCGGCCTGTTGTACCTTCCATTGCACCTCACGTTGCTCATGTACAACCTTTGTTAATTCCTCTAAACTCACATCACCACGGAAATACGCCTCCGTAGCAAACTTTAATTCACGCTTTGCCCCAATACGTGGGAACCCTGTTACAGAATATTTCATATATATATTACCTCCATTAGTATACATCGATAAGTATCAATCTGATATCTATACTATACCCCTTGAGTAGGAATTTGTATAATATGTATACAGGATAGATGGTTATAAGTGGAGGCTATGACAAAGGGTTTTACCTATGGATACGTAATAGATGGAATCTCGTTGCTCTAGATATATTTACACCCTCAGAACCCAAAAAAAGACAACACAAAATGTTGTCCTTAACCGGTAGGTGATGCCTCCATCACCAAGAGCTCTTGAGAGCCATATCAAGTTATCTATTATACTATCAGAAAGTCTATAAATTGTCAACTTTTATAGTATATACTTTACGTGTCCTGATAAAAGCTGCTTCCATTGTTTATAATCTGCACAACCCATCTGCTTCAAGATTCTTTGATTTAATTCAC
Organism: uncultured Veillonella sp.; assembly: GCA_963518085.1. Lineage (GTDB taxonomy): Bacteria > Bacillota > Negativicutes > Veillonellales > Veillonellaceae > F0422. The sequence goes on along the minus strand of CAUQIB010000005.1, from coordinate 98,122 downwards.
TTCCCGCTATACGTCCCATTCTTCTATGATTAGAATAGATAAATCTTTTCAAAGCTAATTTTAATTCACGTAGAGGTTCAAAGAAGCTCAATATCTTGAGTACATCAAATAAAGATAACTTAGAATCTTGATATCCAAAATGTTTTTGTGGTTGTAATGAAAATGAAGTAACTATATTACGATTAACCTTATAAGATGTGGGTGTAGTAAAACGATTAACTAAAGAACCGTGCGCACAACTATTTCTCAAACATAGCAAAAAATCCATCATATTCAAAAATTCAGAGCGTTTGGATTTCTTTAAGCCAAAATCATTTAAAATCTCTACTAGGATATCTTGTTGCAGATAATGAACCAATCTTACAACCTCTCCCAAAGTGAGTGACTCTATCGCTACCCAAAATGGTACTGCAATATCACGACACTCATTTTTACTGGCATCCCGATATACTGCCACCTCTATTGGCGCAACATATCTCCGAGATTGATAAAACTTTATATCAAGATGGTCATTCCTATCAATCAAATTCGTCAAATAATACGGTCTAAAAAGACAAAACTCATCAAATCCATTATATACCCTCTTATTCTGTTCATTAACAAAAGGATAGTTTTTAGAATATGGGCAATATGTAGGACTCGATCGTATTGAATCCCTAGGATCCATGTAGTTTAATTTATTCGTATATTGCATTGTATCATTAAGATTAGCACAATATTTTTTTGCAAAATGATAAGATATAGAAGTTTTTAAAGCATCTTCTACTTTATTTAAAGTCAAAAATATAAGATTTGAAAACTCCTTATCAAAAGTATATAATGCTTCAAAATCTTCTAAGGTAGCCTTTTTATACGATTTAGGTGTTAACTGATCCAACAATATATTCTCAAATCCATTAAATAAAGCATAATAATTCCTTTTCATCAAAATTTTTCTTAATTTAGTTTCATCAAATATAAGCCCTCTAGCTTTTAGTTTATTTACTAAATCATCCCTAGTCTGAAAAGGTTTTATCCCCAATCAATCTCACCTCCTTAAATTGCTTATCTTTCATTTTAAATCTATAATACCATGAATCTTTAAGAAAATACTAGAAATTAGACAGCGTAAAATTTTTTCTGTTATAATTAGAATCATTAAGTTCGAAGGAGCCCAAACTGTTATCATAAGAAGAGGGATTGGTACTACAATCACACCCTCTTCTTTCTATATTCATCAATTACTATTGGGAGCCCTACTATGTATTATATGTAGTTAAACCAAAATAGTATTATTAAATAGCACGCCCAAAATAAGAATAATTATTTTTTTCAAATATAGATATACTATCATCTACGCCTAATATAGAAAGAGATGAATCTAAGGAACGCAGTTAGGCGTAGCAGCCTTCGTGGCGGATCTTACTGACTAAAACAAGACAAATGCAAGATGACCGCAATATACCCTGAGTATGCTAAATCTTTATCACATTCATTTACATCACAATTACATATACCTTAGAAGAGCACGGTGTGCCCCGAACAAACATTATGAAATACCGTTTGTGAGAGGTATGCCGTGCTCTTCCCTTTGCCTAAATATATATAATTGAACGTGACAAGCAATAATCACAGTGTATTGCGGTCTTCCCTTTATCATATTCAGTTAACACCGCCACAGGCTGCATAGCGGAACAAGTGACGACTTAAAGCAGCGCATGCTCTTTTCCAATTTTAATCACTTGCTCTACAGACATATTAGTGATGCGAGCAATCATCTCTACCGATAATTTTTCACGTAGCATACCAATAATAGCCTCTAGTCTACCTTCTTCTTTTCCTTCACGCCAATATTTCTTCCGATCCATTTCTAACTTCATATATTCTCCCCTCCATTCCTTACTTTGCTTCACTACATGCACTATCTCATCCATCTGTTGTATTAACCCATCTACTGGCGGTCTACCATCTACATAATCCAAAAAGTTCTGTAATAATTCCGAAACATCATTCATTTCCCCTTTGGTACTTAAAAAAATAGTAGTTAATCCATCTCCTAATTCCCTACCTAATTCTTCTGTACATTTTTTTGTAAATGTATACTTATGACGCTTTCCAGAAAATATAGGGAACGTGCAGATAAAGATTACAAAACAATCATTCAATGTCATATAGTCAGCACCCTTTTCCATAGAATAATGGTCAATAGCACTATGATAAAACCGTGATCGTTTTATTAACTCAGGCATATTTTTATATGTTTGCATTTCAATATTGTACACAGTTCCTTTGTCATCATTGACATACACGTCTAAGCGAATCCCCTTTTCATCAAGACCAGACTCCATCGTTTTTTCCGTTTCAATATAGGCAATATCTCGAATAGAAATCTCCAATACTCGTTCTAATAATTCCTTACAAATTGACTTCTCACGCATTACCTTTTCAAAGATAAAATTATCTTGAATACTCAACTCATCAAAGGACTTGAATTGCATAGAAATACCTCGCTCTTTGCGTTACCTAAATTATACCACATCTATACTGCAGCAAGATAGCACACCATGCGCCACCTATCCATACAATTCTTTAAGAATACTATAAGCCCTCTAACATTTCCTATCAGTGTAATTATGGCAACAATTATTCAAGTTTTATTATGATACACATACCTTTTCCTAAGGAACGTAGTTAGGCGTAGCAGCCTTTGTGGTGGTTCTTACTGACTAAATCAAACAAGCGCAAGAAGCCCATGGCGTGCTCCTGAACAAACATTATGAAATACCGTTTCTGAGGAGGTGTATTGCGGTCATCTCTTTATACAATCCAAACTGACACTAGGCTGCATAAACTAATAAGTGACAATTCATTATGAAATACCGTTTGAGAAGGAGTATGCCATGGGCTTCCCTTTATCCTATTCAGTTAATACCGCCACAGGCTGCATAGCGTAACAAGTGACGTCTTATAAGAGCGCATGCTCTTTCCCGATTTCAATAACTTGTTCTACAGACATATTGGTAATACGAGCAATCATCTCTACTGATAATTTTTCACGTAGCATACCAATAATAGCCTCTAGTCTACCTTCTAGTCTACCTTCTAACTTACCTTCTTCTTTTCCTTCACGCCAATATTTCTTCCGATCCATTTCTAACTTCATATATTCTCCCCTCCATTCCTTACTTTGCTTCACTACATGCACTATCTCATCCATCTGTTGTATTAACCCATCTACTGGCGGTCTACCATCTACATAATCCAAAAAGTTCTGTAATACTTCCGAAACATCATTCATTTCCGCCTTAGTACTTAAAAATATAGTAGTTAAACCATCCCCTAGCTCTCTACCCATTTCTTCTGTACATTTCTTTGTATACGTGTACTTATGACGCTTGCCAGAAAATATAGGAAACGTGCAAATAAAGATTACAAAACAATCATTTAATGTCATATAGTCAGCGCCCTTTTCCATAGAATAATGGTCAATAGCACTATGATAAAATCGCGACCGTTTTATTAACTCAGGCATATTTTTATATGTTTGCATTTCAATATTGTACACAGTTCCTTTGTCATCATTGACATACACGTCTAAGCGAATCCCCTTTTCATCAAGACCAGACTCCATCGTTTTTTCCGTTTCAATATAGGCAATATCTCGAATAGAAATCTCCAATACTCGTTCTAATAATTCCTTACAAATTGACTTCTCACGCATTACCTTTTCAAAGATAAAATTATCTTGAATACTCAACTCATCAAAGGACTTGAATTGCATAGAAATACCTCGCTCTTTGCGTTACCTAAATTATACCACATCTATACTGCAGCAAGATAGCACACCATGCGCCACCTATCCATACAATTCTTTAAGAATACTATAAGCCCTCTAACATTTCCTACCAGTGTAATTATAATAACAATTATTCAAGTTTTATTATGATACACATACCTTCACCGAAGGAACGCAGTTAGGCGTAGCAGCCTTCGTGGCAGGTCTTACTGACTAAAACAAGACAAATGCAAGAAGCCCATGGAGTGCTCCTGAACAAACATCATGAAATACCGTTTGAGAAGGAGTATGCCATGGGCTTCCCTTTATCTTATTCAGTTAACTCCGCCATAGGCTGCATAGCGGAACAAGAGACGTTCCACTAGACTGCATAGACTAAGAAGTAGTATTTTTACTAAAAGTATGCTACAATATAGATATAAAAAGAAGAGCCACCAACGTGTGAATGGCGTTAGGCTCATCTCAAATATTACGAAATATGATGATGCCTAACGTGTATAAGTGCTACGAACACTTATCTTTTACGTTAGGCTTTATCATTTCTAGTTAAAGAAACGATACAAATCTATAATTAATTTTAAAAATTTTACTAATACAAGTAACATTTTCAAAAATTTCATAGAAACCACCTCCTCCTATTATAGGAAGAGATGAGCCCAACTCACGTTGATGACTCTTTAATTTTATTATAGCATAAATCACACATAATGTTGATAATAATTAACTACTTAAAGAATATAATTGGATATAATTATCCCTAAGGAACGCAGTTAGGCGTAGCAGCCTTGTGGCGGGTCCTACTGACTAAATCAAACAAACACAAGATGACCGCAATATACCCTGAGTATGCTAAATCTTTGTCACGTTCATTTACATCACAATTACATATACCTTAGAAGAGCACGGTATGCCCCGAACAAACATTATGAAATACCGTTTGTAAGGGGTATGCCGTGCTCTTCCCTTTGCCTAAATATGCATAATTGAACGTGACAAGCAATATTCACAGTGTATTGCGGTCATCCCTTTATCTTATTCAGTTAACTCCGCCACAGGCTGCATAGCGGAACAAGTGAGTTTTTATTCTGGTTTGATTGTGAAGGACAAGCTAGAGAAGTATTTAGTTTGTTCTCCTTTTGTTGCTGTTGGGAATCCAACTTCTACACCTACTACGTTCAAGCCGTTAGCACTAACTGTTACCATAGCTTTACCTTGTGCATCAGCTTGGCTTTCATTAGTTAAATCGTTGATAACGTCTTTGATTAATGGAGCATTCGCATACGGCATACCATCTTTGAAGACTTGAATTTCATAAGTATCGCCTTTACGTAATGTCAATGGGTTAACGCTAGGAACGATTTCGATTGGCATATTTAAACGTTCAGGTTTTACTGCTGCATTCCAGTATGTTACATTGTATTTTACAGCATGAGTAGATTTTACAGCATTTGGTACATCTTTCATCATTGCTTTATGAGTTTTACCATCTTTATCTTTAGTAAAATAGCCATAGTCAAATGTAGTTGCTGTAGTGCCTAACATTTCATTTTTATCAATTGTTACATTGTGTTCATGAGGGATTACTTTCATGTCCAATGGGTTATATCCCACATCATAAGCTTCAAAACTTTTTACCATGGATGGTTCGTATGCATTATCCAAAGGACCTTCCCCTAATACTAGTGTCGGATGATCAACACGTTCCGCAAACCACACACCATGTGCAGAAGCATTTGAACCTACAGAAACAGCTCCTACTAACGCCAATGCAAGAATAGCTAATTTACTTTTTTTCATCTTGGATATCCTCCTATGAAATATAAAATTTATAACATCTTTATTCTACACCTTTTGAGAATTACTAGCAAGATTTATTTTTAATTATGAATTTTTTCTATAATTAACAGCCATAACTACCTGTATATAAACAAATCGCATAACTACAAATTATAAAATTAACTGAATAATATTTTCAAAAATCCCTAATATCAATGCAAATATAGGTCGAATCACAGCTCCAAGGAATCCAAATTGTCCTAGCACCAGAATCCCGATAAAAAACCATAATTGGGCACCCAGCAATTTTTCTTGCCATTCGTAGGGCAAATATTGTAACAATACATAGAATCCGATAAATCCGGGTACAGGTAGCATATTAAATACCCCAAAGCCAATACACAACGTCACGATATAGGACATGACCATTTGTAAACCTGTACTCACGGTGCCTACATCCATAGCGATGGACATCCCCAGATAGGCTAAAAATGCCACTAAGATATTAGCGCCCAGTCCTGCTAAGGCAATTTGTATCATCGCAGTCCGCGGATTTTTAAAATGATATGGTGAAAAGGGAATTGGTTTGCTCCAACCAACGCTAGCAATAAGCATCACCAATATGCCAAGTAAGTCAATATGAGCAAAGGGATTAATCGTGTCCCGTCCCCATTGTCTCGGTGTAGTATCCCCTAAATGGATAGCCATCTTTGCCTGTGCATAGTTAAATATAGAAATTGCAATGGCAATAGCCGGTAGCATCGCAATATAATGAATCATATCTTTCATAGTATCTCCTTTTTAACATCAAAACTGTACTTTTTATTATACACGATGGTCGCCTTCTTCCTCCATAGATGACGGAAAATTTCCTACCAGTCATGCACACTCCTACCAGTGAGTGGACAACTGCTAGTATTCTATGCATACTGAAAGTAATCTATCTTTCACGAGGAGGTATCTTATGAGCACGCAAAAAAAGTTCATCATTCCTATTCCTTATGAATTACTATACCAACTGTATGTGGCCAAACGCATGACCACCACAGCTATCGCCAAACAATTACACTGCAGTCAAAGCACCATCTGTCAACGGCTACGAGACTATGGGATTCCCTTTCACAGTAGAATCCCCACTATCCCCAAAGAGGAACTGATTCAACTCTATGAAAGTGGTACCTCCATCAAAGCTATAGCACAGCACTTTCATGTATCTCCTCGCACTATCTATAGCCGATTACATCAATGGCATTTAAAAGAGCTGCGCCCTAGTTCTATGCCCAAATCATTACCAACTTCGTATATCCTAGAAGCCTACGAAGAGGGTACTAGTGCTGCTGCCATCAGTCGTGAGTTTCATGTAGCACCTTCTACAATTATCCACATCCTGCAACGTCATGGTACTCCACTCCGAAATAGTATGAAACGTATTGACTTACCCATCGATGATATTTGCCACCTCTATACACAGCATAAACTATCTACCATCCATATCGGTAAACTGTACGGTGTGAAAGCTTCTACTATTGCCTCTCGATTACGGGAACAGGGTATCATCTTGCGAGGCAACAAAGATCAGGTCCCAGAACACACTGTTATCTCCCAATACTTGCAGGGCACCCCCTTACAAATGATAGCCGATACACATCATACAAAATACCATACCATTCGCAATCTATTAATGCGTCACGGAGTCTATCAAAAGGCGAAACGCATCCGAGATCACGCCTATGCTATACAAAGTTTACACCAAAGAGAGCACCTATCTGTGGCAGAAATTGCCACTCACTATGGCTGCCATCCCGAAACGATTCGTCGCATCCTTAAAGATATGCCATCTAAGCAAAAATCTGTCCATTGATATTCTTGCTATGACTTCCAAAGTAACGTATACTAAAGGTAAATGAATCTTTTTTTGGAAAAGGAGTGTATCATGGAGTATATTTTTGCCCTACTACCTTACTTTGCTGTAGGTATCGTAGCTGCTTTTATTTCTCGATTTACGGGAATTGCTATTTCTTTCTTACTAGTACCTACCCTATTATATTGGGGAGCTACGCCAGTAGAAGTCGTATCATTTATGTTAACATTTACCTTGTATAATACATTTACCTTAGAAACACAGGATGTACGATTAAACTTTAAAGAGTTAACCTTCTTTCCAGGTTGGAAATTAGCCATCCCTCTTGTTATCTCTTTTGGATTAAGTCTGGTGTCTCCTCATCTATCCATTGGGTTATTTATTTTCTTTTTTATCTTAGAATTAGGCGCTGCTCTATACAAACGCATTCCTCAAGCAGAACGTCCTACATTACGACAAATTGGAGTTTCTTCCTTGCTAGCAGCAGGTTGGACCATTGTTGGTGTCTTAGCCTACCGTCATATCCCTGATACATGGTACTTCCTTGTTGTAGGTATCGCTATGTTGGGCTTAACTTGGTTTGCTTATTATGCAGGGGCTAATCGCTATGCTATGCGTCAATCTTGGACCGCTATTTGGCCATCCTTATCCTTACTATTAGGCCTATTTGGATTAGATATTTCTTCTTATATTCATGGAGTGAAACGAAATTTCCCATCTCCTTTTGATCGCATTGTACCTATGGTCACAGTCATAGGCGCTTTTGCGGGCACCATGGTTCTATTTGTACTAGAAAACCAATTCTCCTTAGCCTCCTTGATTGCTGCCGTTGGTTGTGCCTTCGGTATCCGCCTGTTTGGATACTACGGATTCAGTAAATCTGGTAAATTTTCTTGGTTAATCATCGGTTTAACCATCCTCATCGTGCTTTGCTTATATTTGGTAAGCCCTAGCCCTGTGGGCATGGATACTGGCAATGCTCTATTACAAGCACCTATTGCAAAATAATCTATAACTAACTATATAGGGAACTGCAACAAACGAGACCCAAACAAAATAGAGGAAAGTTGATTAAAAAGTATCAACTTTCCTCTTTTTATACGTCTATTCTTGCGGAAATGCCCCCACATACTCCCAGACACTCATATCCGGTAAATGATTTTTCTCGCACATGGTTTGCAATGTATCCATACACCACGATATAGTCACATATCTCTTCACATACATATAGTTATACCCATCTTTATCTAAGGCAATTTCCAGATTCAATTGATCCGGATGGTCTTCATCCATAATGGCTTGTACAAATGTACAATTTTCCTTAGGGCGATTCCAAAATAGAGTGAAAAAGACACGCTCATCTGCCACAATCTGATGTAACACCGTTTCTACATCTTCCCAAGTGCCTTGCTCATACGTTTCTTCATCTGTTACTAAGCGAAACATTAGGCTTCTCCTTGTTCAATGCGGATGATATCTCCAATACGGTGACATAAGTCATTCAATTGCTCTTGGTCTGGACCTTCTGCCATCACACGAATCAATGGCTCCGTACCTGATGGACGTACCAAGATACGGCCATTGCTACCCAATTCTTCTTCCGCTTCACGAATCACATCCTGGATAGCTACATTGGTTTCCCAACCTGCTTTGGTCAGTACCCGTACATTCACCAACAATTGTGGATATTTCGTCATCAAACCAGCTAATTCAGATAGGGATTTCCCTTTTTCTTTCATAATGGACAGGGTTTGTACTGCCGTCAATAAACCATCTCCTGTACTATTATAGTCCAGGAAAATAACATGACCCGATTGCTCACCGCCAATGGAATAGCCCTCAGCTAGCATTTTTTCCAATACATAGCGGTCTCCTACAGCTGTACTGCATGTTTGCATACCCAATTCTTTTGCCGCCTTGTGAAAGCCAATATTACTCATCACTGTACCTACAATCATGTTTTCTTTCAGTTTACCTTGTTCTTTCAAATGTAATCCACAAAGCAACATAATTTGGTCACCGTCTAAGACTTGCCCTTTTTCGTCAACCATTAGGCAACGGTCGGCATCGCCGTCATTGGCAATACCCACCTGAGCACCTTCACGAAGTACCGCCTCTTGTAAACCTTCTAAATGCGTAGACCCTGCATTATCATTAATATTCGTACCGGTTGGTGTTACATTGATGGCTACTACCTCTGCTCCTAGTTGGCGAAGAATCTTAGGACCCACATAGGAAGCTGCTCCATGAGCTCCATCATACACAACTTTCAGACCGGTCAATGTATCACTAGTAGATACTACAAAGTTCACATATTCTTCCACCCAATCTTGATGATAGAAGATTTGACCAATATCACCCTTTGTAGGACGTGGCAAACCATCATCAGCACTGGCGGTACATAATTTTTCAATTTCATCTTCTACTGCATCAGGTAATTTAAAGCCATTACCGTCAAAGAATTTGATGCCATTATCTGGGTACGGATTATGGGATGCAGAAATCACAACCCCTGCCGTACAGTTTTTTTGACGCACTAAGTACGCAATGGCAGGTGTTGGAGCCTCCCCTAAAATAATGACATCTCCCCCTACTGCACAGATACCAGACGCCAACGCATTTTCTAACATACCTCCAGATATACGTGTATCACGGCCAATCAAGAAAGTAGGGCGATCCACTGATTGACCAAAATACGATGCCACTGCTCGACCTAGATGATAGGCCAATTCCGGCGTTAAAAATTCATTCACTAATCCTCGTACCCCATCTGTACCAAACAATCTACTCATGACTATCTCCTTTCAAAGGACCATATGTATTCATAATGACTATGGCCGTTTCTGCTCCATCTAAGGCCGCACTCATAATACCACCCGCATATCCTGCACCTTCCCCAATAGGATATAATCCTTTCGTGGACTGTGAAAGTCTATGTTCATCTCGTACGATGCGCAGTGGTGCTGATGTCCGTGTTTCCACTCCAGTCATACACACATGGTCCGCATCAAACCCTTGTATACGTCGCCCAAAATATGGCAACGCCTCAGCCAATGTATGTGTCACATAGTCCGGCAAGCATTGACGAATATCTGCTGGTGTCACTCCAGGCTCATAACTATAGTGCTTGCGCTGTACATCATTTGTTGTTGTACGGCCTAGGAAATGACCGACGGTCTGAATAGGAGCATGGTAATTGCGTCCCCCCACGATGAAAGCTTGTTCTTCCCACTTTCGCTGAAAGTCTACGCCAGCCAATGGATGGTCCCCAAAATCTCGAGGCCCTACTGTGACTACTAATGCGCTATTGGCAATACCACTATCACGAGCGTACAAACTCATGCCATTGGTCACAACACCACCTTCTTCAGAGGCGCTAGCTACGACTTGGCCCCCCGGACACATACAGAAACTATAGCAAGAGCGATCTTGTTCTTTATCATGATACACCAAGGAATATTCCGCCGCTCCTAAGCCAATATCTACTGGATACACACCATATTGTGACGTATCGATGACATCTTGATCATGCTCAATGCGCACGCCGATAGCAAAGGCTTTACCTTCTAGATGGACACCTCTTTCATAAAGCATGTGGTACGTATCCCGAGCACTGTGACCCACACCTAACATGACAATATCCGCTGGGATTCGTTCCGTGCCATTAACGATAACCCCAGTCACAACTTGATTCTCTATTTCAATGTTTGTTACTTGTGCACCAAATCGAACGTCTCCACCCCAAGCAATAATTTGCTGTCGCATGGCTTTTACCATGTGGCGTAAAATATCTGTCCCTACATGAGGTTTATGTTTATATAAAATTTCTTCTGGTGCTCCAAACTCTACAAAATACGTAGCAATCTCATGAAGTCGTGGATGCGTCACACGAGTCGTTAATTTACCATCTGAAAAAGTACCTGCCCCACCTTCCCCAAATTGTACATTCGATTCCGGTTTAAAGATGCCTTCTTTCCAGAACAGTTCTACATCCAAAGTACGTTGATCCACATCTTGACCTCGTTCTAATACGATAGGACGATATCCTTCTCGCGCTAAATAGAACGCTGCTAGCATCCCCGCAGGTCCAAATCCAACCACCACTGGACGATGTTGCATAGGCTTAGCACCACATACAATGGGTTCCGGCATTTCTGGTTCCATCAAAGTAATATCCTTATGGTGACTTAATTTTTTCATCAATTGTTGCTCTTGGTCTACTTCTAAAAATAAAGTGTACACAAAAGTAATATGTGGTTTCTTTCTAGCATCCACAGCCCGTCGTACGACGTGGATGGCTGTAATATGCCCTTGTAAGGGACTATATTTTTTGACAAGTAATTCTTCTAACCTCTCTGCCTCTTGCACGGGTATCCGAAAATTAATGATACGTAACATACTGTTCTCCTACATGTGTGGTTCTATTTCTACCTTCACCACAACTCGGTCTGTCGTTGTTGTCACACCTTCTGGTAATACTAAACTATATCCACCAGTAAAACTACCAGTAACGCCTTGGACTGAAATATCAATGGTTTTGACTCCATCTAGGCCATTAAGGATGGACTCCTTCCCTAAAATGGTTAATTCCTTTGGCTCCACCACAACTCGTTTTACTGTATACCCAACAGGGACAGTCCCTACTATATTAGGTTGCACTGGTACTTTTTTCTCCATCCGAATACGTTCTAGCTCATATTGGATTTGTGCCCCTTTAGGCGTAATTGTCAAACCTTCCACCACATTACCTGCCGAATCCACTGGTAGAATATCGCCCACTTCTGTGAAGCTTTCACGGTGATTATCTAAATTAATGCGAATCACAGCATAAGATGCTTTGCTCACTAAATGAGCAGGGCCAGAAATCGTAACTGTGGTAGGCATAATTTTCGACTCTTTAATAGCAATGTCATTTGGCACCGTCCCCAATGGGTGCGCCTGCACTTGCAATTCTTTCACCATATACTCATCCACTGTGACAGTTACATTTTCTGGGGTTATACTATCTATGAAAGTCCCTGTAGGTGGTGTAAAGTTAATCGTCACATTTTCCTGTCCCACACGGGCATTTTTCATATTTACATAGGCTTTCAATACAGATGGATTAATATCAAAGATGGCATTGCGAGGTCCTCGTAAATGAACACGCACTTCGCTAGGGACCCCTTCTACTAAATAGTTTTGGTCCAAGTTTTGCACTTGTACTGGGACAGTGTATGTCATCTCGATTACCGGATTTTGATCCTTCATGACATACAGCCACATACCAATGGCGCAAAATAAACAGAATAATTTCATTCCCCAATTATGTTTTAATCCTACTATCCAATGCATCATTTCGATTCACCTCGTTTTATTTTAAGCAAAGAACTGACTGCACTTGGCGTTGGCTCAAGTAAGGACAACATAATCGTGCGCAATGTATCTTCTGTCACACCACGGTGAATCTGACCTCCTAGGGCGTAGGAAATTTGCCCTGTTTCCTCACTAACCACCACTACTAAGGCATCACTTTCTTCACTTTGCCCTAAGGCTGAACGGTGTCGTGTCCCCAATTCCTTACTGACGTCACGATTTTGACTCACCGGGAGTAAACTCGCCGCCGTCTCAATTCGACCATTACGGATGATCACTGCCCCATCATGGAGCGGAGATTTAGGGTAGAACAAATTCATCAATAATTCACTAGTTACTAATCCATCGATGCGAGTCCCTTGCATGGATAAGACGTCTAATTTCATATTTCTTTCAAAGACCATGAGGGCCCCAATCTTACGACGAGACATACTACGGCACGCAATGACTACTTCTTTTACAATAGAGGTTAATTCTTCTTTAGAAATTTTTGTACGCGAAGAAAAGAATCCTGTGCCACTGCCCAATTGTTCTAAGAGGCGTCGTAATTCTGGCTGAAATACGATGGGTAGCGCAATCATGAGGACTGCCACACTTTGTTGCATAATCCAACTTATAGTATGTAATCCCATAAAATGCGCCACAATATTAATGACCACTAAGACACCCAAGCCTTTTAATAGGCCTAGGGCTCTTGTATTTCTTACTAATCGATATAAATAATAGAATAAGGTTGCTACCACAAGAATATCTATGATATCTAAGAACCGTAATGTTTCTAATGTAGTTTGTAATTGAAACAGCATAGAATATCTCCTATCCTTTCTAATACAAAATAAGGGCACATGCTTATGCATGTACCCTTTTATTGTATCCTATATTGGTATTTTTTTCTAGTAACGCAACACTTATACGAGATAGGTTTCGATTAATACGTCCATATTACCACCGCAAACCATACCTTCTTTGACCGCTACATCATCATTTAAATCCACATAAATACGTCGGAAAGCTTCTTTCTTTTCCAATGCATCTACGGCGCTTAAACGAATTTCATTTTCTGCACGGCCACCACCGATGGTGCCAAAGATAGAGCCATCAGGGTGAACAATCATCATCGTCCCCGCTTTACGTGGCGTAGAACCATGGGTATTTAAAATCGTCGTCACCGCTAATGTATCTTGCTTATGGGTATATAAATATTCAACAAACTCATGCTTCATGGGAATACCTCTTCTTTGATAAAAAACCACCTTGCTTATGATATCGTACTGTCACGTATTCTGCCACGATAGAAAGGGCGATTTCTTCCGGAGTTTGCGCCCCTAGGTCTAACCCGATAGGACCATATAACATATCTAGCTCTTCTTGTGTCCAACCTTCTTCTTTCAATACTTCAAAGGCATGATAAATCCGTTTATGACTGCCCATCACCCCCACATAAGTAGGTAGCACATGACGCACTTGATGCAAGCATAGGCTGTCGAACTCATGAGCTCTAGTCACTACTACAATACCTGTATACGCACGAAGATTTAATCGTTCTTGTAAGTTTTTGAAATCTAAATGCACTCGTTTCACACGTGAATCAAAAAAGTCTTCCCGTAAATATTCTGCTCGATCATCGACTACGGTTACGCCACAACCAATGAATAAGAATTGGTCAGCCACACAGCGACTAACATGACCAGCCCCTAAAATAAGGACTTCTGGATCTTTTTCTACTGGTTGCAAAAAGCATTCCATATCTTCGATAGAAAATAGCTGTGGTTCTATTCTTTGTGGTACTGTAAAGCCTTCAATAGCATTGCCATACAACACTTCTCCAGTATAGCTATACATCACTTTATCGCCTTGTCGCGCGCCAGATAAAATCGTTACAATTAACGATGATTCATCCTTTGCCATACGCTCTTGCGCAATATCAATCAGATTCATGGTACGACTCCTTTATCTGTTCATATTCCCAAGCAGTGATGGCCTCCATAACCCCACCGCCGACAGCTAATGCTTTATCCGATATCGTAAAGCAATGGCTCTCTTCACATCGTGCGTCCACATCCGCCAGTTTAAAGCCTTTCGTTACTAATATATTAGAAGCTAAGATGCCTCGTAAGATGCCTGTAATTTTTGCATGCACTGGCACATTCTCTACATAGCCTATAATAGAACCTGCCTCTACTTGATCTCCAATGTGGCACTTCGCCACAAATAGACCTTCCGCAGGGGACTTAATCACTCGTTCATGTGTATAACCGCCTACATTCCCAGGAATCCCCGTATTCGCTAAGGCGGGACCTTCATAAATACAACGCCCCAAAGAATGACCACGCATAGTTTCAATGACAACATGCACATCTTTACCAGCACTAAACCCAGGACCGCATCCGATGACTAAAGGAGCATCCGTTTTTTGAGTCCCTATATTTCGCTTCGCTAAAATCGCATCCACAACAATAGTTGGCTCTATGGTAGCTAATACAGTTTCATAAGGCTCTGTGACCACTGGAATGGCTTCACGGCTAGATAACAGTAACTGTGCCTCTTGTAATGGTACATGGCGCGAACGCAGGCGCTCTAAGATCATTTCTCCTCGATGTACCGCATTTCCATAAGATACTTCTCTGCGAATCATGGTAGGAATGGCGATTTCATTAATCACTACTGGATAACCAGCCCTCCATAATCGATAGATAGCACCAGATGCCACATCTCCACCGCTACGAATGAGAATGATTGGTTTCATAACTTCCTCCTTCACTCACGATACGGTCATAGTCTTCTTTCGTATCAATGTCAATACCACTATGGATTGTACGTTGCCTTTCAAACCATACATACCTCACATGAGGAGCACCTTCACCACGTAAAATGACACGTCCTCCCCTATCCCCAGGAATCATGCATAATGCCTCCGCCCAATATCTACCAAATACTACGGGGTTTCCTCGTTCTTGATTCGGCCCATACTGTGGCTGCACAATGGCTTTTTCATCGCCTATAGCTCTGAACGTATGACACAATTCCTCAATGACTTGTGCATCTAAAATGGGTTGATCGATAACACCACACAGAATCCCTTCTAGGCGTTCTTTCTGCATACATTCCCATTGTAGCAGGGCTTCTACCCCTAACCGAATCGATGTGCCCTGCCCCCACTGTGGGTTTTCATTAGGCACTGGAATCCCCTGTACCTTTCGCACCATAGTCTCAACACCCATACGTGGGTCAATTACCACCACCAATGGCTGTACCCTACTATACTTAGATAGGGCTATTTCCAATAAGGTGCGTCCTTGATACGTTAATAATTGTTTAGCACATCCCATACGTTTTGACTGTCCAGCCCCTAATAGTACGCAACCTATTGCCATGTTATTATCCTTTGTATACAACACTGCTCCCTATATCCATTAGCCAGCACTACTTTGTGCAATGGGACAGATTGCAAATCTTGTAAAAATGTATTTACCACCGTTGGAACTACCGTATCGCATCCTGTACAGAATACAATTCGTTTCCCACAGGCATATTGAAAGATTCCCCTCTCATGTTTTAATAGCTTTACCACTCCTCTTGGTGTAATCGTATCTCCTATAGGAATCCCTATAATGGATTGTACTTCTTCTATGCGATGTACATAGTCCTCTGTGAGCGGTTTGCCTAAAACCTGCATATTCACTACAGCAATGGTAGTGGCCGTTGTATTGGGTATCACTGGTTCATGAGGCTTAGGGGCTTTCAACCATTTTGTTTTCGCCCCATCTGCCTCAACGACAATAGACCAATCTGGATGTCGATTCTGCAGTATATCTAATAATTCTGGATCTAACCCTATTACTTTATGACCTGCCACCGATTGAAACCAAGATCCCATCTGCCCACGTTTAAATTGTTCTACAATATGAGCTTCACCAAGTGCTAAGTCCTCTCCATAATAAGGGTTCCAAGGAGCTACTTGCGCAGAACCCATCTTGGTTGTCGTTGTTACCACCACGGGACGCTGTTGGCTAACCGCTGCGTCTCCTAATCTAGAAACTACGGTCGTTTTCCCACCAGCTCCTACGACAGCGGTAATCCCAGGCTCTAACAAAGACTCCCAATACTTCCTATCACGCATCTTACATCTCCTATGACTAACTCCAGTTATTTCTTTTGTAATGCTGTATATACACGTTCTGGAATCATTGGTAATGTCGTCACCTCTGCACCAGTAGCATTCAAAATAGCCCCCTGAATCGCTGGACAAGATGTATTGATAACCACTTCGCCGATGGATTTAATACCATACGCACCTGATGGCTCATAGGATTCTACAAAATCTACATGGATACGGCCTGTATCTAAACGAGTTGGCACCTTATAATGCATGAAGTTATTTGTTTCTAGAGCCCCTCTAGAGGAATAGCGAATTTCTTCATACAATGCCATTCCCATACCTTGTACGATACCGCCTTCTGCTTGTACTGTGGCCAAATTTCGATTGACGATGGTACCACAGTCTACCACTCCATAGTAGTTTTCTGGTGTCACTTTACCGGTTTCTATGTCCACTTTCACCTCTGCAATACCTACCATGAAAGGAGGCGGAGATGTTTCGCTACCCCAGGTAGCAACACCAATAAGATGTTGTGCTTGTGCACCGGACACGAGTAATGGCGCTAATTCGCCAGTCCTCATTCGTTTCGAGCCATCTTCAGTCCATACCTGTTCACCATCAAAGCTCAATAGGGATTCATCTACATCTAACCGACGAGCAAATTCCTGTAACATCTTCGCTTTCAAATCTTCCGCAGCTAGCTTTGTAGCAGTTCCTGTTACATAGGTTGTACTCGATGCATAGGATCCTGGATCAAATGGCACTACGTCCGTATCCGCTTCGTAGACCCCCATCATTTCCATAGGGCAACCCAAAGTTTCACAGGCAATTTGTGCCAATACGGTATTCGATCCTTGACCCATATCTGTAGAGCCTGTGAACAACATATAGGTTCCATCATCGAGAAGGCGAATTTCCACTGTGGCACAGTCTACATTGGCTACGCCAGATCCTTGGAAAGCAAACGCTACTCCAAGGCCCCCTACATATCTATCATCAATTTTCCAAGATTTAGGGCGATGGTCCCAATTGGACATGTCCTTCGCTTTTTGAACAGCCTCTCTCAACAAGCCTGATTCTAAGATTTCCCCTGGTTCAAAGGAAGGCGCCGTTTCCCCTACACTGATTAAGTTTTTCAAGCGCAATTCAATTTCATCCATACCCATTTTTTTCGCTAATTTGGTAATAGCACATTCCAAGGGCCACAACGCTTCGGTCGCACCATATCCACGGAAAGCACCCCCTGCCATATGGTTGGTGTACACCATATTGGATTCATAGCGAATGGCTTTCGTCTTATTGTATAGTGGCAAGGATTTATGTTCCCCTGCAGTGAACGTTGTAAATGCATGACTACCATAGGCACCAGCATCTGATACCGCTACCATATCGATAACTTGAATAATACCGTCTTTTGTAGACCCGATGCGCACTTTCCAATCCCTAGCATGACGACTAGTAGAGCAGTTATTTGCTTCGTGGCGATCGTAAATGAGGTAGGATGGTTTCTTTAATGTCCATGTCACAAAGGCTGGGAATAACTCAGTACATCCCGTTTGTTTTGACCCAAATCCACCCCCGATGCGAGGTTTTATGATACGAATTTGAGAGGCAGAAATGCCTAGAGCACGCGCTGCATGCCGACGAATATGGAATGGCACTTGCGTTGAACTAGTCAGCACAAGGCGATTGAATTGATCGATAGTGGCAAAGGTTCTGAATGTTTCCATAGCGGACTGCAAGGTAGCTTGATCAAAGTAAGATTCTTCTACCACATAATCACATTTTGCCAATTCTGCTTCCACGTCTCCCACCACGTGGCTATAGGAGCAAGCAATATTTCGCTTCGGATCTCCCCCCATAGGAAAATTGTACACTAAATCATCCTCTGGGTGGACTATGCTTGGATTATCGATGGCTGTATGAATGTTTAACACCGGTTCATACACTTCATATTTCACCTTGATGAGGGGCATCGCTTTCAGAGCAGTGCGCTCATCAACAGCCACCACTAACGCCACTTCATCCCCTACATAGCGAACGATTTGATCTAGGATTAACATATCATACGGAGATGGTTCCGGGTAATTTTGGCCAGCCAAGGTAAATCTAGTTTTTGGTACGTCTTTATATGTATAAATCGCTTCCACACCAGGCACTTTCATAGCTGCCTCAATATTGATATCTAGAATTTTAGCGAATGCATAAGGACTGCGTAGCACCTTGATACAAAGGGCATTGGGGGGAATAAAATCTTCCGTATAGGCCGCTTTGCCACTCAAAATCGTAGAGGAATCCTTTTTTTTATAGCTTTTTCCTAAATGTTTCATCCTTTGATGCCTCCTAAGTATTTTCGGATGCCTCGCATATGCGATTCGTAACCGGTACAGCGACATAGATTATTATTCAAATAGTGACGAATTTCATCGTCTGTTGCATTGGGATTTTTACGGCCCAAGGCGATAGCGCTCATCATCATACCCGTTGTACAATATCCACACTGATCAGCTCCTTCTTCAGCGAGGCAATCTGCTAGTGCTGCCGCCTCCTCAGCAATACCCTCCAAGGTAGTAATCTCGTGACCATTGACTCTGAAAGTAGGGTAGGCGCACGACAAAATAGGGTCTCCGTCTACCCACACAGTACAAAGACCGCAGTTCGTGGTATCACAACCACAACGAACGCTATAAAAACCTAATTTGCGCAATGTTTCTAATAGCATTTCATCGGTTTCTATGACAACATTCCGCTTTACGCCATTCACTTGAATTGCTATTTCCATTGTGTCACCTCTTTAACTAATCGTCTTACCATATTTTTTGCCATGTCTAGGCGATACTCTGCACTAGCATGGGAATTTGTTTGAAAGGATACATCTTCCACGATAGACTCAATCGCCTCTTCTAATCCGTCGATGCCCTTGGCATTCAAAATTTCGCAGCAACGTTTTGCACGAATCGGTTTTCCTGGACGACCACCAATAAAGACAGAGTATCTGTTTTCATCAAAACGAGCAGACCCCGTTAAGAAGGGAAAATCCGACGTAGATTTACGCAACGCTTCAATGGCTACACCGGCCTCCCTTTTAGGAATGATGATTTCCAACAATAAATCGCGCTTTCCGTAGGACAAATAGTTCTCTACGGACATACAGCCCCCTTCGAATACTTTCACTTCTGCTTGTAATGCTAACAAAGCAGGGAGAATATCAGAAAAGCCGAATCGCGCCGCCACAGATCCACCCATGGTCGCCATGGATCGGAACTGCACACCTAATATATCTACCACCGATTGTGGGAGCACGCCTCCGCAAAAGGATTGAAATGGTTCATATACCTCTACATCGCGCTGTGTTGCCATAGCGCCAATATGGAACTCAGTTTCTTCTTCTGTAATGTATCGAAGACCTAAGGCAGACAAGTCAATGACCATGGGCCATTTCCTGTTTCCTAATCTTGTCCAGCACCCACCAGCTAGTAAGGGCGCCATTTTTTGCTTTACCATCAGTGCATGCGCCTCTTCTACTGTTTTAGGCTGTTGCACTTGCATAAACATAAGCATACTTATACCTCCTTGCTTCTTTACATCTGTACATATATTGTACCATGTAACCACTAGTTTTTGCATATGATTCGTCACAGAGTATACAGATATATGTTGGTAACTAACATTGCTATTCTCCAACATATATAACTAACACCAAAGGTCTGATAGGCTCTCAAATCATAGTATATCAGCAAAAAAGACTAGGCTAGCCTACCCCTATGGTATGTCTAACCTAGTCTCTATATCACCCTTATCGATTAGTAAGGAACTTCTGTTTTACGAGCTACACCAGTTTTGATTGCCGTTTCAGCAACTGCTTTTGCTACTGCCAACGGAACACGTTTGTCGAATGCATTGGCTACTACGTAGTCTTCTGCTAATTCTTCATCAGTTACAAGAGCTGCTAATGCATCAGCGGCTGCCAATTTCATTTCATCATTGATTTCACGTGCTTGTACATCGATAGCACCACGGAAAATACCAGGGAATACATTTACATTGTTAATTTGGTTCGGCGCATCGCTTCGGCCTGTACCCATAACACGTACGCCTGCCGCTTTCGCATCATCGTACATCACTTCAGGGTTAGGGTTTGCCATAGCGAATACGATTGCATCATCAGCTAAGCTTTCTAAAATTTCTTTTGTAAAAGCACCTGCTGCAGATACACCTAACAATACGTCAGCACCTTTTGCAATCTCTGCTAAGTTGCCAGTTTTTGTTTCTTGACCCAATGTTTTGATCAACTCAGCTTGTAAAGAATCAAGACGTTTGTAATCTTTGTTCAACACGCCGGAGCTTACCATTAATGTAATATCACGAGCGCCTGCTAAGTACAATAGACGAGCAATATTAGCACCCGCTGCACCTGCACCATTGACAACAATTTTTACTTTGGACAAGTCTTTTTTCACAAAGCGAAGCGCTGCTTTTACGCCTGCCAAGCAAGCGATCGCTGTACCATGTTGATCATCATGGAACACAGGGATTTCCAATTCTTTTTTCAAACGATTTTCGATTTCGTAGCATTTAGGGGAAGAGATATCTTCTAAGTTAATGCCGGCAAAGTTTTTTTGTACTAATTTCACAGTGTTGATCAACACGTCTGGATCTTTTGTATCGATGACCAAAGGAATGCAATCTATATTACCAAAACGTTTGAACAACAAGGATTTACCTTCCATTACTGGAATTGCTGCCGCTGCTCCGATATCGCCTAAGCCCAATACACGAGTACCGTCAGATACAACAGCTACCATGTTAGAACGACATGTTAAGTCGAAGGATTTGTCTTCATCTTCTTTAATGTGAAGGCATGGCTCAGCTACACCTGGAGTGTAAGCTACTGTCAAATCATGAGCATCTTTTAATTCGTATTTTGTTCCAGTTTGTAAAAAACCTTTTAGTTCCAAGCGTTTTTGAATTGCCTCTTGTTTTACGTCCATGGGAAACCCTCCTAGATTTTCAATGATGGTAAATTTCTACCGTAAAATATTTCCGCCATCTCTTGTTTGAGTTGTTGGTTAATTTGTTTGCGCTCTTTCAGCGTCAAATCTTCTTCGGTAATACCAAACAAATAATTATTAATGTCGTACTCTTTCAGCATCATTTTGGTATGGAAAATATTTTCTTGATACACATTCACATCGATCATATTATAGAGATTACGTGTTTTAGAGTTAATGTAATTTTGAATGGAGTTCATGCGATGATCCATGAATAATTTTTTACCATGAATATCACGAGTGAATCCACGCACTCTATAATCTAGGCTAATGATATCGGAATCAAAGCTATCAATAAGATAGTTCAATGCGTTAAGTGGAGAAATTTGACCACATGTGGACACGTCGATATCTGCACGGAATGTACTTACTCCATTGTCTGGATGACTTTCAGGATAGGTATGAACCGTCAAGTGAGATTTGTCGAGATGCATCACCACATCATCTTTATCTACTTTGTCAACAGGTTCTTCCGAAATCAGAATAGTTACGCTCGCCCCTTGTGGATCATAATCTTGCTTTGCCACATTCAGTACATTGGCTCCGATAATATGTGAAACCTCTGTTAAAATATCAGTCAAGCGCTGTGCATTGTAGACTTCGTCAATGTATTCAATATATTGGCGTTTTTCTTCTTCTGTCCGCGTATAACAAATATCATAAATATTAAAGCTCAAGGTTTTTGTTAGATTGTTAAACCCATAGAGCTTCATTTTATTTGACTTTACAGATGTATCCATAACTTAATATCTGCCTTCCTTATAATACCTACCATTATTATATCGAATTACATTCATATATTCAAGACTTTCGATATATTTTTTTACTTTAATTATTAATTACTTAATTATAGTATGTCGCAATTGCTCTACTAATGCCCGTAGTGCCTTACCTCGATGACTAATCGTCTGCTTTTGTTCCATAGAAATATTGGCCATCGTCGTTTTTAATTTTGGAATATAAAAGTATGGATCATAACCGAATCCACCTTTTCCCATCGGCGTTAACTGGATAAGACCTTCACAAGTGCCCGTAGCACGAATGCACTGTCCATCCGGTGTAGCCCATACAAGAGCACATTGATAACGTGCCGTTCTATCCGCTGGGGTTACATCAGCTAATTCTGCCACTAAGCGCCGATTATTATCCTCATCACTGCGGTGCAGTCCTGCATAACGTGCGGAATACACCCCCGGCGCTCCACCTAAGGCATCTACTTCCAGTCCAGAATCATCGGCTACACAAGGGAGACCACAAGCCTCTGCGTAGTATAAAGCTTTCAATTCTGCATTTTCCATAAAGGTAGTGCCAATTTCTTCTGGCTCATCAATATCCACCACATCATCTATTGTGCGCACTTCAAAGCCTAATTCTTCAAAAGCTGCTGTAAACTCACGAATCTTTCCCTTATTCCGTGTAGCTAATACCACTGCTTTAGGTGCATTTTCATGACCCACCATATGCCCAATTTCACCTAGTGCTTCACGTTGTGCCTGCATCAGCTGTTTTGTACCAGCTTCACCTAAATCTAATAAGCTATTCAACTCTTCTCTGGTGAAAGTTCCATGTTCTCCAGTACCTTGCACTTCTACTAATTGACCTTTGCCTGTACAGACCACATTCATATCTACAACGGCTGCACTATCTTCTTCATAGCACAAATCTAGCATAGGACCATCTTCACCGATGCCCATGGAAATAGCTGCTAAATAGTCTGTTACAGGGAATTTACCATATCCATCATAGATAGAATAGATAGCATCTACTAAGGCTACAAAAGCGCCTGTAATCGAGGCTGTACGAGTACCACCATCAGCTTGTAGTACATCACAGTCTACCGTGATAGATACTTCTCCTAGAGCCTCTAAGTCTACAACAGCTCGCAAAGCACGGCCAATCAACCGTTGGATTTCTACGGTGCGACCTGTCTGTTTACCTTTTGCGGCTTCTCTAGGTACACGCGTATGTGTGGCTCGTGGTAACAAAGAGTATTCCGCTGTCACCCAACCCGTACCAGTGCCTTTCAAAAAGCGGGGAACACGATCCTCAACGCTAGCCGTACAAAGCACCTTTGTATTACCACATTCAATTAAGACAGATCCCTCTGCGTAGGCAGTGTAATGCCTAGTGATCTTCACTGGGCGTATATCTTTTAAACCACGACCATCCATCCGCATCGTCATTCCTCATTTCCCTCTAACATCGGATTATACATATCTCTTATTATACACAATCTTAGTACTGATTGGCAATTTGTGTATGTCTTTGACTGAGGGTATTTTATCTCCGGTAAGTAGGCTATGTTCTCCTTTACTTGTCCGTCAGAATGCGGCATGCTTCCTCACAAACGGCACTGCGTAATGTTTGCTGCGGAGCATACCGCATTCTTCTTAACCTTTATCTTATATAGCAAAACTAGCCTACTTACTTGTATACCCTGACCTTATATCTCCATCAGTCAAAGGCAAACATCTATGTTGAATCTGTCTATAAGATTGTGTATCATCATCTTTATGTGAGGGGGATCCTCAAGGGGGGGGGAGGGACCTATTATTATTCCTCTGCCAATAGATTATAAAGCTGAGCTATATGATGGATGTTCAGTCTGTTGATAGTTCCTTTATCTCCTACTAAGAATATGTATGATTCTAGCTAGAACTATACAGAATGACATTCCGCATTTAGTTGCCTGTATTCTATGAGGAAGTAAATATAAGATAAGGGTATTTGTGCACAAAAATGCGACATACCTAGTACAAACTATATAATACGGTTTGTGCCTCCTTATGTCGCATTTGCTTTGCATGATTTGATACCAAAACTCGTAGCATGGAGTTTAGGTGCGTTTATAATATGTGTACCTTAAACTCTCAACATAGAGTTTAGGAACGCTTGTGTTCTTGGGTTTTGTGGGTTTCCGAAAACCTCTTCTGGAGTTCCCTCTTCTTGTATTTTACCGTCTGCCATAAAGATGACTCTGTCTGCTACTTCACGGGCGAATGCCATTTCGTGGGTGACGATGATCATGGTCATGTCTTCTTCCGCTAGTTCTTTGATGGTTCGTAATACTTCGCTAGTAAACTCCGGATCTAAAGCGGATGTAGGTTCATCGAAGAGCATAATTTCAGGTTTCATCGCTAATGCTCTAGCAATAGCGACCCTTTGTTTTTGTCCCCCTGACAAGGTACTAGGGTATACATCTCGTTTATCCCAAAGACCTACCTTTTCGAGTAAGGACTGAGCCATAGGCAAGATGTCCGCGTCTTTCATGCTTTTTACCATGCGGGGTGCCACCATTATATTTTCTAGCACCGTCATGTGCGGGAATAGGTTAAAGGATTGAAAGACCATTCCCATTTTTAACAAGATACGTTGCTGTTCTTCTTTCCCTACGTACACCGCCTCACCTACATTCGCCGGAGTGTCCACTAAGGTCGCTCCATCCACAACGATGCTTCCTTTTTGGATGGTTTCTAATTGTCCTAAGCAGCGAAGAAAGGTGGATTTACCCGACCCAGAAGGGCCGATAATGGACACCACTTCGCCACGCTCCATGGATAGTGACACGTCTTGCAAGACTGCCACTGATCCATAGCTCTTTTCAATATGTAACATGTCTATGAAAGCCATGGTTCCCTCCTAATCTTCGTACATCGCCATACGACGTTCTAAATATTGGTATAACTTCGTCAATACAAATGTCATAGCTAAATAGAATACGCCGGCTACGATGAAAGCGGTAATATCAAAGTCTCGTTGTACGATGCTACGAGTAATTCGTAAGATATCATTCATAGCTAATACGTACACCAAAGACGTATCTTTCAGTAGTGTAATCGTTTCATTTGCCAATGGTGGCAACACGCGTTTGATCACCTGTGGCAAAATAATTTTGTACATGGTCTGTACATAAGTAAAGCCCAATACCTTCGCCCCTTCATATTGTCCCTTCGGGATAGATTGAATGCCACTGCGGAAAATTTCACATAAATAGGCAATATAATTCAACACGAAGGACAACACCGCCGCCGTCATATCCGTCAACTCAAAGCCATCAATCATGAATGGCAGGCCGTAATAGATGAGCAAGATTTGTAGCATCAACGGAGTGCCACGCATGACGTATACGTAAGCATCCACGATAGTTGTCACCACTCGGTTCGTACTCAAACGGAGCAGCGCCAAGAGCAATCCCCCTGGCACCGATAAGATGATGACGATGAAGAACAAGGATAAGGTCACTTGGAATCCGCCGGCAATGGCCGGGGCTATCTGTAACATATACTCCAGTAAGTCCATGTTTATTTATACTCCTCCTTCGTCAAGATAGATGTGTTACCAAACCATTTTTGCGCCAATTTGTCAGCCGTACCATCATTCATCACTTCTTGTAAGGCAGCGTCAATTTTAGCTTTCAACGCTTCATCTTCTTTGCGCATACCTACGCCTGCTTTTTCAGTGGCAAAAGAACCATTCGCTACGGTGAATACATTATTACCGTTTTTGCCGATTAAATAACGGCCTACCATTTCATCTACTACGATGGCGTCGATGCGACCTAACTCAAGGTCCATAAAAGCATTCACATAATCGCCATATTCTTTGATTTCTTTAAAGTTTTTAGATTGTGGATCATTTTTCACCGCTTCCAACCCAGTAGAACCGGATTGCACGCCTATACGTTTACCGTCAAGTTGTGCTTTATCTGTAATACCAGAGTCAGATTTGACTGCAATGATTTGATCCCCACGAAGATATGGCTTAGAAAACAAGATATTACGTTCCCGTTCCTTCGTAATGGTTAAACCATTCCACAACACGTCAATGCGTTTAGATTTTAGTTCTGCTTCTTTACTATCCCAGTCGATGGATTTAAATTCCACTTCGGAACCAATACGCTTTGCCACTTCTTTTGCCAAATCGATATCAAAACCTACTAGTTCCCCTTTTTCATCTTTGAATCCCATAGGCGGGAAATTATCATCTAAACCAATGACAATTTTTTTCGGCACCTCTGTGTTCGTCTGTTTCGTAGATACCCCACAACCAGCCACTAACCCAACGATCACCAATGCACTAGCCGCTGCTAATACTGTTTTAGAACATTTTTGTAACCAATTCATAGTACTTTCTCCTCTCTACAGATATGTAATCTCTATTTCATGATTACATTATACTTTAGTTAATTAAAGTTGTAAAGAGATAAATTGCAAAAATTTTTATCATCTGTTATGAAAGTAATTTATACTGACAATGCCCCTCCAACAACTAACTATCAAAATAAAAGCGATATAGTAAGTTATGTACTCACCATACCGCTGTTTTTCTCTTTACCATTATGTTTTATATCAAGCCCTGTGCTTTGCCTATTTCATTTATTTCTTTTAGCGTTAAGTTAGTAACCTTGGCAATCATCTGCATGGATATATTCTCTCTAAGCATTTGAACGACAACTTCAGTTTTCGCTTTAGCCTTACCTAGATTTTCACCTTCTACTAACCCCTCTGCTCTTCCTTCAGCTACGCCTTCTTTCCAATATGTATAATGATCCATTGATAGCATTGAATATTCCTCCCTCCAAGCCTCACAATGTTTTGCTTCATCTACGGCACTTTCAATTTCTCGTAGTAACTCATCCGATGCAGCATGACCATCCACATAATCTAAGAACCGTTGCAACGGCTTCGAAATATCATCCATTTTACCCTTTGTACTCAAAAACAATTTTGTAGCCCCATCGTTCAATAGAATATCTTGTTCTTCCATGCAAACATTTTTGAACGTGTACTTATGACGATTTCCAATAAACACAGGGAATGTACAAATAAAAATAATATATGAATCATTTAATGTCATGTACTTCTGCCCTTTTTGTAAATGATACATATCCAAAATACTTTGGTAAAAGCGTGTTCGCTTTACCAGTTCTTCCATATCCTTACTGGTTTGCATCTCTATATTGAATACAGTTCCTCTGTCATCATTCACATAGACATCTAAACGAACACTTTTCGTTTCCAAGCTTACATCCAGAGTTTTCTCCTCCTGAATGTAGACGATGTCCTTGATAGAAATATCTAGCAACCGTTCCAATACTGCCTTACAAATGGGTTTCTTTAGCATGACCTTTTGAAAGATAAAATTGTCCTGAATGGTCAGTTCATCGAATGATTTAATACGCATACAACGCCTCACTTTCATTCTTATCAAAATTATACCACAATTACGTACTAGGTCGGTAGATATACCTTCCACCATATAGTTGCACTTCTCCTTGAAGCTTATCTTTCCTCTAAAATTTCCTAACAGTGAATATTTTCAGAAAATAAATAAAAAGAACCACCCAGCATCTTGCCAAGTGGTTTTTTATAGTCCCATTTATATATTTTTATATCTACTTAAGCTATCTAAGACTTTCATTTTATCTTGATGGCTCAAAAACTGTAAGCTAATAGGCACGATATATATACCGCCCGTTTCTGTTTGCACATACAAAGTTTTCCAGTCCTCTCCGAATCCCATGATGCCTTGATAATGAACAAAGGTCAAATATAAGTCTGGTGCGAAGAAACGTTCAATTCGTTCTCTTACCAATATAGGCGTTCGTTTTATAATAAGCCCTTCTGTAGCAATATAGACCTCCACATCATCTTGTTGATACATGCGAAGCAAGGCGTAGCCAGCAACCATCACGAGGAGGATAAGCCACATATTCATCCCTGACCCTAGTTCTCGATAGAGGAGCACACTACGATAGATGCCCCATACTGCAATGGCTGCATATAACAGCTGAAAGCCCCATACCATAACCGTTGAATTATGTAGTTCTTCTTGAATCGTTCCACAAGGAAACATGTTCTCTAATTCTTCACGTTTCATAGGTCCTCCAAATATACAGCTTGAAAAATAGTTATGTCTATTTCCTAATACATTAGTTCCTACATAAATCTGCAATATCTAGTCTTGTTTATTTTCTAAGCTATAATTGATTCTTAAGATTGGTCTTTTTGACTCCTCTTCTCGTGCTTGCTCTAGCTCTTCTGCTTGCCGCTTCTCATAGGCTTTCGCCTTAGTATCACGATCTGTTAGTTTTTTTACCAACTCCCAGATTGTCTTGCCACTATCAGACTCACTAAAATGAAAGCTATAGTCATTGATTCGCCGTCCTACTACAAATTTAGATTCTGGCTTATAAAGCAATGAATCTTTCACCATTATCAATCCGCTATTAAAATACAGTACATAATGTACAATCTCTTGACGATCTTCGTTTGTATCAAGTCTAGCTATCCAAGCATCAGCTGTGTCCAATTCTTCATCATAAGAAACTGTATTCACATCAAGTTTTAAGAGCAAACCATCCCTAGAAAATACTGTCTGCCAACGTGGATCATTAAAGTCTTTACCATTTACAGTACTAAAAAGTCCTAGAAGCAATACCATTCCTAATACTATATATTTTTTCATCTTCCCCCATATTTCATATCTCATGCAACACTATACCAAAAAGATGTAATGAAACGCCACGAGAGCATCTCATTACATCTTCCTCATTACTTACGTCGTAAACCCATAGCTTCTTCTACACGAGCTAATGTTACATTTGCTACAGCAGCTGCTTTTTCAGCGCCCTCTGTCAAAATGATATCTAGCTCAGGGCTGTCGATTAATTCTGCATACCGTTCATGGATTGGTGTCAATGCTCCTACTAATAGGTCTGCAATGTCACCTTTGAAAGTTCCATAATTTTTACCAGCATACATAGTTTCAATGGCCTCAAAGGAATCTCCTGTTAAGGCATTATAAATACCCATCAAATTAGAAATACCTGGTTGTTTTTCTTTGTCGTAGCGCACGACGCCTTCAGAGTCAGTGGCTGCTTTTTTAATCTTTTTCACCACTACGTCCGGTGTATCCAACAAGCGGATAGTGGCCCAATTGTTATCATCGGACTTACTCATTTTCTTTGTTGGATCTTGCAAGGACATCACACGAGCACCACCTACGGTCGTTTTAATTTCTGGCATAGCAAAGACTTCGCCATATTTAAAATTAAACCGTTGTGCCAAGTCACGAGTTAACTCGATGTGTTGACGTTGGTCATCCCCTACAGGCACATAATTGGTTTGGTATAACAAAATGTCCGCTGCCATCAATGGTGGATATGTCAACAAACCAGCTGGGATAGTTTCTCCTTGTTTCGCTGATTTATCTTTGTACTGCGTCATACGCTCTAACTCACCAATGGAGCTTAACGTTGTTAAAATCCAACCTAACTGCGCATGGGCAGGTACTTCAGATTGCACAAACAAAGTCACTTTTTTAGGGTCTAAGCCTACTGCCAAATATAAGGCAGCCAGGCTTCGAGTATTGTGAATTAAGTCCTTTGGATCTTGTGGTACTGTAATCGCATGTTGGTTCACGATACAGTAAAAGCATTCATGGTCGTCTTGGAATGTCAAGAAATTGCGAAGAGCCCCAAGGTAATTCCCAATGGTCAACTCACCGCTCGGTTGGATTCCAGAAAAAATAACAGACATAGTATCTCCTATTCTACGGTTACGGATTTCGCCAAGTTTCTTGGTTTATCTACGTCAGCACCGCGTGTGATGGCTGCATAATATGACAACAATTGCAATGGTACAACGGCTAAAATAGGCACTGTAAAAGCATCAGTTTTTGGTACGAAGATGGTATGATCCACGTATTTTGCCAATTCTTCATCGCCTTTCATGCCGACACCGATAACGATGGCATCACGAGCTTTGACTTCTTTGATGTTGCTCATCATTTTTTCACGTACCGATTCTTGTGTTGCCAAGGCAATCACAGGAATGCCTTCTTCGATCAATGCCAACGTACCGTGTTTCAATTCGCCACCTGCATAGGCCTCTGCATGGATGTAAGAAATTTCTTTCAATTTCAAAGCCCCTTCCATCGCTACCGCATAGTCGATTAAACGGCCTAAGAAGAAAGCATCTTCTTTATATCCATAATGGTTAGCAAAGGCTTTGATTTCGTCTACATTTTCAAAGATTTCATGAGTCAATGTAGGTAATTCTTGTAAATTTGTCAAAATTTCATGTTTTACCACTTCGTCAATGCGACCATTCAATTGACCCAAGTACACAGCTAGTAACAATAAGGCTACTAATTGCGTAGTGTACGCTTTCGTGGAAGCTACGGCGATTTCAGGGCCTGCCCAAGTGTAGATGACTTGATCCGCTTCACGGGATACAGCGGAGCCTACTACGTTGCTAATACCCAAAGATTTAGCGCCCAAACGTTTTGCTTCTTTCAAAGCAGATAAGGTATCGCTAGTTTCACCAGATTGACTGATCACGATGCACAATGTATCTTCATCTGTTAATGGTGTACGGTAACGGTATTCGGAAGCGATGTCTACCTCTACTGGAATGCGTGCCAATTGCTCGATGTAATATTTTGCCACCAAACCTGCATGGTAGGCAGTACCGCACGCTGTAATTAAGATGCGTTTAATACCTTTCACCGTATCTGGCGTCCAGTTCAATTCATCATACACCACTTCTGTAGCATCTTTATTAATACGGCCACTCAACGTATCACGAATCGCTTTTGGTTGTTCGTAAATTTCTTTTAGCATGAAATGTTCGTAGCCACCTTTTTCAGCTGCTTCTGCATTCCATGTGACATGATAAATATCTTTTTGTATTGGTTGTCCAGCACGGTCAGTAATGGACACGCTATCTGGTGTGACGATAACAACTTCATTGTCATTGATGATATATGTTTCACGAGTGCGTTGAATGATAGCTGGGATATCGGAAGCGATAAAGTTTTCACCTTTTCCTAAGCCCACTACCAATGGATTATCTTTTTTCGTACAAATAATTTTGTTAGGCTCATCGGCACAGACTATCGCTAAAGAGTAGCCCCCTTCGATGCGTTCTAACATACGGCGAACAGTACTTTCAAAGTTGCCATCATACATATCGCTCAATAAGTGAGCTACTACTTCTGTATCTGTTTCAGATGTAAATTCAACACCTTTTGCCAACAATTCTTCTTTCAACGGCATGTAGTTTTCAATGATGCCATTGTGCACTACGGCAAATTTGCCATCTGCGCTTGTGTGCGGATGCGCATTCATATCGCTTGGACGACCATGCGTTGCCCAACGAGTATGACCGATGCCGATATGACCCTGGTTAGGATCTGCTTTCACTACAGCTTCCAAATTTGCCAAACGGCCCATTTTCTTTTGCACTTTAATCACATGATTTTCGCCCACTACGGCTATCCCTGCAGAATCATATCCGCGGTATTCTAATTTCTCCAAACCTTCCAGCATAAAATCTGCTGCATTTTCAAATCCAATATATCCTACGATACCACACATGGTATATTCCTCCTTGATTAATTCATCTATATTACTTCTGAAAGTAGCCTTTGTGCACCTAGTTACCTCGGTGTTTTGCTCTACTTCTACGACTGAAGCTAGCCGAGAGGCATCCGCTGAATTTCGATACTCCTCTACCTCGTCCACTGTGAAAGCTGTCTCTTTCCAGTGCTTGCGCTATTCGCCTATACGAATTTGGTTCCTCCTTTATATGTGTTTCGACAGTTCTATTGACTATGCCTAGGTAATTTAAAAATAGTCATAATCAGTAGTATTATACTTCATATACATCTATACTGTAAAGAAATAAACAAATTTAGCTATAAATATTATGAACGGCATGTGATATTGTCATGGTATACACATAGATGAACTTATCATCAAAACCACATTAGTATTGTTATACTATACTAAAAAGCAATTCGCCATTACATAGTCCTAAACTAATTGGCTGTAACAAAATGACTCTAAATAGAATAGAGGAATGCTGATCAACGTGCATCAACATTCCTCTATTTTACTTACGGGCTATTTTCTCTTCCTTAATTTGACGTTTTATTTGTAATAATATATTTTTGTTGTCCTGAAGATGTCTTTTCTAATATTTCTATATTAGAATTCTCGCTCTTTACGTAATTCAGAAAAAGAGACCCCAACAATAATCTATCTTTTCTTGCTATCCTATTCCATTCGTAACCCTTAAATAATTCTCTAAGTAAAAATACCTCATTGGTCTTTAAATGTATCGTTTCTTTAATTGCTATTTCCAATAAAAAATTCACATCCATTTATATCACCTCACATCAATATTATTAACAGTGCTATTAACAACGTTGTTGATGATATTGTACCATTTAGAAACTCAAATTGCAATAGTCATAAATTTTTTTGAACGATTCAGAGTTTGTATACTTCTATTAAGCAAAAAGAATAGCACTAGCTATTTAAATAGCTAGTGCTAAGAACTTTTTATATGAGTAGCCCCCACATTTGACAAAGAACCGTTATTTATGTATTTATTCACCCTAATTTCATTGCTTGAGGTGTCAACTTGCCAATTACATACATTTTGTAACAACCCATTTACCTTACACCTCTTCGGCAATCATCCCATCTCGACACAAAAGCCGGTGGTTCCCTACGGCAGCAGCCTCTTCTTCACTATGAGTGACCCACAAGCAAGGGATGCCCCATTCAGAAATAATGGCGACTAAATCTTGCTGCAGCTGAGCACGTAGATTTACATCTAACGCTGTGAGTGGTTCATCTAAAATGAGTAGTACCGGTTTAGAGTACAACGCTCGACCTAATGCCACCCGTTGTTGCTCCCCACCAGATAAGCCTTTGGCTTTCTTCTTAAGATGTGGTGTCAATCGCAAACGCTCCACAATATGATCGAATAGCTCTGGAGAACCTTGTTTGCTGTACCGGATATTTTCCTCTACAGTCATATGAGGAAATACAATATTGCCTTGAGGCATATAGCCAATGTGTCGTTCTTGGGTAGGTGTTACTATCTTCTTTCCCTCAAACCATACCGCATCATTGGCTGTAATCCTACCTTTTTTGGGCATTAATAATCCACATAAAGCTTTCAAAAATGTAGATTTTCCACTTCCAGAAGGGCCCATCAATGTAGTAATACCTTCTTGTAATGTACCTTGGGCTTTCACAACAAAAGTGCCTCGTTCTATGACGATATCAAAGGAAATCATAGTACCTCCTTACCGATTTGAGAAGAGGGATCCTTTTGTTAGACCTTGAATAGCCCACACAAGCCCCAATGTTAAAATACAAATATAAATGACAAGTTCAAAGGCCCCACTATAATCGCCAAATTCTACGAGAGAATAAATGGCTAAGGGCATCGTTCTTGTAACGCCTGGAATATTTCCAGCAATCAAAATAGTGGCACCAAATTCTCCTAATCCACGGGCAAAGGAAAGGATAGATCCACTGAGAATTCCTTTCCACGCTAAGGGCAAGGAGATAGTCCAAAACACACGAAATTCTGAGGCCCCTAAAGTACGTGCTACATCTTCCATATCGCTATCGATAGCGGCTAGCGCTGTTCGGACAGATTGATAGAACAGAGGAAAGCTCACCACTGCGGATGCAATAATAGCCCCTAACTTAGAGAAGACCACTCGGATTCCGTGAGATTCTAACCAAGCCCCAAAGGCATTGCCCGGCGAGAATATGATGAGTAACACAAAGCCTAATACCACCGGTGGTAATACCAATGGCAATGTAAAAAAAGAATCGATCAAGGATTTCCCTGGAAAAGAATATCGCTTCATCAAATAAGTAAGACTAAGGCCTACCACCACATTAATAAGAAGCGCCAAGAATGCGACTTCTATAGATAACTGTAAGGCTATCATTTTTGAGTTGGCTCAGAGAAGCCCCATTTAGCCAATACTTCGCTAGCTTCTTTACTTGTTAGAAACGTATAGAAATCTTCAGTTAATTTATTTTGGTTCTTTTTCACCACACCGATAGGGTACTCGATAGGTGCATGTAATTTAGCATCCACTGTAGCAGAAATATCTACTTTATCTTTCAATGCTAAGGCATCCGTTTTATATACGAAACCTACATCAGCTGCGCCTTCCGCAATGTACGCGCCTACTGCTTTTACGTCTTTTGCAAATACGATATTAGGTTCTACAGCATCCCATAAATTTGCTTTCGTTAAGGATTCTTTTGCATATTTACCAGCTGGTACTGTTTCTACTGTACCGATAGCTACGCGTTTTGCATTCACAATATTGTCCAATGTGAAAGTTTCTTTACCTTTTGGTACGATCATTACCAATGTATTCGCTACGAATGGACGAATATTATCCATTAAACCTTTTTCATTCAATTGATCCATATTCTTTTTGTTCGCAGAAATAAAGATACTGGATGGCGCACCTTCTTCAATTTGTTGACGCAAAGTGCCAGAACCTGCATAGACAATATTCACTTGTTCAGGTTTTAAGTTATGTTTTTTCACATAGTCTGCTTTTAATTCTTCCAATGCCCCCTGCATACTAGCTGCTGCAGATACAGTGATTGTTTCATTTGTAGATGGTGCTGTAGACGATGTACTACCTTGTCCACCGCAGCCAGCTAATGCTAACATACCCGCCATAACTAACCCCATTAACCAGTTACGCTTCATAATGATATCCTCCCTAATTTAAATATATACACTTAGAAGCTTACTACATGTTTTCATTATACTAGAAAAAGAATATTAGACAAAATGATTTATATTCATGTGATACAATAAAGATGACAACTATACAACCTAAGGAGGTTATCCAACATGGATTTATTTTTTCACATCATTCTCACCAGTATCATTCCTATTTTATTACTTACCCTCATGGGGGTCTTATTAGACCGATGGTTTCACCTAGATCTACGAACTTTGAGTAAATTAAACTTTTATTTATTTTTGCCAGCCTATATTTTGAAATCCTTTTATGTCACCAATTTAACACATGAAAGCTTTGAAATTTTCGGTTGTGCCCTCATTATTTTATTTGCTAACTCTGCGTTGGCAGGTATCGTTGCCAAGTGGCAGGGTTATACTCTAGGAAAAACAGAAATCGTCCGCAATGCCGTGATGTTTTCCAATATTGGTAACTTAGGAGTAGCCTTAGGAACTTTCGTCTTTGCTAATGAACCATACATCATCGATGGAGCTACACCTTATTTACATGATGGTGTCATTGCTATCATTGCTACCTTTATTATCCAAACTATTTTTTGTAATTCCTTAGGATTCTATCAGGCAGGCAAAGGTAAATTAACTACTCGAGATTCTATTCGTACAATCCTACATATCCCCATTATGTATTGCGTACCTATTTCCATTATTGCCCATTACTACATTCCTATTGATTTCACCCAAACGATTATATGGGGACCCTTAGATATATTTGGTCGTTGTTTTGTGGGGGCTGCCATGTTGACCCTAGGTGTGCAATTAAATCGAACGTCTTGGAACTTCATTAAAAAGGATGTGATGATGACTTCTTTCTTGCGATTAATCGCAGGTCCTCTATTAGCATTAATCGTAGTACTACCTATCACCATGTATTATACTCCATTAAGTGCTATTGCCGCTCAAAGTATCATCATTGCTTACGCAGTTCCATCTGCAGTAAATACTGCTCTCATGGCTGTGGAAATGAACAATCATCCAGAACTAGCTACACAAATCGTACTCGCTACGACTGTTCTTTCTTCTTTTACTATGCCACTAGCTATATTATTAGCATATTATGTATTTCCTTTATAACGGCCAGTGTGACAAGTCAATTCGGCTATGCATGATAAACAGATTCCCTTATACAGGTACACTAACATACCATAATTAAACCCTACTCCACGCTATATCAGTACAGTGTTGAGTGGGGTTTTCCATGCAAAAAGGGTTGCTTTCGCAACCCTTTCTACATATACCGAACTTATTGGTGTCCTACGTGTTCTAAGCCTTGACTAATCAAAACTACTACGTGGTCATCATTCAAGCGATACCACACTGTTTTACCTTCTTTTCTAAATGTTACAAGTCTTGCTTGACGCAAAACACGCAACTGATGAGATATAGCTGATTGCCCCATATCCATAGCATCTGCGATTTCAGTTACACACATCTCTTTCTGAAGCAGATGTCTAACAATGCGTAACCGCGTTGGGTCTCCTAAGACCTTAAATAGTTCAGCTAGCAATTGTGTTTCCAACTCTTGTTGATTGATTTCCATCTTAACCTCGCTATCTCACTGCATCCTTTATTCTCTCTAATGAGAGTTTGATATCACTATTATATCATCTTTTGCTTGTTCTGTATCTCCAATTTTTTCTAAAAGTATGCGCGAATCTTTTTCTTGATCCACTACACTCTCTGGCGTTGCTAATTCCAATGGTACTCCCTTGGCATAGACACCTGTGACTACGCCATAACCATCACGTAACTTCAAAGTTCCGATTAAGGTGCCTTTATAATTGGTATAAAATTTACTATCTATCTTACTGAGATCTACTTTCACGCGATTGAAAGGGATAGAAAATTCCACTACCCCATGTTCAAATCGTTTCACGTTCGCCCGAATATACTCTTGGTCTTTGGGAGTTTCATCAGTTGCTGATACTACTTGTAGTACGCCAGATTGTTTCGGTGTTACAATGACATACACTTCATGACCTACCTCTGGAGTTTGCTTACCTTCCCAATTCGCATAGGAACCTAAAAATTCCACTTCTAAATAGTCTGAAGGCACCCAACCAATATGGCGACTTACCTTTACAGGCCATTGATATTCAGCTCCTCCTTGCAACAAAGTCGTATATCGTTGTTGAATATAAAATTGACTCATCAATGCAACAATCGCAGCAAGAGCAAAGAAAATCCATTTTTGATATTTCATCGTTCTTCCTCCTTTACTGTTACATCTGATTCCTCTTGTAGTATATCTTGTGAGGCTTCATGGATGCTTCCCATCAATACCTCAGGTTCCTTGTCTATACTTTGCTGACGAGCTTGCCGAATACGTTGATTCATCTTAGCACGTTGTTTCCTTTTACGCCAAAAATATAAGGCATTGATTCCTAATACGATTATCCCTAGCACTAAGAATGATACACCTCGCTCCACAAACGTAAAGCTAGGATCAAAGAATCGAGCTCCAAACATAGCAATAAGCGTCAAAATACTACTATTTAATAAGCTTACCTTTTTCACTAAAGTGCCACGAATGAAGGTCCCTAAGGCAGCCACCAAAATATAAGCATTAAATAGGATGGATGTCAAAATAGGCGTTACCCCAGATACGGTAAGGAAATAGCATCCAAATACAACAAAAGGAATGATTCCAATAGCACTTTCCACACGTTTCCCCAACAGTAAACGGCGCAACACGAGAAAGGCTATACCTAAACTTAGCAACATACAAAGCCATAGCCACCACACCATGGCACTTTCACCAATGCGAATCCACGTACTGATGTATGTCCCTTCCACAATAGTGTATAGTAAGGCAATGGCCCCTATCCCCTTACAAGGGAGTGCTAAGAGGACAATTTTCTTTTCTAAGGTGCCTAATCCATAGGTGACAGCCCCTAAAACACTGATAAAAAATAGATTCATTTGCGGTTCATAGGTGGATAGAGTAAAAAATACCTCTCCAAAAATGGCCCCCACAAACGCCCATGATACGGATACTAATAAAGGGTCTTTTCTCTCTTGATAATGGCCAAAACGACGAATATAGTATGGCACTGCCACCAATAAAAGTCCACCTACAGCAGCTGGTCCCACCCATGCATTTAAAGGATGGCTGGAAAAGCTCCACCCTAATACGCCAATAAGATAGAGTATCATCCCCAAGGCAGAATCCAATATGTATATAATGGGCAATGAACAACATAAAATGATTAATACATATAACCCTATATATTCCCCTGTATAATAAGTATCTGCTACTAATAAAGTAGATGTCGTTAGGATTCCCATATAGATAACGGTAATGGCTTCCGCCACCATGCTAGCTGGTTTTGCTTTCCATACACCACCTCCTACAATGGCGATTGCTAGCAGCAAGATAACTAATACCCAATCAAATCGTCCATTAGGTGAAAATCCATACCAATAGCCAGCAAAGAGCAAAATAATCCCTAGTAAAATTAGCGCAGCGCCTCCTAATACCGTGATAAGCCGTGTCCAAGATGGCCCCTCTTTAGGTATACATCCATACCTTACTTGCAATTGACGACTTTGTTCTTCCGAAATCAGACCTTCTTCCCGCCACTGTTCAAGTTCTTCATGTAACCAACGTATATGTTTTATACTCATATATATCTCCATAGAAAAAGGCTTTGCTCAGAGAACAAAGCCTTGTATCCTATTATTTAACAATTAATACTGGACATGTGGAATGACTAGTTACATAGCTACTTACACTACCCATAAACAAACCTTTCAAAGGTCCTAATCCACGGCTCCCCATAACAATTAAATCTGCATCATATTTTTTAGCTACCGCTAATACAGCTGGTCCAGGGGACCCTACTTCAAAGACGCATTTCACTTTCATATCTGCTGGTACCTCTTCTGCTACTTCGCTTAAGATTTTTTTACCAGTTTCTTCCATATCTTCTGCAATTTGTTCAGATACATAACCACCACTGATTGGAGTTTGGTCGAAGTTAGAAATTGCAGACACGATATTTGCTACGTGCACTAAAATCAATTCCGCATCATTACGTTTTACAATCGCCAATGCATGTTCTAACGCTCTTTTACCATTTTCTGAACCATCTGCAGGAACAATTATTTTTTTATATTCCACCATAGTACGACCTCCTCCGAATTGTTACTGTGCTACTATGTAACTTGCCTATATCACTATAATTCGACATAGACTTGAAAATTCCTTTTTTATACTCTTATTGTCTCATAAAATCCGAATCTTCGCAAATGAAACTTGCGTCACGATGATATCTTATGGTGTTCTTTTACTACGTTACATTCTGAAAAAAACGCACGGCATACCTCAGTCCTTAGATATGCGATTGTATTATACCAAGTTAGTTAAAAAAGAGCACGGTATCTTTGAAAAGCGGATAACTCAATCTGAACTATCCGCTTATTTACTCTGGTGATTTTGAAGAGATAGCGTCAAGCTTAGACCTCAAGGAGCCATGGGTAATGTAGAGGTTTTAGCGATAGCATACTCATATACATAATCGACCTAATGAACTAGGAGTATAGCGAAAACGCACACTTAGTCGATACGATGCTCACCATTACCATGTATATATGCAAGCATAATTATGATATTTTTTTATACTTGCAATGGGTTATCTATTCACAATATAAATAATAACTATAAAATCCCAACTTGTGCCAAATTTAGAGCTAGTTGACTTGATATAGCATAATAATCATTAGGAATTTTAGGTGCCTCCAAGGTCTCGAAAAAGTATTTTTTACTAGGATAATTATCTAAAATTAACCCACTAGGTGCAGGATGGGAAGCAATACAATTTAAATCATTTACACATTTCCCATTCGATGCTAGTACCATGTCATATGTATCATCTATAAAAACATCATAAAGTATAATTCTCTCTAAATTAGAAAAAACAATTTTATGTAAGTCAGGATATACTACACATCCTAATAATGCGCTTTTAGAATCATTATTAGTTATTAAAGCTTCTACTGCATCTTCAAGTGTATCATGAAGTATGACTTCTCCTTCTATATTTCTAGCTTTTAACCATGCATACGCCGCTTTCTCGCAATTAGTATTTGTTGGTCCTAATGTATGAATTTTATTAATGTACCTCATTAAATTTACTCCTGAAAAGAAATAGTAAAAAATACAAAAAAATTACAATAATAATATCAATTAATGAAATAATTGACATCGTCAACAACTCATTATAGTTATTAGAAAAAGCAGAGACCAACCCCCCTCCCAAAGGAAAAGAAATAGCATTAAGAAGCATCATGCTTGGTAATGCAGCTTTAAACTCATCATCTTTAAAAATTAATTGTCTTTTAGTACGCAATCCCACTGAGAAAATACTATCTGATAGAATAATCACGGCAATAAAAAATAACGTAAAAATAAAATTGAGTTCAAAGTAAAGCATACCTCCACTAACTATACCAGCCACGACAATTATTAATAACAGCGTAATTATTGATTTTGATTGATAAAAATTAAAGGTAATAACTCGATTAAATATTAAAACTGAAACTATCCCAATCACGCTAATAACAAAATTAAATCCCCCTAGAAAAATACTACTCTGATGATAAAAACCTAATATAATAGCTGGTAGCAATGCTAATGCAGCTCCATAAACAAGGTTTACACTATTGGTTAAAACAACAAGTTTAATAGCTGTAGGATATGAGAAAATCAACTTCATTCCTTTACGCAATTCTGAAAACCTTAAATTATTTTCATCATTTTCCAATTTGTCTCGTTGAGGATTAACAGAAACGTTATCATTATATAATATAAAAAATACTATTAGTAAAAAGCCGATTCCAATAGAAAAAATAAATACATTCTCACTAAGGATATCTATAAAATACCCTGCTATAACCGGTGATATAACCATAGAAAATTGTTCTATAGCTTGCAAATTAGATTGTTTTTTTAAAAGTTGCTCAGGTAAAACCATATTTTGTATATAGTTTTCTATGCAAAGATAATTAATATCAAAAAATATACTGCTTATCATTCCTATAGCAACCAAACTCATTATATTATTAGTAATACTATATATGAAGAGTAAAAATAAAATACAACCACTTTGAACACAGTTAAACTTTATTATACTTTTTAATGATCCTGTTAATTTAAATAAATTAGGAACTATAGTAAGAGATAAAAGTCTAATTCCCCATTCTGCAGCAAATACAGCTCCCAAATAAGTCGCTTCACCTGTAATCTTGTAAATATATACTGGTATAGCAAATAAGAGTAAAAAATGAAGAGTCAAAAAAAACAATCTATGTAAGTATATGCCTTGATACATAAGTATTACTCCCAAATTTTCTTCATTTTATTTAATACTTTTTCTTCATCATTATCTACAATAATCTCATATCCTTTTCTATGTCTATAATCCTTTAAGTGAGTTTTATCATGATAAAAAGCTACACCTGCATACCTTTTATTTTTAA
This sequence comes from uncultured Veillonella sp., assembly GCA_963518085.1. Taxonomy (GTDB): domain Bacteria; phylum Bacillota; class Negativicutes; order Veillonellales; family Veillonellaceae; genus F0422. Next base: position 56,121 of record CAUQIB010000005.1, on the reverse strand, counting down.
ACACCTCTGTAACATACGGAAGTCCAGCATAAGATAAAAGCATGGCTTTAGATAAGTCAATATTAGATGATAACTTAATGAGATCAACAATTTTATCACCAGGCAATCTAAATGCAATTTCTACTAATACAGGTAATAAATCTTTATTAAAGCGAATCTCACAATGAAAAACACCACAACTTACGTTGGTAGCAAGTAAAATATCTTCAACATACGATTTTATTTCATCCACTCTACGTTCGCTTAAATCACTAAATGGAGTCATATGACCGATTTCTACAAAATACGGTTCGTCAGAAAGGAACTTTTTAGTAATAGAAACAATATGTAACTCTTGATTAGAATAATAACCTTCAACACTGTATTCTGGTCGTTCTAAATATTCTTCAACTAAAGCTTCACTACCTAGTTCATGATCCAGCTCTTTATGCTTCTCATTTTTAATCAGATTATAATACATAATTAACTCTTGCTCATTATTGGCTTTATTTACATGATAGCTACCTGCTGCAGCCTTAGGTTTAATAATACAAGGATAATGAATTTGTTTATTTAATTTAATATCCGATACATTTGATACAGTTGTAAACCATGGATTTCTAATATTTTTATTAGTTAAAAACTCCCTCATTTTTAATTTATCATGAACTATATGTAACATATCATAAGGTAAACCTATAACTTTATACTTATCTGCCAAAATAATTGATAATGGAACATAATATTCATTACCAGAAACAATAACATCAAACACTATATTTAAATTATCTAATAAATCAAATACAGCGTCAGTTTTGTTCGTATCTACTTCAAGTATCGTACATTTCTTCCAAGCATCTTCATTGGGTAATCGTCTATCAGATTTATTATACGACAAAATATAACAATCCCATCCTAATTCTAATGCAGAATTAACTAAAGCAGCGCCAGAACCTATTGGCTCTAAAATTAACACTTTCATAGTAAACCTCCCATTATTTAAACAAAACGAATTAAGTATATATTATTATATAAAAAATTTGTTGTAAATATATTTACTCATATTTACGTAAATTTATGAATTTAATAAAAACCCTCTTTATTGGGTATCCAATTTTATCATACAATTAAGCCTCTATCCGTAATTTTATATATACCACTCTTATCCTCCCCTTTTAAGGTTTTAAGAGAAGGAGCACAAATGTATATGGCCTTATTTTAGTCGAATGAATGACAATAAGATAGCTCCGATGATTGGAGAAATAGATAATGCCATGAGTGCTGTTTGGTAATTGCCTGTAGCTGTTAATACTGTGGACAAGATGATAGGGGCTGTGAGAGCTCCTATTTGGTTGAACAAGTTCACGAATCCTGCTGTGGTTCCCCGTAGTTCTGGTGGTGCCGCTTGGATAATGATAGCGTTGGTTAATGGGCTATACATGAATGCTCCCATGCCTAATAGAGGTGCTGTAATGTATAACATTTCTGGATTGGTTGTATTAGCAAAGATTAGCAAGGCTGGAGAGAATAAGAACATAACGATAGCCGCTAAATAATTTCTTGGTAAAGAAATTCTATCAGAAATGAATCCGATGGTCGGTTTGGCGACCACTGCTGCGATACCATAGAGGCTCATGATGCCTCCCGCAAAGATAGGTGTCACATGTAATTGTTTCACCAAATACAAGTTCGCCCATGTAGTAACGCCCCAAGTGGTGCCTGTTGCAAAAAATCCCATCACTGCCAATAATAAAATATTCCGATTCGTTCCTACAAAACGTAAACTTTGTACTAACGACATGGACTGTTGCTCTGTTCCTTGCGCCTCTTCCGTTTGGTCTTTTCTAAAAGCTTGCACTTCTTTCACTGTGAATAGAGCCAAGAAGAACACAATCAGTGGCAATAAAGCGGTCATCAAAAATGCCATTTGCCATCCATAGTGGACCGCCACAAATGGTGCATATCCATTGACCACGGTAATACCAAAAGATGTACAGCTCATGAAAATACCTACCGCAGTACCGCGCTGTTCTGCACTAAAATGCTCGCCAATGGCTTTCAAACAAGCCGATTGCACAGGACCTGACACAATACCTAGTAAGAAACGCAATACCAATCCATATTCATAACTTTGGACAGTACTCATAAGCCCCGTTACAATAGCCATAGCTACTAAACTACCTAAGATAGATTTACGATAGCCAAATCGATCTGCTAACAAGCCTCCTGGCAATACAGTCAAGGCATAACCAAAATAAAACGCCGTTAAATAAGAAGTTCCTTGCTGTGCTGTAAAATGCAACGCTTCATTCACAATGGGCATCAACGATGACCAAGATAAGCGCATAACAAAACTTAATAAAAAGGTTAACCACAAAGTCAGCAGTATACCTGTTTGTGTAAGAGTAAACCCCTTTTTCATGTAATACCTCCTATGGAATACCACAAACTATGTAAAACATATAATCTGCATAAAATTATAACATATAGAAAGTAATTTCACATCTATATTCTAATTGACAAATCCCCTCATTCAATGATAGACTATATCTAGTTTTTATATTTGGAGAGGTGTCCGAGTGGTTTAAGGAGCTGGTCTTGAAAACCAGTGACTCCGCAAGGGGCCGTGGGTTCGAATCCCACCCTCTCCGCCACAGTAAGCTGTTACCAATATGGTAACAGCTTTTTTATATTCCCCCGCTGAGCACCTCCCAGAAAGAACAGCACAAACCTGCTACTTCCATATGTCAATTCATTTTTTATCAAGTATCATCTATGCTAAAGAGAGCGATATACTCTGGAGCAAACCTAACGTAGTATCAGTTTGTGAAGGAGTACATCTCTCTCTTTTTCCCGTAAAATTGCAGTTATACGTAGTAACCTTGTGGCTACCTTTCTATCTAAATGACACAAACACAAGAAGAGTACGATGTGCCACACGCAAACTAAGACAATGTCACGTTCCCCTATATCATAATTGCATATATGCTAAAAGAGCACGGCATGTTCCTGAAGAAACATTATGAAATACCGTTTCTGAAGGAATGTGCCGTGCCCTTTATTTGCTTTATATACATTTAATTGAACGTGACAATCATCTATAGAAGAGTCTGTGCTCTTCCTTTTGCAATATTCAGTTAAGAACGCCACAGGCTACATGCAGAGCAAGATTAGTCTTTGAGTTCCTCATTCCATAGTCCTGTTTTACGGAAAATGGCAAATAGAATGCTCAACAAGATAGCTGTTACTGTTGCCAAACCCATACCTTGTAACACAACTGGACCGATGGCTAATTTAGCACCACTTAAACCAATAACTAGTACTATAGATGTTAAGATTAGGTTAGAAGATTTTGTATAATCCACTTTACGTTCTACCAACATACGTAAACCAGAGGCAGCAATGATACCGAATAGTAAGATACTTACACCGCCCATAACTGGAACTGGAATGGCATGGATTAAAGCTGCTACTTTACCAATGAAAGAGAACAAGATAGCGAGCACTGCTGCACCGGCGATAACGAAGGTGCTGAATACACGTGTAATTGCCATTACACCAATGTTTTCTCCATATGTTGTATTTGGTGTGGCACCGAATAAACCGGACAACACATTAGATAGACCGTCTGCAAATAAAGAACGGCTCAAGCCTGGATCTTTCATTAAATCACGGCCTACAATATTACTTGTTACCACAATGTGACCCACATGCTCTGCAAACACTACAAATAATGCTGGCATAATCATCAAGATAGCATTGATATTAAATTCTGGTTCATAGAAATGTGGAAGCGCAAACCATGGTGCATTCGCTACATTAGTGAAGTCTACTACACCCATAATCGCAGCCGCAACATACCCAGATACTACACCAATTAATACAGGAATGACTGCAAAGAATCCACGGAATAATACAGTTCCTAAAATGGTTACCCCTAAGGAGAACAAGGATAAAAATAAGGCTTGTTCATGAGTCATGCCAAAGCTTTGCCATTGATCTCCAATAATACCTGCCATTCCCATCGCTACAGGGGCTACTTCCAAACCGATAACGGCAACGATAGCTCCCATCGCTGCTGGCGGGAACAATGTATCAATCCATTTAATACCAATGAATTTTACTAGTAACGCCAATAGCATAAAAGACACACCAAAAGCGATGAAGCCACCTTGGGCTGCTCCATAGGTCATACCGGAAGCGACTACAGCACTTACTGGACCAATGAAAGCAAAACTAGAACCTAGGTAAGAAGGAATCTTTCCTTGACAAATTAATACGTATAAAATCGTACCGATACCATTCATGAATAAGGACGTAGCTGGGTCAACTTTCAACAAGAATGGTACTAATACAGTAGCCCCGAACATAGCAAATAAATGCTGGAAACTAAGTGGTAATAACTTAGCGAAAGACGGGCGTTCGTGAACATCAATAAAATCTTTCATAGTTAATCTCTTTCTGTGTGAATCACACTTAATATATTAAGACCTAGGTTGAAACCGATGCCGCGTTTCTTCACCAATGGATGGTAAATGACGTGTGGTTCCAATTTGTTTGCGTGCGTATTGGTTGCGACGCGCAATATTTAATAATATTCCTATAACAGCAAAATTCGTTACCAGCGAGGAACCACCATAACTAATAAATGGCAAAGGAACCCCTGTAACTGGCACTAAGCCTACTACCATAGCAATATTAAAAAATGCTTGAATCGTGATAAAAAATGTAAGTCCTATAGCCAATATTTGACCTAATACATCTCTAGATTGACGAGCAATGGAAAGGCCATATTTCGTAAACCATAAGAAGAAAAAAGCTACCAAGCAAACGCCTAAAAAGCCAAATTCTTGAGAGAAAATAGAGAAGGCAAAGTCTGTGTGAGCTTCTGGCAAGTAATTGTATTTAGAAATCCCTTTCGTAAATCCTTCTCCCCAAAGTCCCCCAATGGACACGCTCAATATACTTTGAGTTACCTGGTATCCATTGACCGTTGTATCTGACCATGGATCATAAAAGGCTACTACACGGAGCCAACGATATTCCGTATAGCGAACCAACACATACCCAACAGCGATGAGTAAACAAAATACTACACCCAAATATTTCCAGTCTGATTTTCGATAGCCTATGCAAAACGTCATTACTGTAGGAAATAATAAAATCAAAACAGCTGTTCCCATGTCTGGTTGAAACATGGTAATCACAGCATATAGAATAGGTACTGCAAAGGCCGATGGCAATAGCAAATTTGGATGCAGTTTGCCAGAAGTACCCCGTAACCACTTCCACAGATTATTAATTTTGAATGTAATGAAGGCCCACACTTTCCAAAGCCAGCCTAACCCTTTATATTGCCCCCATTCATGAGGTTCAAATAAATGCATAATGCCTCGTTGTTTTACTTGTTTATCAATACGATAAGCAGCCCAAAGCATGGCTGCTAATTTTGCGAACTCTGATGGCTGAACGGTTAACCCCAAAGGTAAACTAATCCAGCGTCGCGCTCCATTCGCACCATGTCCTAGAAAAGGTATAAAAACGACACCCATAAGGATAAGCACAACAATCAACAGTTTACGTTGTACCTTAGGATCTCCCCATTTACGATAATCAAAGCGATAGAAACCCCAAGCTACTAAAATACCCGCCCCCAAGAACAATGCTTGCTTACCTAGAAGAAGCCAAAAGGGCTTCCAATTATCTCCCCCTTGCAATGTGGTTGTATAGGTCGCACTATAACCATTTAAAAAACCTATTAAGATAATGCCGAAAAGAGGGACCAAAATACCTTGTCCATCATGTTTAATAACACGTTTGTAGAGCATTTTTATTTGCTGCCATACCCCAGGGGTTGGGACTGGCGAACTAGTTTTCTCCTGCATTTGTCGTATCACTTCCTTTAGCCGGCTTAATCGCCTCTAAGCGGAAAATTGGCTGCCCTTTCGCACTGAACTTTTCTTCATATTCTGTGCGTACATTCGGCATATCCGTACTATGTAAATCATAACTTACATTCTTCAATATCCAACCAGAATTTTTAAATTCTTCTAGAGAGAACATAAATAAACCTTCATTATCTGTTTTAAAATGGATTTCTCCATTCTCTTTTAACAAGCGTGCATACCGTTCTAAAAATGTATGGTATGTCAAACGGCGTTTTGCATGCTTTGCTTTTGGCCAAGGATCACAGAAGTTGATATAGAAACGGTCTACCTCACCTGGTGCCACTACTTCTTCAATCCCTGCAATATCGAATAAGCTCACTTTACCATTCTCGGCTTTTTGTTCATACAATTTTTGAGCTGCATAGTATAACACACCAATTTGCACTTCAAAACCAACAAAGTTTGCCTCTGAATGAGCTTCACACATACCAGCAATAAACTTTCCTTTTCCTGTTCCTAACTCCATATATAAGGGTTTAGAAGGATCTGTGAAACTTTCACGCCATTTTCCCTTGAAAACTTCGTGATTCTCTAGTACAGTATATGTATTATATTCTAGAATTGCTTCATCAATCCACGGCTTTCTACGTAAACGCATACTATCTCCTTTTATAACAATCTTATCTTTACTATTATAGTACATCATCTGTTCTATGTCAGTACTCACTTATAATTTTTTTCCATGAAAGGTTTCCTATGAAAGCATTAGTATTATCCAGCGGCGGTGTCGATTCCACCACCTGCTTAGCCATGGCCATCGATGCCCTCGGTACAAACAACGTAAGCGCCCTTTCCATTTGGTATGGGCAAAAGCACAAAAAAGAATTAGATTCTGCCAAAGCTATTGCAGGCTATTATGGTATTCCTCACTATGAATTAGATTTGACTCAGGTTATGTCCTATTCCAACTCATCCCTCTTATCTTCTTCTACTGAAAGTATCGATCACCGTACCTATGGTGAACAAATTGCAGAAACTGGTTCCATATCTACCTATGTGCCATTCCGCAATGGTCTCATACTCTCTATGGCATCTAGTTTAGCCCTTAGTCTATATCCAGATGAAGAAGTGACCATTTATATTGGAGCCCACGCTTATGATGCTGCGGGAAATGCCTATCCCGACTGTCGCCCTGACTTTAACCATCACATGAATGAAGCTATTTATATTGGATCTTATAACAAAGTACGTCTTTATGCTCCCCTCAATGATATGAACAAATCGCAAGTTGTCCAAGAAGGGTTGCGCTTACAAGTACCATATCATCTAACATGGTCTTGCTACGAAGGTGGCGATACTCCTTGCCACACCTGTGGGACTTGTCGTGATAGAGAGCAAGCTTTCACCGATAACGGCATCGTGGACCCTTTACTACTATGATAATGCACAAAAAAGCTATTCAAACCTAACGGAATGAATAGCTTTTATTGTTCTTTCGTCACTTCGATGACCTGACTTGAATTCGCATCAATCGTCACATACATGGTATCTCCATGGATAGTCAACACCATGTGGTATCGAGCAATATATCCCTTTGTTTCCAATTCCCAACGAACTAGTCGAGCATCACTCCCCAACATAGCAATTGCTACTTGCGTAGCTTCATCAGGATTGATTACATTTCCTAAATCAATGGCAGTAGATTCTACCATTGGTTCTTGCGCACTCTCTACAGCAGCACTTAATACTTGTCCTGTTGTGGCATCAATAGTCACACTATGACCTGCTTCAGAGGATACACCTGCTACTTCGTAACTTTTACGGCCATCTTGTGTTTCAAATGATATCCCTTTTACTTGTGCTGTTGGATATTGTTTCTTGTAAAGGTTCACAGCCCCCTTCGCATCTACTAAGATGGGATCTGCTCCATCACTAGCCTCTGCCGCATCTGATGAATTAGGCACTGCTTTTATGTCAGCTAAAGGTAGCTTTTTCATCGTAATAGGCTCTGCATCTGGCGATGTTATAGTGGTGGAAACTATTTCCCCCCCAGTACAACACGAATACCATGAAAGTATACCTACAAAAACAATCGCACAAATACTTAGGATACTTATGAGTATCTTGCGTTTCATATGGCATCCTTTTTACACACTAATTATTTCCCCATTAGTATACACCATCATTATGAAAGCAAAATGAACTACTTTATACTTTCACAATATATCGTAACACACCATAACTGATCTCATAGAGTAAAATCATAGGACCTGCAATCATGGTTTGAGACAACATATCCGGTGTTGGTGAAATGGCTGCACCTATGATAAACGCCAGTAGAATAAACATTTTCCGATATTGTCGCAATCGTTCCGATGAAAGAATACCAATCACACCTAGAGCAATCAATATAAGAGGCAGTTCAAAGGTAATGCCAAATGGTAAAATGAACGCGATGACAAAATCGATATACTGACCTATAGAAAATAAAGGCTGTAATTCATCGGTACCAAAGCCAATAAAAAATTGTATGGCCATTGGCAAAACTAAATAATACGAAAATAGTACGCCTACCACAAATAAGGTAACTGCTGTAGGCACCACCATGAATGTCACCTTTTTTTCACCTTTTGATAGAGCCGGTATGATAAACGCCCATAACTGATAAAACCAAATAGGGCTAGATATAATACACCCTGCAACTAGGGAAATTTTCATATAGGTAAAAAAAGCTTCCGTCGGCTTTGTATAATACAGTTTTCCAGCTGGCGCTACTAAAATCTGCAGAATATCTTCCACATAATAGTATGCCCCCAAAGTCCCTATGATAATCGCTACAATAGCTACCACTAGACGCATGCGAAGCTCATCTAAGTGATCCACGATGGACATGGATGACGCTTCTTCCATGAGTTTCGCTTCCGTTTCCGTATAGTTGTCCTCTTGCAATAAGGCGTCTTGCTCTGCTTGTTGCTGAGCAAGACGCTTTCTTTGTGCTATCACACTATTCAAGGATGGACGTTTGGCACTCATATCAAAATCTTTTACTTGAAATTCTTTCATACTTACACCTTACGGTTCGATAATTTTTCAAGAACAGTTTCTAAAATATCTTTTCCTTTGAAAGATGGTAATTGCTCTAATGCTATCTCTGCTTGTCGGCGATACATTCCCTCAAGAGTCAGGGCTTGATCAATACCACCTTCTGCAACAACATAGTCTAACAATTCTTTTGTATCTTGTCCTTGACGAATCTCTTCTATCATCGTAGTCAAACAAGATGTATTCTCTGGCGTTACGATAGATAATAATGGATATGTCAAAATGCCTTCTTTTACATCCTTACCTACCGGTTTCCCTGTGGTCACCGTTTGCTCACGATAATCCATCACATCATCAGTAATTTGGAATGCCATTCCCAAGCCATGACCATAGGTTCGCAATAATGAAATATGCTCCTCTGACCATCCCCCAAGGATGCCACCTAATGCCAAACAACCTTCAATAAAGTCTGCCGTTTTCTTTTGTGTTTTTAATAAATATCGGTCTGTGCCCTGATCTAATCGGTACACATCTTCCATTTGCATAAATTCGCCTTCTACCAAGGCAGAAATAATATCAGAAAAAATAGTTAAGCATGGAATAGAACCGATTTCAGCTACAATGCCGAAGGCTTTAGCAAATAAATAGTCACCACTGAGGATAGCCACTTTATTGCCTTTCGTACAATGAATAGAAGTCACACCACGTCGTACTTCTGCTTGGTCTAATACATCATCATGAATGAGTGTAGCCAAGTGCAACATCTCAATGGCTGCTGCCATACGAACTCTATCTTCTTGTTTGGAATCTCCACTCAAGGCAATCAACAAACACAATTGCGCCCGTAATCTCTTGCCGCCCCCTGCTGAAAGAGGACGAATGAGTGCATTAAAATCTTCTGCACCAGTTTGTAGAGATTGTTGCAAATATGTTTCTACTCGTTCTAAGTCCTTAGATACGCGCAGTTTCATTTGTGCATCTGTAAGAATACTCATTCCTCTTCCCCCAATAAGACTGCATTAATACGTGCTAATAAACGATCACGTCCAGTATGTTTTAAAGAACTATACAAAATTGGCGGATACCCAGTTGGGTAGCGTTCTTCAATAGTTTTTAACTGTTTTTGTCGCTCATTCATTTTTAATTTATCCGCTTTTGTTACTACGATTTGTAAAGGTACTCCATGCGATTGTAGCCAATCAAAGGCTTCCTGATCAATAGGTAACTCAGGATGACGTCCATCAATGAGTAAACACAATAGCATCATCCGTTCACTTTGTAAAATATAATTGGCAATGAAAGAAGACCAAATATTCGTATTAGAACCACCTGTTTTAGCATATCCATAACCGGGTAAATCAACTAAGAACCAATCAAAGCGACGTTCCATATCATCTGGCAAGTCTTCCTTTGATTCTATGCTAAAGAAGTTGATTGTCTTCGTTTTACCTGGCGTACCACTAACCAATGCTAGCCCTCTATGATTACATAAAGAGTTAATCAAAGAAGATTTTCCCACGTTAGAGCGCCCCAAGAAGGCGATTTCAATAGTATCGTCTTCTGGGTATTGATCCGCCTTCACCGCAGACGCAATATATTTCGCTGCGATGATGCGTGGGCCTGTCGTCTCTTTTCTGGTATACACTGGTTTTGGATGGCGTTTTACTGCTGGTTTCTTCTTCATAGTAATGCCTTTTCTAATACTTCTTCCATCGTTTTTACAGGAGTGATTATCAATCCTTCTTTGACAATATCTGGTAAGTCTGAAATATCCTTTTTATTGCCTTCTGGAATAAGTACTTCTTTCACTCCGTAACGAAGAGCTGCTAATAATTTTTCTTTCAATCCACCGATTGGTAATACTCTACCACGTAAGGTAATTTCTCCAGTCATAGCAATATCAGATCGTACTTTTTTGCCTGTCAAAGCAGATACAATTGCCAACGTCATCGTAATTCCCGCAGACGGACCATCCTTAGGCGTAGCCCCTTCTGGTAAGTGAACGTGAATATCCAATTCCTTATGGAATTTTTCTGGCAGTTTCAATTCCTGTTGACGATGACGAATGTAGGACATAGCCGCTTGACCAGATTCCTGCATCACTTTTCCAAGGCTACCTGTAAGATTTAATTTACCCGTACCCTGCATCGTTGTCGCTTCACATGGTAACACCACACCACCTACAGAGGTCCAAGCCAATCCATATACAAGACCGACTTGTGCTTGTTTTTCACGAGATTCTTCCACAAATTTAGGAGTTCCTAGGTAATCTTCTAAATTTTTCATCGTTACTTTAGGTGCTTTTTCATCTTCTGTAACCACAGCAAATGCTAATTTACGGCAAATTTTAGCGATGGTTTTTTCTAGGGTACGCACACCTGCTTCACGAGTATATTCAGAAATCACACGTTTCAACACAGCATCTGAAAGTTTCACACCTTGCTCTTGTAAACCATGTTTTTCAATTTGTTTTGGCACTAAGTAACGTTTAGCAATTTCTAGTTTTTCTTCTTCTGTATAGCTGCTAAGCTCGATGATTTCCATACGATCCAATAATGGTCTAGGAATATCACCTGCTACATTAGCAGTAGTAATCCAGAATACATCAGAGAAATCAAATGGGATTTCAATATAATGGTCACTGAATGTGCTATTTTGTTCAGGATCTAACACTTCTAATAAAGCGGAGGATGGATCCCCTTTATAATCGGATGCTAATTTATCAATTTCATCAAGCAAGAATACAGGGTTACGAGTACCTGCGTTCTTTAGGCCTTGAATCATACGGCCTGGCAAAGCTCCTACATAGGTACGACGATGTCCACGAATTTCAGCCTCATCACGTACGCCCCCTAAGGAGGCACGGATAAATTTACGATTCATAGCTTTTGCAATAGAGCTTGCTAAAGATGTTTTACCTACCCCTGGTGGTCCTACTAAACATAAAATAGACCCGCCTTGTTTGCCAGATAATTTGCGCACTGCTAAGAATTCTAGAATACGTTTCTTAATTTTTTCTAAACCATAATGGTCACCATCAAGTACTTCACTAGCTTCTCTTAATTCTAGACGATCATCCGACAAGGTATTCCAAGGTAATTGTAATAACCAATCAATGTAGTTGCGCAAAATATTGGATTCAGGCATCATTTGAGGCATACGACTATAGCGAGTAATCTCTTTATCGATCCTTGCATGGATATCCTCTGGCAATTCTAGTTTTGCCAGTTGCTCACGTAGCTCTCCTGCCTCTTGATCAGGGTCCATTTTATCCCCTAATTCATCATGGATAACGCGAATTTTTTCACGCAAGAAATATTCTTTTTGCGCTTTTTCCATAGATTGACGGACTTGGTTATTAATGGAATTTTCTATATCCGTGATTTGTAGTTCTGTATTTAATACGCCTACCACCATATTCAAACGGCGGTTTATGGACAATTCTTCTAAAATGCTTTGGCGTACTTTTACTTGGATAGGTACAAGAAATGCCACTTGATCCGCCCATTCACTAGCATCAGAACTACCCAATACATGATCTAGTCCTTCGTCAGTATTTGGTTTAATCACTTCTACCCATTGAGCAAATTTAGATTGTAAAATACGACGGTATGCTTCTTCTTCCATTGGATCTTCATGAATCGATTCCAACGGAGTTACTGTAGCTTCATAATATGGGTCCATAGATAGAACAGCATCTAGTCTAACACGAGTTACACCTTCCACTAAAATACGAACCACGCCCCCTGGTAAACGGAGCATTTGATTTATTTTAACAATCGTCCCAACCTTGCCTAATTCTTCTAAGGTAGGAGTTTCGATACTTTCATCTTTCTGAGTAGATACCACCAAATATTGATCTTTATCCATAGCCGCTTTCACAGCTTGTACAGATGTAGTGCGACCAATATCTAATTGTGTTACTACTTTGGGAAAAACGACCATTCCACGTAGGGGAACCATCGGTAATGTCATAGGTTTTGTTTCCATTGAACCTCCCAGTACTATATGATAAAAAGAAACCCATTCCGCCTTTGAAATGAGTTTCTTTGCCTTTACTATCTGATTACTTCAGCGTGGACTCATTTATTGAGTATTGGCTCTTCTTCGCCACGAACCGCTTTATCTGTTACAATGCATTCTTTTACATCCTTCATAGATGGTACTTCATACATCACGCGTTTCATAACTTTTTCGATAATGGCCCGTAATCCGCGTGCTCCCGTATTGCGTTCTAAGGCTTCTTTCGCAATCTCATGGAGTGCATCTGATTCAAAGACTAATTTTACATCATCTAAAGACAGCATTTTTTCGTATTGCTTAGTCAATGCATTTTTAGGCTCTGTCAAAATTTTAATTAATGCCTCTTCATCAAGTGGGCTGAGCGTAACCATCACTGGCAATCGTCCGATAAATTCAGGAATTAACCCGAATTTTTGTAAGTCTTCTGGCACAACTTCTTTCAAAATAGAGGCTACATCTTTTTCCTCTTTCTTTTGAATATCTGCACCAAAACCTAATGTTTTCTTTGCAGTTCGTTTCGTAATCACTTTTTCCATGCCATCGAAAGCACCACCGCAAATAAACAAGATATTTGTTGTATCTAAATGTAACATCTCTTGATTTGGATGTTTCCGTCCTCCTTGTGGTGGTACAGAAGCTACTGTTCCTTCTAGGATTTTCAGTAATGCTTGTTGTACACCTTCACCGGATACATCACGAGTAATGGACGGATTTTCTGATTTACGAGCAATTTTATCGATTTCATCAATGTAGATGATACCTCGTTCAGCTAGCTCTATATCATGGTCGGCTGCTTGGATCAATTTAAGAAGAATGTTTTCTACATCTTCCCCTACATAGCCTGCCTCTGTCAAACTAGTAGCATCTGCCATAGCAAATGGTACTTGTAACATTTTTGCTAATGTTTGAGCCAATAATGTTTTCCCACTGCCTGTAGGTCCAATAAATAGTACATTGGACTTTTGTAGTTCTACATCATCAATGACATTATCATGTTGCAAACGTTTGTAATGATTATATACGGCTACAGATAAGGAAACTTTAGCATCATCTTGACCAATAACATACTGATCAAGATGAGCTTTAATTTCTTTCGGAGTCGGGATATCGTTTAAATCAAACGTTTCCGGTAGTTCTTCAATTTTGTCTTCCTCAATAATATGCTGGCATACATCAATGCATTCATTACAAATGAATACATTAGGCCCTGCTATCAATCGTTCGACTTCTGTTTCTGCTCTACCGCAAAAATTACAACGTCTTTCTTTATCGTCTTTATTCAAACCCCTATCTCCTTATTTTTTTGATGAAGATGGACGTGTTAACACCTCATCAATCAAACCATATGCTTTTGCTGCCTCTGCAGACATGAAATTATCACGATCTGTATCTTGCGCAATTACTTCTATGGGTTGACCTGTATGGTGAGCTAACACACCGTTCAATTCTTCTCGTAACCGTAATATTTCACGAGCGTGAATTTCAATTTCAGATGCTTGCCCTTGAACACCGCCCAGTGGTTGGTGAATCATAATACGAGAGTGTGGTAAGGCGTAGCGTTTACCTGGTGCTCCCGCTGTGAGCAACAAGGAACCCATACTAGCCGCTGAGCCTACACAAATCGTAGATACATCAGGTTTAATGTACTGCATGGTATCGTATATAGCCATACCAGCAGTTACCACTCCCCCAGGGCTATTAATGTATAAGTGAATATCTTTATCTGGATCTTCAGATTCTAAGAATAGCAATTGAGCTACGATACTGTTAGCTACCGTATCATCAATAGGACCACTCAATAGAATAATTCGATCTTTTAATAGACGAGAATAAATATCGTAGGAGCGCTCACCACGACCAGTTTGCTCTACCACGATTGGCACATACATAGACATCTAACACCTCTTATACATGTACCTGCATTAGCAATTATTCAGCTTTTTCAGCACCTTTAGCATTGTCTACGATGAAACGAGCTGCTTTTTTACGTGCTACGGAACTTGCTAACATAGATACACGACCTTCTTTTACAATGATATCGTATACTTCTTTAGGGTCAGCACCGAATTGTTGGGACATAGCAAAGATTTCGTAGTTCATATCTTCTGGAGTTACTTGAACGTTTTCTGCTTTTGCGATTTCATCTAATACTAAGTCAGCGCGAACGTTTTCAGCAGCTGCCACTTTATTTTCTTCACGTAATTCTTCAATAGTTTTGTTGGAGAATTTTAAGTAGTCTTCTAATTTCAAACCACGACCTTCAAGGTTCATTGCTAATTCTTGAACCATTTGTTCTGCGCGGTCTTCAATCATAATTTCAGGGATATCTACTGTTGCATTTTTAACAGCTAATTCCACCAAACCTGCATTGTATGCATCGATAGCACGACGTGCTGCATCATCTTCCATGCGTTTACGAAGGTCTGCTACGAATTCTTCTGCTGTATTGTAGGATGGTTCAGTTTTACCTTTGCCTACAGATACGGAACGTACAAATTCATCAGTAAGTTCTGGTAATTCTTTACGTTTAATGTCATGGATATGGCATTCAAATTTTGCTTCCTTACCAGCTAATTCTGCTACGAAGTAATCTTCTGGGAAAGATACAGTAACAGTCACATCTTCACCAGCTTTGTGGCCAATTAATTGGTCTTCAAAGCCAGGAATGAAGCTACCAGAACCGATTTGTAATGGGTAGGATTTACCTTCACCGCCATCAAATGCTTCACCATCGATGAACCCTTTGAAATCAATTGTTGCAAAGTCATCGTTTTGTACAGTTGCATCTTCTGGAGCTGCTACCATTTTTGCTTGTTGACTGCGGATATTGTTTAATTGTTCTTCTACTTGTTCATCAGTGATAGTAGCATCTTGTTTTTCTACTTCTAAGCCTTTGTAGTCACCCAAAGTTACTTCTGGTTGTTTTACCACTGTTGCTTTGAAAATTAAATCTTTACCTTCTTCGAATTGTTCACGTTCGATGTCTGGATTGCTAACAGGAATGATTTCGTTTTCACGAAGTGCTTCTGTATAAGCACGACCTGCTAATAATTCAAACGCTTCTTCAGCGATAGCTTCTTTACCATAGTTCATTTCCAAAATTTTACGAGGTGCTTTACCTTTACGGAAGCCTGGAATATTAACTTGTCCAGCGATGCGTTTTACAGCTTGTGCAAAGCCTTTTTTCACATCTTCCGCTGGAATTTCGATTGTAATAGATACCTTGTGCTGATCAACAGCAGTTACAGTTGCTTTCATGAAACTATTTCCTCCTTAGGGTATACTGCACCCAAATTATAAGTTTTAATATTGCATTCTTAATATTATCATAAAGTTGTCAATCGTGCAATTATTTCCCCTATTTACCTTGTTCTTCTGCGATAAGTTTCATAATATCATGACGACTTACCATACCAATCAAATGATACGCATCATCAACAACTGGCAAGTTCTTCAAATGTTTTTCTACCATAGCACTAACCGTTACTTCTACTTCTGCATCTGCATAAGCAGTAATCACTTCTGTGCTCATAATTTCAGCTACTTCAGTAGCAAGAAGTTTTTTAAATTGTCCATCATACTCACCGATACCACCATAGTAAATGTTTGCACCTAAAATATTAATATAATGTGGCGCATGAGGGCGGACTTTTTTATATAATAAATCCCCTTCCGATACAATACCAATTAATTTATTCTCTTCATCTACTACAGCAATGGCTGTTAAATTGTGTTTTACCATCAATTTAGCTACGTTCGTAATTGGTTCATCTTTACCAACAGTAATTGGGTATTTGTTCATAATTTCTTGTAAGATCATAGTAATTCCTCCTATTTCATATATACATACGCAGCAAAGATAGCTATTACTATCGCTGTCACAACCAAAATGGCAGCCAAGCTTTTACGGTTACCACCGTCGCCTCCTTCATGGGTTCCAATATGATTTCCTTCATCATCATAGGCATGACGATATTGACCTTCTAAATCAGAGTAATCTGTCACATCCTCGACTTTTGCTTGTTGGCGCATTTCTTGCAATCGTTTTCTACGTTCTTCTACATCATTCGCTACGGAATGAACTTGTACTTTCATCACATCTTCTCGTAGTCCTTCAAGACGAGGTACCATTAACTGTAAGCGTTCTACTAACAATTTATTGATATCTACACAAGAACTCAATGCCATTTGATGTAAGAATAAAATTTGTACCGTTTCTTCTTCCGATATAGTTGTAGTGCCTGCTAATACTGTTTTCGCAAAATCTGTTTCTTTGGCAAGCATATCTACCACTGTAGAAATATAATAATCTACACGGTCAAAAATTGTATTAAGTGCTACATTTTGTTCTAATAATTCTTGTTTACGATGTAGTAAATACGCAGGATTGCCACCAGATGTTTCCATTTGTTGAATCATGCTAGCCATATCAATGTAGGTATCTAATACAGTACATACTGTATCTGTCACACTCGTATACTCTCGTATACTATCTGCCACCATACGACGACGCTCTTCTAAGGTCTCTGATTGCTCCTTCTCTTGTAATTCGACAAAGAGTGCCTCATATCCTTGTACCAATGTTTGTATTTCACTTTGAATCGCAAGAATATCTTCTTTTCCTTCTGTTAATTCTGCTGTATAGTATCTGACAAACTCAGAATCCTCTATAGGCAATTCCTGTATATCTGCAGACACATAGGTAATTCCTTTTTCAATTGCACTTGCCATGCATATCTCCTTTCCTACCAATGATATGGTTCATTCCGATTAATTTTACAAGCCCTATATAATTGTTCAACTAGCACAAGTCGTACCATTTGATGTGTGAAAGTCATAGGACTGAAAGACAACTTCCACTGTGCCCGTTGGCGTAATTCTTCAGACACGCCAAAAGCTCCACCAATGAAGAATACCATCTCGCTATGGCCTTGCACTTCTAATTCATAAATCCGCTTTGCTAGTTCCTCAGAACTCATTTGTTTCCCGTATACATCTAGCAATACGACAAAGGATTGAGGAGTACAATATTTGAGCAATCTCTGCCCTTCATCATAAAGAGCTTTTTGCTTATCTGATGGACTTGGCTTATCCCCTAATTTACTTTCGGGTAGCTCCGTAATGGTCACACCCCCATAGGGTTGCAGTCGTTTGACAAATTCTGCTACTCCCTCCCGTAAATAGGGTTCTTTTAATTTCCCTATACAGTAAACAGAAAATTTCATAGTTTCATATCTCCTAAGGTATGTTTTACATCTCAATACATGGAATCTTTTATTAACCTCTGCATAAGCCAATAGAAATATATTCTTTCGGATCTCCATGATAGGCAGTAAATTCCTCTTGTCCTTGCGCTTTACACCAAGCTAGTAAACGTTCTGACAGTTGTTCTACTAAATGGAGAGAATTATTTTGCTCCGAACGGTGAGCAAAGACAACTTCCATACCCTTTGGTCGTCTCAGTGCTGATAATACTTTCATAGCCGTTACATTTGACAAATGACCAGTATTACCTTTCACTCGCCGTTTTAATTCTGGCGAATAAGGCCCATAAATTAACATTTGTTCATCGTAATTGGCTTCTAACACTAATAAATCTGTATCATGCAAATGCTCTAACATCTCTTTCGACACCATTCCCGTGTCCGTTAATAATCCTGCTTTCGTCTGTCCTTTGTAACAAGTGATGCCAATAGGGTCTACCGCATCATGACTGGTAGAAAATGGCTGTAACACCATATCTCCTATAGTCACTTCCTTTGCTCCCAAAGTTTGAAAACACTCCGTAGGTAAAGAAAACTTATCCATGAGCCGTTTTGCTGTATGAGGCCTTGTTATAATGGGCAAGCCCATTTGCTTAATCATTTGAGGCACCCCTGCAATGTGGTCAGAATGTTCATGAGTAATAATAATTCCTTCCACCATATACTTTGGTATCTCTAGCTCTTGCAGGGCATTAGTTATCCGTCGACAACTAATACCTGCATCGATAATCACTGCGCTGTGAGAACTGCGAATAATGGTGCAATTCCCTTTACTACCGCTAGCTACGACATGAACTTCTAACTCTTTATTTTTTGTTGTCATTGTTCCTAGCTTCTTTCTAATATCTCTATGAAAGCTTTCATATTCTCTGTTAAATCTGGCCCTCGTCGGAACATGTCGCCACCTACAAGGAACATCGTATCCTTTCCATACATAGTAATCAATTCAGGTAAACGAGCCTCCGTCACACCGCCACCCGGTGAAGGACAAGACCGTTTGATGGTTGCCAACGACTCACGATTGATATCACAAATATGTCGGCATACATCTGGTTGGAATGTGAATCGTCCACCATAGGATACAAAAATATTCATATCTCCGCCGAAAATACGTGGCAGTAATCCCATCCAAATCGTGGCATCAATCCCTGATGTACCTGGCAAAGTGAATCCACCCATCATAGCAGGATGTACAATTAATGGCAGGTTCAGTGAATCATCCGTAGCCAATCGGTGAAGCCAACCAAATCCGATTAAAGACGGAGCTACCATGAGAGCCGTAGCACCCGCTTCTTTCGCATAATGGGCACGTTCTAGCACATCTGTGCCATCGCCAGACACATTGGCTGCATAGAGAGTATGATGGCCACTCTTAGCATTCGCCTCTTGCACCGCATAGGCACAACGTGACACACGATCTTTAAAAGGCGAAAACGATTGATTCGTCAATCCATGGTCATCCTTGATCACATCGACGCCACCCATGGTATACGCATGACACATACGAGCCAATTCTTCATTGGGTGTACCCATAGGTTTAATCACTGCTTGAATCATAGGTCGAGTAGGTGTGTGACATAACTCTCTAATGCCTTCTATACCAAACCTAGGACCTTTAAATGCCTCTATTAAGCTTGGGCACAACTCAATGTCCACTACCCAAATATGTGGTTGCAAAGAAGAGTTTCCAAAGACTACATTTAAAAACTGTGTAGCTTCCAATGCTGCTGTCTCTAAAGGATACGCAATTTTCGCCAAAAAACAATCTTTTGTTTCTTCCAACGAAATCAATTGCCCCACCATGTGACGGCGTGCATCACTTTCACCTAATAATTCGTAAGGAAATTCTATAGTTTGTTCTACCTGTATGGACCAAGCCACTTGCGTCGCCTCTTCATAGGTAGGAACATGCAATGCATAGGTAACGGAAAATGTTTCCATCGGTAACTCCTTTCCCATCATTACAATATAATCTATTTATCATTAAAACGTTATATACATTCAATTTTACAGTAAAATACTATTTTAATATATCACGTGTAATACAATTTACAAATATAATCAGAGATAAAAGTGACCATTTGGGTCACTATACTAATAATTATACACCAATTTTATACATAAAACGATATATCACTTAAATTACACTTCTACCAATTAACCATATTTAAGATTCTCTACAAAATAAAACTACAAAAAAAGACTTCTGCATATCATTACTCATAATAGTATGAGAAGAGTAAGCAAAAGTCTCATGTAATAATGTATTCGGTTTTACAATGCCATCTTCTACGCCAGTTAGTAATTGGTATGTCAATGATTCCTTGAGCTTGGTATTTCCAAGTTTACTATCAATTTTAAACATAGCATCTACTAAAGAGATTAGAGCATGTGCTTTTTCTTCATGGTACATGTCGGATTTACCGTGAAGTTTGTTCATAGTATTCCGCACATCAGTAAGTATTTGCTCTGCATTTTCTTTTGTAGCGGTTTCAATTAATTTTTCTGCCAAATTCCATCTTCTAAGAATTCTTCTATTAATGCTTCCCTTAATAGTCCACCTTTCTTCTGTAAGTGTTCCACGTTCGGAGTTTCCACCATTATCATTCCGCCCCCGAACAGAAACTTGTTCCAAACTACTTTGCAGTTGTTCGCTTTGGCTTCTATTGACATTTCTGCCATTTTCTCCAACTTCGCTGTTACCACTACGTCCTCCATTGTCCAGTTCCAACGTCTCTCCTTGAAGCCCAGACTGCATGTCGGATGGTCTCCCGCCTCGTTGATGTTCGGAGCCACTTCCTTCATTTCCTTCCAGAGAATCTCTTGAAGTTCCTTCGTGTACTCTCCCCCGAACTTCACTGGTCCCAGTGGATACAGGTACTCGAATATCTCCCTCACTGTCTCCCATCTGATGTTTGATATTTTCATAATCTGCTTTCCCTTCTTTAATTACGTCAGTTAATTGTTTCCATAATGGATGTTTTGGTGTATCTAACGAACCAGCCATAGAAATCGCATCTACCGCTAAGTGAGCTACTTCATGGAGTAATGCAGAACCACCAGAGTTAATACCTTGCTTTGTTACTTCAATACGTCCTGTATGAGTATCTGCTAATGCATTAAAATCAAGCAATAGGATTGTTCCAATTAATATGTTTTCCATATGCCCGCTTTTACATATTCCTCCATTAATCGCTTACTTTTAAACCCTAATGTATACAAAGGCTCTCTCGTTATCATACCTCCACCAAACATGAACTTGTCCCAAATTACATCACAGTTGTTTGCTTTCGCATCGAGTTGCATCATTGCCATTTCTTTCAACTTCGCAGTTACCACTATATCCTCCATCGTCCAATTCCAGCGTCTCTCGCTGAACCCCAGACTGCACGTTGGATGATCTCCCGCTTCGTTAATATTTGGAGCTACTTCCTTCATTTCTGTCCAAAGAACCTCTTGTTGTTCCTGAGTGAATTTTTTACCCGACGGAGTTTCTCCTAATGGATACAAATACTCGAATATCTCTCTTACAATCTGCCATCTAATTTCAGATATTTGCATTATTCTATCCCCTTTTTTTTAATAACACAGATATATTAACATTTATACGTTCCGCAAGTTTAATCTACCTATCGTATCAATTTTTATACAAACATTTCACATGCGATATAGTCCTTTTCCTAAAAAGACTTCATGAAAGTATTTTTCAAGTGATACTTCCATTTTTTTCAATAAACATTCTTTTTCCTCTTTTTTCTCTGGACCTCTTATTGATCGCTCAACTAATTCTGTTGTATGGCTTGTTAACTCTTGCATACCATTGGGAACTATCGAATATTCTCTAGCTCTATCCACGATAAGACAAACTGTATCTACAATCCACTCCAATATTAATTTAGGAAATCCAACAAAAAACCTATCCTCTCTATATAAAAATGAAATCTCACATACTTCTGACATAGCTGCATTAATTAAATATATTTCATCGTCTATCTCTGAATCTGTCATCTTTTTTTGGCTCTCTAAACTAACTCTAGCACTATCAATCACTTCTAGCAAAGTAACCCATCGTCTACTTCCTTCCGTTTTATCAACTTTTCCAAGCAATAAGTCATCAAAAATAGATTCTAACTTTTCCATAATTTACTCTCCCATAATCTAATTTTGTTTATGATATTCCAAGTATAAGCCAATTACCTACAATTATACACTATATGCAACAAAAAAGAACCTTTTGTCGACTAGGTTCTTTTCTTAGAATATGGTACACTGTTACTATTATTGACTCTATCATTCTACTAGGTGTTGTGACCTCCTATATGCACTCTTAAGAGCGACTATCTATATCAGTGGCACATCATCCTGACATTTAACATAGAGATACATGCATCATGTATCAGAAAGGACAACCTATGAACTGGAACAATTATCTTTCAACTATGACACAAACACTTCCCCCATCTGGGATTCGTAAGTTTTGGGAAAAAGCAATGGCTATGGACGATGTCATCTCCCTTTGCGTAGGGGAACCCGATTACATTCCTCCCCAACCCGTACTAGATGCACTTGTGGCTAGCGTAGAACGAGGGGAAACAAACTATTCTCCGAATGCAGGCATCTTGCCTTTGCGCAAAGCTATCAGCAATTGGTACAACCGTCGTTATCATGTCTCTTACGATACGGATGAAATGATGCTTACCATTGGTGCCAGTGAAGCCATCGACCTTTCTTTGCGAGCATTGCTAAACGAAGGAGACGAAGTATTAATTCCAAATCCATCCTATGTAGCACACCAAGCAGAAGTTCATATGTGCGGTGGCAAGGCTGTACCTGTGCCAACACATTTAGAAGATAGTTTCAAACTTCGTGTGGAAGAGCTAGAAAAACTCGTCACTGAAAAAACAAAAGCCATTTTAATGTGCTACCCAAGCAACCCTACGGGGGCCATCATGGACTACGAAGATCTATTACCTATCGCCGAGTTCGCTCAAGCCCATGACTTAATCATCATCTCTGACGAAATTTACTCGGAGCTTACCTACCACAAAGACCATGTATCTATGGCATCCTTGCCGGGCATGAAAGAACGCACTATCATCTTAAACGGCTTCTCCAAAGCTTATGCCATGACCGGTCTTCGCATCGGCTTCCTCTGTGCTCCAGCACCATTCATCACGGCCTGCATTAAGTTGCACCAATACAGTATCGTCGCCCCAGCGACACCAGTGCAATATGCTGCCATTGTTGCCCTTAACGAATGCGATAATTCCGTAGTGGCTATGCGCCAAGATTACTTGGAACGTCGCGACATGATTGTGAAAGGCTTCCAAGACATGGGCCTTCCTATCGCTGTTCCAGAAGGGGCTTTCTACGTGTTCCCCGACATTTCTCAAACCGGTTTATCCGATGAAAGTTTCTGCGAACAATTGCTAGAACAGCAACACGTTGCGGTTGTACCAGGATCTGCTTTTGGCACTTGCGGTACTAACCGTATTCGTTGTTCCTATGCGTCCTCTAAGGAAACCATCCAAGAGGCCTTGCGCCGCATCAAACTATTCTTAGATTCATTACAAAACTAGTATAGACAAACATAGAGGAACGAATCATCATAGCGACGTTCCTCTATTATATATTAACTCTTATCTACTTATTATATGATTCATAGGACACTAAGTTACTACATACGTTATGTATAATAGCCTCTAAATAACTATATATCCACAAAAGGGTTGTACCACACTGCTAAATGCAGTTGGTACAACCCTTTTTCTATTTCTTCGATATGTAATTAC
Organism: uncultured Veillonella sp.; assembly: GCA_963518085.1. Classification (GTDB taxonomy): domain Bacteria; phylum Bacillota; class Negativicutes; order Veillonellales; family Veillonellaceae; genus F0422. Next base: position 32,133 of record CAUQIB010000005.1, on the reverse strand, counting down.
GTACGTTCACAAGAGGCCGTAGTGATATATACAGAGTTGTCTTCCACTTCGAGGAATCCCCCAGGAAGGATAAACTCTTCACGCTTGCCCTCATGGTCAATGCGAATGGCCCCTGGCGCCAAAGCGCTCACTAAAGGCATATGATGTGGTTGGATACCAAACTCTCCATCGAGAGCTTTCCCTACCACCATTGTTGCTTCTCCAGAAAACACTGTTTCATCAGGAGTAATAATTGTTACATGCATGGTACTCATAGATTATTCTCCTTTCCCTAACATGTCCCTTCCTTTGGCAACAGCTTCATCGATAGTTCCCACCATATAGAACGCACTTTCAGGCAAGTCATCATGTTTACCTTCTAGGATTTCACGGAAACCACGCAATGTTTCTTTCAATGGCACATATTTACCAGGACTGCCTGTAAATACTTCGGCTACGAAGAATGGTTGACTCAAGAAACGTTGAATTTTACGAGCACGAGCTACTGTCAATTTATCCGCTTCAGACAATTCCTCCATACCTAAGATGGCAATGATATCTTGTAAATCTTTGTATTTTTGAAGCACTTCTTGTACGCCACGAGCTACAGAGTAATGTTCTTCCCCTAATACCAATGGGTCCAAGATACGGCTTGTGGAATCCAATGGATCCACGGCTGGATAAATACCAAGTTCTGCAATGGAACGAGACAACACTGTAGTAGCATCCAAGTGAGCAAATGTCGCTGCTGGCGCTGGGTCAGTCAAGTCATCGGCAGGCACGTAAACAGCTTGTACAGACGTAATGGAACCTTCTTTAGTAGATGTAATACGCTCTTGCAACGCCCCTACGTCATTGGCCAAGGTTGGTTGGTAACCAACGGCAGATGGCATACGGCCTAGCAAGGCAGATACTTCGGAACCAGCTTGGATGAAACGGAAAATGTTATCTACGAATAACAACACGTCTTGTTGTTGTACATCACGGAAATATTCCGCCATAGTCAAACCTGTTAAAGCTACGCGCATACGAGCTCCAGGTGGCTCATTCATCTGTCCATACACAAGGGCTGTTTTGGACAATACGCCAGACTCTTTCATTTCGTTCCAAAGGTCATTCCCTTCACGAGTCCGTTCACCAACACCTGCGAATACGGAATAACCACCGTGTTCTGTAGCGATGTTATGAATTAATTCCATAATCAGAACTGTTTTACCTACACCGGCACCACCAAATAGACCGATTTTACCACCTTTTACATATGGCGCAATTAAGTCTACAACTTTAATACCAGTTTCTAAAATATTAGTTTCTGGTGCTAACTCATCAAATTTTGGAGCTGCACGGTGAATTGGCCAATGTTCATTCACTTTCACTTCTGCTGGATCGTGGTCTACTGTTTCGCCTAGTACGTTGAAAATACGACCTAGTACACCATCACCAACAGGAACGGAAATAGCGGCACCTGTGTCCACTGCTTCCATGCCACGAGTCAATCCATCCGTGGAGCTCATAGCTACACAACGAACTGTGTCATCACCTAAATGTTGCATTACTTCTACAACAATCTTAGATGCGTCTTGTTCGCCGCCTTTTGTAATAGTAATTGCATTGTAAATAGCAGGCAATTCACCTTTTGGGAAGACTACGTCTACCACAGGTCCAATAACCTGAACTACTTTACCTATATTTGTACTCATATACGAGATACTCCTTTATCTATTATTGCAATGCGTTTGCACCGCCTACGATTTCAGAAATTTCGTTAGTAATACCTGCTTGGCGCAACTTATTGTATTCTAAGTGCAAGGTACCAATCAATTCGCCTGCATTATCTGTAGCGGATGTCATGGCCGTCATACGGGCACCTAATTCACTCGCCGCCCCATGTAGCAATGCATTATATACAGTGCTTTCCACATAGGCTGGCAACAATTGTTCCAATACAGAGCCTTGATCTGGGTAGAATAAACTTTCACCAGTTGTATCTGTATCCGTTTCTAATGAAAGAGGTAATAAGCGCTCATGAGTCACTTCTTGCAATAAGGAGTTCACAAACTTGGTGTATACCAATACCACTTCATCTACCTCACCAGATAAGAACATTGTTTTTACTTGTTCTACAATGTCTTGAGCATGATGAAAGCCTGGTTTATCAGAAAATCCTTGCAAATCAGATACTACAGAATAGCCATGGCCTGTGAAATATTCCGTTGGCTTGCGACCTACTGTGAATAGACCATAGGCATCTGTTGGCGTATCTTTGAGCAATGATTGCACGTATTTAATGATATTACTAGTATAGGCACCGGCCAAACCTTTATCAGCACCTACCACCACATAGGCTACCTTCTTCACAGGACGAACTGTAAGTAGTGGTAGATCCGCACCTCCATCTAGAGAGGACATGCTTTGATGCAGCATGTGGCGGAGACGTTCTGTATAAGGTTCAGTACCTTTCGCTTTTTGTTGTGCACGACGTAGACGAGCAGATGCTACCATTTTCATAGCTTTTGTAATTTGCTGCGTATTAGTGACACTTTTTATACGCTTGCGTAAGTCTTGTGCACTACTCATAGATTACGCCTCCTCTGGTAATAATTCGTGAGTAGCACCAAAGACATCAATACATTCTAAAATCGCTGCTTGCAATGTTTTTTCTGTATCTTCTTCTAATTTCTTAGTATCTCTAATTGATGCTAATATATTGGCATAATTTCCATGTACATATTGTAATAACGCATCTTGGAAAGCTGGTACATCATGAACAGCCAATCGTTTGAAATAGCCATTAATGCCCGCATATAAACATACCACTTGTTCTTCTACTTTTAACGGAGAATATTGTGGTTGTTTCAACATTTCTGTTAAGCGTTCACCACGATCCAATTGTGCTTTTGTAGACGCATCCAAATCAGATCCGAACTGAGCAAAGGCTGCTAATTCACGATATTGTGCCAATTCCAAGCGCAATTTACCAGCTACTTGTTTCATCGCTTTAATTTGTGCACTACCACCTACACGAGATACGGATAAACCTACGTCAACAGCTGGACGAACGCCAGAGTAGAACATATCTGTACCCAAGAAAATTTGTCCATCTGTAATGGAGATTACGTTCGTTGGGATGTAAGCAGATACGTCACCTGCTTGTGTTTCGATGATCGGTAAGGCTGTAATAGAACCGCCACCTAATTCATCAGATACTTTGGCAGAACGTTCCAATAAGCGAGAGTGTAAGTAGAACACGTCACCAGGGTACGCTTCGCGTCCTGGAGGACGACGTAATAACAAACTCATCGCACGGTATGCAGCGGCTTGTTTTGTTAAATCATCATATACGCAAAGTACATGTTTACCTTGGTACATGAAATGTTCACCCATAGCTACCCCAGAATATGGTGCTAAGTACTGCATAGGAGCGCCTTCAGATGCCCCTGCAGATACGACGATAGTATATTCCATAGCTCCTGCTTCCTCTAATTTTTGAACCACACGAGCTACAGTAGATTCTTTTTGACCAATCGCTACATAGATACAAATCACATCTTGTCCTTTTTGGTTCAAGATTGTATCAATAGCAATGGCTGTTTTACCGGTACCACGGTCACCGATGATCAACTCCCGTTGACCACGGCCGATTGGCACCATCGCATCAATGGCTTTCAAACCAGTTTGCATTGGCTCAAATACAGATTTACGATCTGCAATACCAGGTGCTGGATATTCTACAGGACGATGTGTTTCTGCTACGATTTCGCCTTTACCATCGATAGGTTGACCAAGAGCATTCACAACACGACCAATTAAGCCATCTCCTACAGGTACTTGCATGATGCGGCCTGTACGGCGCACTTCATCACCTTCTTTAATCAAGAAGTCATTACCTAGGAGAACGGCGCCTACATTATCTTGTTCTAAGTTGAGTACCATGCCATATACGCCATGAGGTAACTCTAACAATTCGCCAGCCATGGCTTTTTCAAGACCGTAGATATGAGCAATACCGTCCCCTACTTCTAGAACAGTTCCTACGTCATCTACGTTTAATTCAACATTATAGTCCTGAATCTGCTGTTTAATAATGGCAGTAATTTCTTCAGGCGTCATTTTCATAATTAACCATTCACCCCAATCTTATTGGTACTTGCATTAAGCAATGATTTTTTCAATTCTTCCAATCGTCTAGCCATACTTCCATCAATCCGAGTGTCTCCCACTTGAATGACCATACCACCTAAGATGGATGGATCCACATGTTCTTCGATGACACATTCTTTGCCAGTGATATCTTGCAGTTTTTTCAATACTTTTTCACGCATTGTTTCTGAAAGTGGTTCAATAACCGTCACTTTCGCTTCCAAAATACCACGGCTTTCACGGGATCGTTTTACATAAGCACGAGCTGTTTCCATGATGTATGGACTACGACGGCGGTCCACCATAACATAGAGAAAGTTCATAATCAATGGATGCACTTCGCTACCAAAAATTTGCTCTAGAATTTTCTTCTTCCCTGCCACTTCTAACATAGGATTGATTAAAATTTGGCGTAATTCCTCATGGGTGGAAAATAAATCTTGCACATAGGAAAGATCTGTATCAAATTGCGGTAACAAACCTGATTCCTGTCCTAATTCAAATATAGCGGAGCTATATGTTTCTGCAATTCTTTCTACACTCATCGTATCACGACCTTATAGTTGTACTATCTAGTTTTGCAATGGTATCCTCTACAAGAGCCACATTATCAGCACTGGAAAAATCTTTTCCAATTAATTTGCCAGCTACCTGTACAGACAAATTCACTACTTCTGCACGAATTTGTTGCATTGCTTTTTCCCGTTCCCGTTCAATTTCTTGACGGGCAATTTCTTTTTCTTTCACTAGTTGAGCTCGTAACTCTTTGATTTGTGCTTGTGATTCAGCTTCTGCTTGTTGTTTTGCAGTCTCGATAATGCCTTGTGCTTCTTTACGAGCTTCTTGCAATTGCGCTGTATATTCAGCTTTCAACGCAGTCGCTTCTTCTCTAGCTTGTTCTGCACTGGTAAGATCATTCTCAATACGACGTTTCCGTTCTTCCATGGTTTGCAACAACGGTTTATACGCATACTTTGCTAAAATCAACACTAGCACGATAAAGTTTAAAATCTGAAGTACGAGTGTGCCGTTTAAATCTACCAACGGTCATACCTCCTCTTAGCTAATGTCTATTATTTAAGTAAGTCTACCAATGGATTTGCGAACACTAATACAATCGCAATAACTGCTGCGATAATAGGCACCGCTTCGATCAAACCTACAGAAATTAACATATTTGTGAACAATTTACCAGATTGTTCTGGTTGACGAGTCATACCTTCTAAAGCTTTACCAGATACAAGACCGTCACCAATACCTGCACCAATCGCAGCTAAACCAATTGCTAAACCAGCGCCAATGGCAGAACCAACCAATACATACGCTTTTGCTAATAATAATTCCATTATGATTTCCTCCTAAACTATTAATGTCCATCTCCAATTGTCATCCCCAAATATGAGGTAACGAGCATGGCAAAAATAAACGCTTGAATAATACCGATTGCTAGACTGAAAGCTAACCATACGATAGGAAGTACATAGGGTACCAAGGCATATAATAATTCTAAAAGAATTTCCCCCGCTAGTATGTTTCCAAACAAACGGAATGCTAATGTGACAGGTTTCGCTATTTCTTCCATTAAGTTGATGATGATAAATAATTTAAATGGCTGTACAAAGTGCTTAAAATAGCCAATTCCCTTTACTTTCAAACCTACAATCCATACTAGAATTGAGCTTGAAATGGCTAGTCCCAATGTCGTATTAATGTCATTTGTTGGCGATGCCAAGATATGCGGACTTGGAATCAACCCTAACTCATTACTTACCAAAATAAATAGAAAATACGTAAATAGTATGGAGCTTAAAAACTTCCATTGATTGCCTAGATTAGTTTTAAACTGACCAGTCAATCCTTCTAACACGCTTTCCATCACATTTTGAATCCCTTGTGGTACCATGGCACGTGACCGTGTCGCTAATAGTGTGACCACAATAATAATCGCCATCACTAGCCACGTCATATACAACGTATCCATATTAAAAGAGATCCCCATCCATTGAACAACATGATGATGCCCTGCATGCAACTCCATATTCCCACCCCCTTTCACATAGATGATTACCTAATACGTTGGCGTACATACATACTATACTCAATATACTGCATGGGAACAAACACACAAATGCCACCTAAAACCCCTTTCATGGAAATTGAAGGTATTTGCGTGCTTATGCCCACCAACAATACGATTAAGCTAAATCGACTCATAACACCAATCCAAACTCGTCGTTTTACATCTTCTAAGGTGGCATCTTTCATCTTATAGGTTTGTAATGCTAAATACAGGAAATAGATAACATAGGTCATCATCCCCCACAGCCAACCAGTAATATGATTAGACCAGTCTAGGAGCCATAACACAACTACACCTAGTATAGCCACTGAAAGTATCCATCGGCAATGACTTTTGATATAGGTGATATATTCTTTCATATAATCTCCTTACATACACTGATGTATGACACCATATAGGCCTAGAAATCCACCGATTAATCCACCTAGGAGCAAGCCCCAAGGATGTGTTCCCACAAAGTAATCAACGGCATAACCAAGACCCATACAGATACCGATAGAACAAAGTATAGTAAATCCTGTAGTCGATGCTTTAGAGATAGCCATCCATAGTTCTGATTTTTCTTTCCCCATAGACATACCTCCTACACCCCTAACTTTGTAAATTATACCATTCTTAGTGATAATTTTAAAAATATATATATTTTATACGTATCAAAACTTTCTATACGATTTGATTCAAAATCGTGTAGATTTCTCACTGACAACGTCAATGAAAGTAGGTATCAACTCAATTATAACTAAAACGCATAGATATTATGCTATTCCCCGAAAAAGGGTGGTTTTTCTTGATGTTCAAAAAATTCATGTCGTAAGGCCTGCACAATTCTCTCAGAGGCCAATCCATCTCCATAAGGATTCACTGCATTTGACATAGCATGATATACCTCTGCATTCGTAATTAACTCTTTTGCTGTGGCGTATACAGCTGCTTTATCAGTACCTACCAATTTTACCGTTCCTGCTTGGACCGCTTCAGGGCGCTCTGTGGTATCACGAAGTACCAATACAGGCTTACCCAAGGATGGCGCTTCCTCTTGAATACCACCAGAGTCCGTCATAATGAGGTAAGTACGATCCATTAAATTTGCAAATGGTTCATATTCCAATGGTTCAATCAAGTGCACACGTGGCATATCACCTAGCACTTCTTGTACAATACTGCGCACCTTTGGATTTCTATGCATCGGGAAGATGACTTCTACGTCTTCATGTTCCCCAATAATGTCTCGGATAGCCTCATACACATTACGCATTGGATCTCCTAAGTTTTCCCGACGGTGGGTAGTGACCAAAATAACTTTTTGGTTCACATAATCGATGGTGTTCAACAACTCTTCTTTGAAGGTATAGTCATCCTTTACCGTTGTTTGCAATGCATCAATAACTGTATTTCCTGTGACATATAAGTGATTTGGATTAATATTTTCTTTCAACAAATTTGCTTCCGATGTCGTAGTCGGTGCAAAATGGTAAGTCCCAATAGCACCAGTCAACTTACGATTCATCTCCTCTGGAAATGGGGAATAAATATTACCGGTCCGAAGCCCTGCCTCCACATGACCTACAGGAATCCCTTCATAGAATGCCGCTAAAGCTCCCACAAATGTAGTTGTTGTATCGCCATGAACAAGCACCACATCAGGCTTTGCTTTTTTCAATACCTCTTGCAAGCCCATCAAAGCACGGCAGGTAACATCATACAATGTTTGCCCTTGGCTCATAATATTTAAATCATAATCAGGAGTGATAGAAAACAAATGCAACACCTGATCTAACATCTCTCTATGTTGTGCCGTTACCGTTACAATCGACTCCATATCAGGCGCTGCTTCCAAAGCCTTAACAACAGGCGCCATCTTAATTGCCTCAGGACGTGTCCCAAATATGGTCATGACTTTTAACATAGTACCTCCCACATATTTCATTTACTTCCTTTACCATGAAAGCTGTCATCCACAAACTTTCCTAAATCACTTTATTAAGCTTTTTCAATTATCTCTATTGTATCATGTACAAGCCTTCCATACTAGTACAAACTATAAAGAAGTATAGCCAAACAAGATACCATGTGCGAACACCATCCCCCTCCCACCACGGAATGAGCAAATACAAGGCAAAACGCCATAAGCGTAAGCAACATGGCGTAATACACTTAATTCTGCAAACGCTAAAAAGCGTGGCCCCTCTCCCCCACAGAGTGAGCAAACACTAGGCAAAACACCATAAGCGTAAGCGACATGGCGTCGTATGCTTAATTCTACAAACGCCAGAAAGCGTGGCATATTCCTGAACAAACATTATGAAATACCGTTTGTGAAGGAATGTGCCACGCTTTCCCTTTGCCTAAAAATAAAAAAACGCCATGAAGCATGAGCTCCTGGCGTTTTGCATAGCTATTTACGAACGTCGTTGTCTTTGGATATAATTCCAATTTTCGTTGCTGTCCACACGCATGCACAGAGTATAACAAGTACTAGCAAGACTCCGATAACAAAGTTTGCTTTCGCTGCTACAATAGACACGCAACCTAAGAGTGCCGTGATAGCATACATCAACAACACTGCTTGTTTTTGAGTGAGTCCCATCGCCAATAGACGATGATGTAAATGTCCTTTATCTGGTTGGAACACAGGACGTCCATTAATACGTCGACGTACAATAGCAAATAAAGTATCTAGAATTGGCAATCCCAATACGATAACAGGCACTACCAAGGCCACAGTTGCTGCCGTTTTAACACTGCCCATGACGGAAATAGCCGCCATAGTATAGCCTAATAGCATACTACCTGTATCACCCATAAATATTTTGGCAGGATTAAAGTTATAGCGCAAAAACCCACAAGCAGCCCCAGCTAATGCCAAGGTAATGCATGCCAATTCAATTTGTCCCATTTGTAAAGTCACGATACAAATCGTAATACATGCAATGAGAGAAATCCCTGCTGCCAATCCATCTAGTCCATCAATCAGATTCACAATATTCGTAAATCCTACAATCCAAAATACCGTTAACGGTATGGCAAAATATTCTAAATACAATAGATGGTCACCAATGCTGATAAAATGCACAGCATTGCCAAATAGTGGCAACATAAGCGCCGCCAAAATTTGTCCCATCAATTTCGTTTTCGGTCCGATTTGCTTAATATCGTCCCAAATACCTACTGCTACTAAGATGATAGAACCTACAATCAATCCTTTCACTGAAGATATATCTTTCACACTATACAGCAACGATACCATATAGCCGATATAAATGGCCAATCCCCCTAACCGTGGAATCGACACTTGATGCACCTTACGTGCATCTGGTTTATCAATAGCACCAACCTTAACGGCAAATTGCTTTACTAAAGGTGTGCAAATATACGTTACTATAAGAGCAATGACAAAGGCCCATAAATATACTGTCATTCCACCACCTCCATACGTGGTATTTCATGATTATTACAAGTGATTGTCTACTAGTCTGTCATTAAAAGACGAAGTTCTTTATATATAGACCATATTTATTAATTATATCAGTTACACATCGCACATACAAGAACAGGTGCAGTAAACTTATAGAATCCCTTGCTCTTTATTCACTTGGTATAGTTTTTACAAATCATGCAGATTTTGTAACTAACCCCTCAATGATGCATTTACCATCTTCCATCAGACGTGCCAATCCTTCCTCGCCTAAGTAGGACTCCGCATACATTTTATATAAATTTTCCGTTCCTGATGGGCGCGCAACAAACCATCCAGTATCCGTCACAATTTTAACACCATCAATAGGCTGATCTTCAAACAACGAGGTCGTACGAATATTTAGGATTGGACTGCCCCCTAGCTTTGTTACAGTCACATCGCTCGGGTTCATTCCTTTTAGAGCACTTTTAATTTCTGCCGTACAAGGCATATCCACACGTTGGAACACAGGAGTGCCCCATTGTGCCGTAATATCCGCATAGTGTTGAGCAGGTGTTTTCCCAGTAGTTGCCACCATTTCCACAGCTAATAGCCCTAAAATGATACCATCTTTATCAGTAGTCCATACAGATCCATCGTGTTGCAAGAAGGAAGCTCCTGCACTCTCCTCTGCCCCTAGGCCAATACGCCCATCAAATAATAAAGGTGCAAAATATTTAAACCCTACTGGCACTTCATACACTGGATGATTAGAATCTTTGCAATACGCATCCATCAAGCCTGTAACAACCGCTGTTTTACCAACACCTTTCCCCTCCCATGGACGGGTTTCATTCAAATACTTAGCTGCCACTACTAAATATTGATTAGGTGCTAATAACCCTTCTTCTGTCACGATACCATGACGATCATAGTCTGGGTCATTTCCAATAGCTATCACATGGTCACCTAGGCTTTTCACCACTTCTGCCATAGCATATGGGGAAGAACAGTCCATACGAATCGCGCCATCATGGTCGTAAGACATAAAACTAAATGTTGGATCATAGTCACTATTGATAATGGTCAAGTTTAGATTATATTCTTTAGCGATAGCATGCCAATAAGCGCCACCACTACCCCCTAAGGCGTTAATTAATATGTTTGGATTAGCTTGTTGAATCGCTTCCATATTGATAATCTGAGGCAACTCTTTTACATAGGCCATTTTAAAATCATAGGGCTCTAGGTATTGGCCCGCTTCCTCCACAGAAATAGCAGCAGGAGCTACTCTTTTCTCTTCTTCATGATGACAGCAACCACAATGAGCACTTTCATGAGCGCCCACTAGATGATGAAAAGAGAATCGTTGAATACTGTCTAACCCTTTTTGCAAATATTCGTTAGCTAAGACTTCAATCCGTTTTGTTACCCCTGTATCGGCTGGTCCACCATGTGGAGGATTATATTTAATACCACCATGTTCTGGCGGATTGTGGGACGGTGTAATGATAATGCCATCTGCTATAGTATCTTCTGATGCGTTTGCATTGTGTCGCAAAATAGCACGAGATACACTGGGAGTAGGCACAAATTCACGATGTGCATCCACACGCGTTTTCACGCGATTTCCCAATAAGACTTCAATAGCTACTTGCAAGGCTGGCTGTGATAACGCATGTGTATCTTGTCCGATATAACAAGGCCCTGTGCCCCCAAACTCTTGACGTACATCACAAATCGCTTGTACAATGGCTGCCACATGCAATTCATTAAAAGTTCCTTTAGAGGCAATTCCACGATGTCCAGACGTACCAAAGCTTACCCGCTCTTCTGGAGTCTCATACTTAGGAACGATACGAAAGAAGTCTTTCACAATTGTATCTACATGAATTAAATCTTCTTTTTTTACAGGTTGTCCTGCTAATGGATGTGCCATATTATCATTTCTCCTTCTCTTCTTCCACAGGAATCTCATGTCTAGCAATTTGTACTTCATGAATCATTTGTTCCGCTTCCGCCGCTTTCACTGGATCACAGGTTTGCAATACCCGTTCTACCGCACCATTCGTAGATCTTGCTGAGAAACCCGTGCCGATAACCTCCGCCGCATCAGTGATAACCATAAATGCCGTCGGGTCTTCTGCCTCTACGGCCGCTTTCAATCGAGCCACTTGCAATAAACTGACTACTACCATAATAACCTGTTTTGGTTGATGTGTATAGGCACCTTCTCCGTTTAAAATCGTAGCACCACGGCCAATTTTATCAATAATGACATTACAAATCGTCACCGGTTTATAAGAAATAATAAACATCGCTTTCCGTTGATTAAATCCACTAATTACCTTATTTGTCACCATCGCTGATAAATAGGTACTAATTAAGGTTGTAGCTGCTGCTTCAATATTAATCAAAATAGCACCTGCTACCAAAATCATCATATTAATAGAAAATAAAATGCTACCAATTTGTAGCCCCAAACGATTTCTAATAATCAACGCAATGGGATCGATACCACCCGTATTTCCGCCGCCACGATACACAATACCTAGGCCTAACCCAGAGAATAAGCCCCCTAAAATACCACCAATAATCGGATTATGAGTCAATCCCAAAGTGGATAAAGGCGCTAATACGTTAATGACTATAGACATAAATAAAGTCCCGAACAAAGTGACTCCTAGATGCCATGGACCTAACCATCTCCAGGCTGCATATAAGACTGGAATATTTAACAAAAAGTTAATCGACCCTAAACTCAAGATACCTTGAGTCACATAATAAATAATCAAGCTTAGTCCACTAATACCCCCGCTCAATAATTGATGGGGAACGATAAATCCCTGTACCCCTACCGCAAAAACAGTGGCTCCTACAGTGGTATATACTAATGTTTTTAAAGTACTTACATATTTTGGTTTTTGTGTCATACTTTCACCTATACAAAACTACTAATCTATCCTCACCATTATACCGCATATCGAATATGCAAAAAGCTGTTACATTAACAAGTACGCATAATGTAACAGCTTTTTAAACATTCCAATGCCCTAAGGTAGATGTAATGCTTTTATTCTGCTAAAGCAATCACTTCTACTTCTACCAGGAAGTTAGCTGGTAATGTTTTGACCGCTACACAGCTACGAGCAGGTTTAGACGTAAAATATTCTGCATAAATGGCATTAAATTTAGCAAAATCATCTATATCTGCTAAAAAACAAGTCGTTTTTACTACTTTAGAAAAATCCGTACCTGCTTCTTTTAAAATAGCCTCAATGTTTTTCATTGCTTGTAGAGTTTGCGCTTCAACGCCGCCCTCTACGAGAGCCCCTTTACTTGGGTCAATCCCTCCTTGACCAGAAATAAACACAAATCCATTCGCTACATAAGCTTGCGAGTATGGACCTAATGCTGCTGGCGCCTGTTCTGTATGTATCTGTTTCATCGTATCTCCTTTCATATATACGTCATATAATATACAATAGTATAGCATGTTATGCTTAGCAAATGTAGTTATTTTTCATACATTTATTGTACTATATTCACCTCTAGGATGAAAGGATATTTCTTATGGCTATTTGTTATACTCATTATGAAAGCCCTTTGGGCACTCTCACACTATATGCCACCACATCTGCCTTAGTAGGACTCACCTTCCCTACCCAATCTATACACTTTTTAGAACCAGTAATCATAGATGAAACTATTTCCTCACCCATTTTACGACAAACTATACAGTGGCTAGACCAATATTTCGGCGGACAGATACCAACAATCGCCATACCTTTAGCACCACAAGGCACAGCCTTCCAAGAAAAAGTGTGGTCCCACTTACAGCACATTCCCTACGGCACATCCCTTACCTATGGTGAGTTGAGCCAACGTGTCTTTAACTCCCCTATTCCCAAAGGAGCCCAAGCCATCGGATCTGCCGTTGGTGCTAACCCGATTTCTCTCATCATCCCTTGTCATCGCATTCTAGGCAAAGGAAACGCCCTCACGGGGTACACCGGAGGGCTGTCCATTAAGAGAGCCTTATTGACTATCGAGCATATCGATTTTGTGGACAATTAAGCTTACTTGATATGTTGTAACATTTGTAGGAAGTATGGTTTAAAGAATGTTCCTTCCACTTCACTAGTTCCCATTACAATCGTTGTTAAATACTCTGGCGTTCCCACTAATGCTATCCGCAAAAAGGCAGGGTATTGAACCCCTTTTATATCATAGGTCATAGTTCCCGCAGTTGTCATTGTACCATATTTACTATTTGGTAACGTATGTAATGGCTCTAAATTCCGTAATCGTATCTTTGTTGGAATTGTATCTCGAGAATAATCAATATCTCTATCTTCTAAAATATTAACATGATATTCCTTTAAAAAGGCATTCGTGTCATTTGTAAACGCCTCCATTTTCGCAGGTGAAAATCCCTCTTTTCCATATGACTCTAATGAACTCATCAGCAACTCTTTAGGCAGTGGAAATACAAGAACCCAAGCTGTATTTACACCATACTGGTCCGCACCTTGCAATTCATAGACATCCATATAACGGCCTAGCTTAAGTCCTTCTTTCATGTTCTGCATTCGTGCATAGTCCTTCACTTTACCAACGGTAGTACCCACTGCACCTAGGTTAGCATACACATATCCTTTTCCTACCTGAGCTAACTTTGAAGAAGACAATTGTTTAACAGTAATCTCTGGTCCTATTGTCTGCCGCAAATCAATCAATGGATTCTGCTCTAGTAGTGCATCGAACTCTGCCACGATTTCGTCACCAGTTGGACGTTTTTTCTCGGCATCTAAGATAGTGCCTGAAGGAACTCCTACTTTTCCCTTTGGCATTGGCTTAGTACTAGCTATTGCACTATAAGTATCATCATGTACCTGTGCTGACACTTGTCCATAGCCCATCATAAGGCTAGTCGCTAAGATAGCCAGTCCCGTTTGTTTCCAAAATTTCATTGACTTATTCTCCCTTCACACCTAACAGACTCTTGATAACAGGATTCCAATAGGCTCTCGATGTATCAGCCGTTGTGACCCATGTGATAGATACCCCATCTTGACCATACCGTCCTACAAAACTAATATACGCAGGTAACACAAATCCATCTACATCTAATTGTACTCTACCATGCGTATACAATCCCTTATCACCTTGTAGGCGCACAGGTTTCATCATCTCTCCATCCAGAAATCTTACGTTTACCAGTGGTAATACAGCTCTCAAAATCTCAGTACTACTGAACTCTGGCTTAGTACTTATAACGAAGGGAGCTAAAGTGGCGCCATTCTTTTCTAACCGCTTTCCTCTCATAAGATCCATATTGTAAAGTCCAATATTTTGTACTTCTTTCACTGTTTTATTATATAATATGTCTCCTACAGATTGTGGCGTTATCGTCGTTCCTTTATATTTAATCTTCCATACTTCAGCCGCTTCAGCACCTGTCATATGAAGGTGTATCAACTCTGCCGTATGTAAGCCCCGCTCATCACGCCCTTGCAACTGATAGCGTTGTCCCCGTTGAAGCACATCTTTGACAATTTTATCTAGCACCTTAGCCTCTGTTTCATCTATATGCCAATGATTAGAACCTACCTCACGAACCGTATTTTCTTTTTTTAAACCACCATCAATGAGATCATCATGGTTAACTACCGAAACATAGCTAGGTAACTCTACACTACCTTGCCCATCCAATGTAATCGATGCTGCATGTCCTGAAAGCATCGTTCCTACTAACGCTACACTAGCCATTATACATTTCCAATTCATACTAACTCCTTCCTAACCAGGATTTCCCACTTTTTCCAACAATAATTTAGATTTCAACTGATGCAATTCTTCGCTGATGTTGACTTTCACCTCTGGTGCTCGGCGAAGTCGCAAAAATTCTGGCCATAGCAATTGAATTTGTTCTTCTCCATAGGCTTTTACTTGTGCCAAGGTTGGTACGTCGTACACTAATTCTCCATCTACGAAGATAGGTACCAATAGTTCTTGTACTCTGAAAGTATTTGCTTTCAACACTGTTTGTTTCCATGGGTGAAGCGGATTTTTAAACACATAGTCCTGTGTGGTATCCACTGTTTCATGGTCCAAACAGATTAAATCGCCGATGAGTTTGTTATTTCGTGTATTGATGAGGCGTAATACCTTTTTCTTGCCAGGGTTTGTCACTTTTTCAATATTATCGGAGAATTTCATAGCTGGCATAAAGGTCTCACCTTCCCATTGACCTGCTAATTTGTATACACCACCTAAAGCTGGTGTTTCATCAGCAGTAATCAGTTTAGTTCCCACACCCCAAGCAGTAATGGCAGCCCCTTGCTGTTTCAAGTCCGCAATTTTATATTCATCGAGATCATTGGTAGCAAAAATTAATGCCTCTGGGAACCCCGCCTCATCTAGCATCTTGCGTGCCTCAATGGATAAATACGCTAAATCTCCGCTATCCAAGCGAATACCATAGATGGATGGCATCGTACCGCCCCGGCGTTCACGAATTTCTTGGAACACTTGGATGGCCGCAGGTACCCCTTTATGTAGTGTATTATAGGTGTCCACTAAGAACACCAAATTGTCTTCGTATTGGTCTGCATAGGAACGGAACGCATCAATTTCAGTAGGAAAACTCATGACCCAACTATGTGCCATGGTTCCCACTGGTCGCATGCCATACAAAGCAGCACTGTACACATCACTCGTACTATCGAATCCACCTATGAAAGCCGCTCTAGCACCTTGCACAGCAGCACTCACCCCTTGGGCCCTTCGCATACCAAACTCTGCTACCCCATCCTTACCGATGACGGAGCGAATACGACGAGCTTTTGTAGCAATCAAAGACTCATGATTCAAGAACATCGACAAGGCAGTTTCCATTAAAATACCCTCATCCTTGGCCGTCTCTACTCGAAGTAATACTTCTCCCGGGAATACAACCGACCCTTCCGGCGCTGCATAGATGGTGCCGGTGAAACGAAATGTTGTTAAATATTCCAAAAACTCTTCTGTAAACACACCCGTTTGACGTAAATAGGTAATATCTTCCTCTGAGAAACGCAAGCCTTTCACATACTCGATAACTTGTTCCAATCCGGCTACCACCGTGTAAGCTCCTTGAAAAGGATTTATTCGGTAAAAGCGATCGAACACACAACGAGTACGATGTTTGTTTTGTGCAAATAAACCTTGCATCATGGTAAATTGATACATATCTGTTAATAGAGCATGTGTAATCATGAATAACTCCTATTCTTATAGGTCCACCCTATAATATACTAAGCACTTTTCTATGACAGTTTGAATATATACCTATCGTCTACTTCCTTCTATTATACTCCACTAATACATTTCATGTATAATTCTTTTTTTATCGTAGAGTTTGTCATAATCTTTTATTTAGGTTAGAATGATACCATATATTATATAACTCCTAATGATGAAAGGATGACTATGAATCTGTCACAATTTTTTGCATTAATTCGTCCCCGCACCTTAACGGCTGCTTTCAGCCCCGTTGTTTTAGGCGCTGCTATGGGGGCTACGCAATTTAAAACCGTACAACCTATTTGGCTATCCTTAGTCTATACTCTAGGCATTTTAATTTGTGTGTTAAGTGCACAAATCGCCGCTAATATTTGGAATGAATATTTCGACTTTAAATCAGGTCTTGATCTCACACAAGTTGCGGGAAACAGTGGTTCCATCGTCCGTGATGGCATCGCCCCTAGTGTGATTAAGCATTGGGGGTACATCACGACTATACTTCCACTCATCCTAGGCATCGCCCTCGCTAATGCTATCACTTGGTGGTACATTCCTGTGGGTATGCTCTGTATTATGACTAGTATTTTATATTCTGGCGGACCTAAACCCATTTCTCGCACTCCTTTTGGTGAGCTCGCCTCTGGTCTTGCCATGGGCTTTGCTATCATGGGCATCACCCTCTTCGCTTGGATTCATACATTACACTGGACCTATCTCATCCCTGCGGTGCCATCCACCATCTTAATCGGTGCCATTATGATGACCAACAATTTGCGAGACTTCACCAACGACGCTAACCATGGTCGTCGCACCTTAGTCATTCTCTTAGGCCGTGAAAGAGGACTTCAACTCTTACGAGCACTCTTCCTCATTAGTTCCCTATGGCTAGTCCTCTGGGCGACATGTGGCACTATCCCATGGACATCCCTATTGGCGTTACTCTCACTCCTACCGGCTATGAAAGTCATCCATATCTTCAACACCTATGCGGATCCAGTACGATTAAATGAGGCTATGAAATTTACGTCTATATCTTGTACATTGTACCATTTCTTGTGGGCCATAGGTCTTCTATGTAATACAATTATATAATACTAGTATATATTTTTATGACATGCATATATGTACCCAGATATAAAAATAACAATTCCCCTCATTATGAATTAGCATTCTTTATGAGGGGAGTTTTTTATTACTTTTATGATAGCAGTTATATAATTCATAGTCTATAACTATAACAGCTTAGATGTATAACATATTTTACTTATAACCAAAGTCTTGCTATACTAAGCAAGTAGAAATTCACTATGTAAGTACACAAAAGAAAAGGAGATAACTTATGAAAAAATTATTTGGTTTAGCAGCAACAGCTGTATTAGGCGCTGCCTTATTATTAGGTGGCTGCGGTTCCACTGGCACTAGCTCCACTGGTTCCGAGCCAACAAAAACATTGAAAATTGGTGCTTCCCCAGTACCACATGCTGAAATCTTAGAACAAGTAAAACCAATCCTTGCTAAAGAAGGCATCAAATTGGAAATTGTTGAATTCAGCGATTACGTACAACCAAACGTTGCCTTAAATGATAAAGAACTTGATGCGAACTTCTTCGCTCATATTCCTTACCAAGAAAACTTCAACAAAGAAAAAGGTACACACATTGCAACAGCTGGTGCAGTACACATCGAACCAATGGGTGTATATTCCAAAAAAATTAAAGACTTAAAAGATATCGAAGATGGTGCTCAAGTAGCTATTCCATCCGATGCAACAAATGGTGGTCGTGCATTGCTATTGCTTTCCAAAGCTGGTTTAATCACATTAAACGATCCTAACAGCATCTCTGCTACAGTACAAGATATCAAAGACAACCCTAAACATTTAAAATTTGTTGAATTAGAGGCTGCTCAATTACCTCGTGCATTAGATGATTCCACAATTTCTGTCATCAACACAAACTTTGCATTAGGTGCTAACTTGAACCCAACTAAAGATGCATTATTCTTGGAATCTAAAGATTCCCCATATGTAAACATTGTATCTGTTCGTGAAGGCGATGAAAAACGCGATGAAATTCTTAAATTAGTGAAAGCTCTACAAAGCCCAGAAATTAAAAAATTCATCGAAGACAAATACAAAGGCGCTATTCTTCCAGCATTCTAGTAGAACCGCTTAGAATAGACTCCTCCAAATAAAAATAAACACTAACAACTATCATACATACTTAACTATACAGCAACAGAGGCAAGTTGATTCGATCAACCTGCCTCTGTTCATTTTTGCATATAGTAAGATATTAAAAAGGGTCCCTAAGGCCCCTTTTCTAATCAATCTACTGATGCCGAATACAACAGTATGAAACTAATTACTTTTACCCTATTGATGAACCATAGCTCGCAATTCTTGCATTTGTTGTTGCAATACTGCAATATCTTGTCGTAGATTGTTATTTTCTTGTGTCAACACTGTAATCTCACGGCCATATGCTTCCTTCATAGCTACCATTTCATCATGTAAGACTAGTACAGAGGAAATCGGACCATTACGATAACGTTCTGGCACCGCTTTTTTCTCTGGACTATTACCAAATTTAAAGGTAACACCGCCATTGATCATTGTAGCACCTCGCACCATGGATACACCAGCATGGACCATGGTAGATTCTTTTGTATAATGGGCGATACCAATAGCCAGAGCATTCACATTTTTATAATGTCCGATACCAGCCATAAATTGTGTTGGTTCTAATGGATCGTATTGTATTGGTTTTAATGCTGCTAAAGCTGCACCTAAGGCATCACCATTGCGACTTTCCTTGCGCAACTCTTGTAGATCATTACCAAGTTCACCGATTTGATGCTCTAATTTTTCGTGCTCTTGCGTATTGATTTTGGTTCCACCCTCTAAAGCTTTTCGGAAATCATCTTCTGTTTTATTTTCATTACCTTTGATTTCTTTCCAGTATTCATAAGCAGATTTACCAGCAGCTCCATCTTTACCGACTGCTCCGGTTTCACCCTTTTCCCCTTTAGCACCTGCTGCTCCAGTGTCACCTTTGTCGCCTTTAGCTCCTGTGGCACCAGTTTCACCTTTCTCACCCTTGGCCCCTGTAGCTCCAGTATCACCTTTGTCGCCTTTAAGGGATGCTAGGTATTCTGCTTCACTCTTACCTGCATGTCCATCTTGTGCTTTCCACACTTCATAAGCAGATTTACCATCCTCACCTTTTGGTCCTGTAGCTCCGATTTCACCTTGTAGCCCTCGCTCACCCTGTGGACCTTGTGCCCCTTGTATACCTTGTTCACCTTTTATAGCTTTCAAATAGTCCTCTTTTGTTTTTTCGCCATTTCCTGGCATGTCCTTCCATACATCATAGGCAGATTTACCATCCTCACCTTTTGGTCCTATTGCTCCAGTCTCGCCTTTATCACCCTTGGCTCCTGTAGCGCCAGTGTCACCTTTGTCGCCTTTAGCTCCTGTGGCACCAGTTTCACCTTTGTCACCTTTGTCGCCTTTGTCACCTTTATCTCCTTTGAAATCAGGGTCTCCTTTCAACTCAGCCTTATTCAAGCTAAATGTATATGTTTTACCGTAGTCTCCTTCATTCTTTTCAGTAATTTTAATACCTGATTCCGCCTTTAATACATCCTTTAAAGAAGCGACTGTCAATACAGGGCTTGTTGTAGATGTTGCACCATCGCCTTTACTACTAGTAGTCAATGTTAAATGCCCCTTATCATTACTTCCTAATGAAATATTCATAAGAGGATTATCAAAATTCACCCCCGTAAAGGTCGGAGTTTTTAATAAACCAATACGCAAAATAGAGTCAGTTGGATCCTTATAGGTAATCAAATTATCAGAGCTATATAACGTTGGCGCTGCATAGTCACTTTTACCATCAGGAGCTTTAGCGCCTACTTGTGGAGCCAATCCATACACAGTATTCGCCTTACCTTGGATTTTAATTTCTTTATCCCCTGGCGTATATACACGTGTATCCGGTGTGGCATCAGATACCGTACCATCTGCCTTAAAGGGCACATCATTACCTGCCAAGATTGTATTACGTTTTTCTAAAGCTTTTAATTGCGCTACATTGACAGCGTCTGTATCTTCTCCACCAGCTGCCACATTAATGATCTGGCGAGTTTTATGATAACCGGTACGACTGTCACCTACAGATACGGCTGAGTCAGTGGCTTTCCATTTACTGCGTTCTAACCTTTCTACTGCTGCCTCTGCCGTAGCATCGGCAAAATGAGGCCCATGTAAAGATGGATCATACCCCCGATTAGACGTAGAATTTACAGCCCGATCTGCATAAGATCCTGTGCCTAAGGCAACACCAGTTCTAACTACTGTTTTAGCATCCATCCCAATACTGATTCCAGCGTATGCTTGATTGTCACTTTCTCCAACTTTACTATTATGACCAATAGCGATAGATCCATTTCCATGGGTCTCTGTTTGAGCCCCTACTGCAATAGATCCAAATTGATACGCATGTGCACTATATCCCACACTGACAGACTGACTTTCATCTGAATTTGCTGAGTCACCTAGCGCAATAGCTCCTAGTGCACTCCTTCCAACTGTAGCCGTACGACCTACTGCCACACTATTCTTACTTTCAGCTTTAGCTGAACCCCCGATAGCCAGTGCAGAATCTCCTGCTTTTGCACCTTGACCCACAGCTGTACTATTTTCACCTGATGTACTTGTACCTTCCCCAATATTTACACTTCTCGCACCCGCCTTATCAATTCCAATACCAATAGCTACTGTATTTTTAGAGTTTTGACCGATTTGTACATTACGCCCAATAGCAATGGCATTTTCACTTTTTGATTTTGCTCCTGGCCCAATAGCAATAGCACCTTCTTGAGTAGCACCATTATTATTTTCATTGCTATCTACACCAAGGTCTCGACTTTTAATAGAACTATACCGTGGTTTTTCTCGTTCTAAACGATTACGAAGCACTCGTAATTGTCCTACTGTAGCTGCATCTGTATCTTCAGAACCAGCTGCTACATTGATAATCTGACGAGTATGTTGTTTTCCATCTTTTGGTCCTCCTACAGATACGGCTCCATCGGTGGCATTCCAAGCACTACTAATAGCATCATTTCCTGCTTTATTCGCTTCTTCTATTGCTGCTGTATAAGCATTCTCTGCATCTACCAAATCTTGATCTGCCTTTGCTTTCTGCGCATTCGCAGTTGCTATAACTGTAGCATCGTGACTTGCTTCTGCTCTTTTAATTTCTTCTTCCGCTTGTAGCACTTTATAATTAGCTTGACGAATCGTTTCATATAAGGTTTCAAGTTTTGGATTATCCGCTCCAGCTTCACCCACCTTATAGTGTGTATTGCTCATAGGATTATAGCCAATAAAGGATGCCTGTTTTCCCGCTCTATCGGCACTAGAATCAACGCCTAAGGCCACGCCTCCATCTACTGCAGCTTTAGAACCTTTACCGATAGCAACAGCTTGATTAGCTTCCACTTTAGAAGCATCTCCTATTGCAATGGCAGACTCTCCATTCACTGAAGATGTGTTTACAATGGCTACAGAGTTTTGTCCTGTTACTTGGCCACTTTCTACAAAATGGGAATCTCCCTCTGCATAACCTACTGCATGACTTCCCAACACTAACATACTTGCTACATATACTGCTACTTTTTGTTTCTTCATGTTGTTACCCTCGTTTTCCGATCTAGTCATCTTGCTCGGCTAGGTCTTATACTTATCATCTTGAACATACCTAAAGCGATTTCATCAAATACTGGGATTGTATTTAGGCTAGATTCAAATAACTTTATACATAGGATTGATTGACATATCTCCATTCTCCTTTATTCCAAACTACCAATACACAAATAGATAATATATATTCTCTTTGTATATATATGTTTATAAAAAACGACTATAACTCGATCTGTGATAAAGCTATAGTCGGTTAATACATAGAATTACTTATATTTATGAATTTATTAAGGTCTTGCATTTCTTACTGTATCTATATTTAAATTTTATTATCCCAATTATATAGTCTAATTTTGATTTTTTCAATAATTTTCAACTTGATATCTAAAATTGGTATAATTACATATTTAAACAATGTATACAATACCCCCCCCCCCCCCGCATTTTTCAAGATTGAATATTTATTAATATTTACATTAAAAACTGAAATTCTTTTTTCTATTTATTACATCATCAACTATACCAAATACTGATATATCCATAATTTATAAAGCTTATAAAATACATACTATACAATTCGTATAACATTTTCATTCGGATAATAATTTATATTTATATGATTATATACATTTTGTAGAGCTTATTTGAAACACATTCTACAATATCAAATATTACAAAAACTCATTACAAAATACTGTAATGAGTCTTTCAACCTAATCTGTCAATAGTAATAGAACCACACAAAAACACAAAACCCCCGACTTTCACAATACTGCGAAAGCCGAGGGCTAATCAATTCAATATTAGATTATTTACGTGCCATAGATTTACGTACGTCGAAGGCAACTGCTACAACAATGATTAAACCTTTAATAATCAATTGCCAGTATGGTCCCATACCAACGAATGTTAAACCGTAGTTAATAACTGTAAAAATCAGTACACCAGCGATGATACCTGGTACAGTACCGATACCACCAGTAATGGATACACCACCTACAACAGATGCTGCGATAGCATCTAACTCGTACATGTTACCATAGTTATTAGTAGCGCCACCTGTACGGGCTGCTTCCAAGATACCACCCACGCCATATAAGGCACCAGCGATAACATAGATAATCACCAATGTTACTGCTACATTGATACCAGATACCACAGCTGCTTGTGGATTACCACCGATGGCAAACATGTTTTTACCAAGAATTGTTTTATTATATACCACATACATGATTAAGGAAATGATAGCGGCGATAATAACAATGTATGGAATCGTCATAAATCCTAAATCTAAAGAACCTGTACCAATTTGTGTAAATTCAGGACGTAAACCACCAATCGGTTGGGAGTTATTTGGTTCCATATCAAAGTACAAGGAACAAATACCGTAGGTAATAACCATAGTGCCTAGTGTGGAAATAAATGGTACGATTTTTAAATACGCTACGATGACACCAGATACTAAACCGATGATAGCACCTACTACGATAGCAATCACAATTGGTAGAATCAACGGCAATTCTGGTAAATGTTCAAAGAAAGGACGCGGATAATCTGGCAACTGTGTTAAGGATGCAGATACCACAGCAGTCAATCCAACCACACGACCTGCAGATAAGTCACAACCTGCGGTAATCAAAATCATAGCAGAACCTAGTGCGATGATAACCCGTGGGGAAGACTGAATTAAAATATCACGAAAACTTGTGACGGATAAAAAGTTTGGGCTATACATAGAAATAGCCGCTACTAGTACTACTAGTACCAAATAGATAATATTTTGGGAAAGAAACTTTCCTACTTTACCTTGGCTCATACGATACCTCCTAGACTAAACCAGCTGTTGCTAGTTCCATTATTTTTTCTTCTGTCGCTTCATAGGCATCCAAGATGCCACTCATATATCCATTACTCATAACCATAATGCGATCGCTCATACCTAATAACTCAGGCATTTCTGAGGAAATCATAACGATACTTTTACCCGCAGAGGCTAGTTCATTAATAATGGAATAAATTTCGTATTTCGCTCCTACGTCAATACCCCGTGTCGGTTCATCTAACAATAGGATTTCTGGATTTGTATTTAACCAACGGGCAATCAGTACCTTTTGTTGGTTACCTCCAGAAAGACTTTGAATTTTTGTATCTGTAGAAGGAGTTTTCACTCGCAAGGAAGCTACCCCTTCTTTTGTATCGTCTAGTCGTCTTTCATCATTCAATAGTTTAAACTTATTTTCATATTTGGGCAATGCAGCCATTGTTGTGTTATCCACAATAGTAAGCATCGGGAAAATCCCTGTAGCGCGGCGTTCCTCGGTTAGCAACGCCATACCTAATTTTTTAGCATCTCGAGGATGACGTATACGAACTTCCTTATCATGTAAGTAAATTTTACCGGATTCAATACCCCGAAGTCCAAATAAAGCCTCAACTACTTCCGTCCGTTGCGCCCCTACAAGACCACCGATTCCCAAAACTTCACCCTTCTTCAAAGAGAAACTTACATCTTTGAAGGAGTGCGGGTTTACGGATGTTAAATGTTCTACACGCAATACTTCCTCACTTGGAGTATTTGTTTTTTGAGGGAATAACTGAGTCATTTCACGGCCTACCATTCGTTGAATGATAAGATCTGTAGTTAATTCATCAGCATGCCATGTACCTATATATTGACCATCACGCATAATCGTTACTTCATCAGATATGCGCAGGATTTCTTCCATTTTATGAGAAATATATATAATCGCAACTCCCTTTTTACGCAAGGAGTTAATGATTTTGAACAGATGCTCTACTTCATCACTCGTTAGAGAAGAGGTAGGTTCATCCATAACAATAATTCTAGATTGATGAGATACCGCTTTTGCAATCTCAATATTTTGTAGCTTAGAAACAGATAAATCACCAGCTAATTGTTCTGGGTCGATATCTACATCGATTTCATCGAACAAGGCTAGTGTCTCTTCTTTCATTTTTTTATGGTCCACAAATGTAAAAGGACCAATTTTTTTGGTTGGGAATCGACCTAACCATAGATTTTCCATTACATTACGTTGTAATACAGGATATAACTCTTGGTGAATCATGGAAATTCCAAGTCCAAGAGCTTTTCGGGAATCTGTCATTTCTACTACTTCGTCATCAATGACAATGTCTCCTTGATCAGGCTTATAAATACCGAACAGGCATTTCATAAGAGTAGACTTCCCCGCGCCATTCTCTCCCATTAGAGCATGTACGGTGCCTGGTCGGACTTTGAAAGTGACATTATCCAAGGCCTTTACGCCAGGAAATTCCTTCGTAATTTGGCGCATTTCTAATATGTACTCGCCCATACATTTTCCTCCTATTAATCAGACAATAAAGGGGGCGAATGCCCCCTTACTGCATTTTCCTATCTGTCACCTAAAATTTTATCCGCATTTTCTTTTGTTACGATTTCATAAGGTATCCAAATATATTTACCATCAACAATATCAAATCCTACATTATCTTTATTAGGTGTTTCACCTTTAGCTAACACATAAGAAAGATTGAACACCGCTTGACCTTGTTTTTTAGCATTATTCAATACTGTACCCAATAAAGTGCCATCTT
Source organism: uncultured Veillonella sp. (assembly GCA_963518085.1). Lineage (GTDB taxonomy): Bacteria > Bacillota > Negativicutes > Veillonellales > Veillonellaceae > F0422. The sequence continues at coordinate 5,940 of CAUQIB010000005.1, read as the reverse complement.
TCAACGCTTGTACTGCTGGAGTTGTTGCGTCAACACCTACTACTGGAATATATTTGCCATTTGTGAAGTAACCTGCTGCTTTCAAAGCTTCAATAGCACCCAATGCCATATCATCATTATTACTAATTACAGCATCAATTTTGTCGCCGTAACGGCTCAAGAAAGCTGCCATTTTTTCTTGACCTTTAACGCGGTCCCACATACCTGTATCGCTAGCTAGTTCTTCTACTTTCATACCTTCTTTTTTAAGGGATTCTACAGAGTATTGAGTACGAAGTACAGCGTCTTGGTGACCTGGTTCACCAGTGATCATAACATAGTGGATAACACCATCTTTACTATGATATGCTTCAGGATGTTTTTTGAAGTAATCTGCTAAGATTTTACCTTGCATTTCACCACTTTGTTCAGCTTTCGCACCTACATAGTATACTTTATCCCATTTAGCCATATCTTCTTTCAATGGTTCACGGTTCAAGAATACCAATGGAATATTTGCTGCTTTTGCTTTATCGATGATAACGCCTGCTGCTGTACGGTCTACTACGTTAACGCTGATTGCTTTATATTTCTTATTAATGAATAAGTCAATCTTTTCGTTTTGTGTCGGTTGGGAGTTTTGGCTATCTACGATATCCACTTTCGCTTTGTCTTTAGCAGCTTTGTCAATTTCTGCACGTACGCCACTCATGAAAGTGTCATCAAATTTGTAAATAGCAACCCCAATTTGAGGTTTGTCACCGCTTGCTCCTTGATCGCTTCCGCAACCACCTAACACAAGTGCACCTACTGCTGCAGATGCAAGCATCGCTGCTTTCCAAGATCGTTTCATAATAATATCCTCCTTTTAGATATCCTATATACCTATAAGACTAGCTCTTCTAGTCGTGGTACCTACCGTAACCAAGCTTCTTCAGCTCGTTTTGCACTGACAATATCAATCATCCCTAGCAATGTAAAATAGGACCCATTGCCGGAATATTCTATATTAATCGCGTGCGCTTTGTATGAATTGCGTTCTAATACGTTTCTAAGAATTGGGTCCATCACTCCTACCGCATTGCCCATAGCACTGCTCAAAATAATCCGCTCTGGATTAAATAAGTTCGCAATATTGGCTAAGGCAATGCCTAAATAATGACCCACCCGTGAAAGCGCCTCTAAACACACTTCATCACCCTCTACTGCAGCCTCATAAATAGGCTCTACACGAAATGCTTTGTTCACAACTAATGGATTATCTTGCACCGATGTATATCGGCCCTTTTCCATTTGTTCCATCACATACGTATGGATTGATGTTTCCGATGCAATGTCTTCCAAGCGCACTTCATTGCCCTCTTCATCCAGACGAATCACACCATATCCAATTTCACCAGCACTATCATTAAAACCGCGATAGAGTTCACCGTGGTAAATCAAGGATATACCGAGTCCATAACTAAATTTAAGGACAATGAGATTATCCATTTCTTTACCACTACCATAGTAATATTCACCCGTCGACAAACAACGGACATCATTTTCTACATACACTGGCACATGGAATCGTTCTTCTAGGATATACTTAAAAGGAATATTATTCCATTTCCCATTAGGAGAATAAATGGAAATTCCTTTACCAGAATCTACAGGGCCACGTAATACGAGTCCTATACTTTTAATAGTATACCCTTCTTTGAAGATATCCTGCATGCCACGATACATATGTTGCATGATTTCATCAGAAGTACAACCGATAATTGACGTTTCTCTTTGATGTAAAATTTGCCGTCCTACCGTTGCTACATAAAACACAATAGCATGCGTTCTTACATGAACGATAAGATAGGTTTCAATATCATGATTAAAGTCTAACAACATTGATGGGCGTCCCAATGCAGACCGTTCTTGTCGGTCTTCATAGACCAAGCCTTTCCGAATTAAATTCGTACAAATATTAGTCACTGTGGGAGGCGTTATTTTGGTTTGTCTTGCAATCAATGCCTTTGATACGGGGCCATGACGCCTGATGTAATTCAAAATAATTTCATCATTGCTTATTTGTGGCTTTATCATGATTCTATCTCCTTTACAGCGAATACACCCCATCACCAATATCAGCAATATATAGACTAGGGATAACACCTATTTGTTTCTCGTACTCTTCTGGAATAGCTCTCATAAAAGCCTCAATATGCTCATCTTTTACAAGGGCAATGGCACAACCACCGAAACCTGCACCTGTCATACGAGATGCAATACAACCTTCTTGGGATCGCGCTAAATCAACAATCGTATCTAATTCTTTACCTGTTACTTCAAAATCAACCTGTAAGGATCTATGGGATTCATTCAAGCAATGGGCAATGCCTGTCAAATCAGCCGCTTCCAAAGCTTTCATGAAATCTAAGACACGTAAATTTTCTGTAATAACGTGACGAGCTCGGCGTAGTAGCACATCATCGGAAATATAATCTAAATCATCCAGTGTAGCCAATGCCAAACCAGAGATATCCTTATGTTTGCGGATAATTTCGTGAGCTGCATCGCATTCACCTTTGCGCTCATTAAATTTGGAATCCACAAGACCTCTTTGTTTATTTGTATTCATGATGACAAGAGTATGTCCATGCCAGTTCAAAGGAACTAGTTTTCTTTCCATATGCGTGCAATCTAGTAAGACACCATGGCCTTCTTTACCATGTGCAATAGCATACATATCCATAATACCCACTTTTACACCTACGAAGTGGTACTCTACATGCATGGCCATTTTTGCCAGTTCTGTACGATCAATTGGAGACACGCCCAACTCCGAAAGCAACATATAACCAGTTAAGTCTAGCATACATGCAGAAGATGATAGCCCTGCACCAGCTGGTAAATTACCATTGAAGTATATGTCCATACCTGGCACTTTGTGACCTTTATCCTTTAAGAATTGAATCACACCTAATGGATAATTAGCCCAATCGTGTTCCAAGTTATATTGTAATGGTTCATTTACATCTACCACCACAGTCTTTTCCATATTATCAGAGTGTAAACGCACCTTGCTATCCTCGCGCAAGCGGATAGCTCCGTAGATACCCACTTTCAATGCCGCTGGGAACACATGACCACCATTATAGTCTTGATGCTCACCGATAACATTCACACGACCTGGCGCAAAATAACAATGCACATCTCCTGAACCTTTTCCAAAGAAAGACAGAAAACGCTGTTGTAATTCTTCTTTATTCATGTTCTTGTTCAACCTCACTATATAGTTTTCGCAATTCTGGTGCCGTTTCTTCTACAGCACTTGTATTCGCTGCTGCCCATGCACCCATTTCAGAAGATGCATAGTATTTAATTTTATTCGCTTCTCTGAAAGGAGGATAAAATTGAATATTAAAATGATAATATTCTTCATGTCCTACATATTCAGGGCTATTCACAGGATTTTGATGATATACCATCATATATGGGAATGGCATATTAAATAAACGATCAAAGGCTTCCGTTAATGTTTTTAACATATGCGCTAAATCTTTGGTTTCTTGTTCTGTGCAATCTGTAATGTAGTTCATATGGCGCTTCGGCACTACAAATACACCATAGGGGTAATCTGTAAAGAATGGAATATAGGCTAAGAAAGAGTCATTTTCTCCCACAATACGGGCATCTTTTTCTTTCTCCACTTGATTCATTTTACAGAATAAGCATTCACCATGTTCATGATGATGATCTTTCGCACTGTCTAACTCCACTTGTAACTTTTGTGGTACAAAGGAATAGCCATACAATTGACCATGTGGATGTGGCATCGTTACACCTACCGCTTCGCCTTTATTTTCAAAAGGATAGATGTATTTGATTTTTTCATCCTTTGCTAATTCGCTATGACGCTCTTTAATAAGGTTTAACAATTTAACAATATGATCTTCCGATAATTCGTAAAATTTAGCAGTATGTTCTGGAGAATATAAGATAACTTCACATTTCCCATAGTTTTCTTGGCTTTTGTAAAAGTCATTACCATCCTCATAAGGAGCCTCTGGCGTTTGCGTTAAGGCAGGAAAATCGTTATCGTATTTCAACACATCATAATCTGCTGGGACTTTTTTGTTAATACCTGGGCAGAATGGGCACCAATCCTTTGGCATCGTTGGGCGTGCTTTACGGTTTGAAGCGACCATTGTCCAAGTCCGCAATAAAGGATTCCATCGTAATTCCGACATGGAATACCTCCAATCTATAGCTATATTATGTAACTAAATAAAGATAAATTTTTATATACTCTATTCTTTCATATTTTAAGATTTTTTTCAATACTTAATTAAATAATAAGTTATATGATTTACTCATAATTTAATCTTTTTTCATGTTTTTCCACTTTTTTGATATCCTATGATACAAAACAATGCCACATTCCCCTTCTCTCACTGCATTCTGAATGTTCGTTCAGGGAAATATGGCATTGTTTTTTCTTTATTTTGTCATATCAATATATATTTGAACTTCCGTAATATGGACAAATTATGAGTAAATCATATGGGGGCTTATTCAGAGGGGCGATAGCTAATGTAGTGTATCTGCTATTATCTTTTCTTGTAAAGATAGCTAGTACTTAGCTCCGCTTTATTTTCCTTATAGAATAAGCCTCGTCCTTTCTATATCTATAATCTTTTTCATATATCATACAAAGTACTTTTATTTCTTATGTTCTTCCTATTCTTATAGGTATACAAATATACATTATTACCAGTATGACTAAATGTAATAGATACTAATATTTTTAAAAGAAGGTATCTTGTGTTCCGCTTTGGTTAACTTCCATTTGGGCCCGTCGTTCGTCGGTGATGAAGGAGTCTGGTTTCATATTGATCAAATGTAACAAGCCTCGCATGGAGTCCACGTCTTTTTCTTTGGCAGCTGCAATGGCTACTTTGGCACATACTTCCGAGTCATCCAGCGCATTGTGATGGTTAAATTTAATACCTAAAAATCCACCCAAGGTATTCAATTTATGATTCACCAAATCAGGCCATACTTTTCGTGTAATGCGGACGGTGCAAGTATATTCTAAATCAGGCCATTCAATATTGTAATGGTCCAATGTAGCACGCAACACATCGATATCAAATTTCGCATTGTGAGCCACCAATAGTTTTCCTTTTAAATGATTGTTATAAATAGCCGGCCACAATTGGTCAAAAGTAGGTTTATTTAACACTTCTTCTGGTTGAATACCATGAATACCGATAAACTCTTGGTTGAACTGCATCACTGGTGGCTTGATTAAGCTATAGCCACGTTTCGTAATTCGACCATCTTCCACGGTTACTACCGCTAAGGAAATAGCACTATTCTTACTTTCATTAGCCGTTTCAAAATCTAAGGCCACAAAATTCAACATATATCCTCCTTACGCAAACTAAAAAATCTGCGACTATCTCAAGAAAAAAGCAGATGCATCCATAGCATCTGCTTTTATTATATAGTATTTTAGATGAAAGTAAAATCGATTATTGAATCGCTTTCTCAAACACAGCTTTGATTAAAGCTTTTGTTTGTGCGTAGCTTTCACCAGGTTGTGCTTCATATTGCTTGTCCAAATCGAACCATAAGTTTGGATAGTATTCGTATGGATGTGTTTTGAACAATTCTACAGCATCTTGATCTTCTACCCAGTTAATTTTGATTTCTTTATATGCAGGATTTTCTGCTTGCAATTCTTCAATAGCACGGAACGCATTCGCGCAATATGGACAATGATGTAAATGGAAACCTAAAATTTCTTTCATAGTATACTCCTTTCATGGAATCGATATATTATATCTAATTTATTCAATTATAAGAGTAGTATACCATAAGGAAATTTGTGTTACAACTATAAACCTGCATAGTATGTCGTAATCTATGAACGACATATGATATTGTCATAATATAAACATAAATGAATTTGTCAAAGCA